>NZ_BPWK01000003.1:0-563199 GCF_040364205.1 Duganella rhizosphaerae
CCCACGGGCTCTATGGCACTAAGTCTGATCAGCGTCACTCCGCCTGACCGCACCTACGTCCTTATTATCCGATGGAGATGCGGTATGCTCAATATACGAGGTCTGACATTCTACGTCCGGGGTCAGGTCTGACATTCGGACACGAGCTCTGCCGTAACACCTCTTACGGCAGAGCTCGTGTCCGAATGTCAGACCTGATCCCGGATTTTAGCTGTCGAGGTGGGAGATCAGCAGGCGGCGGTTGTCGTCGCCGCCGCTGGCGGTCTTGTGTTCGACCACCAGGCGCGAGTTCTGCGTGTCCAGCGAGATGCCCACCGACAGGATGTCGATCAGCAGCAGTTGCAGGATGCGCGAGATCATCGACAGGAAGGTCGTGCTGTCCTCGCTGTGGTCGACCGCCAGGCAGACGCTGGCTTTCTTGGCCAGCGGCGAATTGCTCGACGTGATGGCGATGACGTCCGCCCCCGCCGCCCGCGCCGCGTCGACCGCCGCCAGCAGGTCCGGCAGCTTGCCCGAATTGGAGATGGCAATCACCACATCGCCCGGATTCAACAACTCGGCCGCCAAGGTCAGCAGGTGCGAATCGCCATAGGCCGACGTCGGAATGCGGAAGCGGAAGAACTTGTGCTGGCCGTCCAGCGCCACCACGCGCGAATTGCCCATCGCGTAAAACTCGACCCGCTTGGCCTTGGCCACCAGCGCGATCGCCTTGTCCAGCGAACGCACGTCCAGCTGGTCGCGGAATTTCAGAATCGCGGAAACAGTATTGTCGATTACCTTGGCGCTCAGGTCGTGCGTGCTGTCGCTGACGCGCACCTGGCTGTGGCGCACCGGAATCGCGCCGGTCAGGCTGCTGGCGAACTTCAATTTGAAATCGGCCAGGCCAAGGAAACCCAGCGAACGGCAGAAGCGAATCACGGTCGGCTGGCTCACTTCGGCCAGGCGCGCGATGTCGGCGATCGGCTCGTTCAGCACCAGGCGCGGCTGCTCCAGCACCAGCTGCGCCACGCGCTGCTCGGCCGGCGTCAGCTCGTGCTGCAGATGCTGCACGCGCTCCATCAGCGTGTTGGCGCCGCTGCGTCCGCGCAGGTGCTCGGACAAGATCGTCGCCACGCCGTAGAACGCCGGATTCGGCGTGGTGATCACATAGGTCGGAATCTCCGACAGGTAGCTGGTGAAACGGCCCTTGGCCTCGAAGCGCGTGCGGAACGGCGACGAGGCGAACCACTCGCCCATGCGCGGCACGATGCCGCCGCCGATGAACATGCCGCCAAACGCGCCCAGGGTCACGGCCAGGTTGGCGGTGGCGCCGCCCAGCATGGCGCAGAAGCATTCCAGCACTTCCAGGCACAGCGGGTCTTTGTCGGTCAACGCGCCGGCCATGATTTCCTGCGACGTCAGGTCGCGCACCTGGCGGCCATTGCGCTTGGCGATGGCGCGGTAGATGATCTCCATGCCGGGGCCGGAAATCAAACGCTCGGTCGAGACGTGCGACCAGGTCTGCCAGGCGTACTGCAAAATCGAATATTCGCGCTCGTCGGCCGGCGCGAAGTTGGTGTGGCCGCCTTCCGAACCCAGCGTGACGAAACCGTCAACGGTCGGGATCACGCCCGACACGCCCAGGCCGGTACCCGGTCCCAGCACGCCGATGACGGAATTGGAGGCCGGCTTGCCGCCACCCACCTGCATCAGATCGGCCGGCTTCAGGCCCGGCAGCGACATCGCCAGCGCGGTGAAGTCGTTCACCACCAGCAGCGTGTGCAGGCCCAGGGCGCGGCGCACTTCGTCGGTGGAGAATTCCCAGTCGCGGTTGGTCATGCGCACGTGGTCGCCGCTGACCGGATTGGCCACCGCCAGCGCCGCGTGGTTCAGCGTGATATCGGAGTGGTCCGACAGGTAGGAGCGCAGCATCGCCACGATGTCGGTGTAGTCGTCGCACTTGAGCACGCGCACTGCGCGGAACTCGCCGGGGGCGGTCTGCAAGGCGAAGCGGGCATGCGTCGCGCCGATGTCGGCCAGCAGGCGTGGGCCGTCGGCGAAGGCGGTGCGGTTCAGTTTTTGATCTACTTCAGCTTGTTTCATCGTCAATTCAGTCAAAACAGTTGGCGGAAGCATACCCGAAATACCTGGTGTTAAGAAGGAAACGATGCGAAATCGTATCGTTCCCCCTACCCTTACCGGGCGTAGCCGAACCAGGCGCCGAAGGCCGGCAGCTGCACCTGGCCGTCCACCACCGCGCCCGGCAGGCCGTAGCCGTCCATCTGCTCGGCGCCCGCCGCCTGCGGCAGCGCGCAGCTGACCGGCTCCGCGCCCAGGTTGAACACGGCGATGATGTCGCGCTCGCCCTCGCCTCCTGTACTGCGGCGCAGCGCCAGCACCGGTTCCGGCGTGTCGAAGAACTGGATCGCGCCGCGCGTCAGCTGCGGCAGCTTGCGGCGCCAGGCGATGAACTTGCGGGTGAATTCCAGCGACGACGCGGCATCGCCCTCCTGCACCGAGGCCGCCTTGGCCAGGTGGTCCGGCGATACCGGCAGCCACGGTTTGCCTTCGGTGAAGCCGCCGTTGGCGCCGTCGGTCCACGCCATCGGCGTGCGGCAGCCGTCGCGGCCCTTGAACTCCGGCCAGAAGGTGATGCCGTACGGGTCTTGCAGCAGCTCGAACGGCACGTCCGCCTCGGCGAAGGCCAGTTCGTCGCCCTGGTACAGGCACGGCGTGCCTTTCAGCGACAGCTGCATCGCCAGGATCATCTTGGCGAACGCCACCGGCGCATCCGGGCCGCCCCAGCGGGTCGCCACGCGCTGCACGTCGTGGTTGCCGACCGACCAGGAAGCCCAGCCGCCCTTGACGCGCGCCTCGAAATTCTCCACCTGCTGGCGGATGTAGTGCGACGAGCAGGTCGGCACCAGCAGGTTGAAGCTGTAGGCCATCTGCAGCTTGTCGCCGTCGGCGGTGTACTCGGCCATCACGGCCAGCGAATCGTCGGCGCCCACTTCGCCGATGGCGACCGCCTTGTATTCATTGAGCAGCGCGCGCAGCTTTTGCAGGAAAGGCAGGTTCTCCGGACGGCTCTTGTCGTAGATGTGCGCCTGCATGCCGTAGGGGTTGACGTCCGAGACGGTGGCGGTGTCGCGGTTGACGGCCGGCGGATTGCTGCGCAGCTGCTGGTCGTGGAAGTGGAAATTGCAGGCGTCCAGGCGGATGCCGTCGACGCCGCGCTCCAGCCAGAAACGCAGCGCGTCCAGGTGCGCCTGCTGCACTTGCGGGTTGTGGAAATTGACCTGCGGCTGGCTGACCAGGAAATTGTGTAAATAGTATTGACGACGGCGCGTGTCCCACTGCCACGACGAGCCGCCGAACACCGACATCCAGTTGTTCGGCGGATTGCCATCCGGCGCCGGATCGGACCAGACGTACCAGTCGGCCTTGGGATTGTCGCGGCTGGAACGGCTTTCCTTGAACCACGCATGCTCCTCGGCCGTGTGGGCCATCACCTGGTCGATCATGATCTTCAGGCCCAGGCTGTGCGCCTTGGCGATCATCACGTCGAAGTCGGCCAGCGTGCCGAACATCGGATCGACGTCGCAATAATCGGAGATGTCGTAACCGAAATCCTTCATCGGCGATTTGAAATATGGCGAGATCCAGACGATGTCCACGCCCAGCGATGCGATATAGTCCAGCTTTGCCGTAATCCCGGGTAAATCGCCGATGCCGTCGCCGTTGGTATCGTTGAAGCTGCGCGGGTAGACCTGGTAGATGATCGCCTCGCGGTACCAGTCCTGGGAGTGCGGTGAAACTTGTGTAAGTTGCTTAGTCATAAGAAAATCCGGGGTTGGCAAAACTGGATATAGGTTTGTAGACAATATACATCACGAATATGGTTTTTTCAATCCATGAGGCACTTGCGGATTAATACAATTAATCCATAAAAATCAGCATCTTACGGATATTTACAAAAATTCGTCGGATAAAAATAGTAGTCAAACTACACAAATCAGGAGAGAAAATAGTGAGCAACACCGGCAACGGGCCGATGCCCCGGCAAATTCCTTACATCATCGCCAACGAAGGCTGCGAACGTTTCAGCTTCTACGGCATGCGCAACATCCTGACGCCGTTCCTGCTGAGCACCCTGCTGCTGTTCGTGCCGCTGGCCGACCGCGCCAGCGAGGCCAAGCATGTATTCCACACCTTCGTCATCGGCGTGTACTTCTTCCCGCTACTGGGTGGCTGGCTGGCCGACCGCTGGTTCGGCAAATACAACACGGTGTTCTGGTTCAGCCTGATCTACGTTGCCGGCCATGCCTGCCTGGCGATTTTCGAGGACAACCTCAAGGGCTTCTACTTCGGCCTGTTCCTGATCGCCTTCGGCTCGGGCGGCATCAAGCCGCTGGTGGCGGCCTTCGTCGGCGACCAGTTCGACCAGACCAACAAGAACCGCGCCAAGCTGGTGTACGACGCCTTCTACTGGATCATCAACTTCGGCTCCTTCTTCGCCTCGCTGCTGATGCCGGTGTTCCTGCGCGACTACGGCCCGGCCGTCGCCTTCGGCATTCCCGGCATCCTGATGGCGGTCGCCACGCTGGTGTTCTGGCTCGGCAAGCGCAAATACATCCACGTGCCGCCGGCCGCGCCGAATCCCAATTCCTTCAGCAGCGTGGCCCGCACCGCGCTGATGAGCAGGCAGCCCGGCCAATCGCGCCCCGGCCTGATGATGGCCGGCGTCGGCGCGCTGGGCGCGGTGGCATCGCTGTGCATGACGCCGCAATGGGGCTTCGTCATCGCCGCGTGCACGGCGCTGGTGCTGGTGCTGGCGTTTGGCGGCATCGGCGTGTCGATGCAGCTGGACCGCGCGCGCGGCCTGCATAGCGACGAGGCGGTCGAAGGCGTGCGCTCGGTGCTGCGCATCCTGATCGTGTTCGCGATGGTGACGCCGTTCCATTCGCTGTTCGACCAGAAGGCGTCGACCTGGATCGTGCAAGCCAATGCGATGAACAGCCCGCTGCTGAACATCTTCGGCTGGGAATTCACGCTGCTGCCGGCGCAGATGCAGGCGGTCAATCCGATACTGGTGATGCTGCTGATCCCGTTCAACAACCTGGCCCTGTATCCGATCATGCGCGCGATCGGCATCACGCCGACGCCGCTGCGCCGCATGGGCACGGGGATCGCGATGGCCGGCGTGTCCTGGATCGTGATCGGCTTGATCCAGTTGCAGATGGACGGCGGCGACAAGGTCTCGATCCTGTGGCAGCTGCTGCCGTATGCGCTGCTGACGTTGGGCGAGGTGCTGGTGTCGGCAACGGGACTGGAGTTCGCCTATAGCCAGGCGCCGGTGCCGATGAAGGGCATCATCCTGAGCTTCTGGTATCTGGCCATCACGGTCGGCAACCTGTGGGTGCTGATCGTCAATGCGGGTGTGAAGAACGACGCCGTCAGCGCGTACATCGCCACCAGCGGCTTGAGCGTAATCGCGTTCCAGATGTTCTTCTTCGCCGCCTTCGCCCTGCTGGTCGCGGCCATCTTCGCGCTATACGCGATGCGCTACAAGATGGTGGACAACTACCGCAGCGAAGGCCCGGCGAGCTTCCGCTAACCGGAGGCACATCTAAGCCAATGAGCTTCAGGGCGATTGACAATTATCGAATCGCCCTACCAAAGGGCGCGTAAGCTTGGCAGTCATCTCAAAAAGAATGATCGACAGGAATGGCTGTCCAACCAACCGCATACGCGCCCGCAATTGCCGGGAAAATCCAAGTCGTGAGGGAGCAAAAAGTATTGCTTGATAACGACTTGGCGGACTTGTATAGCGTTCCGACCAAAGTCCTGCTGCAAGCGATCAAACGAAATAGCGAACGCTTCCCACCAGACTTTATGTTTCAACTGAACGATTCGGAGTGGACGTCTTTGAGGTCACAATTTGTGACCTCAAAGACCGGTCGTGGCGGGCGACGTTACGCCCCCTATGCCTTCACAGAGCAAGGCGTCGCCATGCTCTCATCAGCACTCGGCAGCACCACAGCCATTGCAGTGAATATAGAAATCATGAGGACATTCGTTCGCATGCGTGAAGCCTCCATATCAAGCAAAGAACTCGCGTTGCGGCTAGATCAGCTAGAAAGCAGAACCTCTTTGCTATCCATGCGGCATAACGACCTCGAACAAGAAACACACGCACAAATAAAACAGATATTTGACGTCCTACGTCAGTTGATGACCAGACCGGAACCCGCACCGAAGCGTCCAATCGGGTTTATTGTTCCTGACGAAAAATAATACAAGCACCAGAAAGTATCAAAACTACAGATTTTGGATTACCATAACCGGCAAATACAGGGGTATTTGCTGGTTTTTTGTAGCCGCACTACCTAAATCTATAGTTTTTGGAGGCGGCGATTATGAGCAGTAAGCATTTTGGAGCGTGGCGGCATGTGGCCGGAGTATCTGTCGGTGGCGCGCTCGCGCTGGCCTCCATGGCCGCTGCAGCCGCCGATAACGCGACGCTTGCCGCCTGCGACGCCCCGTTCGCTACCGTCCTGCAGCCCGCCGTCGCCGCCGACGCCCGGGCTTACTGGCTCAATCGACAGCTGATCAAGTGGCCCGGCGCCGATGCGTCCAATGGCGCTTTCAAACTCTATTATTCCGCTTCCGCCTCGCTGCATGCGGCGCCCGGCGCGCGCGTGTCCGGTGCGGATGGCTCGCTGGCGTTGGCGCGCTTTGATGGCGGCTTGCCGTCCGATGTCGCGCAGCGCTTCAAATTCGTCGGCAATGGCGCTGTGCTGACGTTGGCGGCTGCGGATGCGGTGCGCCTCGGCGGCGTGCTGACGAAGCAGGTCATGCTGGTGCAGGAGGCCGACGACGGCACCGTGCGCGACACCACCACGCTGCAGATCGCCGGCGTGCTCGATGACTTGTATGCCAGCGCCGCCAATGCGCGCGATCTGGGCGTCAGTGTCGGCAAACAGACCGGCTTCAAACTATGGGCGCCGACCGCGCAGCGCGTTGCGCTGTGCACCTACTCCAATGGCTCAGGCAAGGCCTCCGCCATCACCGCCATGCAGCGCGAAGACGCCACCGGCATCTGGTCCGCGCAGCTTGACGGCAAACGCTCCGGCCAGTACTACCAATACCTGGTGGACGTGGTGGCGCCATCGGCTGGCCTGGTGCGCAACCTGGTCACCGATCCCTATTCGATCAGCCTGACCACCGATTCCAAACGCAGCTACATCGCCGACCTGGGCGCGGCCAACCTGAAGCCGGACGGCTGGGACAAGACCCCTGCCCCGAAAAAGGTCGCAGCCCAATCCGACATGACGGTCTACGAACTGCATGTGCGCGACTTCTCGATCAACGACAGCACCGTCAGCGCCGCCAACCGCGGCAAGTACACCGCCTTCACCGAAGCCGGTTCCAACGGCATGAAGCATCTGGCCGCGCTGAGCAAAGCCGGCATGACCGACATCCACCTGCTGCCCGTGTACGACATCGGCAGCGTGCCGGAAAAAGGCTGCGTCACGCCGGCCATCCCGGTGGGCCTGGCGCCCGACGGCGAAGAGCAGCAAGCGCTGGTCGCCAAGACCCAGGCCGCCGACTGCTACAACTGGGGCTACGACCCTTACCACTACAACGCGCCCGAAGGCAGCTACGCCACCGACCCGGCCGACGGCGCCAAACGCATCGTCGAATTCCGCCAGATGGTGCAGGCGCTGCACAAGACCGGCCTGCGCGTGGGCATGGACGTGGTGTACAACCACACCTTCATCGCCGGCCAGAATGAAAAGTCCGTGCTGGACCGCGTGGTGCCCGGCTACTACCACCGCCTGAACGCCAAGGGCGCGATCGAACGCTCCACCTGCTGCGACAACACCGCCACCGAAAACCTGATGATGGCCAAGCTGATGATCGACTCCGTCGAACAGTGGGCGGTGCAGTACAAGATCGACTCCTTCCGCTTCGACCTGATGGGCCACCAGCCGCGCGCCGCGATGGAGCAATTACAAGCTCGCGCCGACCACGCCACCGGCCGCCACATCAACCTGATCGGCGAAGGCTGGAACTTCGGCGAAGTGGCCGACGGCGCGCGCTTCGTGCAGGCTTCGCAGCTGTCGCTGAACGGCAGCGGCATCGGCACCTTCAGCGACCGCGCGCGCGACGCCGTGCGCGGCGGTGGCGCCGGCGACAGCGGCATGCAGATGATCACGCAGCAGGGCTACATCAACGGCCTGGTGTACGACGCCAACGCGCAAGCGGGCGCACGTCCCGTCAGCGACCTGCTGCAAGCGTCGGACCTGGTCAAGGTCGGCCTGGCCGGTTCGATCCGCAGCTACCCTTTGCAAACCTGGGACGGCAAGACGCAGCCCTTGCAGGACATCGTCTACGGCGGCAACCAGCCGGCCGGCTACGCCAGCGAACCGGGAGAAGTGGTCAACTACGTCGAGAACCACGACAACCAGACGCTGTACGACATCAACGCCTTCAAGCTGCCGCGCGCCACCACCAGCGCCGAACGCGCGCAGGTGCAGATGCTGGGCGCCGCCATCAACGCCTTCAGCCAGGGCGTGGCCTACTTCCATGCGGGCTTCGACATCCTGCGGTCCAAATCGCTGGACCGCAACAGCTTCGAATCGGGCGACTGGTTCAACCGCATCGACTGGAGCTACCAGGACAACTACTACGGCACCGGCGTGCCGCGCGCGGAAGACAACGGCAAGGACTACGACCTGATCAAGCCGCTGCTGCGCGACGCCGCCATCAAGCCGTCGCCGAAGGACATCGCCTACGCGCGCGACGCCTTCCGCGACCTGCTGGCGATCCGCTCCAGCAGCACGCTGTTCCGCCTGCGCACCGCCGCCGACATCAAACAGCGCCTGCGCTTCCACAACACCGGCAGCGGCCAGGTGCCGACCGTGATCGTTGCCCACCTGGACGGCGCCGGCTATGCGGGCGCCAACTTCAAGTCCATCACCTACCTGATCAACGTCGACAAAGTGGCGCAGCGCGTGACGGTGGAAGCGGAAAAGAACCGCCACTACCAGCTGCATCCGGTCCACACAAACATGGCCGCAGCGGACAAACGCGTGGCCCTGGAAGCCAAGTACGACGCCACTTCCGGCACGTTTGCAATTCCGCCACGCAGCGCCGTGGTATTCGTAGAAAAGAAGTAAACAGCGTGATATCTTTTCGGCTCCCAGTCGAGCCGGAAAGAGACCATGATGAGACGCAACCATAGATGCAACCATATCGCCGCGCTGCTGCTTACGCTTATCCTCAGCGCCTGCGGCGGCGGCGGCGACGACAGCGCGCCAGCGAACCATGCGCCGGTCGCCGCAGCCGGTCCGGCACAAGGCGTGACGGCGGGCAGCTCGGTCAAGCTGGCCGGCAGCGGCACCGACGCCGACCAGGATATCCTCAGTTATTCGTGGACGTTGACCAAACCCGCAGGCAGCGCGGCAACCCTGCTGAACTACCACGTCGCCACGCCAACCTTCTTCGCCGACCTGCCGGGCGTCTACGTCGCCACGCTGACCGTCAACGACGGCAAACTCGATAGCGCAGCATCGTCCGTCATCGTCACCGCGCAGTAGCTGGCGCACCTTGTTTAGTAATCGGCCAATAAACATGGGCGCCGCCCAGGCCTGTTGGTTTGCGGCGATGGCATAGCTGCTACACTGGTTTTCGCCAGTCACCACCGCCAAAAACCATGAAACTGCATACGCTTGCGCTGCCCCTGTTCCTGTTCGCGCTGACCGCTTCCGCCGCGCCCGTCGCCGATCCCGTCGAATGGATCAATCCCTTGATGGGCACCGCCAGCAAGCCCGAACTCTCGAACGGCAATACCTATCCGACCATCGCGCTACCGTGGGGGATGAACTTCTGGACGCCGCAGACCGGCAAGATGGGCAACGGCTGGGCCTACACCTACGACGCCGACAAGATCCGCGGCTTCAAGCAAACACACCAGCCGTCGCCATGGATGAACGACTACGGCCAGTTCGCCATCATGCCGGTCACCGGCAAACTCAAGTTCACGCAGGACGACCGCGCCAGCTGGTTCTCGCACAAGGCGGAAGTGGCCAAGCCCTACTACTACAGCGTCTACCTAGCCGATGCCGACGTGACCACCGAAATCGCGCCGACCGAACGCGCCGCGCAATTCCGCTTCACCTTCCCCAAGACCGACGACGCCTACGTGGTGGTGGACGCCTACGACAAAGGCTCGTACATCAAGGTGATTCCGGCGGAGCGCAAGATCGTCGGCTACAGCACGCGCTATGCGCGCGGCCCACTGCCGAAGAACTTCAAGAACTACTTCGTCATCTACTTCGACAAGCCATTCACCTCCACCCGCATCTGGAGCGGCGACAAAGTGGTGAGCAATGTCATGGAGCTGGCCAGCGACCATAGCGGCGCCGTGGTCGGCTTCAAGACCGCCAAAGGCGAGAAGGTCGGCATGCGCGTGGCCTCCTCCTTCATCAGCGAAGAACAGGCGGAGCTGAACCTGAAGCGCGAACTGGCCGCCGACAGCTTCGACGCCACCGCGCAAAAAGGCAAGGAAGTGTGGAACAAGACGCTGAGCCGCATCAGCGTGGAAGGCGGCAGCGACGACCAGACGCGCACTTTCTATTCAAGCCTGTATCGCATGCTGTTCTTCCCGAACAAACTGTATGAAATCGACGCCAACAACCAGATCGTCCACTGGAGTCCGCACAACGGCAAGATCCTGCCCGGCTATATGTTCGCCGGTACCGGCTTCTGGGACACCTTCCGCGCGCTGTATCCCTTCCTGAACCTGATGTACCCATCGATCAACCGCGAAATGCAGGCCGGCCTGGCGAACGACTACAAGGAAAGCGGCTGGCTGCCCGAATGGTCCAGCCCCGGCCTGGCCGACGTCATGATCGGGAATAACTCGGCATCGGTGGTGGCGGAGGCCTACATCAAAGGCCTGCGCGGCTACGACATCGACACGCTGTGGCAGGCGCTGAAGCACGGCGCCGACAACGAAGGCCCGATGAGCGCCGTCGGCCGCGCCGGCGTCAAGTACTACAACGAACTTGGCTACGTGCCGTACGACGTCAAGATCAACGAGAACGCCGCCCGCACACTGGAATACGCATACGACGATTTCGCCATCTACCAGCTGGGCAAGGCGCTCGGCAAGCCGCAGTCGGAGATCGGCATCTACGCGCAACGGGCGATGAACTACAAAAAACTGTTCGACCCGGAGACGGGTCTCATGCGCGGCAAGAACAAGGACGGCAGCTTCCAGTCGCCGTTCAATCCCTTCAAATGGGGCGACGCCTTCACCGAGGGGAATAGCTGGCACTACACCTGGTCCGTGTTCCAGGACGTGAACGGGCTGGTGGACCTGATGGGCGGCCGCGAGAAGTTCGTCGCCAAGCTGGATCAGGTGTTCACGCTGCCGCCGACCTTCGACGAAAGCTACTACGGCGAAGTAATACACGAGATCCGCGAAATGCAGATCGCGAACATGGGCCAGTACGCGCACGGCAACCAGCCCATCCAGCACATGATCTACCTGTACGACTACGCGGGCGCACCCTGGAAGACGCAGTACTGGGCGCGTGAAACCATGAACCGCTTGTACAAGGCCACGCCGGACGGCTACTGCGGCGACGAGGACAACGGCCAGACCTCGGCATGGTATGTGTTCTCGGCGCTGGGCTTCTACCCTGTCACGCCGGTGGTGCCGCAGTATGTGGTCGGAGCGCCGTTGTTCAAGAAGGTCACGCTGCGGCTGGAGAACGGCAAGACGGTGGTCATCAACGCCCCCGCCAACAGCGACAGCAAGCGTTATGTGAACGCACTCAAGGTCAACGGCAAGCCGTACTCGAAGAACTGGTTGAGCCACGCGGGCCTGATGCAGGGCGCGGTGCTTGACTTCGACATGTCCGACAAGCCAAACACGCAACGCGCCACCGCCCCGGCTGACGCGCCCTACTCGCTCTCGACCGACCGCTAGCGCTTACTCCTGCCCGATCAAGACGACCGCGTTCTTCGTACCGAAGTTGACGCTGCCGCCTTTCACGACGGCAGTCTTGCCGGAGTAGTAGTCCTTGACCTTCTGGCCGTTGGCAAACACGCCGTGCAGATTGATGCTGGCGGGTTTGTCGGTCGGCTGGTCCAGCGCGACGACAACCTTGTCGTGCAGGGCGCCCTTGTCGTAGGTGCGCTTGAAGACGTAAGGCTTCGCTTGCAGCTGCTGGTGCACGCCCGCGCCCACCGACACGTGATCCTTGCGGAACAGGCCGATCTTGGCCCAGTGCGCGCGCACGTCGGCGATCTTGTAGCCATCGCGCTGCACATTCCGCTCCAGCTCATCCCAGTTCATGAAGGAACGCAGCTTGGCGTCGCCCACCGCTTCGGCCACGTCCAGCTTGCGCGCGGTTTCGTCGCCGTAGTAGATCTGTGCCGCGCCGGGCGCCAGCAGCAGCTTGTTCGCACTTTCGAAAGGCTTCTTGCGCGACGCATCAAACGGCTTGTCGTAGTCGTGCGAGTCCAGATAGTTCAGCACCGAGTAGCCGTCCAGCGCACCGCCGTGCAGGATATTCGAATAGCTGCTGAACAGCGGCTCGTAATCCTTCTCCGCGTCGTAAATCAGCCCGAAATTGATCAGGCTATTGAAGCCGCTCTGATAGTAATTGGCACTCGTCCCGCCACCCAGGTCGAACACCTGGCCGTGCGCGATGTTGTAGTTGTAGACTTCCGCCGTCGAATAGAACTTGTCGTCGCTGAGCTTCTTGTCGGGATTAGCGCGTTTCCAGTCCTCGAAGGCTGCGGCGGCCACGGTGTTCAACTCCTTCCATACCTTGGCCTCGACGTGCTTGACGGTGTCGGCACGGAAGCCGTCGACGCCGTACTTGCGCACCCAGTCCGAATGCCATTTCATCAGGTAGTAGCGCGGTGCGCGCGGATAGCCGGTGCGGGCGAAGAACTCGTTCAACTCCTTCACCTCCTTCTCGAAGCGCCCTTCGCGCTGCCACTTCGCGGCCAGCTTCTCCGGCAGTTCGACCGGCGTATCGCTGTCGGTGCGGAAGTCCGGCAGGTTCTTCACCAGCGTGCATTCGATGGTGGTCTTGGCGTCCTTGTAGGTGCACTGCGGGCCGGTGCGCACCCAGTCGTCCGGCCAGGCATAGTCGGTCTCCGTCACAGGGCCGGTCTGGTTCATCACCACATCCAGCAGCACGCGGATGCCGTGCGCGTGCGCGGCGTCGACCAGATTGCGGAAGTCGTTTTCCGTCCCCAGGTTGGCGTCGACGGCGGTGAAGTCGGCGGCCCAGTAGCCGTGGAAGCCGTAGGACTTGCCGGTGCCTTCATCGGTGCCTTCGTGGATCTGCTCCACCGGCGGCGAGACCCAGATCGCGCTGACGCCCAGGCTGTCGAAATAACCTTCGTTGATCTTGTTGGTGATGCCGGCCAGGTCGCCGCCCATGTAGCCTCGCAGCGGAGCGGCGTCCGCCTTGCGGCCGTAGGCGAGGTCGTTGCCGATGTAGGCGTTGTTGAAGCGGTCGGTCAGCACGAGATAGATTGTGGCGTTCTCCCACAAGAATGGCTTGCGCGCCGCCTGCTTGGCGGTTGGTGCGGCGATCGCGGTCGGGCCAACTGTAGCCGCGCCCAGCGCCAGCGCCAAAGTCATTGCAAGGGGAGTCAATTTCATGCTGTCTTCCTTTATCTAAGTTTTATGTGATGACGGTCGGACGCGCGCGTCCGGTCCATCCGGTGATGCCGCCAACCTGTTCGGCGATGAGTATCAATGCGGATAAGGCCTGCTGGGTGGGCAGGTGGTGGTAGGCCGGATCGGCTTCGTAGCGCTCCAGGTAGACGCGTAGGGTCGCGCCCTCGGTGCCGGTGCCGGACAGCCGGAACACGATGCGCGAGCCGTTGGTCATGACGATGCGTATGCCCTGCTGCGTGGCGACCGAGCCGTCGACCGGATCGGTGTAGGAAAAATCGTCGGCGAAATCGACGACGTAATGGCCGCCCAGGTCCTGCCCCGCCAGCGTGGCCAGCTTGATGCGCAGGGAAGCCATCAGCTCATTGGCGGCGTCGGCTTCCACGCCTTCATAGTCGTGGCGCGAATAGTAGTTGCGGCCGAAGCGCGCCCAGTGTTCTCCCAACAGCTGCTCCACCGATTTGCCGCTGGCGGCCAGCAGGTTGAGCCAGAATAGCACGGCCCACAGGCCGTCCTTCTCGCGGATGTGGTCCGAGCCGGTGCCGTAGCTCTCCTCGCCGCACAGCGTGGCCTTGCCCGCGTCCAGCAGCGTGCCGAAGAACTTCCAGCCGGTCGGCGTTTCGTAACACGGGATGCCCAGCGCATCGGCCACGCGGTCGGCCGCGCGCGAGGTCGGCATCGAGCGGGCGATGCCTTTCAGGCCGGCGCGGTAGCCCGGCGCCACGGCCGCATGGGCGGCCAGCACGGCCAGGCTGTCGGACGGCGTGACATCGAAATTGCGGCCGACGATCATATTGCGGTCGCCGTCGCCGTCGGAGGCGGCGCCCAAGTCGGGCGCGTCGTCCGCCGCCATGATGGCGATCAGCTGCGCGGCGTTGACGGGGTTGGGGTCCGGGTGGTGGCCGCCGAAATCCTCCAGCGGCACGCCGTTGATGACGGTGCCGGCCGGCGCGCCCAGCATGCCTTCGAGGATGGCGCTGGCGTAAGGACCGGAGACCGCGTGCATGCCGTCGAAGCACATGCGGAAGCCGCCTCCGAACAAGGCCTTGATGGCGTCGAAGTCGAACAAGCGTTGCATCAACTCCGCGTAGTCGGCGACCGGATCGATCACCTCCACGTCCATCTGCTCGATGCGCGATACGCCGAGGCGATCGATGTCGATGGCTGGCGCGTCGCTGATGCGGTACTGCGTAATGCTTTCGGTGCGATGGTAGATCGCCTCGGTCACGCTCTCCGGCGCGGGGCCGCCGGCGGCGATGTTGTACTTGATGCCGAAGTCGCCATCCGGTCCGCCCGGATTGTGGCTGGCCGACAGCACCAGGCCGCCCAACGCGCCGTGCTTGCGGATCACGCAGCTGACGGCGGGCGTCGACAGGATGCCGCCCTGCCCCACCAGCACCTTGGCAAAGCCGTGCGCCGCCGCCATGTGCAGGATGGTCTGCACCGCATCACGGTTGTGGAAGCGGCCGTCGCCGCCCAGCACCAGCGTTTTACCGGCGCAGTCGCCCAGCGTGTCGAACACGCTTTGGACGAAGTTTTCGAGATAGGAAGGCTGCCGGAAGATGGTGACTTTTTTCCGCAGGCCCGAGGTCCCCGGCCGCTGGCCAGGGAAAGGTTTGGTTGCTACAGTTTGTATGCTCATGTTCGCTCCGCACAGGTAAAGGACAGTATTCGCAACCCCTGTTGTACCTGTTCCGGCAAACGGGTGGCGCGCGAATACGTGGTCAAGCGAACAATCCTACATCAGTGCCCGACCGGTTCGGCGTTGTCGCGGACGGCCAAGGTCAGCACGCCCGCCACCGCCATGCACACGCCGCCCAGCATCAGGGTCTTGACGGTGTGGCCGGCAAACCAGTGCTTGGTGACGAAGCCCAGCAGCACGCCGCTGACGATCTGCGGAATCGTGATGAAGAAGTTGAACACGCCCATGTAGTAGCCCATGCGCTTGGCGGGCAGCGCGCCGGCCAGGATCGCGTACGGCATGGTCAGGATGCTGGCCCAGGCGATGCCGACACCGATCATCGGCACGAACAGCAGGTTCAAATCATGGATGGCGTAGATGCTGAACAGGCTGACGCCGCCGATCAGCAGGCAGCTCATGTGCACGAATTTGCGGCTGGTCTTGCGCGCGAAAATCGGCAGGATGAAGGCGGCCAGCGCGGCGACGCCGCTGTAGACCGCGAACATCACGCCAACCCGGTTGCCCGCTTCCTGGAACGCCACCGATTGCGCGTCGGTGGTGCCGAAGACGTTTTCGCCGATGGCGGAGGTGGTGTAGATCCACATCGCGAACAACGCGATCCAGGAGAAGAACTGCACCGCGGCCAGTTGCACCATGGTCTTCGGCATATTGGTGAAGCCGCCCATGATCTCCTTGAACGCGTGGCCCAGGCCCTTGGTGCGGCGCTGCTCGGCGCGGAAGGCTTCCATGTCTTCGGGCGGCGTTTCCTTGGCGGTGAGGATGGTCCACAACACAGCCAGGAAGTAGATGGCGCCGCCGGCATAGAACGAGTAACGTACCGTGTCGGGAATCGCGCCGTTGACCGGCACGTTGCTCACGCCGAGGAAGTCGGCGAAGATGGTCGGCAGCAGCGAGGCGATCACCGCGCCCCAGCCGATGAAGAAGGTCTGCATCGCGAAGCCGGCGGTCTGCTGCGAGGATCCCAGCTTGTCGCCGACGAAGGCGCGGAACGGTTCCATCGAGACGTTGATGGCGCCATCCATCAGCCACAGGACGACGACCGCCATCCACAGCGCGGTGGAATTAGGCATCAGGAACAGCGCGATCGACGCCAGCAAGGCGCCGATGAAGAAGAACGGACGGCGGCGGCCCCAGGTCGGATGCCAGGTGTTGTCGCTCAGGTAGCCGATAATCGGCTGTACCAGCAGGCCGGTGACCGGCGCCGCCAGCCAGAACAGGGAGAGGTCGTCGGGATTGGCGCCCAGCGTGGAAAATATCCGGCTGGTGTTGGCATTTTGCAGCGCAAAGCCGAACTGGATGCCGAAAAAGCCGAAGCTCATGTTCCACAACTGCCAAAACGACAGTATGGGCTTGCTGCTGGAAGATTGCATGCTGCGTGTCCCCGACTATTTCTAAAATTTGTAGCAAAATAACACGCTGCCTGACACGTGTCAATTGAAAGAGTTTCCCAGTAAAATAAAGGAAACAAGCCATCCCAAGGACAGTATTTTGTAGTCAAATGTAGCCAAACAACAAAATCATAACCACCTCTGAGACCACACACTTACATGAAAAGCAATTCCATCGCCAAACTTGCGGCCGTGTTGCCGCTAATGGTAGTCAGCCAGGCCGGCCAGGCGCAGAACGCCGACCGTAAATTCGACAGCGCCACCCGCAATGGCGGCCAGCTGGAAGTCCATACCAGCGACGGCCGCTACGTCATCAAGCCCTACTCCGCCGGCATCGTCGAAACCACCTTCGTGCCGAACGGCGAACAAATCGATCCGGCCTCGCACGCGGTGGTATTGGCGCCGGCCGCCGTCCGCACCACGCTGACCACAAAGGTCAACAGCATCGAATATGCCACACCCGGCATCGTCGTCACGATTAACAAGTCGCCGTTCCAGATTTCGTATGCCTACAAGGGCAAGCGCCTGGTCGCCGAGAAGCACGGCTACGTCAAGTTCAAGGACGACGTGGCCACCGGCAGCAAGGATATCAACAAGGGCGAGGCGCGCGAGCTGGAAGGCATCGAGTTCGCGCTGGACAAGGACGAGGCCTTGTACGGCGCCGGCGAGCGCGCGGTCGGCATGAACCGCCGCGGCCACCGCTTCACCCTGTACAACAAGGCGCACTACGGCTACGACGACAAGTCCGAACAGATGGGCTACGCGATGCCGGTCGCGCTGTCGTCGAAGATGTACGCGCTCCACTTCGACAATCCGCAAACCGGCTACCTCGACTTCGACAGCAAGAACAACGACAGCCTGACCTACGAAACCATCGGCGGCCGCAAGACCTACCAGGTGATCGCGGGCGACAGCTGGGAAGACGTGGTGGGCAACTACACCAGCCTGACCGGCAAACAACCGCTGCCGCCGCGCTGGGCCTTCGGCAATTTCGCGATGCGCTTCGGCTACCGCACCGAGGCCGTCGCGCGCGACACCGTCAACAAATTCATCGCCGACGACATTCCGCTCGACGCCATCGTGTTCGACCTGTTCTGGTTCGGCAAGGAGATCAAGGGCACGATGGGCAACCTGGCGTGGGACAAGGACAGCTTCCCCAACGCCACCGGCATGATCGCCGACTTCCAGAAGAAAGGCGTGCAGACGGTGGTGATCACCGAGCCGTTCATTCTCGACACTTCCGCCAAGTGGCAGGAAGCGGTCGACAAGAAGGTGCTGGCCACGGACGCCAGCGGCGCGCCGCTGGCCTACGACTTCTACTTCGGCCACACGGGACTGATCGACATCTTCGGCAAGCCGGGCAAGGACTGGTTCTGGAACATCTACAAAGGCCTGCGCGAGCAGGGCGTGACCGGCGTATGGGGCGACCTGGGCGAACCGGAAGTGCACCCGACCGCCATGCGCCACGCCACCGGCAGCGCCGACCAGGTGCACAACATCTACGGCCACCAATGGGCGCGGCTGGTGGCGGAAGGCTATCAGCAGGACTTCCCGACCGAGCGTCCGTTCATCCTGATGCGCGCCGGCTACTCGGGCACGCAGCGCTACGGCATCATCCCTTGGTCCGGCGATGTCAACCGGGGTTGGGGCGGTTTGCAGGCGCAGCCCGAGATCTCGCTGCAAATGGGGATGCAGGGCGCGGGCTATATGCACTCGGACCTGGGCGGCTTCGCCAACCCGGTGCTGGACAACGAGCTGTACACGCGCTGGTTGCAATATGGCGTGTTCCAGCCGATCTTCCGTCCGCACGCGCAGGACGAGGTGCCGCCGGAGCCGGTCTACCGCGAAGACCGCACCAAGGCGCTGGCGCGCGAGGCCATCCGCCTGCGCTATCGCCTGCTGCCGTATAACTACACGCTGGGCTTCGACAACAACCAGAAAGGTCTGCCGCTGATGCGCCCCATGCTGTACGAGGAGCCGGGCAACGCCAAGGTGCGCGCGATGTCGTCGACCTACTTGTGGGGCAAGGACTTCCTCGTCACGCCGGTGCTCAAGCAGGGCGCGACCACGGCGGACGTCTACTTCCCCGCGCGCAGCGCATGGTTCGATTTCTACAGCGGCGAGAAGCACGCCGGCGGCGCCACCGAAGCGGTGAAGCTCAGCGCCGACCACGTGCCGGTCTACGTGCGCGCCGGCGCCTTCATCCCGATGGTCAAGGTGGTGCAGACCACGCGCGACTATTCGACCAAGCACATCGACCTGCACTACTACCACGACGCCTCGGTCGGCGCCGGCGCCGGCAAGCTGTATGACGACGACGGCAGCACCGCGCAAGCCTACGAACAGGGCAAGTACGAGCTGCTGCACTTCGCCAGCAAGCTGCAAGGCCGCAGCCTGTCGCTGCGCATCGAGTCCGAAGTGGGCAAGCAGTACCAGCGCCCCGAGCGCAGCATCGCGCTGCAAGTGCATAACGTGACGGCCCACCCGTCGCTGGTGCGCGTCGACGGCAAACCGGTCATCTTCGTCTGGGACGAAGCGGCCAAGGTGCTGAACATCGCGCTGCCGGCCAGCAGCCAGGCCGGCCGGAGCGTCGCCATCACCCTGTAAGCGTGTATCATTGCTGGCCATCGAATCGCCTGGTTCGATGGCCAACAAGACCATACACGGAGATAGGGAGATGCCAGTGTCACCAAAAATCATCAGCACGCTGTTCGCGCTCAGCGCCATGACAGCCGCCAGCACTACCGTGCTAGCCGCCCCCGCAAAAAAACCCACCGTCGCCGAAGCCGAGCGCTTCCTGGCCGACACCGAAGAGCACCTCAATAAGCTGAACAACGAACAGGCCAAAGGCGCCTGGGTCGGCTCCAACTTCATCACCGACGACACGGAAGCCATCGCCTCCTTCTTCGCCGAACGCTACCTGACGGCGGCCGGCGAAGCGGCCATCGCGGCGCGCCGTTTCAACGGCTTGAAGCTGCCGGCCGAATCGGCCCGCAAGCTGATGCTGTTGCAGCAGACGCTGGTCTTCGCCGACGCCAAGGAGCGCGAACAGTACGCGCAATTGCAGGCGGCGATGAACGGCGCCTACGGCAAAGCCAAGTACTGCCCGAAGAAGCCCGACGGCACCGCCGACGCCTGCATGGCGCTGGGCGAAATGGAAAAGGTCCTGGCCAAGAGCCGCGACGAGGCCAAGCTGAAGGAAATGTGGCTGGGCTGGCACGCGCAATCGCCGTCCTACAAGCAGAAATACACCGAATACGTGGCGCTGTCGAACAAGGGCGCCAAGCAGATGGGCTTTGCCGATACCGGCGCCATGTGGCGCGCGCAGTACGACATGCCGCCGGAAGCCTTCTCCGCCGAGATGGAGCGCCTGTGGCAGCAGGTCAAGCCGCTGTACGATGCGCTGCACACCTACACCCGCTACAAGCTGCGCCAGACCTACGGTCCGGACGTGGTGCCGCTGACCGGCCCGATTCCTTCCCATCTGTTCGGGAATATGTGGAGCCAGAGCTGGAACAACCTGTATCCGCTGCTGAAGCCGGCGACGGGCGCCAGCAGTTTTGACCTGAGCAAGGTGCTGGAAGACCGCAAGACCGACGCCAAGCAGATGACGCAATACGCCGAGCGTTTCTACACCTCGCTGGGCATGCAGAAGCTGCCGGAATCGTTCTGGGAACGCTCGCTGCTGACCAAGCCGCGCGACCGCGACGTGGTGTGCCACGCCTCCGCCTGGCCGCTGAACGAGAAGGACGACGTCCGCATCAAGATGTGCATCACGCCGACGGCGGAAGACTTCACCACGATCCATCACGAGCTGGGTCACGTCTACTACTTCCTCAACTACACCAAGCAGCCCTACCTGTTCCGCAACGGCGCCAACGACGGCTTCCATGAAGCCATCGGCGACACGGTCGCGCTGTCGATCACGCCGAGCTATCTGCAAAAGGTCGGCCTGATGGACCAGGCGCCGGATGCCGACGCCGACATCGGCCAGCTGCTGGAGCGCGCGCTGAGCAAGGTCGCGATCCTGCCGTTCGCCTACTCGGTGGACAAGTGGCGCTGGGACGTCTACTCCGGCAAGACCAAGCCGGCCGACTACGACAAGAGCTGGTGGCAGCTGCGCGAGCAGTACATGGGCATGAAGCGGCCTGCGGCCATCGACGGCAGCGGCGCGGGCTTCGACGCCGGCGCCAAGTACCACGTGGCGGCGGACGTGCCGTATGCGCGCTACTTCCTGGCCGATATGCTGCAGTTCCAGTTCCACCGCGCGCTGTGCCGCGAGGCCGGCTACACCGGTCCGCTGCACCGCTGCTCGGTGTACGACAACGCCAAGGCCGGCGCCAAGCTGCAGCAGATGCTGGCGATGGGCGCGAGCAAGCCGTGGCCGGAAGCGCTGAAGGCGATTTCGGGCGAGGACAAGATCGACGGCGGCGCGCTGCTCGACTACTTCGCGCCGCTGAAAACCTGGCTCGATACGCAGAACGCCGCCTTCGCTGCGGCTGAGAAGAAGTAAGGTCACCCCGCACGGCGACACAGGGGTCAGACCCCGTACGGGGTCTGACCCCAAGCGCAAGCCTCGGGGTTCGCCGCTTACGCGCTAGCGCACGCCGTAGTTAGGGCGTTTCATATTCATCGCCGCCGCCTGGCAGTGGGCGGCGATGAAGTCTTCATGGTTCGGCATCTTGCCGGCGCAGTTCTCCACCACGGTCTTGATGGTGCGCAGATGCGCTTCGATCTGCTCCTGCGGATACAGGTCCACCAACGGATGATAGGACTGCGGCCGCAAGCCCTGCCCCAGCATCACCTGCAACCAGCTCACCGACGCAAACATCTCGTCCTTCTCGCGGTAGAAGCGGCCGTGCTGCTTGAACAGGTCCATCTTCTGCTTCAGGCTTTCCGGCACCTCCATCGTACGGCAGTAGTTCCAGAACGGCGTGTCGTCGCGCTCCGTCGCGTGGTAGTGCAGCACCAGGAAGTCGCGGATCTTGTCGACCTCGAAATGCGCCTGGCGATTGAACTCGTCGATATTGTCCTGGTTGAAATCGCGGTCCGGGAAAAAGCTCATCAGGCGCGCGATGGTCGACTGGATCAGGTGGATGCTGGTCGATTCCAGCGGCTCCATGAAGCCGCTGGCCAGGCCGATCGCCACCACGTTCTTGTTCCAGAATTTCTTGCGCTTGCCGGTGACGAAGCGCAGCGGCTTGGGCTCGGCCAACGGCGCGCCGTCCAGGTTGGCCATCAACTGCGCGGTGGCCTCGTCGTCGCTGATGTATTTGCTCGAATAGACATGGCCATTGCCGATGCGGTGCTGCAGCGGAATGCGCCACTGCCAGCCGGCCGTGCGCGCGGTGGCGCGCGTGTACGGCGTGATCGGCCCGGTCGACTCGCACGGCACCGCCAGCGCGCGGTCGCACGGCAGCCAGTGGGTCCAGTCCTCGTAGCCGGTCTTCAAGGCTCCTTCGATCAGCAGGCCGCGGAAGCCCGAGCAATCGATGAACAGGTCCGCTTCGATGCGTTCGCCGTTCTCCATCATGATCGCCGCCACATGGCCGTCGCCTTCGCGCACGATGACGTCGGCCACCTTGCCCTCGGTGCGGACCACGCCACGCGCCTCGGCGAACTTGCGCAGATACTTGGCATACAGGCCGGCGTCGAACTGGAAGGCGTGGGCGATGTGCGACACCGGCGAATTGCCCGCATCGACCGCGCGCATGAATTTGTTCTGCGGCGCCGCCACCGCCGCCAGCGAATAGGCGCCGAAGTCCGGCGCCAGCCCGGCCTGGTGCAGCTTGAGCCAGTAGTGGTGGAACTCGACCAGCCCCATATCCAGGCCGATGCTGCCGAAGGTGTGGATGTAGTTCTCGCCCAGCTTGCCCCAGTTGACGAACTGGATGCCCAGCTTGAAGGTGCCCTGGGTCTCGCGCAGGAAATCGTCTTCGTCGATGCCGAGCGCCTGGTTGAACAATTTGATCTGCGGGATGGTGGCCTCCCCCACGCCGACGGTGGAAATCTCGTCCGATTCGACCAGGCGCACCTGGTAGTGGCCGCCCAGCAGTTTGGACATGGCCGCCGCCGTCATCCAGCCGGCGGTGCCGCCGCCGACGATCAGGATTTGCTTGATGCGGCGATCCGCTTGGTTTTGCTGCATTTTTGGTCTCCAGCTTTTTATGTTGTCCGATATTGTGCACGAAAAAAAACACCCCCTGCCGGCTTCTGCTGACAGGGGGTGTTTTGGACCGGACTGAATTACATCTTGTAGTTCAGGCCCAGCAGCATGGTGCGGCCGTACTTGGTGTACTCGCCAGGCACTTTCAGGTTGCCGTTGCTCAGGATGGTCTGGTATGCGGCATCGTTCGCGTTGATCACCTGGAACAGCAGCGACAGGCCTTTGTACTGGCCTTCCTTGAACTCGTAACCGAGCTGGAAGTCCACTTGCGCCGCGCCCTTGATGTCGGTGAAGGTGCGATCGGCGCCGAAGCCGGTCACTTCGCCACGGAAGTTGGAACGCTCGCTGCGGGTCACACGCGCCGAGTAGCCGGACTTCTCGTAGAACACCTGCACATTCGACACGGTGCGCGACAGGCCTGGCAGTGCGCCGGTGGTGCCTGGACCGTCAGGGGCGATCTCGCTCTTGGTGCGGGAGATCGAACCGGTGGCGCCGAAGCCTTCCAGGCCGGTCCACAGGACCTTGCCGTCGATCGAACCGGACAGCTCCACACCTTTGATCGAACCGCCGGTGCCGTTGGCTGGCTGGGTCAGGGTACCGATGTTCGATTTCGGGGTCAGGCCATCGTTAGGATAGCTGGTGAAGTCGAACGGCAGGACCTGGTCGTAGATGTAGGTCTTGAGCTTCTTGTAGAAGGTCGCGGCGCTGAAGTAGGTGCTCTTGTCGAAGTACTTCTCGTACGTCAAGTCGATCGCGTTGGCGCGCCATGGCTTCAGGTTAGGATTGCCGCCGCTACCGGTCCACAGCAGCTTGGTGGTGTCGACCGAAGCGCTCGACGATGCGCGCAGCTGGTCCAGACGTGGACGGGCCATCGTCTTGCCCAGGCCGAAGCGCACGTGCTGCTCGCTGCCCAGGTCGAAGTTCAAGTTCAGGCTAGGCAGGAAGTCGTTGTACGACGTGCCTTCTTCCGCGGTCTTCGGCTTGTTCAGGTTGCTGGTGTCGACGTTGAACGCGCTCGAGCTCTGGTTGGTGTGGATCATCTGTACACCGAAGTTACCTTTGACAGGCACACCCCAGGTGTCGTCGATGCCGACCTTGGCGTAGGCGGTCGAGACTTTCTCGCTGACCAGCCAGTCCTTGTTGTAGATGTCCTGGTGAATCTTAGGCGTCAGCGTGTACACGCTGTTGAGTGCGCCCATGATGTCGTAGGACATGATGCCAGGGATGCCGGCGAAGCCCAGCGAGGTCGGATCCTGGATCAGGTTGGCAGGCACGGCGATCGGTGCGCGGCCGTTCTTCAGGTTGACCAGCATCTCCGCCGATTGACGGGTCTTGTCGCGCTTGGTGAAGTTGACGCCCACGTCCAGGTTGCTGAACATGCCGTCCAGGCTGCGCTTGGCCGAGAAACGGGCCGATTTCAGCTTGTCGGTCACTTGCGGATACTTGACGTAGCCGTCCTGGCCCCAGCCGCCCGAATCGCTCAGCTTGACGACCGCCGGATTGGCGTAGTTCAGGCCGGTGGTCACTTGCGGCAGGCCGGTCTGGTTGTCGCGCACGATCTTGGCGGTGTCGGTGGTCGATGCGCCGGAATAGGTCTCCAGGATCATGTCCTGACGGTCGGCCTTCGAGTAGCTGAAGTCGGCGATGCCGGTCCAGTCTTCGTTCATGCGCAGCTTGTTGTTCCAGCCGAACGCGAACAGCTTGTCGCGGTTGGTGTTCAGGTCGTTACGCAGCACAGGCTTGATGCCGCCGACGGTCGCGCTCTGCAGCACCTGGGTGCCGCCGTAGCTGGCGAAGACCGGGTTGGCGTAGGTCAGGTCGCCCATCCAGTTGCCGGTGCCGAACTGCATGCCGCGGATGGTGGTGTCGGAATTGAATTTCGAGTAGTAGGTGTCGACCATCGACTGGAAGTCGCGGGTCGGTTTCCATTGCAGCACTGCCATCAGGCCGTCGCGGGTCTGCTTGGTCGAGCCGGCGTCGATTTCGTTGCCGGAGTTGGCCAGGCCGGTGGTGCTGCCGGTCTTGGGATCGATGCCATAGCCCCAGCTGCTCCACTTCTGGTACTGGCCAGGGGAGTCCAGGCGGGCGTAGCCCAGCGCCACACCCAGCGTGCGGTTGGCGAACTGGTCGATGTAGATACCGCTCAGGCGATAGCCCTTGTCATGGTAGCCGGCGTTTTGCTTGCCGATCGAGTTCTTCTCGCCGCGCACGTTGATCGCCATGGTGCGGCCCGGGAATTCCAGCGGACGCACGGTTTGCAGGTCGACGGTGCCCGACAGGCCCTGGCCGACCAGCGATGCGTCGGGGGTCTTGTAGACCACGGCGCCGTTGATCAGTTCCGATGGATACTGATCGTACTCGACGCTGCGGTTGTCGCCGGTGGACGCCTGCTCACGACCATTGAGGGTGGTGGTCGAGAAGTCTGGCGCCAGGCCGCGGATGCTCAGCACCTGGGCACGGCCGGCCACGCGTTGCGCGGCCACACCCGGCAGGCGCGACAGCGATTCGGCGATCGACACGTCCGGCAGCTTGCCGATGTCTTCAGCGGAGATCGCTTCAACGATGGATTCGGAGTTCTTCTTGACGGAGATAGCGTCTTCGATACCGCGGCGGATACCGGACACTTTCACCGTTTGGATGACAGGCGCGTCGGCGGCCTGGCCGGCGGTCGCGTCTTGCGCGTAGGACGAGCCGGAAATGGCGGACAACAGCAATGCACAGCCGGCTGCTACCGGGCTCAACTTAAAAGCAACACTAGTCGGAGCCGAGTTGGCGCCGCGCTGGTTGGCGGAATTCATCATCAAATGTCCCCTCACTCATCTAAAAATATACCCGCGACAACTACAGCCTGCTCTCGCACCATCGACTACACGGGTTCCAAGGATTGCAAACGTTCTAAAAGACGTTCTACGAAGAATTTTGTACTAAAACTAGATTCGGTGTCAATCAAACTTCAGTCGCGCTACGCCCTCAGAGGGCCGCCAGCCCTTGCCTGCCCTGCGAAAACGCCAATCCCGTTGTATTTCGGCTACAGCCGACCGCCCCTAGCCATGTAGTGGAACTACATTTTTTGATGGAATACCACTTTACTTCGTAGCATTTCCAACGTCGGGCCGGCAAAAAGATTATCTCAAGAGTAATTTTTAGAAAAATGCAGCGGATGAATGTATTAATACTAGAAATGCTCATTTGATGCGCCCTCTCTTTCATAGTATTCTCGACGAGAAATTCACAAAAGAACACCTGTAGTCCGACTACTAAACGGAGACCTCATGCACAAAACCCTCGCCGCCGCGCTGCTGTCCGCGCTGCCGTTCATCGCCCACGCCGACACCTACCGCATCGACCACATGGACCCGCCGCTGTGGTGGGCCGGCATGCACAACAGTTCGCTGCAACTGATGGTGCACGGGCCGCAGATCGCCGACCTGGAGCCGGCCCTGGCCTACCCCGGCGTGCGCATCGCCTCGGTGGCGCGGGTCGCCAACCGCAACTACCTGTTCATCAACCTGGAAATCGCCCCCGACGCGGCGCCCGGCGCGCTCGACCTGGTGTTCAAGCGCGGCAGCCAGTCCGTCCACTACAACTACAAATTGCTGGCGCGGGCCGCCGGCTCGGCCCAGCGCAGCGGCTTCAATAGCAGCGACGCCATCTATCAGGTGATGCCGGACCGCTTTGCCAACGGCGATCCGTCCAACGACAACGCGGCCGGCATGACGGAACGCGCCGACCGCGCAGCGCCCTCCGGCCGCCACGGCGGCGACCTGCGCGGCATGGCCGACCATCTGGACTACATCGCCGCCATGGGCTTCACCACGGTCTGGCCGACGCCGCTGCTGGAATCGAACTCGTCGGCGTACTCCTATCATGGCTACGCGACGACCGACCACTACCGCATCGACCCGCGCTACGGCAGCAACGAGGACTACCGCAACTTTGTCGCGCAGGCGCGCGCCAGGGGCCTGGGCGTGATCCAGGACGTGGTGCTCAACCACATCGGCGACAAGCACTGGTGGATGCAGGACATGCCGACACCGGACTGGCTGACCTACCACGGAAAGTTCGTGCCGACCGAGCACCACCGGGTGGCGCTGCAAGATCCTTACGCCTCGGACGAGGACAAGCGCAACTTCACCGAGGGCTGGTTTGTCGAAGGCATGCCGGACCTGAACCAGGCCAACCCCTACCTGGCGACCTACCTGATCCAGAACGACATCTGGTGGATCGAGTACGCGGGCCTGTCCGGCCTGCGGGTCGACACCTACGGTTATTCCAACACCGAATTCCTCAGCCGCTGGTCCGGCAGCATGATGGCCGAGTATCCGAAGCTGAACCTGGTGGGCGAGGAATGGACGCCGCTGATACCGGTGGTCGCGCACTGGCAGGAGGGCAAGCAGAATTTCAACGGCTATGTCTCGCACATGCCGAGCATGATGGACTTCCCGCTGACCTACACCATGCGCCGCGCGCTGGCCGCGCCCGACGGCGCCGAGCAGGGCCTGACCAATCTGTACGAAACGCTGTCGCAAGACTATCTGTATCCGAACGCCGGCAACCTGGTGCTGTTCGAGGGTAACCACGACGTCTCGCGCATCTACAGCGAGCTCAATGCGGACGACAATCTGTTCCGCATGGCGATGGCCTTCGTGGCGACGGCGCCGCGCATCCCGCAGTTCTATGCCGGCACCGAGATCCAGATGACCAGCACCATCAAGGATCGCGACGACGCCTCCTACCGCCGCGACTTCCCCGGCGGCTGGCGCGGCGACGCCGTCAACGCCTTCACCGGCGCGGGCCTGACGGCGCAGCAGGCGGCCGCGCAGGCGTACGTGAAGAAGCTGTTCAACTGGCGCAAGGGTGCGTCGGTGATCCATCACGGGAAGATGATGCACTACGGTCCCGAGCACAATACCTACGTCTACTTCCGCTACGACGGCGCCAAAAAAGTCATGGTAGCCTTGAACAAGAACAGCACCGACACCGTGCTGAAAACCGCGCGCTTCCACGAGATGCTGAGCGGCGTGCGCGCCGGCGTGGACGTCATCAGCGGCAAGCGCGTGTCGCTGGATGGCGAAGTCACCTTGCCCGCGCGCTCGGCGCTGATACTGGAGATCGAACAATGAGCTTCGCCCGCCGCCGCTTCGGCGCCCTGTCGCTGCTGGCCCTGCCCGCCATGGCGGCTGCCGCCACCACGCTGAGCACCAGCTATCCGACCTGGGACGGCAAGCAGGAGACCGTGCGCTACACCACGCCGGACGCCGGCGCCGCGCTGCGCAGCTACACCCAATCGACCACCATGCGCGTGCGCGACAGCGGCAAGCAGGAGATCAGCTACGTCGAAGCGCAGGGACAGCCGTCGGTCCGCAGCGGCAACCTGGCCTTCGACGCCCTGTTCACGCTGGCCGGCCTGGAGATGAAGCAGGATTCGGTCGGCGAGATCCGCGACGGCAGCTACAACGGCGGCAACGCCATCCCCTGCAACTGCTTCGAGACCGGCGAGTTGTGGCACTACGTGTGGACGCGCGACCTGTCCTACGCGGCCTCGCTGGGACTGGGCATGCTGGACCCGCGCCGCGTGCGCAATTCGCTGGAGTTCAAACTGTCCGGCTATCGCGACGGCGTGCAGCCCGGCGCGCATGTCGCCGGCAGCGCCGACGGTTTGCAGATCATCCAGGACACCGGCAGCGGCGGCAGCTGGCCGGTCAGCACGGACCGCGTCAGCTGGGCCTTCGGCGCCGAGGAAGCACTGAAGGCGTTGGCCCCGGACGAGCGCAAGGTCTTCGCGGCGACCGCCTTGCGCGCCCTCTCCAACACGCTGGAAAACGACAGGCTGGCCGTCTACGATGCGGTCGATGGCTTGTACAACGGCGAGGAATCCTTCCTCGACTGGCGCGAGCAAAGCTACGCAGGCTGGATCGCCGGCGACCTGGCCAGCATGGCGACGTCGAAGGCCTTGTCCACCAACGCCGGCCACTACAAGGCGCTGACGCTGGCGGCGCAGCTGGCCAGGGAACAAGGCAACGCGGCGCTGGCCGACAAATACGCGGCATGGGCGGCGGACCTGAAGCGCGCCATCAACCAGCGCCTGTGGCAGGCCGACGCCGGCATGTACAGCAGCCTGACGGCCGGCCATTTCGACGGCGCGGCGATGTATAAATACGACTGGCTGGGACAAGCGCTGGCGATCGTCACCGGCATCGCCGACCGCAAGCAGGCCGAGAGCATTCTCGCGCATTACCCGCATGGTCCGCTGGGCGCGCCGGTGATCTGGCCGCAGCAGCCCGGCGTGGCGATTTATCACAACCGCGCCATGTGGCCGTTCGTGACGGCCTACGGTTTGAAGGCTGCGGCGCTGACCGGCAACGTCGCCGTCGCCGACGCGGCCTACGATACGCTGATGCGCGGCGCGGCGCTCAACCTGTCGAACATGGAAAACCTGGAATGGCTGTCCGGCCAGCCGATGCTGAAGGACAAGCAGGCGCAGGGTGACTTGAGCGGGCCGGTGGTGGATTCGCGGCGGCAGTTGTGGTCCGTCGGCGCCTACCTGGGCATGGTGGTGGGCGACGTGTTCGGCGTGCAGACCACCAATGACGGTATCGCACTGCGTCCGTTCGTGACGGCCAAGCTGCGGCGCGAGGCGTTTGCCGGCAGCGACGCCGTCACGCTGAACAATCTCGCGCTGCGCGGCAAGCGCTTGCAGGTGCGCCTGTCGCTGCCGCCGGCCGTGCGCGGCGACGGCTACTACGAAGTCGATGCGGTGACGCTGAACGGCAAACCTGCCGCGGCGACGCTGGCCTGGCCCGAACTGGCGGCGGACAACGTCATCGAGATCCGTCTCGGCAAGCTGGTCGCCGGGCAGCAGGCCAGGCGCAGCGTCGGCGCGCAGCCCCTGGCGCAGGATCCCGCGGTGTACGCGCCGCCGGAGCCGCGCATCGTCAAGCTGGAACGCGGCACCTACGATTTCCCCACGCTGCACCTTGAAGGCGCCGGCAAGGGTGTGGTCTACAACATCTACCGCAACGGCAAGCTGGCCACGCAGCGCGTGAGCGCCAGGACCTGGGCCGACCGCCGCGCGCCACTGCTGGTCAAAGGCGAGAACGACAACCTGTGTTACTCGGTGGAGGCGATGTTCACCGGCTCCGGCAACCGCAGCCACCACAGCGCGCCGGTGTGCCTGAACGGCGGCGCGGAAATCGCCGCCGGCGATGCGCGCGTGCAGTCCAGCGTGGCCGCCGCCGATGGCCGCATCGCCGGCTGGGGCGCGCCGTCCGACACCTTCGCGGTGCAGGACATCAGGGTCGAGCGCGAAGGCAGCTACGCCTTGCAGCTCAAGTACCGCAACACCGCGCACCAGGTCAACCTGGGCATCAGCGGCGGCGTGAAGTGGATGACGCTCAAGGATGGCGACGGCGGCATCGCCGCGCAAGGCGTGGTGCAGTTGCCGCATTCGCCATCCAACGCCGGGCCGTCGTGGTCGACGCCTTTGAAGGCCGTGCTCAAGGCGGGCAGCTACCGCTTGGAGCTCAGCGATTTCTACAACATGAGCTACCTGAAAAGTAACACCAGCTACGCCGACGCGGGCGGCGTCAAGGGACCGTCGAACCGCTTCGATATCCACGGCGTCCGCATCATGCCGCTGGCGCGTGGCGCGGCGACCGGTTCTGTGGCTAGTTCTGCGGCCAGCCCTGCCGCGTCGCCTATTCCGGCCTTGCCGCCGGCCGGCACGCTACGCATTGTCGAGCAGTTCGCCTCGCCGCAGCTGGGCAACCAGCGCAGCCTGCGCATCTACCTGCCGCCCGGCTATGACGCCCATCCGCAGCAGCGCTATCCGGTGCTCTACATGCACGACGGCCAGAACCTGTTCGACGCCGCCACCGCGGCCTACGGCGCCGCCTGGGAAATGGGCAGCACCATGGACCGCCTGATCGCCGACGGCGCCGTCGCGCCGGCCATCGTGGTCGGCATCGACAACACCAAGGACCGCATCGCCGAGTACACGCCCTGCTGCGATCCGCAATACGGCGGCGGCAAGCTCGACGCCTACATGGCCTTCATCGTCGATACCGTCAAGCCGTGGGCCGACGCCCATCTGCGCACGCTGCCGGACCGCGAACACACCGCCATCATGGGTTCTTCGCTGGGCGGCATCGCCTCGGTCTACATCGCCCAGCAGCGCCCGCAAGTGTTCTCCCGGGCGGCGGGCGTGTCGAGTTCGTTCTGGTGGAATCAGGGCGAGCTGATCGCCAAGGCGCCGGCGCGCCTGCCGGTCAAGTTCTACCTCGACGCCGGCACCGACAGCGACGGCCTGGAGGACACGCTGAAAATGCGCGACGCCATGCTGGCCCGCGGCTACCGCTTGAATGAAGACCTGCTGTTCTACGCCGCCGATGCCGCCATCCACAACGAGCGCTCCTGGGCGGCGCGCGTGCAACGGCCGCTGGCCTGGTTCTTCCCCGCTAACCGGCAGCAATAATCGACGCCTGCTGCCGCCGGCGGTTCACCAGCAGCGCCTCCAGCTCCTCCGGCGAGACGGCGGCGCTCAGGCAGAAGCCGAAGGCCTCGTCGCAGCCCATCGCGGCCAGCTGGGCCAGCTGGTCGCCGGTTTCCACGCCGCCGGCGATCACCTGCATGTTCAGCGTATGCGCCATCGCGATGATGGCGCGCACCATCGCCCCCTCGTCCGCCACCCGGCCGTCGCTGTGGCGGTCGGTGCTCTGCCGGGCCGCGCGGCGCAGGTCGTCGATGAAGGATTTATTGATCTTCACCAGGTCCACCGGGAAGCGCCGCAGGTAGTTCAACGACGCATAGCCGGTGCCGAAATCGCTGATCGAGATGCGCACGCCCAGCTGTTTGAACTGACGCAGCACGGCTTCGCAATTCTGGTTCTTGTCGATCAGCATGCCCTCGGTGATTTCCAGTTCGACGTAGCGCCCCGGCAGCCCGGTCTGGTGCAGGATCTCGGCCAAGCTGCGGGCGATATCCTTCTGGTAGAACTGGCGCGGCGACAGGTGCACCGACACCGTCAGCGGATGGCCCAGTTCCATCCAGCGCCGCGCCTGCGCGGCGGCGGTCGCCAGCACCCACGCGCCCACCGGCAGGATCAGCGCGCTGTCCTCCAGCACCGGCAGGAAGTCCGGCGGCATCACCAGGCCCAGCTCCGGGTGGCGCCAGCGCAGCAGCGCCTTGACGCCGGTGATCTTCTGCTCGTTCAGATTCAGTTTGGGCTGGTAGGTCAGCACGAATTCGTCATGCTCCAGCGCGTGGCGCAACGCGGTCTCCAGCACCACCCGCGAATACGCCTTGGCCTGCATGCTGGGCACGAAGCGCAGCCCGGCGCCCTTGCCGCGCTGCTTGGCCGCGTACATCGCCAGGTCGGCCTTCTCGAGCAGCGCTTCGATATCGAGGTCGTCGTCCGGATAGACGGCGATGCCGATGCTGGCCGCCACCGCCAGCGTCTCGCCATGCACCAGGAACGGCGCGGCGATCGCGGCGTTGATCTTGTCGGCCACCTGCTGCGCATCGGCGGCGGCGCGCAATTCGGTCAGCAGCACGATGAACTCGTCGCCGCCCTGGCGCGCCACCGTGTCCACCTCGCGCACGCACTGGCGCAGACGCTGCGCGAACTGCACCAGCACCTGGTCGCCGGCGTCATGGCCTAGATTGTCGTTGATGGACTTGAAGTGGTCGATGTCGACAAACAGCACCGCCAGCAGGCTGCCGTGGCGGCGCGCGTAGGCGATGCCGTGCTCCAGTTGCAGCTGGCACTGCAGGCGGTTGGGCAGGCCGGTCAGGCTGTCGTGGTGGGCGATGTGGTCCAGCCGCATTTCCGCCTCGCGGTGGGTCTCCAGCGCCGATTGCAGCTGCGCGCAGCGGACACGCAGGGTGCGGACCCGCAGTTCGCCGTACCACAGCGCCAGCAGGCTGAGTGCGATGCCGGCCAGTACCGGCAATAGGCTGTTCATGCTGTCCCTCTCCGTCCGGTGCACCGGGGAAGAGGGAAGCATAATCAATCGCTCAGCAGTTTTCAGCGCTTTCGCGCGCGCATTTGAGCGGCATCAAACGCCGCCGGCCACTTGCAACAGCCGTCGCGGTGTCACCGCCGCCTGGGACGGCTGGCCCTGGCCCTGCAACTTGAACACGCTGACCGCCGCCGACAAGCCGGCCGCCTGCTGTTCCAGCGCGTCGGCCGCGGCGGCGGCCTGCTCCACCAGCGCCGCGTTCTGCTGGGTCACGCTGTCCATCTGGCTGATGGCGATGCTGATCTGTTCGATGCCGTCGCGCTGCTCGCCGCTGGCGATCGAGATCTCGCCGATGATGGCGGTCACGCGCTGCACGCTGGCCACCACTTCGCCCATGGTCTCGCCGGCCTGGCCGACCAGCCGGCTGCCGGCCTCCACCCGGCCCACCGAATCGCCGATCAGTTCCTTGATTTCCTTGGCCGCCGCCGCCGAGCGCTGCGCCAGGTTGCGCACCTCGGAAGCGACCACCGCGAAGCCGCGCCCCTGCTCGCCGGCGCGCGCCGCTTCCACCGCCGCGTTCAAGGCCAGGATATTGGTCTGGAACGCGATGCCGTCGATGACGCCGATGATGTCGACGATCTTGCGCGACGATTCGTTGATCGAACCCATGGTGCGCACCATCTGCTCGACCGCGTCGCCGCCCCTGGCCGCCACGCTGGAGGCGGTGTCGGCCAGCTTGCAGGCCTCGGCCGCGTTGACGTTGTTCTGCTGCACGGTGGTGGTCAGCTGCACCATCGCGGCCGCCGTTTCCTCCAGCGAGCTGGCCTGCTCCTCGGTGCGGCCCGACAGATCCAGGTTGCCGGCGGCGATCTCCACCGCCGCGCCGTGGATGGCGTCGGTGCCGACGCGGACCTTGCCGACGATGTTGCTGAGGTTGCCCTGCATGCGCTTGAGCGCGCCCAGCAAGGCGCCGATTTCGTCGGTGCTGTTGATACGCACCTCGCTGCTCAGATCGCCGGCGGCCACCGTCTCCGCCACATCGACCGCCTCGTTCAGCGGCACGGTAATGCTCTTGATCAGCCACAGCACCGTGGCGCAGCCGACCACCACGGTCACCAGCAGCGTAATGCCCATGGCCAGCATCGCGCGCGCGTGTTCCGCCTTGTTCTCGTCCTCCATCTCGACGATCAGGCGCTGCGATTCCTTGCCGATGAAGGCGACGATGTCGTCGATTTTCTTGGTCGGCTCCCGGTCCATGCCCTTGACCAGCGCATCGACCACGTGGGCGCTGTCCTGGTTGGCGGGATCGTATTTCTCCAGGGCCGACAGATAACGCTTGACCAGTTCGTTCTGGGTGGCGACGGCCTCTTCCACCAGCGGCGTCTTCAAGTCCAGCCTGGCCAGCAGCGCGTTCAGCTTTTGCAATTCGCCGCGCGTGGTTTCGCCGCCTTTGACGAAGGCCTTGCTGTACTTGTCGAAATTGGCCGTATCGTTGCCGCGCAACAGAGTGTTCTTCCACTCCTGGACCTGGATCTTGAATTCGACCTGGGCGCTGCGCGCCATGTCGATGGCCTGCGTCAGCGCCTGCATGCGTTGCATGGCGGCGGTGTTGCCGGCGTTGCTGGCGTCCAGCGCGCGCCAGCCGCCGGTGGCGACGATCAGCAGCGCGACAAAGAAGAAGCCGCCCAGCAAACCCAGCCGCACGCCTATCTTGAGATTGGCGAGTTTCATGAGTTGCCCTTTCGGTAAAAATTCAATGCGTACAAGAAGACTGGCGCACGGCGTTCACCGCGCGGTCGTATGACTTATATTTTTGAATTGCTGCCGTTTTTTGGGGAGCAAGCAACTTTTAATTCCTGGTTCCATCATGCGCCTGCGCGCAAGAAAATCCAAGCGGACTTGCTGGAAACTCTATCGAATTCCCACAGTTGCAACGCACCAAGTAATTAGTTGTCGAACTCGATGCGATAAATATTGGTAGGACGTTCACCCGGCGGCAGATTGCGCAGCTCGACAAATTCCAGCCCCAGCTTTTGCAGCAGGCGGATGGAGTTGAGATTGCCCGGCGCGGTCAGGCCCAGCAGGCGCTGCATGCGCAACTGGTCGCGCGCGTAGGCTACCACCGCCACGGCCGCCTCGTAGGTATAGCCCTGGCCGAACCAGGCCGGGCGGATCGCGTAGCCGATATCGACGTCGTCCAGGCCGTCGCGCTTGATCAGGCCGCACAAGCCCAGCGGCAGGCCGTCGCTCTTGCGCTCCATCACGTACAGCGAATGCCCCAGGCGCTGCTGCATCGCGCACGGGCCTTCGAGGATGGCGTCGCGCGCGCCCTCGATGCTGCGGATGCCCTTGTCGCCGATAAATTCCAGCCAGGTCGGATCGTTGACCAGTTCGTAGTAAAACGCGGCGTCATCGGCGTCGATGGTGCGCAAGGTGAGGCGTTCGGTGTCGAGTATTTTCATGCATCGGGCCATTGAGAGGGATCGTCCAGCAACTGGTACATGACGTAGACGTCGACATACCCGAGGTGGGCGTGATAGTAGGCACGCGGCAGCGTGCCGACGATGGAGAAGCCGAGCTTCTTCCACAGCAGCACGGCCGGGACGTTGGAACTGACCACGTAGTTGAACTGCATCGCCAGATAGCCTTGCGCGCGGGCGCGGTCCAGGCAATCGCCGCCCATCAGCTTGCCCACGCCCACGCCCTGCGCCGCCGGGCTGACCATGAAGCCGGCGTTGGCCACGTGCGAGCCGCGGTCGCGCTGGTTGGCGGTCAGGCGGTACATGCCGACCAGGCGGTCGCCGTTCAGGATGGCCACGTACGATTGCACGCCGGGGCCGAACCAGTAGGCATGGCAGTCTTCGCGGCTGGTGTCGGCGGCGAAGTAATAGGTATCGCCGCTGGCGATGAGTTCCTGGAAAATTTCCCACATGGCGCCGAAGTCGGCTTCCGATGCGGGACGGATGGCGATTTCTTTCAAAGCGGCTCCAGGCGGATTAAACAATGTTCAATTGTCATGGATTTCACGTGGCAAGTCCAGCCGGAAGTCGACCGTCGCCGGCCGGCCCGGCAGGATCAGTCGCGCCTGCGCGCGCGGCGCTTCGGCGATCACCTTGCCGCGCCGCATCACCATGCGCCGCGCCGCGCGCAGGCGGATCGCCTCCACCGGATCGGCCGCGTCCAGCAGCACCAGGTCGGCGTGGCAGCCGACCGCCACGCCGTAGTCGCGCAGGCCGAGGATGCGGGCCGGCGCCGCCGTCACCGCCTGGTAGCAGGCGCGCATGGCGTCCTGCCCGGTCATCTGCGCCACGTGCAGGCCCATGTGCGCCACCTCCAGCATGTCGCCCGAGCCCAGGCTGTACCACGGGTCCATCACGCAGTCGTGGCCGAACGCCACCTCGACGCCGGCCGCCAGCAACTCCGGCACCCGCGTCATGCCGCGCCGCTTGGGGTAGCTGTCGTGCCGGCCCTGCAGCGTGATGTTGATCAGCGGATTGGCGATCGCCGCCACGCCGGCCTCGCGTATCAGCGGCAACAGCTTGCTGACGTAGTAGTTGTCCATCGAATGCATCGAGGTCAGGTGCGAACCGGCCACGCGGCCGTGCAGGCCGAGCCGGTGGCTGTGGTAGGCCAGCGTTTCGATATGGCGCGACAGCGGATCGTCCGACTCGTCGCAATGCATGTCCACCATCAGGCCCCGCTCGGCGGCGAATTCGCACAGGATGCGCACCGATTCGGCGCCGTCGGCCATGGTGCGCTCGAAGTGCGGGATGCCGCCCACCACGTCGACGCCCATGCCGATGGCGCGCTTCAGGTTGGCCAGCGCGGTCGGGCTGCGCAGCACGCCGTCCTGCGGGAAGGCCACCAGCTGCAAGTCCAGGTAGGGCGCGACCAGCCGCTTCACTTCCAGCAAGGCCTCCACCGCCAGCAGGCGGTCGTCGCAGATGTCGACGTGGGAGCGGATCGCCAGCAGGCCGCGCGCGGCGGCCCAGTCGCAGTATTGCAGCGCGCGCTCGACCAGCGCCTGCTGGGTCAGCTCGGGCTTGAGCTCGCCCCACAGCGCTATGCCTTCGAGCAGGGTGCCGGAGGCGTTGACGCGCGGCAGGCCGTAGCTGAGCGTGGCGTCCATGTGGAAATGGGCGTCGACGAACGGCGCGCTGAGCAGGTCGCCGCCGGCGTCGATCTCCCGCGCGCCCTTGAGCGGCAGCGCGGCGCCGATGGCGGCGATGCGGCCGCGCTCGATGGCGACGTCGACGCCGCGTTGTCCGTCGGCCAGGTTGGCGTTCCGTATTACCGTCTCGATCACCGCATCCATCCGCGCTCCCGGCTTATTTTTTGGTCCAGTATGAAAACTCCGACTCGTAGCAGATCGTTTCGATCTCCGCGATCTTGTCCTGCATCGCCGCCTGGGCGTCGAGGATGGCCTGATTGTAGACAGACGGGCCGATTTCACGCAAACAATAATCGAGCAGCAGGCGCGCCTTCAGCTCGCCGACTTCCTCGTCCATGTTTTCGGCGCAGTAGCGCTGGATCGACCCCAGCAGGCGTTGCTCGACTTCCTTGTTCAGCTTGATGGCCATGCGTTTCCTTTTTCATAGAATTGAATAACTTGTTGCGGCGCACTAATTCAGACTTTTTTGCCCTGGTGCATTGCGATACATCAAGATCCGTCCAGATTGTGTCCATCCGGCATGTTTCCTTGTTGCGGGCTTTGCGACATGGCAGAAAAAATAACTTTCCAAGCCTAACTTTCACCGCTAGAATGGGTATATTGCAATGCATCATAATGCGCGCAGCGCGTACAGCTTTACCGACATTTTAATCGTCTCAGGAGAAACCATGTCTTCGATCACCGAACAGTTTTCCGCAGCTACGAAGTCCCAGTTGGAAGCCCAATTCAAGATCTTCAACACGTTTGCCAGCACCGCCGTCGACAGCGCGGAAAAGGTCATCGCGCTGAACATCAGCACCACCAAGGCTTCGGTGGAAAAATCGTCGGCCGCCGCGAAGAAGCTGCTCGAAGCCAAGGATCCGCGCGAGTTCTTCAGCCTGAGCTCCGCCGAACCGGCCAGCTTCGACAGCCTGCTGGCCTATGGCCGCGAGCTGTACAGCATTGCCTCCGGCGTCCAGAGCGATCTGATCCAAAGCGCCCAGAACACCATCAAGCAAGTCTCCGACCTGGCCGCCGCGCCGGTCACCGCGCTCAAGGCCAGCGCCAAGCCTGCGCCGGTCGCTTCTGCTTCTGCTTCTGCTTCTGCTTCTGCTCCTGTTGCCGCGCCGGCGCCGGTCGCCGCCGCCCCGGCAGTGGTGCAGCCGCCAGTGGTCGTCACCCAAGCCCCGGCATCGGCCAACGAAGCGGCCGCTGTGCTGGAAGCCAAGATCGCCAAGGCCGCGGTCAAGCCAAAAGCCGCGCCGGTCGAGGAAGCTCCCGTGCCGGCCGAAGTGAAGGTTGCCGCCGCCAAGCCATCGTTCCCGGCGCCGCAGGCCAAACCGGTCGCCGCCGTCGAGACCAAGCCAGAATTGAAGTCGGTGCCTTCCGCCAAAGCCAAGCCGGCCGGCAAGCAGCTCGACATGCTGAGCAGCACCAAAGCCAAGAAGTAAGCTAACTCTGGAGGGACGCCGGGCACGACCGGCGAGCATGTTGTATCCTAGCGCCCTACGCGCTAATCCGAGGCAACATGTCTAAACTTTCCAGGCTGATCGGCGGCTTCGTCCGCCAGCACAGCCGCGCCTATGCGGTGTCCGGCGTCATGCTGGCCGGCGTCGCCATCCTCACCGTCTGGGTGCCGCGCAAGGTCGGCTTCATGATCGACGGCCTGGCCGCCCACACCCTGGGCGGCGACGCCCTGCTGAGGGAAATCGGCTGGCTGCTGCTGACCGGCGCCGGCATCTACTTCCTGCGCGTCGGCTGGCGCCAGATCCTGTACGGCGCCGCCTACCAGCTGGGCGTGTCGCTGCGCACCCGCCTGTACACCCGCCTCACCCTGCAAGGCCCGGCCTTCTACCAGCGCCAGCGCACCGGCGACCTGATGGCGCTGGCCACCAACGATATCGACGCCATCGAAATGGCCGCCGGCGAAGCCATGCTGGCCGGCTTCGACGGCGCGCTGACCCTGGTGATGGTGCTGGGCGTGATGCTGCTCGGCGTCGACTGGCGCCTGGCCTGCATCGCGCTGCTGCCGTTCCCCTTGATGGGCTGGGCGTTCTGGTACATCTCCGGCCATATCCACACCGCCTCCACCGATTCGCTCAAGCGCTTCAGCGCCCTCAACGACCATGTGCAGGAAACCCTGTCCGGCGTGCGCACCTTGCGCGCGCTGGGACTGGAACAACGCAGCGCCCAACAGTTCGGCGAGCTGGCGCAGCAGGCCTCCAACGCCAGCCTGCGCGCGCAGGTGTGGGAGGCGGCCTACGAACCGGCCGTCGGCCTGACCTTGACCGCCGCCGGCGGCCTGACCCTGGGCCTGGGCGGCTACCTGGTCTGGCAGAACCAATTGACCATCGGCGCGCTGACCAGCTTCACCATGTACCTGGGCCAGCTGATCTGGCCGATGTTCGCGGCCGGCTGGGTGCTGTCGCTGATCGAACGCGGCAAGGCCGCCTGGCAGCGTTTGCAACCGATGCTGGACGCGCCGCTGGCGGTCGACGACCACGGCACGCTGGCCGCCGTGGCGCCGGGCGCGCTGACGCTGCGCGACGTCAGCTACGCATATCCGAGCCAGGGCGAGGGCCAAGGCGCGGCCGCGCTGAGCGGCATCACGCTGGAACTGAAGCCCGGCCAGACGCTGGGCCTGGTCGGCCCCACCGGCTGCGGCAAGTCGACCTTGCTGCGGGTGCTGCTGCGCCAGCTGACGCCGCAATCGGGCAGCGTGCGCTGGAGCGGCCACGCGCTCGACGAATACAAGCTGCACGCGCTGCGCGCCGCCATCAGCTGGGTGCCGCAGGAGTCCTTCCTGTTCTCGGCCTCGATCGCCGACAACATCGCGCTGGCGCGCCCCGGCGCCAGCCGCGCGCAGGTCGAACACGCGGCCAACCTGGCCGCCATCCACGACGACATCCTGCAGTTCGCGCAAGGCTACGAGACCGAAGTCGGCGAGAAAGGCATCACCCTGTCCGGCGGCCAGCGCCAGCGCGTCGCCATCGCCCGAGCGCTGCTGGCCGATAACGACTTGCTGCTGCTGGACGACGCCCTGTCCGCGGTCGACACCGGCACCGAGACGCGCATCCTGCAGCACCTGGAGGAACTGCGCCAGGCCCGCAACGGCCGCAGCGCCGTCATCGCCAGCCATCGCCTGAGCGCGGTGGTCAACGCCGACCTGATCGTGGTGCTGCGCGAAGGCCGCATCAGCGAAACCGGCAGCCACGAACAACTGCTGGAGCAGGACGGCTGGTATGCCAGCCAGTGGCGCTATCAACAATTGGAAGCCAGTCTCGATGCCGACTAAGCCTGAACAAATTTCCGCGCGCCGCCAGACCTGGCAGGCGTTCTCCCTGCTGCGCCGGGCCGCCCTGCCCGACCAGCACCACCTGGGCTGGGCCGTCATGTGGCTGGTGCTGGCCGCGCTGCTGGAAGTGTCGGGCCCCATCATGGGCAAGGCGCTGATCGACGAGCACCTGCTGCCGCACCACCTGGACTGGCCGCGCATGGCCGCCCTGCTGGCCGGCGTGGTGCTCACCGGCTGGATCGCCAGCGGCCTGCGCTACCTGCAGCTGGTGCGCCTGTCCGGCCTGGCGATGCGCTCGGTGATGCGGCTGCGCGAAATGGTCTACACCCACGTGCTGCTGCTGCCGATGGCCTTCTTCGACCGCGCCATCACCGGCCAGCTGGTCTCGCGCGTGACCAACGACACCGAAGCGGTCAAGACCCTGTACATCCAGGTGCTGTTCGTGATGCTCGACTCCACCATCGTGCTGGTCGGCACGGTGGCGGCGATGGCCTGGCTGGACTGGCACCTGATGCTGATCGTGCTGGCGCTGCTGCCGGCGGTGCTGCTGATCGTCTGGCTGTACCAGCGCTGGAGCGCGCCGGCCGTGACGCGCGCGCGCGCGCTGCGCAGCGACATCAACGGCCAGATGGCCGAATCGATAGGCGGCATGAGCGTGCTGCAGGCGAACAACGCCGAGGCCCGCTTCGGCCAGCGCTTCGCCGCCACCAACCAGGACCACTACACGGCGCGCCTGGCCGAGCTGCGCGCCAACGCCTGGCTGCTGCGGCCGGCGCTGGACATGTTCAACATCATCCTGCTGGCGGCCGTGATCTACCTGTTCGGCCAGCGCGAGATGACCGCCGCCGAGGTGGGCATCCTGTACGCCTTCATCAGCTACCTGGCGCGCGTGATCGAGCCGCTGATCCAGATCACCATGCAGTTCAGCCAGTTGCAGCAATCGGTGGTGGCCACCGCGCGCGTGGCCACGCTGCTCGACGAAGCCACCGCCACCGAGCACGCAGCCCACGGCCACAGTCAGAACATCGGCCTGGCCACCGCGCGCGCCGCAGCGAATGACTCGCACGCGCCGGCGGTCGCCATCCGCCACCTGAGCTTCGCCTACAACGAAGGCCAGACCGTGCTGCACGACCTGTCGCTGGAGATCCCGCAGGGCGCTTTTGTCGGCATCGTCGGCCACACCGGCAGCGGCAAGTCCACCCTGCTGTCGCTGCTGCTGCGCTTTTATCCGGTGAAGCACGGCGCCATCGCCATCCACGGCATGCCGCTGGACGCCATCGCCAACGAGCGCTTCCGCGCCGAGGTGGGCCTGGTGCCGCAAGACCCCTTCCTGCTGGCCGCCTCGGCCCGCGAGAACATCGACATGGGCCGCGGCCTGACGCCGGCGCAGATCGAGGCGGCGGCCCGCGCCGCGCACGCGCACGAGTTCATCGCCGCGCTCGAGCAAGGCTACGACACCGCGCTGGGCGAAGGCGGCTCGCGCCTGTCGGTGGGCCAGAAGCAGCTGATCGCCATCGCCCGCGCGCTGGCCGGCCGGCCGCGCATCCTGCTGCTCGACGAGGCCACCTCGCACATCGATTCGCAGACCGAGCAGATCGTGCAGACCGCGCTCGACGAGCTGCGCGGCACGGTGACGGTGATCGCCATCGCCCACCGCCTGTCGACCATCCGCGACGCCGACCGCATCATCGTGCTCAACCACGGCCGCATCGCCGAGACCGGCCCGCACGAGCAGCTGATGCAGATAGACGGCGGCCTGTACCAGCGGCTCTACCTGCTGCAGCAACTGGCGGCCTAGCTTGCATCTTCTGACAACGTTGCTAAAACCACTGGCACCCAAGTGGCAATATCGATCACTTTATTGCCAACAACGCCACGAATAGTGTGCGATTTTGCGTGAAAAATCGCAATTTCAAGGGCTTTCTCGTCTGCAACAAGAATATAATTGTCTAGACACTTTGCATGCGCAGTCGACAACCGGGAGCGTCAGTTGGCAGGTTTTACAAATGATGGGTGGCTAGTCCGCGCCAGACCGCGTGCCATCGCGGTCGCTGTAGCACTCGTCCTGTCGCCGGCGCTGGCCGGGGCCGAAACCGAACCGTCCTCGCTGTACGCGCGCATCATCGACGTGCGCGAACAAAGCCGCTTCGTGCCGGAAAAGGCGCTGAAGCAGCTGCTCACGCTGCAAACCGAGGCGGCCGGCGCGCCGCCCGCCACCCAGGCCGAACTGCTGAGTCAACTGAGCGTGGCCAATATGCGCGCCGGCAAAAACGACGCCGCCATGGCCGCCGCCGAGCAGCTCATCGCCTACGGCAAATCCCTGCACGACGACACCATCGTCGCCAAGGGCATGATGGCCAAGAGCTATGTGCTGTTCGACCGCGCCGACGTCGACGCCGCGCACCAGCTGTCCTTCGACGCCGAAAAAATGGCGGCCAGCAGCACCAACCTGGCGCTGCGTTCGCAGGTCGTCATCACCGCCGGCCAGTCCTACGCTGAAATGGGCAACTTCCCCGCCGCGCTGGCCAAGCTGCAGAACGGCGTCGACATCGCGCGCCAGGTCAACGACGATCCGGTGATGCTGTTCGGCGCGCTCAACGCGCTGGTCAATCTGTACACGCAGATGAAGGAATATGACAAGGCCTCGGCCGCGCTCGACGAGCTGCTGACCGAGACCGAGAAGCTGCGCTCGCCGGGCCGGCTGGCGATCGCCAAGATCACCGAGTACGGCCTGGCCATCGATTCCGGCCAGCCCAAGCGCGCCTTGCGCGCGCTGCTGCAAAGCCTGGACCTGGAGCGCAAGCTGGGCGCCGAGCGCATGATAGGCGTGACCCTGGTCAACCTGTCGGACAGCTACCTGAAAGAACACGACTATCCGCGCGCGGCCCAGTATGCGAACGAGTCGCTGCGTTCGACCGCGCTGACCAACGACAAATCGGTGGAGGCGACCGCGCGCGTCAACCTGGGCCAGGCCTACCTGGGCATGGGCCGCATCGCCGAGGGCAAGAAGCAGTACGAAGCCGGCATGGCGCGCTACGAGCAGGAGAACAACAAGCCCGATCTGCAAGACGCCCTGCGCGAATACGGCGAGGCGCTGGAACGGGTGGGCGACCTGGCGGGCGCGGTGTCGGCCTACCACCGCGAGCGGGCGATCTCGAACGAGCTGTTTGAAAAGCGGCGCCAGCAAACGGTGCTGGAGATGCAGGCCAAGTACGAGACCGAGAAGAAGCAGCGCCAGATCCTGCTGCTGAGCAAGGAGAACCAGGTCAAGGGCGCCGAGATCGACAACCGCCGCCTGCAGCAGCGCGTGTGGTGGCTGCTGGCCCTGGTGTTCGCGCTGGCCTCGATGGTGGTCGGGCTGTTGTACCGCAAGGTGCGGCACGCCAACGCCCAGCTGGAGGTGAAGAACCTGGAGCTGAAGGCGCAGTCGACGCTCGATCCCTTGACCATGCTGTACAACCGCCGCCACTTCCAGGACTTCATGCGCGACATGCTCGACGCCGACAAGCCGTACGCGGAAAAGCGCACGCTGCACGGCGACGACATCGTCGGCGCCCTGTTCCTGCTCGATGTCGACCACTTCAAGAACATCAACGACCGCTACGGCCACGCCGCCGGCGACGCCGTGCTGAAGATGATCGCCGAGAACCTGCGCGTGGTGCTGCGCGAGACCGACATGATCGTGCGCTGGGGCGGCGAGGAATTCCTGGCCTTCCTGCCGACGATCCCGCGCCACGGCGTCGACGAGATCGCGCGCCGCATCCTGGTCGGCATCTCGTCGCAGATCATCCGCTACCAGGAGCATGAGATTTCGGTCAACGTGTCGGTGGGCTTTGCGCCGTTCCCGCTGGCGCCGGCCGACGTGCCGCTGCCGTGGGAGCGCGCGGTCAACCTGATCGACATGGCGCTGTACCTGGCCAAGTCGCACGGCCGCAACCGCGCCTACGGCGTGCGCGGCTTCGAGAACTTCCACCAGACCTCGATGGAGGCGATCGAGCAGGACCTGGAAAGCGCGTGGCGCGCCGGCTTCGTGGATTTGAGCGTGGTGCTGGGCGGCGGGCCGGAAACGCCGCCGCCGCCATCAGAACACAGCAACGTGGTGCCGCTCAAGCACGCGGCCCACAAGACCAGCCACTGACGCTTACTTGGCGGGACTGGTCGCTTCGCGTTCGCGGGCTTTTTCCTGCATCTTTTCGCCGGCCTGCTCCAGCTTCTTGCCGGCCGCCTCGGTGGCATGGTTGAGCTTGTCGCCGGCGGCGTCGGTGGCCTTGTTGATCTGCTGGCTGGTTTCCTTGGCGGCGTCGGTGATCTGCTGGTTGGCCTGTTGCGCCGCCTCGGTCAGCTGGCGGCCGGCCTTGTCGGTGGCCTCGTCTAGCCTGCGGCCCGCCGCCTCGGCCGGACCGGCGACCGTATCATCCTTCTTCTGGCAGCCGCCCAGCAGCGCCAGCATCACCACCGCGGCAGCCGCGCCGCGCATCGTTGTCATCGCCGTCATCATTGTCTCCTTAAGGAATCGAACATTTCCGACAGCATACAGCGCCGCGCCAGCGCGCAGCGCACGGCAGACGGCTTATTTGTAGATGCCCACGCCGATGACGTAGTCGCCGACTTTTTCGACGTAGGTGTTTTTCTCTTCGAGGTTCTTGCTGATCGAGTTCGGCCACATGTACTTGACCCAGCCCTTGCCGGCCGGGCTGGCGCCGATCTTGAGGAACTCCTTGATCGGATAGACGCCGCCGGCGCTCAGCTCCATCAGGTTCTTGTTGACCATCTTGGCGTTCTGGCCGTGCGCCAGCGCCACCCCGGCCTTGTCGAACATGAACACGTACAGGTCGCCCTGGATGAACTCGCCCTTGGGATCGTTGAACGCTGCCACCGCCTTGTCCTTGCCGTTCTTTTGCAGATACTCGCCGGCGCGCTTGACCATCGCCACCGCCTCGTCGGCGGTGCCGCGCTTGGGCGCGTCCTGCGCCGTGGTGGCGCCGGTCAGGCTCAGGGTCAGTGCGGCGGCAAACAGGAACTGGAACAGATGCTTCATCGTGTGTCTCTCCGTTGTCATGGTCGCCGCGGCTGCGGCCTGTCAGGTGATCTTTTTGGGCGGGGGCGGCGGCGCGAAGACGATGTTTTCCGATTCCGGCGCGCCATCGAGTGCGTCGGAAGCCTCCAGCCACTTCATCAGCTTTTCCATGCGGCGGATCAGGATGCCCTTGCTGCTGATGTAGCCCACCTGTTCGAAATTCTCGGGCCGGCTCACCATCTTGGAGACGGTCGGCAGGTTCTCGGCCAGGCGCTCGAAGGCCTTGCGCGCCTTCTGCTCCCACTTGACCAGGTTGGCCTCGTTGAAGCGGTTGCTTTCGTAGTAGATGGTCAGCGTGCGGTCGTGATTGCCGAAGCCGACGATCGCAGCGCCTTTGCGCACCGTTTCCAGCACGTCGTCCTTGATGTTCGCGGTCGGCACGAACAACGCGGCGCGGCCGGTGGTGTCCGGTCGCTCCAGCGGCAAATCCTGTCCCATTATTACGCTCATCACGCTTCCTGTTGTTATCGCCGGAGTTGCTGGTAGGCTATATTTGTGATTCTATCTCGCGTCCCTGCCCAATACAAGGAGAAACCGTGCAGGCGTGGCGCCACGGGTAATGCGGCGGTTTCTGCCCTTATAATGCGGGCTGATCCCTTTTTACCGCCGCGCCATGACGTCGTCCCCTTCGCCCCCTTCGTCCCCTCCTCCCGCCCCGGCCCTCTCCCGCTTCGGCGCCATCCCCGAGCACGCGGTCGACACGGCGGAGCGCAATCTGCGCGACACCCTGGCCGTGGCGATCGAACACGCCGCCCCGCAGGCGGCGCTGATCGTCTACGACACCCGCAGCGACCTCAACCGCGCCCTGACCGAAGCCTACCGCCGCGTGGCGCCGGACGCCGACTTCGTCGATTTCGACGGCACCACGCCGGAGCAGGTGCTGGCCGCCTTCGCCCGCATGAACGCCGGCGACCTGGTGGTGCTGATCCAGTCGACCAGCTTCCGGCTGGAGGCCTTCCGCATCCGCATCGAATTGTTCAAGCGCGGCCTGAAGGTCATCGAGCATGTGCACCTGTCGCGCATGCCGGGCGAGCAGGGGCTGCACTACATCGCCTCGCTGGCCTACGATCCGGCCTACTACCGCGGCGTCGGCCACGCGCTCAAGGCGCGCATCGACCGCGCCCGGCACGGCGTGGTCGACAGCGGCAACGGCGAGCGGCTGGTGTTCGGCTCGCCGTTCGAATCGGCCAAGCTCAATATCGGCGACTACAGCGGCATGAACAACATCGGCGGCCAGTTCCCGCTGGGCGAGGTGTTCACCGAGGCGCGCGACCTGGAGGCGGTCAATGGGCGGGTGCGGATCTTCGTGTTCGGCGACACTTCGTTCATGGTCAATAAACCTGAGACGCCGGTCACGCTGATCGTCGAAAAAGGCCGCGTGGTGGGCGCCGACAACGCCACGCCAGAATTCGACAACATGCTGGCCATCATCCGCGCGCACGAGGGCGAGGTGTGGCTGCGCGAACTGGGCTTCGGCATGAACCGCGCCTTCTCGCGCGACTGCATGGTCAACGACATCGGCACCTTCGAGCGCATGTGCGGCATCCACCTGTCGCTGGGCGCCAAGCACGGCGTGTACGCCAAGCCCCAATTCAAGCGCAAGGACGCGCGCTACCACGTCGACGTGTTCGCCGTGACCGAGGCGGTCTACCTCGACGATGAACTGGTCTACCGCGACGGCGCCTGGCAGGTGGCCTGACCCCGCACTGCGGCCAAAAGGGGTCTGACCCCGTACGGGGTCAGACCCCAGCGTCCGGGTTGCGGGTTAACTCTCAAGCAAGCCGGCGACCGCCAGCTCACGGTCCCACGGCGGCACCGGCTGGTACTCGGCCACCAGGAAATCGATCAGCGCCCGCACCTTGGCCGACGGTTGCCGGCTGGCCGGATACAGCGCGCTCAGATGATTGAGCGGCAGCTCCCAGTCCGCCAGCACCGGCACCAGCGAGCCCTCCATCAGCGCGCGCCACGCCAGGAAGGTCGTGTTGTAGACGATGCCCAGCCCGCGCTGCGCCGCCTGCTGCAACACCAGCCCATTGTTCGCCGTGAACGCCGCCTGCACCCGCACCGACTGCCGTTCCTCGCCGCGCGCGAAATGCCACTGCGTGCCGTCGGTCAGGTGGCTGAAGTGCAGGCAGCGGTGCTGCTGCAAATCCTGCGGCGCCTGCGGCACGCCGTAGCGCGCCAGGTACGCCGGCGACGCGCACAATACGCCACGGCACGGCGCCAGCGGCCGCATGGCCAGCGCATGCACGTCCGGAATGCCGCCCACCCGTATCGTCAAATCGAAACCATGCTCGATCGGGTCGAGCAGCGCGTCATCCACGTACAACGAGGGCGACAACTGCGGATGCTGCAGGCTGAAGCGCGCCACGGCGTCGGCCAGCCACTCGCTGCCGAAACTGGACGGCGCCTGGATCCGCAAGGGTCCCGCCAGTTCGGCGCCGGCCTGCGTGGCCTGGCTCAGCGCCCGCGCCGCCTCCTGCGACTGCACCACCGTCGCCATGCACGGCGCCAGATAGGCCTGGCCGGCGTCGGTCAGGCTGACCTCGCGGGTCGAGCGGTGCAGCAGGCGCGCCTGCAGCTTGTCCTCCAGTTGCAGGATATGCTTGCTGACCATGGCGCGCGTCAGCCCCAGGCGGCGGCCCGCCTCGCTGAAGCTGCGCTGCCGCGCCACCTCGATAAAAATCTCCATCGCCCGTAATTGATCCATGTCACATTGTCTTCATTTTGGAGACAATGTGTCAACCCTTTGCGGATTGTCCGGCCACTGCGCGCGGCCTACAATGGCACATCGATTTTCTCCCTATGGAGCCCGCCATGCTGACAGACGCACAAAAACAACAATACCAACGCGACGGCTACATCGTCCTGCCCAACTTCAAGACGCCGCAGGAGATCGCCGCGCTGCGCGCGCGGGCGGCGCAGATTGTCAATGAATTCGACCCGAACGCCAGGACCGGCATCTTCAGCACCATCGAGCAGGAAAAGACCACCGACGACTACTTCCTCGGCTCCGACAATACGGTGCGCTGCTTCTTCGAGGAAGAAGCCTTCGGCCCGGACGGCCAGCTGAAACAGGACAAGTCGCTGTCAATCAACAAGATCGGCCACGCCATGCACGACCTGGATCCGGTGTTCCGCGCCTTCTCCACCGACGTGCGGCTGGCCGCCGTGGCGCGTGACCTGGGTCTGGCCAACGCCCAGGTATGGCAATCGATGTACATCTTCAAGCAGCCCGGCATCGGCGGCGAGGTGCGCTGGCACCAGGACGCCACCTACTTCGACACCAACCCGGTCAGCGTGACCACCTTCTGGTTCGCGCTGGAAGACGCCACCCTGCAAAACGGCTGCATGTGGGCCGAGCCGGGCGGCCATCGCGGTCCGATGCGCGAACGCTTCCTGCGCAACGGCGACGACGTGCGCATGGAAAAACTGAGCGACCTGCCCTGGCCGGACGACAGCACCGCCGTGCCGCTCGAATGCAAGGCCGGCAGCCTGGTATGCTTCCACGGCCTGCTGCCGCACTACAGCGCGCCGAACCGCTCGACCGTCTCGCGCCACGCCTACACGCTGCACGTGACCGACGGCGCCACCGAATACTCGCCGCAGAACTGGATACAGCGCGACGCCGCCTTCCCGGTGCGGGGCTTCCTGTAATGCGGGTCCAGATTTTCGCCGCCCACTGGGGCAACAACGAACTGGCGCCGCAAGTGTTCATCGACCGCGTCAAGCAGGCCGGCTTCGACGGCATCGAAATGTCGCTGCCGCTGGACGCCGCCGCCCGCGAGGACTGGACCGGCCGCATCGCCGCCGCCGGCCTGGGGCTGATCGCCGCCCAGTGGGAGACGGTGTTCCACCCGACCTTCGAACCGCACCGCGCCGCGCTGGCCGAGCTGCTGCACAACGCCTGCGCCGCCCGACCGCTGCACGTCAACTCGCATACCGGCAAGGACTACTTCACGCCGGCGCAGAACCGCGAACTGCTGGAACTGGCGGCCGCCATCTCGCGCCAGCACGGCGTGCCCATCGTGCACGAAATCCACCGCAGCCGTTTCAGCGGCCACCCGATGCTGCTGCTGCCCTACTTGCAGCAGATGCCGGAACTGCAGCTGACGGCCGACCTGTCGCACTGGTGCTGCGCCTGCGAATCGCTGCTGGAAGACCAGCCGCACACGCTGGCCGCGACGCTGCCGCATGTGCGCCACATCCACGCCCGCGTCGGCCACCAGCAAGGGCCGCAGGTGGCCGACTTCCGCGCGCCGGAATCGCAGTCCGCACTGGAAGCGCACTTGTCGTGGTGGGATGAAGTGATAAGGCTGCGCCGCGCCGCCGGCGCGCAGCGCATGACGCTGACGCCGGAATTCGGCCCGGTGCCGTACACGCAAACGCTGCCCTACACGCAGAAGGAAATCTCCAACGCGTGGGAACTGAACGTGGCGATGCTGGAGCTGCTGCGCCGCCGCTATTGCTGAAGCCTGGAGCTGAAACCTAGAGCTGAAGCGCCGGCTCCGGCGGCGCCCCTTCCGGCGCCCGCATCGGCAGCACCAGCGTGACGGTGGTGCCCCTGCCGGCTTCGGATTCGACCCGTATGGTCCCGCGCAGCATGCCGGTGACAATGTTATAAACGATATTCATCCCCAGCCCTGAACCGCCCTGCCCCATCTTGGTGGTGAAGAAGGGATCGAAGACCTTGTGCAGCGTGCTGGCCGACATGCCGACGCCGTTGTCGGCGAAGGTCAGCTTCACCGTGTCGAGTTCCTCGCGCCGCGCCTCGATGACGATGGCGCCGCTCTCGCGGCCGTCGAAGCCGTGCAGCAGCGCGTTGCCGATCAAATTGCTCAGCACCTGGCTCAAGCTGCCCGGATAGGAATCGAAATCCAGCCCCGGCGGCACGTCGACGCGCACCTCGCACCCATTGCGCCGCAGCTGCGCCGCGTAGGTGGCCAGCGTATCGTGCACCACCTCGTCGAGCCGGAAGCGGCGCCGCTGGCCGCTAGCCTGGTCCACCGCCACCTGCTTGAAGGAGGTGATCAGGTCGGCCGCCCGCGTCAGCGAGCTGCCCATGATGTCGCAGGCCTTGCGGGCGTCGCCCAGGTGCGCCTCCAGCACCGAGCGTTTCAGGCCGCCCTCGGTGGCCAGGCGCCGCTCGAAATCGCGCACCATGTCGCTCAGGGCGCTGGCGGTCAGCAGGCTGTTGCCGATCGGCGTATTCAGCTCGTGCGCCACGCCGGCCACCAGCGCGCCCAGCGACGCCATCTTCTCCGACGTCAGCAGATTGGTCTGCGCCTGCTTCAGCGTCTCGGCCACCACCGACAGATCGCTGCGCGCCTGCTCCACATTGCTCTTCTGCCGTTCCAGTTCGGCCAGGCTGTATTCCAGCCCGTGCTTGGCGTCGATCACGCGCCGGGTCGACACCAGCAAGGCCGCGATCAGCGCGCTGATGATCAGGCCCACCACGCCGATCAGCAGCACCGGCAGCGGCGAACTGCTGTAGCGCGCGCCGCCATATCCCTCGATGCGCAACTGCCAGCGGCGCTGCCCCACTATCAGCGCCTTCTGCGACGCCAGCCCTTCCAGCGGGGCGCCGCGCGGCTGGCGGATCGCGGCCAGGCTGGCGCTGTCGTAGAGCAGCGCGTCGGCGCCGGATGGCGGCGCGTCCTTGCTGTCGTAGTAGCCGTCGTCGCCGATGCGCACCCGCATATGCTCCAGCAGCGGCGCATCGATCACCTCGCGCATCAGCGTGTTGACGCGGAAAACGATGGCGACAAAACCGAACAGCGCGGCCTGCCGTTGCTCGGCCGTCTGCAAGGGCAGCCCGGCGCGGTAGACCGGCGCGCGCGCGACGAAGCCCGGCTGGCCGCTGGCGTCCTGCACCAGCGTGATGCGCTCGGTGGCGACGATCTCGCCGGTGTCGCGGCCCAGCTCCAGCGCCTTCAGGTGCGGCGGCAGCGCCCCCAGGTCCAGGCCGAAGGCGTTCTCGTTGCCCTTCAGCGGTTCGGTGTATTCGATGATGTAGTGCGGGCTGCGGGCGCTGGCCGGGTGCACCTGGAAATCCGGATAGCCGCCGGCCGCGATAGCGGTATCGCCCCTGACGGCGGCGCTGAACGCGGCCAGCTGCGCAGCCGGCACCACCCGCACGAACTGGATCGCCTGGAAGCCCGGATAGCGCCGGTCCAGCTTGAGCTCCGCCACGAAGCGGTGAAAGCGTCCGCGGTCGATGCGGTCCTCCAGCGCGTACATGGCCTTGATACCGAGCAGCACGTCGAAATAGGTTTGCAGCCGTACCTCGGCGTCGCGCGCCACCTTGTCGGCATCGCGCTGGAAGTTCGCCTGCACCTGCTGGCGCTGCGTCACCACCACGAAATAGCAGGTCGCGGCCGTGAGGAATATGCCAAGAAAGAACGCCAGGTAGCCGCGCGATCGTTTCATATGGCGTCCTGTTCTAGGCCGCGATGTCCGGCGCCGCGGCGCCCGGCGCGTGATCGCTGTACCGCTCGGCGATCGCCATGAACTCTTCCTCGATGGTCAGCATGGCGTCGACCACGTCGGGATCGAAATGCTCGCCGCTGCCTTGCCGTATCATCTCCATCGCCGTCTCGTGGGTGAAGGCCGGCTTGTAGACCCGCTTGGAGATGAGCGCGTCGTAGACGTCGGCCACCGCCATCAGCCGCGCCGACATCGGGATCGCGTCGCCCACCAGGCCTTGCGGATAGCCGGAGCCGTCGTACTTCTCCTGGTGCGAATACGTGATCTCGCGCGCGTAGCGCAGGAAGGTGTTGGTGTAGCCCAGATGGTGCTCGACGTTGGCGATGGCGTCGCGCCCGTACACGGTGTGCAGCTTCATGACGGCGAATTCCTCGTCCGTCAGGCGGTCCGGCTTGAGCAGGATGGCGTCCGGGATCGACACCTTGCCGATGTCGTGCAGCGGCGCGGCCTTGAACAGCGACTTGATATTGGCCTCGCTCAGCTCCTCCTCGAAGCGCTTGTGCGATTGTAGCTGGCGCCCCAGCGCGGCCACGTAGTGCTGCACGCGGCGCAGGTGGTTGGCGGTTTCGTATTCGCGCGTCTCGGCCAGCGAGGCCAGCGCCCAGATCATCGCGTCGAGCATCTGGCTCAGTTCCGCCGTGACTTCCTCGACCACGTGCTCCAGCAGGTTGCGCTGCTGCTTGAGCAGTTCGCGCGAGTGGCGCAGTTGCAGATGGGTGTCGACCCGCGCGCGCAGCACCTCGCCGACGATAGGCTTGAGCACCACGTCGGCGCCGCCTTCGACCAGGGCGCGCGCCTCGTCGGCCTGGCCTTGCAGGAAGATGACGGGAATGTCGGCCGTATCCGGGCTGGACTTGAGCTGCTGGCACACGCTGTAGCCGTCGATTTCCGGCAGCGCCGTGTCCAGCACCACCAGGTGCGGACGCGGCACCTGCTGCATGATGGCCAGCGCCGCGCCGCCGTTGTTGGCCAGCTTGACCTCGTACTGGTCCTGCAGCAGCCCATGCATCAAGATCAGGTTGTCCGGCGCCTCGTCGACGACCAGCACGATGGCCTTTTTGATGTTCATCCGCCACTACTCCCCGGGATTGGTCTGTATCGCTAGCATGATAGATGATAACCGCCGACGGAATTTTCCCGCAAAACATTTTTTCTCGGCTAGCTTGCAATTGTATAGTGCACTACCTATACTGTGGGCATGGATACCAAAACACCCCCCGCCCTTTCCGCCGTCGCCTCGGCCGTACCCCAGCTGGACGGCCAGCTCTGCTTCGCGCTGTATTCGACCTCGCTGGCGATGAGCAAGTTGTACCGCAAACTGTTGCGCGGCCTCGGCCTGACCTATTCGCAGTACCTGGTGATGATGGTGCTGTGGGAGAAAAACGAGCTGACCGTGTCGGAGGTCGGCGAGCGCCTGTTCCTCGATTCGGCCACCTTGACGCCGCTGCTCAAGCGCATGGAGGCGGCCGAGCTGCTGACCCGCACCCGCGCCGCCAGCGACGAGCGCCAGGTCATCATCACGCTGACGCCGCACGGCGACGCGCTGCGCCACGAGGCGGCCAAGCTGCCGCCGTCCATCCTGCAAGCGACCAAGTGCACGCTCGATGAAGTGGTCGGCATGAAGCAGCAGCTGAACGCGCTGCGCGCCAGCCTGATGTCCGCCAGCTGAGAGAGCCGATGACGACCTCCAACCCGATCTACACCCATCCCCTCCATGTGGCCGACGCGCTGCGCAAGGACGGCTACGCGGTCATGCCGCCGCAGGACGTGGCGGCGCTGGCCGGCGTGCCGCTGGCCGCGCTGAACGCGCTGATCCCCAGCTGGGACGCGCTGGAACTGGACAACTACCTGAAGGACGGCGGCCGCTATCGGCGCCGCCGCCATTCCTGCTTCGTCCAGAACGGCGCCGAGCTGACGCAAACCGCGCACCGCGCCCACTGGCAGCCGCTGGAATACAACGCCCTGCACGGCGGCATGAACCGCCTGTTCGAACCGATGCAGGCGGCCACCGTGGCGCAGCCGGCCTGGCAGGCGCTGGTGCGCGGCATCGGCCAGTTGTGCAGCGCAGTGCGGCGCAGCAGCGACCCGTGGTACGTCGAGGCGCACCAGTTCCGCATCGACACCACCGACGGCATCGGCCGGCCGACGCCGGAGGGCGCGCACCGCGACGGCGTCGACTTCGTCGCCGTGCTGCTGATCGGCCGTGAACAGATCAAGGGCGGAGAGACTCGCATTTTTGAAGCCGATGGGCCGAACGGCAAGCGCTTCACCATGACCGAGCCGTGGACCATGCTGCTGCTCGACGACGCCGCCGTGATCCACGAATCGACGCCGATCCAGCCGCTGGGAGAGCACGGCCACCGCGATACGCTGGTGCTGACCTGGCGCGCCGGCGGTTTCCAAGGGCAGGAAAGTCCCCCCTGAAGGATTAAATCCGATATAGTCACAACAGCCAATATACGCATTCAGGAGGGTGGCCAGTGGACACCAGCTACGAAATTCAGCCCGACGAAATCGAAATCCTCATCGTCGAAGACAGCCCGACCCAGGCCGAACGCCTGCGCCGCCTGATCCAGTCGATGCGTTACGGCGCCCGCGTGGCCGGCAACGGCCAGCTGGCGCTCGATGCGATCCGCGAGCGCAAGCCACACCTGGTGCTGTCCGATATCGTGATGCCGGAGATGGACGGCTACACGCTGTGCCGCGCCATCAAGGCCGACCCCGAGCTGCGCGACATCCCGGTGATCCTGGTGACGTCGCTGATGGACCCCAAGGACATCATCCGCGGCATCGAGTGCGGCGCCGACAATTTCATCCGCAAGCCCTACGCCGAAGACTACCTGCTCAACCGCATCGGCCACATGCTGATGAACCAGAAGCTGCGCAAGAACCAGAACATGGAGATCGGCATCGCCCTGTACCTGGGCGACCAGAAGCACTTCATCAACGCCGAGCGCCAGCAGATCCTCGACCTCTTGATCTCCACCTACGAACAGGCGGTGCAGGTCAACAGCGAGCTGCAGGCGCGCGAACGCCAGGTGATCGAACTGAATATGCGGCTGGCGCACCATGCCGGCGAGCTGGAAACCATCAACCGCGAGATCGCGCTGAAGAACCTGGAGCTGGCCGAGGCGAGCCGGATGAAATCGGCCTTCATCGCCAACATGTCGCACGAGCTGCGCACGCCGCTCAACGCCATCATCGGCTTCACCGGCGCGCTGCTGATGAAGCTTCCCGGACCGCTCAATCCGGAGCAGGACAAGCAGCTCAACACCATCCGCACCAGCGCGCGCCACCTGCTCTCGCTGATCAACGACATCCTGGACGTGGCCAAGATCGAAGCGGGCAAGGTCACGCTGGAGCTGGAGACCGTGCAGTGCCAGCACCTGGTCAACGACGTGGTCGACACGCTGCGCCCGCTGGCGCTGCAAAAGGGACTGGAGCTGGAAGTGGAGCTGGTCGACGAAGCCATCGTGCTGGAGACCGACCGCCGCGCGCTGACGCAGATCCTGCTCAACCTGGCCAACAACGCGATCAAGTTCACCGAGACCGGCAAGGTCCGGGTCACGCTGGCCAAGCGCGCCGGCGAGGGCCGCGACATCGTCGAATTCGCGGTGGCCGACAGCGGCGCCGGCATCCGCGAGGAAGACCAGGCCAAATTGTTCCAGGCCTTCTCGCAGCTCGACTCCACCTCGACCCGCCACGCCGAAGGCGCGGGCCTGGGCCTGTACCTGTGCCAGAACCTGGCCAACCTGATCGGCGGCTCGCTGTTCTTCAAGAGCGATTTCGGCCAGGGCAGCACGTTCACGCTGGCGCTGCCGCATAAAGTTTGACTTTTTTATACTGTAGAAGCTTAGACACCGTAGTTCTACGGTATTGCACCGCAACATGAACAGGCATATAGTTGGAACTGTCTCCTCCAACCGTTCGCTGAACATTGGAATTCAGCCCGCACCGTCAAGGTAGCGGGCGTTTTTTTGCCCTTTTTCATGGGGGTCAGATCTGACATTCGGACACGGCCTCTGCCGTATCTGCTTTCTACGGCCGAGGCCGTGTCCGAATGTCAGATCTGACCCCCGTGCTTTTAAGCACGCAGCAGATCGAGCCTGGCGCCGCGCGGCAGCGACGGGAACACCTGCACCAGCTGCCTGTCGCTCAAGCGCAGATGGCGCTCGGCGATCGCCGCCAGCACGCTGCGAAAGTCGGTCGTCACCGGCAGGTCGCGGCCTTCGTTCAACTCGGCGTCGCCGACGCCGCGCCACTCGCCCAGCACCTTGCCGCCGTTGACGCCACCGCCCAGTACCCACATCACGTTGCCATGCCCATGGTCGGTGCCGCCGTTGCCGTTCTCGCGCGCGGTGCGGCCGAACTCCGACATCACCACGATGGTGGTCTGCTCGAACAGCGGTCCCAGTCGCTGCGCCAGCACCGCCAGGCCTTGCCCCAACGGCTGCAAGCGGTTGGCCAGCTGCCCGCGCGCCGCGCCCTGGCTGGCGTGCGTGTCCCAGCCACCCAGCGCCACGAAGGCCAGCTGGATATTCGGATCGTTGCGCATCAGCGCCGCCAGCCGCGCCGCATCGTCGGGGAAGCCGTTGGGCAAAGGCGCGCCGCCGTTGGCCGCCTGCATCTCGGCCGACATCCCGCCGCCGCCCATGCCCCCCATGCCGCCGCCGACCATCTTGCCGGCCGCCGCGTCCATCACTTCCTTGTGCGCGTCCTGGCCCTGCTGGTAGGCGGCGCCGAAGCGCGCGTTGTCCGCGTACAGCTGGTCGAAGGCCTTGCTCACCGCCGGCCGGTCCAGCACATTGGCCTTGGTGCCAGCCGCGCCGTTGGCCAGGTTGACCGCCGCCGCATGGCCAGACAGGATGCGCGGCATGACCGGGCCGATGCTCAGCGCGCGGGTCGGCGTGGCGACGCCGGGCAGCGTCGCCACCAGCCGGTTCATCCAGCCGTCCGCCGTGCTCTTGACGCCGGGCGTGGCCGATTCCATGTAGTCCTGCGCGTCGAAGTGGGAACGGGTGGCGTCCGGCGAACCGCTGGCGTGGACAAAGGCCAGCTTCTTCTGCTCCCACAACGGCAGCAGCGGCGCCAGCGCCGGATGCAGGCCGAAATAGCCGTCGAGATTGAGCGCGCCGTTGTCGTCGCCCGGCTTGGCCAGCGCGATGGTCGGACGCAGGCGCGCGTAGTTGGCGTCGGCCACCGGCGCCACCACGTTCAAGCCGTCCACCGCACCGCGCAGCATGATGACGATCAGCTTGCGGCCGGTGGCGTCGGCGCCCGCCGTGGCCGACGTCGCGGCCGTCGCGGCCCAGGCGTGGCGGCCCAGCGGTATCACCAGGCCGGCGCCGGCGGCCAGCGTGTTGAGGAAGTCTCTGCGTTGCATGATGGTCTCCAGACGATGATTAGCGCTGCATGAAATCGGGACTACCCAGCAGCATGGCCGCGCGCAGCGGCGGCGGGCTGCCGGCGACCGCGCCCTGCGTCCTGGCCGAAATCGAACCGGCCAGCGTCGCCTGCAAAGCCTGCACGTCCAGCGTGGGCGCCAGCTGGGTGGCGAAGGCGATGCGGCGGCTCAGCGCATCGGGATTGAGCCAGGCGTCTTGCGTGTTCTTGTAGCCGTCCGGCGTCTGGCAGCCGTACAGCGGCATGCCGAGGCGGGTCAGCACGCCCAGCGTTTGCTTGATGTCCGACGGCGCCGTGTCGCTGGCGCGCGCGGCCGAGATCACGTATTGATACGGCGTCTTGAACTTCGCCCCCACCGCTTCCGGCGCCATGAACTCGGCGCTGGCGAACAGGGTGCGCAGCACGCTGCGGATGTCGCCCTTGCTGTCGATGTAGCTCTTGGCCATGCGGTCCACCAGCGCCGGTGGCGGCTGGTCCTGCACGAAGTACTGCGCCAGCTGGAAGCTCAGGTGATGCGCGGTGGCCGGCAGCATCGCCAGCACGTCCAGCGCGTACTCGCCCTCCTCCTGGCCGCCGGCCTTGATGCGGCGACCCAGCCAGACCTTGTCGTCGCGGTCGTGGCGCGCGGCGTCGAAGGCGAAGGTGCGGTTGCGCGTAACCAGCTCGCGGTTGTCGTAGGTCCAGCCGGTCAGCATGCGCGCCAGCTCGGTCACGTCCTTCTGCGTGTAACCGCTGTCGACGCCCATGGTGTGCAGCTCCATCAGCTCGCGCGCATAGTTTTCATTCAGGCCGCTGCTCTTGGCTTTCTGGCCGCCCTGCTTTTTCCCGCGTGGGATGTAGCCGTTGGCGGTCGAGACCCAGTTGTCCAGGTAGTACAGCATGGCCGGATGATGCGCGGTGGCGCCCAGCAGGTCGCGGAAATTCCCCAGCGCGTAAGGACGGATCGCGTCGCGCTCGTAGCTGGCGATCAGCGCGCGGTCGACGCCCTTGCCGGCGAAGACGTTGAAGTGATTGAACCAGAAATCGACCATCACCTCTTCCAGCTGGTTCGGGCTGTCGACCGCGCGGGCGATGCGCGCCTCCGCCGTCTGCTGCGCGATGGCGGTGACCACTTCGCGGCGCCTGGCCTTGTCGCCGTCCGATTCGTCCTTCGCCATCGCGCGCACTTCCAGGAAGCGCCGCATCACCACGCCGGCCGGTTGCTGCACCGCGTCCAGGCTGGCCAGGCGTGCGCTCAACGCCGGCGGCAGCGGCGCGCCGGCCGCGAGCTGCGTATCGATGTAGCGCTGCACGCCCATCTGCGTCACCCGCTCGATGTCGCCCGGCTTGGGGCCGTAGCCGATGCGGTTCAGCACATGGGCGGCGGCCTGCTGCGGCGTCAGCGGCTCGGCCGCCATGACGGCGGCGGAAGCGGCGGAGGCGGCCACTGCGGCCACGGCGATCCAGCGGTAGAAGTTCATGACGGCGCTCCTGTCGAAAAATATATTTACTTTATAACGCAATATTGCCGGGTCTTAAACGACTGCCATGTATCGGTTGTAAGCGGAGGTTAGCATTCGTTCACAAATAAATTAAACAACTGATTTAGTTATATCAATCGTTTAAATTGTGTGTTGTAATGCCGCCCATGAACGCCAAACCCACTTCCATCGATACCAGCCAGCCCGCCGACGACGGCCGCAAGCCACGTTCGGACGGCGAGCAGTCGCGCGAGCGGCTGCTGCACGCGGCCATGCGCCTGTTCGCCGCGCAGGGCTTTTCCAAAACCTCGACCCGCGAGATCGCCCAGGCGGCCAACGCCAACGTCGCCGCGATCAGCTACTACTTCGGCGACAAGGCGGGGCTGTACCAGGCCTGCTTCAGCTTCATGTGCCAGCCGGAGCCGGACAATATCGCGCTGTTCGCCCAGCCGCATTTCACGCTGCGACAAACGCTGGAGGGCTTCTACCAGCAGATGCTGGCGCCGCTGATGGCGGATGGCCAGGACGCGCAATTGTTCCTGCGTTTGTTTTACCGGGAGATGCTGGAACCGACCGGGCTGTGGCAGCAGGAAATCGATAACAACATCAAGCCGGAACACTTGGCGATGGTCGGTGCGTTAAGCCGTCACCTGGGACTGGAGCAGCCCACCGACGACGTGCATCGGCTGGCCTATGCCCTGGCCGGCATGGCCGTGCAGCTCATGGTCGGACGCGACATCATCGCCTCGATCACGCCGCATCTGCTGGCCACGCCGGAAGCGATAGACAGCTGGGGGCAGTACCTGGTCGGCTTTGCCGAAGCCATGGTGCTGGCCGAGAAATCCAAACTTCAAAAAGGAAAAGCATGACGATATTCTTACGGGCGGCGGCACTGGCCGTCGTCGCGGCGCTCAGCGCCTGCGCCACGCAGGCGCCAGCGCCGCACGTGGCCGCGCTGGCGCCCCAGCAGTGGCAGGCGCCCTTACCCCACAACGGCAGCCAGGCCGACCTGGCCAGCTGGTGGAGCCGCCAGGCCGACGCGCTGTTGGTGCAGCTGATCGAATCGGCGCAGGCGGTCAGCCCGACCATCGCCACGGCCGGCTCGCGCATCGCGCAGTCGCGCGCCGAGCGCGTGGCTGCGGGCGCCGCGCTGGCGCCGTCGCTGGACGCCTCGGTCAACGCCAGCCGCTCCAACCAGCAATCGACGCTGCCGATGGGGACCACCTCGCAGGCGGCCCTGCAGGCCTCGTGGGAGATCGATCTGTTCGGCGGCAACCGCGCCGCGCGCGACGCCGCGCAAGCGCGCCTGGACAGCGCCCACGCCGGCTGGCACGACGCCCGCGTCTCGGTGGCGGCCGAAGTGGCCAACCAATACTACGGCCTGCGCGCCTGCGAGCAGCTGCTGGCCGTGGCCAAGCAGGACGCCGCATCGCGCAGCGACACCGCGCGCCTGACGGAGTTGAGCGCCAAGGCGGGCTTCCAGTCGCCGGCCAGCCTGGCGCTGGCGCGCGCCAGCGCGGCCGACGGCAACAACCGCTACATCACCCAGCGCGCCGCCTGCGACGTCAACGTCAAGGCGCTGGTGGCGCTGACCGCCATCGGCGAACCTGAGCTGCGCGGCAAGCTGGCCGCGGCGCCTGCCGCCTCACTCTCGGCAGCCGCCGGCGCCGCCGCCAGCGCGCCATCGATCGCCATCGCCGAACTGCCGGCACGCACGCTGAGCCAGCGGCCCGACGTCTTCACCGCCGAACGCGAAGTGACGGCCGCCAGCGCCGATGTCGGCTCCGCGCAGGCGCAACGCTATCCGCGCCTGGCCTTGTCCGGCTCCATCGGCTACGGCAACTTCCGCGCCGGTGGCGTCAACACCGGCACCGACACCTGGACCATCGGCCCGGTCTCGGTGTCGCTGCCGATCTTCGACGCCGGCAAGCGCCGCGCCAACGTCGACGCGGCCAGCGCCCGCTACGACGCCGCCGTCTCCAGCTACCGCGCCACCGTGCGCCAGGCCGTGAGCGAAGTGGAACAGGCGCTGGTCAACCTGGACGCCACCGGCGAACGCGCCGGCGACGCCCAGGCCGCGCTGCAAGGCTACCGCGTCAACTTCACCGCCGTGGAAGACCGCTACAAGAACGGCCTTGCCAGCCTGTTCGAACTGGAAGACGCGCGCCGCACCCGCCTGGCCGCCGAACAAACCGTCATCAACCTGCAGCGCGAACGCAGCGCCGCCTGGGTAGCGCTGTACCGCGCCGCCGGCGGCGGCTGGACCGCCCCGACCGACGGCGCCCCCGCCATCGCCAGCACCAGCGCCAACCCACAATAAGTAAGAGCCATCATGAAAAACCTGAAAACCAATCTGAAACCGGTCGCCTACGCACTGCTGGCCGTATTCGTCATCGGCGGCGCCGGCATGGCGTTCTACCCGTCCGCCACCCAGGCCGCCGACGACAAGAAGGCGGAAACCGCCAAGCCGGCGCTGACCGTCACCACCACCAAGCCGTCGGCCGCGCGCCTGCCGATCAAACTGGCCGCCAACGGCAACGTCGCCGCCTGGCAGGAAGCGAGCGTCAGCAGCGAATCGAACGGCTTGCGCCTGACCGAAGTGCGCGTCAACGTCGGCGACGTGGTCAAGGCCGGCGACGTGCTGGCCGTGTTCTCGGCCGATACGGTCAACGCCGACGTGGCGCAGGCCAAGGCCGCCGTGCAGGAAGCCGAAGCCAACGCCGCCGACGCCGTCGCCAACGCCGCCCGCGCGCGCACGCTGCAAAACACCGGCGCCCTGAGCGCGCAGCAGATCAGCCAGTACACCACGGCCGAGCAAACCGCCAACGCCCGCATCGCCTCGGCCAAGGCGGCGCTGGCCAGCCAGCAGCTGCGCCTCAAATATACGAAAGTCGTGGCGCCGGACAGCGGCGTAATCTCGGCGCGTACTGCCACCGTCGGCGCGGTCTCCGGCCCCGGCACGGAATTGTTCCGCATGATCCGCCAGGGTCGCCTGGAATGGCGCGCCGAAGTGGTGGCCGCCGACCTGCGCAACCTGAAGACCGGCACCGGCGCCGTCGTCAAGGCCGCCAACGGCAGCGAAGTGACCGGCAAGGTGCGCATGATCGCGCCGACCGTCGACGCGCAGACCCGCTCCGCGCTGGTCTACGTCGACCTGCCGGCCAACGCCGGCAGCAAGGACGCGCCGTTCAAGGCCGGCATGTTCGCCAGCGGCCAGTTCGAGCTGGGCACGTCGGAGGCGATGACGGTGCCGCAGCAAGCCATCGTCGTGCGCGACGGCTTCAGCTTCGTGTTCCGCCTCAACGCCGACCAGCATGTCAGCCAGATCAAGGTGCAGCCGGGCCGCCGCCTGGGCGACCGCATCGAGGTGCTGGGCGGCCTGACCGCCGACACGCAAGTGGTGGTGCGCGGCGCCGGCTTCCTCAACGACGGCGACCTGGTACACAACGTCGCCGAGACCGCGCCGGCCGCCAAGCTGGCCGCGAAGTAAGGACACGCCATGAATTTTTCCTCCCTATCGATCAAGAACCCGATCCCGGCGATCATGCTGTTCGCGTTGCTGACGCTGGCCGGCATGATGGCCTTCAAGGCCAATCCGGTGCAGGACTTCCCGGACATCGAACTGCCCATCGTGACCGTCACCGCCACGCTGGACGGCAGCGCGCCGGCCCAGCTGGAAACCGAAGTGGCCCGCAAGATCGAGGATTCGGTCGCCACGCTGCAAGGCATCAAGAACATCTACACCACGGTGCTGGACGGCGTGTCCACCACCACCGTCGAATTCATTCTTGAGAAGCCGATCGCCGACGCCGTCAACGAAGTGCGCGACGCCGTGGCCCGCGTCAAGGCCGACATGCCGGCCGAGCTGCGCGATCCGACCGTGACCAAGGCCTCCACCGCCGGCCGCGTGATCATGACCTTCACCGCCGCCGCCGCCAAAACGTCCGGCGAGAAGATGGACAAGCAGGAACTGAGCTGGTTCGTCGACAACGCCGTCTCCAAGCGCTTGCTGGCGGTGCCCGGCGTGGGCGCGGTCAAGCGCGTCGGCGGCGTCAAGCGCGAGATTCGCGTCGAACTGGACGACGCCCGCATGGCCGCCCTGCGCGTGTCCGCGCTGGACGTCTCGCGCCAGCTGCGACTGGTGCAGAAGGAAGCGCCGGGCGGACGCGGCGACGTCAGCGGCGCCGAGCAATCGGTGCGCACCATCGCCACCGTGCAGAGCGCGGCCGCGCTGGCCGCCATCGAACTGCCACTGAGCGACGGCCGCCGCGTGCGCCTCGACCAGGTGGCCACCGTGACCGACACCGTCTCCGAACCGCGCGCCATCGCGCTGCAGGACGGCGTGCCGGTGATCGGCTTTGAAATCTTCCGCACCAAGGGCGCCAGCGAACTGGCCGTCGCCAAGGGCGCGCGCGCCGCCGTCGAAGAACTGAGCCGCGCCAACCCGCGCGTCGAACTGAAACCGGTGATCGACAACGCCTTCCCGGTCGAAGAAAACTTCACCGGCTCGATGGAGCTGCTGTACGAAGGCGCCATCCTTGCCGTGCTGGTGGTGTGGTGGTTCCTGCGCGACTGGCGCGCCACGCTGGTGGCAGCCGCCGCGCTGCCGCTGTCGGTGATGCCGGCCTTCCTCGGCCTGTACCTGTTCGGCTACACCCTCAACACAGTCACGCTGCTGTCGATGGCGCTGGTGGTGGGCGTGCTGGTGGACGACGCCATCGTTGAAATCGAAAACATCGCGCGCCACCTGCGCATGGGTAAAACCCCGATGGAGGCGGCGATGGAAGCGGCCGACGAAATCGGCATGGCGGTGATCGCCACCACCTTCGCGCTGGTCGCCGTGTTCCTGCCGACCGCCTTCATGGGCGGCGTGCCTGGCCTGTTCTTCAAGCAGTTCGGCTGGACCGCCGTGGTGGCGGTGCTGGCTTCGCTGGTGGTGGCGCGTCTGCTGACGCCGATGATGGCCGCCTACATCCTCAAGCCGGTCGCGCACACCGAAGAAAAAGACGGCTGGATCATGACGCGCTACATCCGCGTGATGCGCTGGTGCCTGACGCACCGGCTGGTGACGGGGCTGGCCTCGGCCGCGTTCTTCGTCGGCTCGATCATGCTGGTGGGCCTGCTGCCGACCGGCTTCGTGCCGGCCGCCGACCGCTCGCAGACCCAGATCAACCTGGAACTGCCGCCCGGCTCCACGCTGGCGGAAACCGGCGTGGTCGCCGAACGCGCCCGCAAGGCCGCGATGGAAGTCAAAGGCATCAAGGCCGTGTTCAGCTCCATCGGCGGCGGCTCCAGCGGCGACGCCTTCGCCCCCGGCACCGCGGCCGAGGCGCGCAACGCCGTGCTGACGCTGACCACCGTGCACCGCAACGACCGCAAGGAATCGATGGCCGACCTGGAAGGCGAGATCCGCGCCAAGTTGAACGCCATTCCCGGCGCCCGCTTCAAGGTGGGCCCGCCGGACAACGGCGTCAAGATGCAGTTGGTGCTGCGCAGCGAAGACCCGGTCGCGCTGAAGGAGACGGCGCAAAAAGTGGAGCGCGAAATGCGCACCCTCAAAGGCGTCGGCAACGTGCGCTCGAGCGCCTCGCTGGTGCGTCCGGAAATCATCGTCACGCCGGACTTCGCCAAGGCCGCCGACCTGGGCGTGACCGCGTCGTCCATCGGCCAGACCGTGCGCGTGGCCACCGCCGGCGACTACGACACCGACCTGACCAAGATGAACCTGCCGGAACGCCAGGTGCCGATCCGCGTCAAGCTGCCGGACGCCGTGCGCGCCGACCTGGACGCCATCGGCCGCCTGACGGTGCCGGGCAAGAACGGCCCGGTACTGCTGGCCACCGTCGCCACCATCACGATGGAAAGCGGCCCGGCGCAGATCAGTCGCCTCAACCGCAGCCGCAACGTCACCTTGGAAGTGGAGTTGGGCAAGCGTTCGCTGGGCGAAGTGAACACCGAAGCGCGCGCGCTGCCGACCATGATGAACCTGCCGCCGTCGGTGAAGATCGCCGAACTGGGCGACACCCAGGAGATGGCCTCGCTGTTCGCCAGCTTCGGCATCGCCATGCTGATCGGCGTGCTGTGCATCTACTGCGTGCTGGTGTTGCTGTTCAAGGACTTCATGCAGCCGATGACGATTCTGGCGGCGCTGCCGCTGTCGATCGGCGGCGCTTTCGTGGCGCTGCTGATCACCGGCCGCGCGCTGTCGATGCCGTCGATGATCGGCCTGATCATGCTGATGGGGATCGTTACGAAAAACTCAATCTTGTTGGTTGATTATGCTATTCTGGCACGTCAGGAAGGCATGAGCCGATTCGATGCGCTGGTCGACGCCTGCCACAAGCGCAGCCGTCCGATTCTGATGACCACCATCGCGATGGGCGCCGGCATGATGCCGCTGGCGCTGGGCTGGGGCGCCGATCCGAGCTTCCGCTCGCCGATGGCGATCACAGTGATCGGTGGCCTGATCACGTCGACGCTGTTGAGTCTGCTGGTGGTGCCGGCCGTGTTCACCTACATCGACGACCTGGAACACCTGCTGCAACGCCTGATGGGCAAAGTGCGCCGCACGCCGGCGCCGGCCCCCGAGGAAAACGCGCCGCCATTGCGCAAGATCGCCGGCGGCGGACACTAAACGAAAGGAGATCATCATGGAATATGAAGTCAAGGATTTACCGGCGGTACGCGTCGCCTACCTGCGCTACAAGGGCCCGTTCGGCGCGCCGATCGGCGAGTTCTGGAAAGAGGTGTTCACGCCGTGGCAGAAAGCCTTTGGCCTGGTGGGCAAGGTCACCTACGGCGTGGCGCAGGACGATCCGAGCACCACGCCACCGGAGGAGTGCCGCTACGACGCCTGCGTCGAAGTGTCGGACGTGTATCCGATCAAGGAGCCGGCCAAGGAAGCCACGATTCCCGCCGGCCGTTATGCCGTCGCCAAATTCAAGGGCACCGGCGACCAGGTGCCTGCGGTGTGGGGCGAGTTCTTCGGCCAGTTGCACGCCGAAGGCAAGGTCGACGCCGGCCCGTGCTTCGAGCGCTATCCGGCCGACTACGCGATGGACCCGGCCACCGGCGTGTTCGAAGCGGAGCTGTGCATCCCGGTCAAATAGTCATACCGCAGGCGGCGCCGGCGTCCGCCGGCCGCCGTCATTCCCGGGCGCCTGCCAGCCTTGCAAGGAAGGCGTTGCAGGCCGCCGCCACCTGCCGTGGTGCTTCGACCATCGGCACATGTCCGACGCCATCGAGTACGATCTTCTGGCTGTCGCGCAGCTGACGATGCAGCAAGCTGGCGTCGTCGACATGCATAACCTTGTCCTCCCGTCCCCAAACAATCAGCGCCGGCGCGACAATCCTGGGCAACAACGCCGTCTGGTCCAGGTTGTCCTCGATGTCGCGCGCGATCCTGGCATTGATCGGCTGGCGCCGGACAAAGGCCCGTGCCAGGGCGGCCAGTAGGAAGCCTGGAATCACGGGCGGCTTGGCCATGCCGATCGCCATCATGGCGCGATAGTCGGCCGCCGTCGCGACCTCCAGCATGGGGTTGCGCCCGGTGCGTGCCAGGTGCAGGCGCAGCCAGCTCGGCGTCGATTCGGCGCCGGCAGCGTCAATCAACATCAGCGACGCAACCTGCTCCGGCGCCTCGGCCGCCAGGCGCAGCGCAATGGCGCCGCCCATGGAGTTGGCGATCAGGTGGGCGCGCTCGATGCCCAGCGTCTTGAGAAAGCTGCGCAAGCGGTCCGCCTGCGTGCCGATATCGTAGCGCAGTGCGTCGTCGAAGCTGCTGTCGCCGTGTCCCGGCAGGTCGGGCGCCACCAGCGGCAGCGCGACCCGCAGGCATCCGGCAAAGCGCAGCCATGCCGTCTTGTCGCTGGCGGCGCCATGCAGCATGACGACGGCCTCGGACATCGGCATGCCGGCGGGCCGGCGCAACAGGTAGGCCACGCGGCCAAACGGCAAGACAACGGCGCCTTGCGCCAGCTTGGCCCGCCGGGCTTCGGCCGACAAGGCGGCCCGCAGCAGCCAGTCGGCAAGGCGATGGCGTAACGGTTCTTTGTGCATGATGGTCACCAGTAGCGTCCAGCGCCGATCAGGATCGGAGCAAGCAGCAGCATCGCCCAGAAACCTGATTTCGGCACGGCCAGCACGGCGACGCAGGCCAATCCCAACAAATACCAGCCGATGATATTGATCAGCGCAAAGTCGGACGCCGCGGCGGCCACGATCGCGACATGCCCCACGCACAGCAGCAGCGGCCCGAAGATGGTGAACCAGAACGCGACCCGTCGCGCGTCGTGCCCCTGGAATTTCCCGAATCCCCCATCCCGCCACGCCGCGCGTATCGGTTCGCGGAACCAGAACAAGCCCGCCAGAATATGGGCGCCGCCCAGCGCCGCCAGCATCCATGCCGCCACTACAATCATGTCGTTCTCCCGTGTTTGAAAAGATCACCATACCTCAAGGTATGGTAGAGTCGCATCAATGATAGTCAGTGTCAATCCAATTCAACAAGGTCAAGTCATGGAAGAGAAAAACGATCGCCAGGCCTGGCTCGACGCCGGCCTGCAAACACTGGTCGAGGAAGGCACGCAAGGCCTGCGGATCATGTCGATCGCCAAGCGCCTGGGCGTTACCAAAGGCAGCTTCTACTGGCACTTCAAGAACCTGGAGCAGTATCAATGCGCGCTGCTGGATGAGTGGGAACGCCGCTACACGCAGGCGCCGATCAAGGCGGCGACGGGCGACGGAGCCGGCGCACACGAGCAGCTGCGCAGCCTGTTCTCCACCACGCCGGCGATGGCCCTCAAACTCGGCAGCGCCATGCGCGCGTGGGCCATCACCGACGACAGGGTGCGCGCGGCGCAAACGCGGGTCGACCAACAGCGCGTCGCCCATGTCGCACATCTGCTGGAGTCCCTCGGTTGGTCGAGGGAAGAGTCGCTGACGCTGGGGCGCTGGGCCTATTGCGCGTTCATCGGCGAGGCCGCTCTCACGGGAGCGCCGATGGGCGAGACGCAGACCCGGCTGGTGCTGTCGGTCCTGACGCCGCGCCAGGTCGACTACTAAGGACGAGCCGTCCAGCCGCCGCCCATGGCGCGGTACAAGTCCACCGACGCCACCAGCATGCGCGTCTTCAGCTGCAGGCGGCCGACGTCGGCGTTGTACAGCGTGCGCTGGGCGTCCAGTTCCTCCAGATACGACGCGTAGCCGTTGCGATAGCGGTTGTGCGCGATGCGCAGCGTTTCGGCCGCCGTCGCGCGGCGCGCGTCGTTCTGCACCGCCTGTTCCTTCAGGCGCGCCAGCGCACCCAGGCTGTTGTCGGTTTCGGCGAAGGCGGTGCGCACCGCATTCTCATACGCATAGATCGATTGGTCGCGCTGCGCCGCGACGGCGTCGGTCTGGTGCTGCACGCGATCGCCCTCGAACACCGGCGCGACGACGGCGCCCGTCAGCCGCCACAGCGCCGTCGGCGCGTTGATGAAATCGTGCCACTTCAGGTTCTGCACCCCGCCCACCATCGTCAGCTTGAACGACGGCAGCAGCTGGTCGCGCGTGGCGGCCAGGTTGGCGTTGATCGCCACCAGATTGAATTCGGCGCGCGCGATGTCCGGCCGGCGCCGCAGCAGTTCGGACGGCAGCCCCGCCGGCACCGCCGGCGCGGTCAGCTGCGCCAGCTCCAGCCCGCGCGCCACCGGGCCGGGATTGCCGCCGGCGAGGATGGACAGCGCGTTTTCCTGCTCGAAGATCGAGCGCTTGAGCTGCGGCACCTGCTCGGCGGTGGTCTGGTATTCGGCCTGCGCTTGCAGCCATTCCAGCCGCGAACTGTAGCCGACGTCGAACTGGCGCTTGGCCAGGTCGCGCGATTCCTCGCGCAGCTTCAGCGTGGCTTCGGTCAGCGCCAGCTGGGCGTCCAGGCCGCGCAGGTTCAGGTAGCCCGAGGCCACGGTGGCGGCGATCGACAACGCGGCGGCATCGGCGTTGGCCTGCTCCGTCTGATAGGTGGCGGTGGCGGCGTCGGTCTGCGCGGCCAGGCGGCCCCACACGTCGACTTCATAGCTGGCCTGGAACTCGGCCTGGTAGACGTTGGTGACATAAGGCACGCCGTTGTAGGCCAGCTGGCGCGTGCGGGTCGGCGCGGTGTCGACGAAGACGTTGGCCTTCTGCCCTGCTGCGGCCACGCCCACCAGCGCGCGGTACTGCGCCACGCGCGCGCGCGCTATGCGCAGGTCGCCGTTGTGTTCCAGCGCGGCGGCCACCAGCGCGCTCAGAGCCGGGTCGCCGAAGGCTTGCCACCATTGCGCCTCGACCGCCGCGCCCTGCGCCGTCTCGGCGGCGGTGCGCCAGGCGGACGGTGTCTGCAAAGCCGATGCGGGCGGAGGCTGCACCTTGGCCGCGCAACCGGCCAGCGCCAGCACGAGCACCAGCGCCACCGGACGCATCGCGCCTGGCAGCCGTGCCGATACGACGCGCTCTATCATGGCTTGGCTCCGGCGGTCCTGGCCGGCGCGGCGTTCGCATCGTTCAGCTCCCCCGACGTGTCGATGCTGACCACCACCGACATCCCCGGCGCCAGCCGGCGCGCCTTGGCCTGGCCCGGATCGATGCGGATGCGCACCGGTATGCGCTGCGCGATCTTGACGTAATTGCCGGTCGCGTTATCGGCCGGCAGCACGCTGAATTCCGAACCGGTGGCCGGCGATATCCGCTCCACCTGGCCGGTCAGCACCGCGCCGTCCAGCGCATCGACCTTGAACGTCGCGCTCTGGCCGACCTGCACGCCGTTCATCTGCGTCTCCTTCAAATTGGCGATCACCCACAGCTGGCGCGGCACCAATCCCATCAACTGCGCGCCGGTGTTGACGTAGGCCCCCTTGCGCACCGTGACCTGGCCCAGCTGGCCGTCTTCCGGCGCCGTGATGCGGGTGTTATCCAGGTCCACCTTGGCCGACTTCAGCGCCGCCGACGCATTCGCCACCGCCGCCTCCAGCGACAGCTTGTTCACCACCACCGTCTGCACCTGCTGCCTGGCGATCTCCAGGCTGGCGCGCGCCTGCTGCACCGCGGCCGCCGTCTGCACCTTGGCGGCCTTGGAGGTGTCCTGTTCGCGCAGGGACAGCGAGCCGTCGGCAGCCAGCGCATTGACGCGGCTCAAATCGGCCACCGACTTGGCGGCCTGCGCTTCCGCATTGGCCACGGTGGCCTGGTTCAGCGCCACCCCCGCCTCCGCCGTGCGGCGCGCCTGCTCCCAGTTGGCCAGCGCAGCCTTTTGCGCCGCCAACTGCGCCTGCGCCTGCTCGTAGCGCTGCTGGTAGATGCGGTCGTCGATCAGCACCAGCAGGTCGCCCTGCTTCACCTGCTGGAAATCCTGCACCCGCACGTCGACCACGTAGCCGGGCAGCTGGGTGCCGATCAGCGTGACCTGGCCGCGCACCAGCGCGTTCTCGGTGGAGACGATGGCGGTGCTGAACGGCGGCAGCCGCCACGCGTACAGCACGATCAGCACACCGACCAGCGCCACGAACGAAAACGCGATCGCCGAAACGATCTGCGCGCGCCGGTCCGGCGCCGGCGCGGTGGGCGCGGCGGCGGCGACGGCCGCCGCCGCGGCAGCAGCAGCCACCGCCGCGACGCGGGTTTCGGAGGAAGAGGAATTGTCGGGAGTATTGTTAGCCATAGGGGTCAGCGTGATCCGGAATTATTGAGAGAGACATTGGCCATGCCGGTTTGCGCGTTGTGCGCCGGGCTGCCCGGGCAGACCACGCACACCGACCACAGATAGCGGCCCAGCATCCAGGCCAGTGTCAGCAGCGCCACCAGGGTAATCATCAGGAAGACATCGTTGTACGCGAGGATGTTGGCCTCGCGCGTGGCCGCCGCGCCCAGCGCCGCCACGCCGGTCGCGCTGCGGGCGGCGGGATCGGCCAGCGCCGCGCCCACGCTGGCGCCGCCGCTCTGGATGCGCGCCGCCACCATCGGATCGAGCAGGGTCAGATGCTCGACCAGTATGCTGGAGTGGAATTTCTCGCGCACCACCTGGAACGTGCCGACCGCCGCCGAACCAAGCAGGCTGCCCAGCGTCTGCGTGATGCTGAACATGACCGAGAAGCTGACCAGGTTATTCGGCGCCGCGATCACGGCGCCGAAGCCCGACACAAACGTCGGCCCGATGAAGAAGGCGCCGCCGAAGGCCAGCAGGAACTGGCTCACATACAGGTCGGCGGGCCGGGTCAGGTTGGTGGCGTCCGAATCCATGTAGGCGCCGGCCGCCATCACCGCCAGCGAGAACATCAGCTGCAAGGGGATGCGCGCCGGCGTGATGGTCAGCGCGCTGGCCGCCATCCCGGCCACGGTGCCGATCATGACGACGATCCACAACATCTGCATCTGGTCGTTGTTCAGGCCCAGCGCCTGCAGGAAGCCCACAGTGCCGCTGGCCTCCGACTGCACCACGCGGATCAGCAACACCGACAAGGCCAGGCGCGCGATATTGCCGTTGCTGAGCCAACGCGTGTTGAGCAGCGGCCGCGCGCGGTTGTGCTCGACCAGCAGCGCGGCGGCGATCAGCACGATGGCGCCGGCCAGGCACAGGCCCAGCCAGCGCGATTCAAACCACCACACCGTGCGGCCCAGCGCCAGCACCGCCGACAGCAAGGCCACGCCGGGCGCGAACAGGCCGAAGGTGAGGAAGTCCATTTTCTCGAAAGCCTTGACGCGGTCGCCCGGCGGCAGCTTGAGCGCCAGCACGCAGGCCAGCGACAGCAGGGCCAGGCCCAGCTCGAAGAAGTACAGCCCGCGCCACTCGCCAAACTCCATCAGCTCCGACGAGAACAGCCGCGCCATCGGCAGTGCCAGCTGCGAGAAGCCGATGCCGAACACCACCGCCTTGAGCCGGTGCTGCGCCGGGAAGGCCTGCAGGGTGTAGTACAGGCCGAGCGTGGTCAGCGCCGCGCCGCTCATGCCGTGCGCCGCGCGCACCGCGATGGCCGAGGCCAGGCCGTGCACGAACAAGTGGGCCACGGTGGCCAGCGCGTACAGCACCAGGAACAATTCGGTAAACAGGCGCAGGCCGTATTGCTGGCGGAATTTCACCAGCAGCAGGTTCATCGACACATTGGCCATTACGTAGGCGGCCGGCAGCCACTGGATCTCGGCCGAGTACACGCCCAGCGAGCCTTGCAGGTAAGGCAGGTTGACCGACACCAGCGCGTTCCCCAGCCCGCCGGTGACGGCGACGATGAAGCCGATCACCAGGAACGCCAGCCGCCGCTCGGCCGTGTGCAGCGGTGTCGACGGCGATCCCGGCAAGGTGGGACGCTCGTGCGGAAGCCATACCTGTGGGGCGTACACGTCCATGTTCAGTAGATCCTGGTGCTATTTTTTGGGGCATAGAATGCACAATGACGAGCATATCACTATGCTCGTCATTGTTGACTATATTACAGCCCCGACAAAAGGGCTAGCCCTACAGGACCACCGCCTCCGTCTCCCGCTGGAAGTTGCGGTGCCCAGCCAGCGCATGCTTGAATGCCACCAGCGCCGCATCGAGGCCGGCGGCGTCCGCGCGCCACAAGGCCAGGTCCGGCGCGCCGTTTTCCAGCGTGGCCGGCAGGCCCGCCTTCAACAGCAGCTCGACGCCCGCGCCCACCGCCAGGATAGGCTTGCAGTGGCGGTATTGCTGGCGCACGAAATCGAGCGCGTCGGCGTCGCGCATCAGCATGGCCGCGCTGGCGGCGCCGTCGGCCACGATCAGCCCATCGTACAGCACCGGCGGACCGGCTTCGATCGAGATCTCGATATCGAGCTTGCTGCCGTCGGCCGCCGCCAGTTGCCCCAGCTGCGGCGCCACCAGGCGCGGCACCGCGCCGGCCGCCAGCAGGTCGGCGTAGATCGCCTTGACGCTGGCCGCTTCGACGCCGTGGCCCGCCAGGATGGCGATGCGGCGCGTGGCGATGCCGGTCGCTCCCGGCCGCGCCAGCAGCGACAGCGCCGGCGACGGATCGTAATGCGGCGGCTCGGCGTCGGTGGCCAGCGGCATCGGCGCCGGCACCTCCAGCCCCAGGCCCTGCGCCACGCCCTCGGCCAGGATCGGATCGACATTGGCCAGCATCGACAGCAGCCGCACGCGGATCGCCTGCGTCTGCACCCGGCTCAGTTCAAAGCGGTAGGCGTTGACGATGTGCGCCTGCTCCGCCGGGCTCTGGCTGATCCAGAACAGGCGCGCCTGCGAGTAGTGGTCGGCGAACAGCTCCGGCTTGCCGCGCACCTTGTCCTCAGGCGGTTGCGGCCTGGCGCTGGCCGCCGTGGTGAAGCCGGCCATGCCGGCCTGGAACGGACAGCCGCCGCCGAGCGAGTTGGGCTCGTAGGCCACGCGCCCGCGCGGGATGGCTTGGCGGTGCATGCCGTCGCGCTGGTTGTTGTGCACCGGCGCCAGCGAGGCGTTGACCGGGATCTCGTGGAAGTTGGCGCCGCCCAGGCGGCTGATCTGCGTATCCAGGTAGGAGTGGATGCGCCCTTGCAGCAGCGGGTCGTTGCTGAAGTCGATGCCGGGCACCACGTGCGCGGTGCAGAAGGCCACCTGCTCGGTCTCGGCGAAGAAGTTGTCCGGGTTGCGGTTCAGCGTCATCTTGCCGACCACGCGCACCGGCACCAGCTCCTCCGGCACCAGCTTGGTGGCGTCGAGCACGTCGAACGGGAATTGCTCGGCCTCTTCCTCGGTGAAGATCTGCAGGCCCAGTTCCCATTCCGGGTAGGCGCCCGCTTCGATCGCTTCCCACAGGTCGCGACGGTGGAAGTCGGCGTCGGCGCCGCAGATCTTGGCCGCCTCGTCCCACATCAGCGAGTGGGTGCCGGCCACCGGATTCCAGTGGAACTTGCAGAACACCGACGCGCCTGCGGCGTTCACCAGCCGGAAGGTGTGCACGCCGAAGCCCTGCATGGTGCGGTAGCTGCGCGGGATCGCGCGGTCCGACAGGTGCCACATCAGCATGTGCGTCGATTCCGGCATCAGCGTGACGAAGTCCCAGAAGGTGTCGTGCGCGCTGGCCGCCTGCGGCATGCCGTTGTGCGGCTCCGGCTTGACGGCATGGACCAGGTCCGGGAACTTCATCGCGTCCTGGATGAAGAACACCGGGATGTTGTTGCCGACCAGGTCCCAGTTGCCTTCGTCGGTGTAGAACTTGACGGCGAAGCCGCGCACGTCGCGCACGGTGTCGGCCGAGCCGCGCTCGCCGGCCACGGTGGAAAAGCGCACGAACACCGGCGTGCGTTTGCCCGCCGCGGCGAACGGCGCGGCGCGCGTGACGTCGCTCAAATCCTCGTAGCTTTCGAAGTAGCCGTGGGCCGCCGAGCCGCGCGCGTGCACCACGCGTTCGGGGATGCGTTCGTGGTCGAAGTGCGTGAGCTTTTCGCGCAGGATGAAGTCTTCCATCGCGGTGGGGCCGCGCAGCCCGACCTTCAGCGAATTCTGGTTGTCGGCGACCGCCACGCCCTGGTTGGTGGTCAGGCGCTGACCGCCGCTGTCGACCCGGACCCGGTCCAGCGAGGCGTTGGCCGGATTGACGCCGTGCGGCGGCTCGCCGCCGCCGGTCTTGGCGGACGGCGTGGTTTCGCCGGCGGTGCTGGCGGTGGCGAGCGGATGCGGCACCGGGCAGGTCTGGCCGGCCTGCGGTGCGCGCGCGGCGTCGCCGTGTTCATTGGGTTTGTTGGCGTTGAACGCCATGCCGGCGGCCAGCTGCTGGCCGCCCCTGGCCTTGTCAAGCAAGGCCTGCTGCTGCGGGGAATCGTTCCCCAGCTGATCCGGCGGCGGCGCCGACGAAGGCCCTGCCACCGTACTCAAAACCGAACCGGCCCCCATGGCGGCGACCGGCGCTTTCCTCGAATTTCCCATGGATGTACCCCGATATGCGGCGCCCAAACCGGCCGCCGCGTATCCCGGCAGCTGCACCGGCCGGGCAACCTGGTGTTATTTGGCGCTGCGCGAGCTCAGCAGCTTGGACAAACCGTAGCCGGCGGCGGCGGCCAGCAATACCGAAATGGCCGGGCTGGCGCGGACGTGGCTGCGGCCCGATTCGGTCAGCGCTTTGCAGCTGGCGCTCACTTGCTTGCCGCGTGCGATCAGGCGGTCGGAAGTGCTTTCCACCGTGTCGGCCACTTTGCCGACGCCATCGGCGACCTTGTCGACACCGCTGTGGGCGCTGTTGGCCAGGCGGTCGGTGGTGGGTGGAATCTTGTCGGCGACCTTGTCGATGGCGGCGTGCGCATCGGCGCGCAGGTTGTTGCCGATTTGAGTGACGCCGTCGCGGGCGGCGTTGATTTTGCTGTCGATGCTGTTTTCCATGATGCTTTCCTTTTTCGGGTGAATGTTGGAACTGCAAGGGACACAATAGGCCCAACGGCGCTGCTGAACCGTGCGGAAACTAACAGAGAGGCAAGCCGGCGGCCGCATTGCAGCAATCAGTCCGCTATGTGAACTGGCACACGGACGGGCGCGGCCGATAGGAGGATGCTGGCCGTTATCATCCTGAGGAGAGCGGCATGTTTCCCATCTCATCGGCGTCGCTGACGACGCCAGCCAATGTCGCGCCGGTGGCGGAGAGCGCCGCCGTGGCGCCGGTGCAGAGCGACCGGGTCGCCGCCGCCGGTTCCGCCACCGATGCGCCGGCGGCGGCCTCGGTGTCGATCGAGCTGTCGCCCGTGGCCAACTTCCTGCTGACGGTCTCGCAATCCCAGGAGCAACTCACGCAGCTGCAAGCGGCGGTGGCCAACGGCGCCGAGCCCCGCCAAGCCGCGGCAAGCTTGAATGACACCACGCAAAATGTGGTGAATGCATTCAACTTGCTGCCGGCGGTGGATTTCAACCAAGCCCAGCCGCAAGGGCCGTCGCTGCTCAACAACCTGGTGCAGAGCCTGCAACAGCAAACTTTCGGCAACAACACGGCCCAGCCACAGCAGACGGCGGCGCAAAGCCTGGCGCAGATCGGCGTGACCTTGCAGGCGCCGCTGCTGGCGGACGCGACGGGCGGCCTGTCGCTCGACAATGAAGTGCTGCGGGCCTCGTTCAACACCAACCAGCAGAACACAACGCAGACCTTGCAAAACACGCTCACCACTTTCAGCGAACTGGCGACGCGCTTTGCCGAACAGCTGAGCGCCGCCGGCACCGGCGCGGTGCAGGCGCTGGCCGCCCGCCAGCAGGCCGCGCTGACGCCGGCCGACGTGGCGGCCACCGCGCGGCTGGACCTGGCGCGCGCGGAACTGGACCAGCTGTCGCAACAGCCCTTGCAGGAGACGGCGGCGGACCGGCTGGCGGCGCAGCGCGCCACACTGGAGCAGCCGGCCAACACGCCGCCATTGGCGCCGCCCTCGCCCATCGTCAATCCGCTGCAGGCTTCCACGGCCGACGTGATCGCCGCGCAAAACGCCGAGGCCGCCAAGGCGACGGCACAGGCAGGGCAAACGCCCGCCGCGGCGGAAGCAGCCAGCGCAGCGCAGCAAGCGCAAACCGATCAAAGCGCGGCGGCCCAGGCGCAAGCCGCGCAGAACGCCGCCACGCAGGTCGCCACCGTGCAGGCAAGCACGCTGCAGAACGATCCGCTGCGCGCCAATCCCGCGCTGGCCGCAGCCATCGCCGCCTACAACATCAACGACACCGGCGCCAACGCCCACACCGCGCAAACAGCCGCCGACGCGATCCCCCGCGTCCCGGCGGTGGAAGCCACCGCCCGCTCGCGCGCCCTGGGCAACGCGCCATAAACCTTGGGGCGCCGCGCGAAGCGTGTAATAATCGGCTGATGCTCACTGCTCCATTGCCGATGAAACGATTGTCGATACCGGGTATTCTGCTTGCCGCCGTGCTGTCCAGCCTCCCGCTGGCGCCAGCCGTGGCGGCAACGCCGGCGCTGCCGGTGATGCCGCTGCTGATCGGCGACACGCTCGACGAACAAGGCAGGCCTCGCCCCATGCCGGAGGTCAAACGCAAGGTGCTCGATGCGGTGGCCCAGGAGCTGGGCGTCACCTTCGAGCCGCGCACCTATCCGTGGGCGCGCGCCGAGCGCTACGCCATCGAAGGCGTCGGCCTGGTGTACGGCCTGCCGAAAACCGCCGCTCGCCTGCGCGCGCTGCGCTACTCCGACACCGCCACCCACAACAGCCTGTGGCTGGTCACGCGCAGCGACGCCACCTTCCCCTTCAATCGTCTCGAAGACCTGCGCGGCAAAACCGTCGGCACGGTGCGCGGCTACAGCTACGGACCGGAATTCGACACGGCGCGCGGCAAGCTGTTTCGCACCGACGAAGACATTTCCTCGCGCGGCACCCGCCTCACGCGCCTGATGCTCAGGCGCGTGGACGTGGTGCTGCTGTTCCAGCCCGACGGCCTGAGCGCGAAAGACCTGGAGGACAGCATCCGCAGCTTCATGGCCCCGCGCCTGCCGGCCATCGGCGCCGCCGCCAGCGCCGGCTTCAGCGTGCTGCCCAAGCCCCTGGCCACCGACAGCGGCCAGTTTTTCGCCATCGCCCGCGACAAGGACGACGGCATCATCGATCGCATCAACGCGGCGCTGGCGCGCATCCGCAAGCGCGAGGAGGACGCCAGGCGCCAGCGCGCACCGAATTAAATTTTGAGCACCGCCCCTTTGAAAGGCGATGTCGCGCAAAACAGGCCAATCGAAAGCCCAAGTCACACGATAATATTTTGCGTTTTTGGCGATAATCTTGCCATCACCTCACAACACAACATCAGGAGATCGCATGAAATTGAAGCATATTGCAGCCACCCTCGCCTTGTTGGGCGCAGCCGGCGCCCACGCGCAGGACACCGTGGTCAAGATCGGCCACAGCGGCCCGCTGTCCGGCGCCCAGGCGTTTTCGGGCAAGGACAACGAGAACGGCGCGCGCCTGGCGGTCGAGGAACTGAACGCCAAGCCGATCACCGTGGCCGGCAAAAAGCTCAAGTTCGAACTGCAGTCGGAGGACGACCAGGGCGACCCGAAAGCCGGCGTGGCGGCGGCCCAGAAGCTGATCGACCAGGGCGTCAAGTACGTGGTCGGCCCGTACAACTCGGGCGTGGCCATTCCCGCTTCGCGCGCCTACAACGACGCCGGCGTGTTGATCGCCACCGTCGCCACCAATCCCAAGATCACCCAGCAGGGCTACAAGGGCCTGTTCCGCGTGAACGCCAGCGACTCCCAGCTGGGCACCAAGATGGCGCTGTACGCGGCCAATGAACTCAAACTCAAGACCGTGGCCGTGATCGACGACCGCACCGCCTTCGGCCAGGGCGTGGCCGAGGAATTCAAGAAGCAGGCCAAGGCCGCCGGCATGACCGTGGCCGGCCACGAGTTCACCACCGACAAGGCGTTCGACTTCACCTCCATCCTGACCAAGCTGAAAACCAAGAAGGTCGAAGCGATCTTCTTCGGCGGCTACGCGCCGCAGGGCGCACCGATGGCGCGCCAGATGAAGCAGCTGGGCATCAACGCCAAGCTGCTGGGCGGCGACACCATCTGCACCGCGGAGATGGGCAAACTGGGGGGCGACGCCGTCGGCGAAAACGTCCTGTGCTCGCAGGGCGGCGCCATCCTAGACAAGTTTGCCAGCGGCCCGGCCTTCAAGGCCAGGTACAAGGCGCGCTTCAAGCAGGATCCCGACGTCTACGCGGCGGCCTACTACGATGCGGCCATGATGTACGCGCAGACGATGCAGAAGGTGAACTCGATCGATCCGCAAAAGGTGGGAGCCGCCATCAGCGCCGGTTCGTACAAGGGCGTGGCGGGCACCTACTCGTTCGACGAGCGCGGCGACATGAAGCAGTCGCCGGTCACCATCTTCAACTTCAAGGGCGGCCAGCCGGTTCCGCTGACCACCTACTGATGTAGCGCGCCGTCGCCCTGCATGGCGGCGACGGCGCTGTTCAGAATCTCCAGCGCCTGTTCCATGTCGAAATCGCCGACCGCCTGTTCCAGCTTGCGGTAATGCTGGGGGAAGGCGGCGGCCAGCAGCGCGCCATGTTCCACCAGCAGCCGTTCGGAGCGGGCGTCGTCGTCCTCCAGCAGCGCGCCCAGTTCGCGCACCACGGCGTCGCGCTGCTCGGGATCGACTTCCACCTTCGCCAGTTCCGCTTCCGCCGGCAGGCATGCGACGATCGCCGCCACCTGCCCTGCCAGCACCGATTCAAGCTGCGCCAGCTGCGGCGCCAGGCGCGCCGACAGCGCGGCGGCGCCGGCCTCCCCCACCGCCGCCGGCGACAGCGCATGTTCGGCTTCGCCGGCCAGCACCTGCAAGGCGCTGGCGCCGATATTGCCGGCCAGTCCCTTGAGCGTGTGCGCGCCGCGCTCGGCGCCGGCGCGGTCGCCGGCCGCGATCAGCGCCGATATCTGCTGCACCGCGCCGGCCTGGTTGGCGACGAAACCGCGCAGCATCGCCAGGTAGCGCGGCCGCTTGCCCAGCACGCGGCGCAGGCCGGCCACCATGTCCAGGCCCGCAATCTCGTGCGGGAAGTCGTTTTCAGGCGCGGCTTGCGGTTCGGGGCTCAGCTCGTGCCGTGACTCGGCGCCTTGGCCGTGGCCATTGCCGTTGACGGCATCGGGCGCCGGCAGCGCATGGCGCGGCGGTATCCAGCGCAGCAGCGCGCGCCACAGGTCGTCCGGTTCGATCGGCTTGATCACAAAATCCACCATGCCCGCCTGCGTGCACAGGTCGCGGTCGGCCTGCATGGCGTTGGCCGTCATCGCCACCACCGGCAAGCCGTCCAGCTGCGGCAAGGCGCGCAAGGCGCGGGTGGCTTCGACGCCGTCCATCTCCGGCATCTGCATGTCCATCAGAACGATATCGTATTGCGCGCGCTGCGCCATCGCCACCGCCTCGACGCCGTTGTTGGCGATCTCCACCACCAGGCCGGCATCGGCCAGCAGCTCAGACGCCACCTGCTGGTTCAGCTCATTGTCCTCGGCCAGCAGCACGCGCGCGCCGCGCAGGGTGGCCAGCGCCGCCAGCGTGCTGACCGGCGCCGGACGCGCCAGCGCGCTGTCGTCCACTTGGCCGCCCAGCAGGCGGATCAGGGTATTGAGCAGCACCGACGCGTTGACCGGCTTGATCAGCACATCCTCGATGCCGGCGCCCTGCGCCTGCTGCTGCACCTCCTCGCGTCCGTAGGCCGTGACCATCATCAGGCGCGGCGTCTGCGGCAAGCCCAGCGCCCTGATGGCGGCGGCGGTCTCGATGCCGCTCATGCCCGGCATCTGCCAGTCCAGCAGCACCACGGCCAGCGGCTCGCCGGCCGCGGCGGCGTCGCGCACGATGGCCACCGCCTCGGCGCCGGACGCCGCCACCTGCACGTTGAAGCGCATGCCGCGCAGCAGTTCGGCGATCACGCTGCGGGCGCTGTCGTTGTCGTCCACTACCAGCAGGCGGCTGCCGCGCAGGTCCGGCGACGGCAGCAGCGAAACCCGTTCGTTCTGGCCGATCTCCAGGTGGGCGGTGAACCAGAACGTCGATCCGTGGCCCATCTCGCTCTCGACGCCGACCTCGCCGCCCATCAGCTGGGCCAGCTTCTTCGAGATCGCCAGACCCAGGCCGGTGCCGCCATACTTGCGGGTGGTGGAGGCGTCGGCCTGCTGGAAGCTCTGGAACAGCTGGCGCATCTGCTCTTCGCTCAAGCCGATGCCGGTGTCGCGCACGGCGAAGTGCAGCAGCACGCGGTGCTCGTCGTGGCTGCGCACGCGCACCGTCACCGCCACCTCGCCGCGCTCGGTGAACTTGACGGCGTTGTTGGCGTAGTTGATCAAGATCTGGCCCAGCCGCAGCGCGTCGCCCACCAGCGCGGTCGGCACGTCGGGGGCGACGTCGAACACCAGCTCCAGTCCCTTGGCGTTGACCTTGTCGCCGATCAGCGTGGCCAGGTTTTCCAGCAGCTGGTCAAGCTCGAACGGCTGGTTCTCCACCTGCAGCTTGTCGGCTTCGATCTTGGAGAAGTCCAGGATGTCGTTGATGATGCCCAGCAGGTGCTGGCCGGCGCGCTGGATCTTCTGCACATAGTCGTGCTGGCGCGGCGTCAGGCCGGTCTTCAGCGCCAGGTGGCTCATGCCGATGATGGCGTTCATCGGCGTGCGGATCTCGTGGCTCATATTCGCCAGGAACAGCGACTTGCTGCGCGTCGCGTCTTCGGCCGTCTGCTTGGCGGCGCTCAGCGTCTGCGCCGCCGTGTGTTCGGCCGTCACATCGGCCAGGTAGCCGTTCCACACCTCCTCGTCCGCCTGCTGGTGCACGCAGGTGCAGTGGATATCGACCCAGCGCGCCGCCACCATGCCCTGCGCCCCGAACTCCATGCGCCGATGAATGGACCAGTGCTGCCGCGCGCTGTCGGCGATCTGCGCCAGCAGGCCCGCGCGGCCGTCCGGATCGAGCAGCGCGAACAGCATGGCGCCGTCTTCCAGCACGTCGCTGGCCTGCAAGCCGGTGATGGCGGTGATGGCGGGACTCATGAAGCGGAAGCGCGGCTGGCCCGCCGCGTCCATCTGGAACTGGTACACCGCCACCGGCAGGTTGTTGGTGATCTCGCGCATGCGGCGCTCGTTCTCGAAGCGCAGGCGGCGCGCGCTTTCGGCGGCGCGGGTGCGGCCCGTCACCACCATGCCGCACAGCCAGACGGCGCCGATGCAGGCGGCGGCCAGCATCATCTGGTTCCACAGCGGCAGCCACTCGCCCTTGTCCTGCGCGATCACCACGCGCCAGGCGCCGCCGTCGTCCGGCCAGTTCAAATCGGTGCTGGCCAGCGCGTAGGTCAGGCCCTGGTTGCCGGCCTGCCTGCCGACCGGTTCAAACGGTAGCGGCAAAGGACCGGTGCCGGCGAACAGTTCGCCGAACTGCTTTTCCTTTTCCAACTGGGCCAGGCGCGCCGGGGCGATCTTCCGCGATTGCGTGAACAGCCACTCGTTGCGGTTGGTGGCGAACACCACGCCGTCCGGCGACAGCAGCAGCACCGGGTCCTTGCTGCGCGCGAGGATACGGTCGATTTCAGCGGCCGGCATCTTGATGGTGTAGACGCCGGCGATGGGCGTATCGCGCGAATTGCCGCTGTAGACCGGCGCCGCGAAATACAGTCCACGCTCATGCGAATTGCTGCCGATGGCGGCATAGACGTTGGCCTCGCCGGCCAGCGCGCGCCGGACGTATGGGCGATAGCGCAGGTTGCGGCCGACGCCGATGGCCTTGCCCTCTTTGTTCAGGTAAGCGACGGTGGTGCCTTCGCCGTTCAGCACGAACACGGTGTCGGCGCTGTACTGATCGAGGACGGCGGCGAAGTCCACGTGCAGGCGATAGGCGTCGGCGGCCAGCTCGCCGGACAGCAGCAGCTTGACGCTGTCCTCCACCAGTCCCATGAGAATGGCACCGCCCATCACGCGGCCGTCGGTGGAATCGATCTGGATCTGGCGCGCGATGTCGTCCGCCGCGGCTTTCAAGTCGCGGCTGTGCTGCTGGAACACCACCTGGCGCTGGATCAGCACCGAGGCGCCGGCCAGCAGCAGCGCCAGCGTGGCCCAGCGCATGGTCTGGCGGCACGGCAGGCCGCGCTGGCGCAGCTGCCCCCATGCCGCACGCCAGGTGCGCAAGGGCGGCTTGGGCGACAGCGGCGCCGGTGGCAGGGGTACTCCGTCGGAAGATCCGTTCATGTCGCCTTGCGATGCATAAGGATTTGTCAATGGATTATAGCGGAAAAGTGTTGCTCCACCGCTTCCATGGCGGCCGATTATGTGCTCTACTTGGCTAGCCAAAATACCAAGGTCCCCGAATGCCGCGCATGCCCTTCCGCCCCGTCCTACGCCTGCTGCTGTGCGGCGCGCTGGCCTGCCTGCACGCCGCGCCCTTGCAGGCGGCGCCGCGCCCGCTGGCCTTCACCGCCGTCGATTCGCTGGGCGCCGACAGCCGCGCCATCCTCACCATCCTGCAGGACCGCCAGGGCTTCGTCTGGATCGGCACCATCGAGGGCGGCTTGTTCCGCCACGACGGTCACAAGCAGGTGCGCTACATGAACGATCCGTCCGACCCGCATAGCCTGCCGGGCGGCCGCGTCACCGCGCTGTACGAGGACGAAACCGGCAAGCTGTGGATAGGCACCGACGAAGGCCTGGCGCGCTTCGACCCGGTGGCCAACAACTTCACCCGCTACCTGCCCAGCGGAGCGCCGAACAACGCGCGCATCGTGCGCCGCATCATCGCCGACAACAAGGGCGGCATGTGGGTGGCGACTTGGGGCGGCCTGCAGCACTTCGACCCGCGCAAGGGCAGCTTCGTCGTCTACCGCCACGACGACGCCAAGCCGGACAGCCTGCTCTACAACGACATCAACGCGGTCGCCGTCGACCACCAGGGCGGCGTGTGGGCCGCCACCTGGCCCGGCGGCCTGGATTACATGGCGCCGGGCGCCAGCGGCTTCCAGCACTTCCGCGTCGACGACACCGAGCATCCCAACCCCAAGGCCAACGACGTGCGCGCGCTGTACTTCGACAGCGCCGCCACGCTGTGGATAGGTTCGGCCGACGGCCTGGTGACATGGAAGGCCGGCCAGCTCTGGGACAAGCGCGAAGCGCTGCCCGTGCAGGCCAAGCGCGTGACCGACATCGACGAAGACCGCGCCGGCGACCTGTGGATCAGCACCCGCACCAGCGGCCTGCTGCGCTGGGACCGCGAGCTGCGCCAGTTCCAGAGCTACCGCCACCGCGCCGAGGACGCGCATAGCCTCAACAGCGACGCCATCAACACCACCATGCGCGACCGCAGCGGCACCTTGTGGGTAGGCTCGCTGACCGATGGCGTCAGCCGCGCCAACCTTGGTTACCACGGCTTCGAGCGCTTCGTCCCGCGCGACATCGATCCCGACTTCGTCAAGTCCAGCAATTTCGTACGCAGCGTCGGCGCCGCCGCCAACAACCAGCTGTGGCTTGCGCTGGACGACGGCCTGGCGCTGTTCGACCCGGCCAGGCGCGAGATGGTGCGCACCTGGAGCGCCACGCCCAAGCGGCCGGGTGCACTGAGCTCCAACGTCATCTACAGCACCTACCAGGCGCCGGACGGCGTGCTGTGGATCGGCACCTCGGAAGGGCTGAACCGATTGGACACGCCGGATGCGCCGTTCAAGGTGATCCACTTCGGCAGCAAGACCACGGACTTCATCAACACCATCGCGCCGGGACGCGGCGGCGTGCTGTGGCTGGGCACCGGCACCGCCATGCTGCGCTACGATCCGGCCAGCGGCGCGGTCGAGAGCTACGCCCACGACGACAGGAACCAGGACAGTCGCAGCGTCAACGGCGCCACCACGGTGGTGGAGGACAACGCCGGCCGCGTGTGGAGCGGCGAGTTCTATCGCGGCGGCGGGCTCGATATGCTCGATCCGGCCACAGGTAAATTCCGCCACTTCCGGCTCGATCCCAAAAATGCCACGAGCCTGAGCAGCGACCGTGTCAGCAGCCTGCACCTGGATGCCGACGGCAGCATGTGGGTCGGCACGTCCAAGGGCTTGAACCATGTGGTGGCTGGCAAGGACGGCGCCTTCACCATCACCCGCATCCAGGAAAAAGGCGAACTGGGTACGCGCCTGGTCGAAGCGATACGCTCGGATAAAAACGGCATGATCTGGGTGACCACGGCGGCGGGCCTGAGCAAGATCGATCCGGTCTCCGGCACCGTCACCGAATACTCGGTGGAGGACGGCCTGACCGAGGGCTTCTACATGGACTCCGCCGCCAACAGCGGCAACGGTTTCCTGTACTTCGGCAGCAGCAGCGGCGTCACCGCTGTCAACCCGGCCATCCACAGCAGCGCCTCGCGCCCGCCGCAGCTGGCGATCACCGACATCCGCGTGCTCAATCGCTCGCTGGGCGGCAAGAACCCGCCGCAGGACGTGGTGCTGGAAGGCAGCCTGACGCAACCCCGTTCACTGAGCCTGCCGTGGATCGCCAACACCATCTCGATCGAATTCGCCGCGCTGCATTTCGCCGAACCGCGCAGGAACGCTTATTCCTACTGGCTGGAAGGCTTCGACAAGCAGCCGGTGCAAGCCGATGCCGGACATCCGGTGGCGACCTACACCAATCTGGCGCCCGGCAAATACCACTTCCACCTCCAGGGCAGCAACAACAAGGGCGTGTCCAGCCGCGACGAGATCGTCCTGCCGATCACGATCACGCCGCCGGTGTGGGAAACGTGGTGGGCGCGCAGCGCCGTGGCGGCGCTGGCGTTAGGGCTGCTGGTGCTGCTGTTCCGGTGGACGGTGCGGCGCATGAGCGCGCGGGCGCGCGCGCTTGAGGCCCTGCTGCTGGAACGCACCGAGGCGCTGCGGATCGCGCAGCACAAGCTGGCCAACCTGTCGGCCACCGACAGCCTGACCGGCATCGCCAACCGCCGCTGCTTCGACGACCAGCTGGCGCGCGAATGGCGCCGCGCGGCGCGCGAAAAGAAGCTGATGGCGATCGGGCTGGTGGAGATCGACCAGTTGGGCGCCTACCGCGACCACTACGGCCAGCAGGCCGCCGACGACGTTTTGCGGCGCGCGGCCAATGCGCTGAACGGCGCGGTGCAGCGGGCCGGCGACCTGGTGGCGCGCTACGGCGCCGATCAATTCGCCTTCCTGGCGCCCGGCACCAGCGGCGACGAAGCGATGCTGATCGCGCGCCGCATGGAAGCGGCCATCAACGCATTGAACCTGCCGAATGTGAAAGCGCAGTCGGGCAGCATCAGCGCCAGCATCGGCGTGGCATCGCTGCCGGCGACACAGGACGACAACGCCGAGGACCTGGTGCTGGCGGCCGACCAGGCGCTGTACCGCGCCCGTTCCGAAGGCGGCAAACGCAGCGCGCTGGCGCCGCAGGACAACGCGGCGCAAACGGTTTAGCAGCTGCTTGATGTACCTGCTGATCCTGCGGTTTTTATTCTGCTAATCTGCATGTGACTGATCCTTTACTACGACGTGCCTGTTGAAAGAAAATTTTTGACACAAGCGTCCACGGCGAACTGCTGGAGAGTATTAAAAGGAAGCCCCGTCCATGCCAGCCATCTCAGAATCCGGCGACAGCTTGACCAAAGCTGAGGTGGAGGCTGCCCTCGCGGCCTTTCAACCGGCTGATTGGCAGCGTGCCAAGATCATTGCGTCTATCTTTTGCTCAGGGTTGAACGGCTTGACGGTAGACGATTTGTTGCAGGAAGCACTTTGCAAGCTGCTCGCTGGTGCGCGAGTCTGGCCCCGTGGCATTCACCCGTTGGTGGTGCTCAAGACGGTCATGCACAGCATTGCTAGCAACGCACGCAAACGCAACGAATTAAACCCCATCGATTCAAATGTAGTCCTGGACCCGTTAGAAGTCGATGTGGAAGACAAAACGCCTATCGCTCATGGAGCAATGACGGTGACGCCAGAGGATGAGATATCCGGCAAGCAGCAAATCGCCGCTCTCTATGCATCCCTTGGGGGCGATGAGGATTTAGAAATGTTGGTCGGCGAATGGGCAGACGGAATGCGAGGAACGGAAGCACGCGACGAGCTTGGTTGGGATGAGAAAAAGTACGACGCGGTTCGAAAACGGCTACTGCGAAGGCTGGCAGTGCTGGACCCTGATCGGAGAAAATCATGAAGAAAACAGTAACTGGCGATTTCGAAAATTTCACCAACACCTTGGTGGATGAACTAATTGCAATGCCTGACGAACAAATATTGAAAGACTGTGATCCTGCCGCGCTACAGGCGGAGGGCTTACGTCTTCTTCAGGCCGCGAAAGCACTAGCTGGACGTACCCGACTTGCACCGACCTCCGTAACGCCTGAAGAGGCCCGTCGATTCATTGCTCGGATTGCCAACGACGACAGATATACGCTAGCAGCCCGGAGTTTAGGAGATTTGTCGGACGATGAAGCACTCAAGTTATACAATAAGTTGAGGTCGCTTAAGGGTCCGAATACGCGCTAGCTGGACAACTGCAACTCCCAGTAGCCGACATCGATCCAGCGATCAAACTTGCGGCCGACCTGCTTGAAGTGGGCGACCTTCTCGAAGCCCAGGCTTTCGTGCAGCGCCACGCTGGCTTCGTTGGGCTGGGCGATGCCGCCTATCGCCATGTGGATTTCTCGACCGCGCAGTTCTTCCAGCAGGGCCTTGTACAGCCCCGATCCGATGCCCTTGCCGCCCTGCCCGAACGCCACGTAGACGCTGGTCTCGGCGGCAAAGCGGTAGGCGCTGCGGGCGCGCCACTTGGTCGCGTAGGCATAGCCGAGCACTTCGCCGTCCTGTTCATGCACCAGCCATGGCAGCCCGGCCGTAACGTCGCGGATGCGGCCAGCCATGTCCTCCGGCGTGACCGCCTGCTCCTCGAAGCTGATGGTGGTGGTGGCGATGTAGTGGTTGTAGATGGCGACGATGGCTGCGGCATCGTCTGGCGTAACAGGTCTGATCATCGGATTCAAAGATAGCGGGTTTCAGTGGGTGGCGATATCCAGTTGTCGGCGCGGCCATCAACGTAGGTGATGGGCGTGCCGGCCAGGTCCTCGTCGCTCACGCCATCGAGGCTGGCGACGTTGACGCCATAGAATACACCGTAACGCGGCGAGTTGCCGATGCCGTAAGGACGCACGCCGCAATGCTTGCAGAAGTAGTGATGCTCGTTCTTCGCGCCGAATTGGTAGACGTTCATATCGGCCTCTCCGGCCAGCAGGCGGAAAGCTTCCGGCTTGGCCATCACGGCCCAACAGCGTATCTTCAAACAGAATGAGCAATTGCAACGCAGGCTGCCCTGGCTCAAATCGAGGTCCGCCTCAAAGCGCACCGCGCCGCAATGGCAGCTGCCGTGGTAAGTCCTCATCATCTGCTGTGTTCTCCTTGCGACAAGTATAGACGAAGGCGCAGGTTTCAGCTCCTGGCCTGCAACAGATCGTCGAACACAGGGATGATGGCCAGCGACAGCAGCGCCACCGCCAGCGGCACCGTGACGATGAAGCCCAGGTACTTGAAGCCGAACGCCCCGGCAAGGCCACCCAGCAGAAACATCGCCAGCAGGGAGCTCAACAGGCGCAACTTGCCCCGGTCGGCCAGCACCCTGTCCGGCGAGGTGCTGACGTTCCAGTAAAACAGTTTACCCAGTTCGATGCCGATGTCGGTCACCAGCCCTGTCACATGCGTAGTGCGGATCTCAGAGCGCGACACTTTGGTGACGATGGCGTTCTGCAGCCCCATCACAAAGCATAGCAAGGCCACGATGGCCGCCGCCTGGCCGGAGGCGTCCAGCCGGGCGCCCATCAGCCCAAAGCACAGCAGCAGCACCGCCTCCACGATTAGCGGCAGCGCATACTGGCTATGCGCGCCGCGCCGCCTGCCCCAGTTGATCAGGATCGCCGAGGTGGCAGCGCCGAGCAGGAACGCCAGCAGCGACGCCAGTCCCGCCAGCACCAGGCGCAACTCGCCCAGCGCGGTGTTGTCGGCCACGGCCGAGACGATGCCGGTCATGTGCGATGTGTACTGCCCCACTGCGAAAAAACCGCCGGCATTGACCGCGCCGGCCACAAAGGCCAGCGAACGGCCAAGGCGGCGGTTGCTGATATCGGTGCGTTGCGGGCTGGTCAGGGCCCGCAGGTAGTGCATAGGCATGGTTGGCCTCCCTGTTGCTGTCGGCCAGACCATTGTAAGCCATCACATCACTTGAGCGTTACTCCCCAGTTCTTCTCCACGCACTTGGTGTAGTTACCGGCGATCAGGGCGCTGTACGGCGTTTGATAGCTGACCAGCTGGCATTGATAGTCGCCGCCGCTGTTCCAGTTCTTCTCCCAGTAGATGTTGTAGGCCGCCGAACTGGATCCGCTGAAGCGCTGCATCGTGGCGCAGGACAGCTGCTCGCTGCCGATGTTCCAGCCCAGGTCCGCCGCGAACTGCTTGTAGTAGTCGATGCGGTTCTGCGCCGCCGGCTTCTCGCTGCCGGTGCCGCATTCGGCGTTGATGATCATGATGGTGGTGGCGAAGTTGTTGCCCGCACCGGCCGCCTTGTCCGCCGCATTCGGCACCCAGGTCCCGTCCAGCACATGCAGCATCGACGGCTTGGGCGGTTGCGGGTAGACGAAGAAGAACGTCGCCGAGGCGAGGTTCAGCCAGGTCGACGCCACCAGGTCGGGATTCTTCAGCAGCACCGACTGGTCGCCGTTGTACATCATCTGCGAGAACGGGCCGTAGTTGTAGTTGTACGAGAGCTGCTTGGCGCCGCGGCCGTAGTACTTCTTGAACGTGCCGTCGGCGTTTTTACCGCAGGTCCAGACGCCGTTGAACACCGGGTCCGAGCATTCGACGTTGTAGCCGCAGTTGGTGCCGGTTTCGTCGCAGCCCATCTCGCGCAGGTACTTCAAGCCCTGGCGCCATTGCGGCAGCGGGATGCTGGCGTTGTGGTCGCCCGTCTCCTGCGCGAAGTGGGCGAACATCGTCGCCAGCGAGTGGCGGCAGATGGCGTCCGCATCGCGGCCGTCCGTATAGTCGCCGCAGATCGCCGGGAACTTGGCCACCGCTTGCAGGAAGCGTCCGTACGTGTAGCTGGGCTCACGGATGCCGAAATAGTAGTCCCACTTGGCCGACGTCAGCAAACGCTCCACCCGCTTGACGTTGCCCGGGTTGGCCGCCGCGCCGGGCGATACCGCGTCCACCGCCGCGTTGTCCAGCGTGCGGATCGACGCCTTCACGGTGCGGAAGAAATCGTTGTTGGTCAGCTGGGCTTCGCGCGCCTCGGCTTGCGCCTTGGTCGGCACGCCGCCCGGTTGCGGCGTGCCGGGATCGGGCGGCGTTGTTGGATCGGGGGCGTCGGTAATGTACTTCCACGGCCCCCACGCATCGGTGGGATTGGGCGCGGTGCCCTGCACCCACCATTTGGCTTCGTACTGCTTGCCCTGGTAGATCGCGCACATGCCGGCGGTGTAGACCGCCGTGGCGGTCCATGCCGGGCATGCGGTGGCGGCGGCGGTGGAGACGCCGCCGGAGAGTACGCGCGGAGCGCTGCTGTCGGCCTGGCCGCCGTCGCTGCCGCCGCCACAGGCGGCAAGCAGCAAGGCGCTCAGCACAGCGATGCTGTGAACTGATTTCATCGCGTCCCCTTATTTCAGCGCGACCGGCAGGCCGGGATACTCATCGCTCAAGGCATAGCGCACGCCGTTCACCGTGACCACGTAGGCGGACGGCCCCGAGATCGGCAGCGAGTAGTTCAGCGTCAGCGACACCGAAGCCCCAGGCGCCAGCGACTGCCACGTCGGGATCGTGAACTTGGCGTGGTTGAAGCTGGCCTTGAAGCCGCCGATGTTGTTCGGCCCCGAGTAGCCGGCCTTGGTCACCACCAGGCCGTAGCCCGATTGATCGCTCATGTTGGCGGGCGCCGACACCGGATAGTCGAACTCCACCACCGAACCGCCCGGTATGGTGACGGTGGTGTTGTTCGTCACCGTCATCACGGGGTTGATCGGGTAGTTGCTGTCGCCAAGCTTCCAGCCGCCCAGTGCGATGCTGACCTTGGCGCTACTGGCTGGCATTGCCGATTCCGCCCGCGTGGCGCCGTATGGGCTGGCGGTCTTGAAGGCATTGTAGATGTTGGTGGTCAGCGTGTAGCCCATGAAGTACTCGCCTTTGCCGCCGTTCTTGCTGGCGTCCCAGGCGTAGTCGCCGGCCAGTTCCCAGATCATGATGCCGCCGATGGCGTTGTCGATCACGTACTGGGTTTTGGCGGCCATCGATTGCGCGGTCTCAGTGGAGATGAAGACTTTGCGCGTGGCGTTCCACAGCCACGGCGCCGCCATGGTGGCGCTGTAGTTGGCGGTGTAGGCGCCGGTGATGGTCTTCTCGGTCACGCCGTAGGCATCCAGGTAGTCCGGCACGATGGCGTTTTGCAGGTTGAGCGCGTGCCACAGCGGGTTGCCGCCGCCGGGTACCGGCTTGCCGTTGGTATCGAGGTCGTACCAGACGTTGTCGATGCCGACCGCGCCGGTGCCGCAGGTTTTGACGCCGGCGCAGGTGACGGTGTCGTTCACCAGCGGCGTGGTTCCCCACAGGCCGCTGGTGCCGCCGGTGACGTCCTTCCAGCCGCGCGTGTAGTACGGCACGCCGATGTTGATGCGGCCGGCCTGCAATGCGCCGCGATAGTAGTGGTAGGCCCAGTCGACGTTCAGGTAGCCGATGCCGCCGTAGGAGTAGGCGTTGCCGGCTTTGAGTTCGGCGTCGTTACCGTCATCGAACAGCGCGGCGTTGGGACCGACGTACTGGTTCCAGCCGCCATGCAGGTCGTAGGACATCAGGCTGGCGTAGTCGAGGTACTGCAGGCCGGAGAGGTTTTCCTCGCCGCGCAGTATCCAGCCCGACGCCGAGCCGGCGATGGTCAGCATGTAGTACTTGTTGTCGGCGACGGCTGCGGTGTCGAGCTTTTGACGCACGGTTTTCAACAGCACGTTGTAGCTCTTCATCAGGCCCGCCAGGCGCGGCTTGGAGAGGCCGAAGTCAAGCGGGTTGCCGGCTTCGTTGTTGGTGGTCGGGTGTTCGTAGTCGATGTCGATACCGTCGAAGAAGGTGTATTGACGGAGTACGGCCACCATCGAGTCGGCCAGCGTGTTGATGCCTGCGGTGTTGAGCGAACCATCGGCGTTGGTGGTGGCGGTGTAGTAGCCGCCGCTGCCTGCCCAGCCGCCTACCGACAGCATGACCTTCACGCCCGGGTAGCGCTTCTTGTACTGCGCCAGCAGGTTGAAGTGGCCTTTGTACGGCAGCGACGGATCCATCGCTGCGGCGGGGATGTTCGGCCAGGTCATGCCGGTGTCCGGGTTGTTGGCGCCGCTGCCCAGTTGGACCTTGGCGTTGGCGTCCACCGAGGCGAAGGCGTAGTTCACGTGGGTGATTTTGTCCCACGGGATGTTGTTGACCAGGTAGGACGGGGTGTTGTTCGCGCCCGTGCGCCAGCTGGTGAAGTAGCCGACGATGCGGCGGTTCAGGCCATTGGCCAGCTTCTCGCGGCCGTTGGCGTCGTACACGCCGCAGTAGTTCACGTTCGGCACCGGCGAGGCCAGGCCGTCGGGACGGCATGCGACCGGCGTTGGCGTTGGCGTTGGCGTTGGTGTCGGAGTAGGCGTTGGCGTTGGCGTTGGCGTTGGCGTTGGCGTTGGCGTTGGCGTTGGTGTCGGAGTAGGCGTCGGCGTTGGCGTTGGCGTCGGAGTTGGAGTCGGCGTCGTGGAATCCAGCGCCCAAGGTCCCCACTCTTCGGTACCCGGCACATTATTTTGCGTCCACCACTTGGCCTTGTAGGTCGCGCCGTTGTAGGTCACGCACATGCCGACGGTGTAGATCGCGCTGGACGACCATGCCGGGCAATCGGCGGCGGCAGCAGCGGTTTGTATCCCGCCCATCAGTTTGGGGCCGGGCGTCGCGCTTTGAGGATCGGAGCCGCCGCCACAGGCGGCGACGGCGCTGCCGATCAGCGCCAGCATCAATAGGTTGTGTCGCATTTTTGTCTCCCGTATTTTAGAAATCGTGATTGTTCGGGTAATGACTGTAGAAGTCGTTGTCCCACTTGAAGTGGGTGGCAGAGATGGTGATGGTGATATCCAGCGCTTCGACGAAGTGCCACCAACCGACGGGCAGGAACAGGATCTCGCCTGGTTCCAGCACGCAGTCGATGACCGGCACGTCTGCCATCATCGGAAAACGCTGCAGGTCGATGTTGCGTCCATCGACCGGGGTAAAGCAGTGGCGCTGGTTGTACAGCTTGGGCGTATCGCAGGGAGCGATCAGCCGCACGCGCTTGCGCCCTGCGATCTGGATCATGAAGTTGTTGGTCAGGTCGTGATGGAACGGCGTGATGGTGCCGGCCGGACCAAACCAGAAAAAGCCGCGCCCTTCCGCGTTCAGGTATTCCGGCAGCGGCGGCGCGTCGGCCATCAGTTCCTGCAGCGACTCGCGATTCTGGCCGTCGTTGTTGGCGGTCATGTAGAAGTCGTTGGTATGGCCGCTGTCGCGCACCAGATCCACGTACTCGCCGAAACGCATGCGCCGCTTGTGCGACTGGCTGTTCATCTCGTAATCGGGATCGGCGCTGCGGCCGAACTGCACTTCCACCATGCGTTCACCCAGTTGTTCGCTGAGATATTCCAGCGTCCACTTGCTGCGGGCGGCGCAGTCGTCCAGCATGCCGGTGATGATCACCGGCAGGTTGCGATGGTAATGCTGCTCAAGGAACTCCGCACCGGAAAGGCGCTCCCGGCGTGGCACCTCGGTCGGCGCCAGCCGGTTCAATTGCGACTGAATACGCAGCACCCAGTCGCGCTTGGCCAGCCGGTTATGCAATCGCGATACGCCTTGCAGGTAAGGGCTGCGCAGCGCGGCGGCGATTTCCGTATTGGCTTCGCGGGCGCCGATGCCGGACTGGGTCAGGATGCCGACCAGCGTATCCGGCCGGATGCCGAGGATCAAATTCTCGGCGATCCAGCTGCGCCATGCGTCGGTGACGCCGATGGTTTGGACGACGGCATGGCGCTTCATGGCTTAGCGTCCTTTCCAGACGGCGCTGGTCAGGGCGCCGCTGGCGTCGCCGTCCAGCTCCCACGAGAAGGCGCCGCGCAGGCTCTGGTCGCGCATGTACTGCATCTTGGTCGCGATTACGGTCGGGTCGTCGTAGCTCCACCATTCGCCGGTTCCGGTGTACAGGAACAGCTGCTTGGTCTGCGGATGGTACCAGCGCGTGCCGGCTTTGTTGACCAGTACCTTGTAGTCGTCGATGCCGGTTTCGTAGGTGCCGGCCGCGCCGCCGGTGGTGGTTTGATACAGGCCGTTGGCGTTCGGGCCGGCGGCTACACCTTTCCATCCGCGTCCGTAGAACGGCACGCCGAGCAGGATCTTATTGCGCGGCATACCGGCTGCCACCAGCGCCGTCACGGCGTCGTTGGTGTTGTACTTGGCGAGGATGCCGGTCGCAGGATCGGCAGGGTCGTGGTACAGCGGCGCGTGGAAGTTGGTGGTGCTTTCCCATGCGCCGTGGAAGTCGTAGCTCATCAGGTTGACCCAGTCCATGTACTGCGAATACAGGGTTGGTTCGGTCTGGGCGATCTTCTCGGTACCGGCGCCGATGGCGGCCGTCAGCGCATAACGCTTGCCGTCGATGGCGCCTTGCGCATCCAGCTGTGCGCGGAACTCGGCCATCAACAGCGTGAAGTTATGCTTGTCGTTGACCGCGTCGTAGGTGTTGTACGGCTGGCCGCCGCCGCCCGGATATTCCCAGTCGATGTCGATGCCGTCAAACACGCCCTTGGCGGAGCCGGGGCCGCCGCGTCCATCCTGCACCGGCAGGTCGCCGGCGATGAACATCTTGACGCAGGATTTGGCCAACTGCTTGCGCAGCGCGTCGGTCTTGGCTGCGGCCGAGAAGTTTTTCGACCAGCTCCAACCGCCCAGCGAGATGAACACTTTCAGGTTCGGGTGCGCGGCTTTGAGCAGCTTCAGTTGCAGGAAGTTGCCCGTCAGCGGAGCGTCCCAGGCGACGGTCTTGCCGTCCACGGTGCGGGTAGGCTGGCGTTGGTAGTCGGCGTAGGCGTCGCCGCCGGTGCCGGCTTGCGGCGAGGTCGGCGTGTCGTTGCCCACTTCGGCGCGGGTGACCATGTCGCATTCGTAGCCGCCGTTCTTGGCGTAGGTGTTGCCGAAGGCGTAGTTGATGAAGGTAAGCTGGTCGGCCACGCTGGTCTGCACACCGTTGACCGGGGTCTTGGTGGTGTGGATGTCGGCCACTTCGTAGCTGCGGCCGTACACGCCCCACTGTGCGAAGTAGGAGCCGATTTCACGACCGCCGACCGGTGTAGGCGTTGGCGTTGGCGTTGGCGTTGGCGTCGGAGTCGGCGTTGGCGTCGGAGTCGGCGTTGGCGTTGGCGTCGGCGTTGGCGTCGGCGTTGGCGTTGGGGTTGGCGTTGGAGTCGGCGTCGGCGTCACCGCCTGCAACTCCCAAGGCCCCCACTGCTCCGTGCCTGGCACGTTATTTTGCGTCCACCACTTGGCCTTGTAGGTGGAGCCGTTGTAGGTCACGCACATGCCGACCGTGTAGATCGCGCTGGACGACCATGCCGGACAATCCGCGGCTGCGGCGGCGGTTTGCACGCCGCCCAGCAGTTTCATTTGTGGTGTGGTGGTGGTGGGGCTGTCGCTGCCCCCGCCGCAAGCCGCCAACATACTGGCGATCAGGCCGAGTACGGCCGCGTTTCCCTTGACTGCACGTTCCATGCTTTCTCCTCCTTGGGTGGGTGAATCTATGCTTTTATTATTTTTTCAGGATGGAGCGCAAATAATTGGTAGTCAAGTGGTTTTATTTATCAACGTCCAATCGCATACCAGTTACATCAAAGGAAGAGTTATTGCGGCAAGAATCGATATGGAACTTGAAAGAGAGTGTGAGTACCCACCAACCACTTTCAGCAGGCAAAAAGGGCGCAGCGGCGCCCTAACTTTCGAATGTCTCAAATTGAACATTGTGTTAATTGGTGAGTACCAATTTTGTGCACTTTGGAAGTGGTACTGACGACGACAGCGGCCTAAAACCGCTGAAATCCAGCAATCAGGTGCTGGCAGCCAGTTCCGGGTGCACCGCGTGCGCACTGCCGTCACGCACCTCGACGATGCGCGGTTGCTGTGGATTGCCAAAACTCATCTTGTAGCAAACCTGGCCGTTCCTGGAAGCGGTCGGCAGCACCATCAGCAGCTGGAACGCGCTCGGTGCTTCCTCCACCGTGGGGAAAATCGCCGGCAAGCCGGCCAGCACCACGGCCTCCAGTGAGTGCTCGCCTTCGATCCGGGTGTGATGTCCGCGCACCGAAATGCCGGCGGTTTCGCCGCCCTCGAACGCCACCCGCGCGTGGCCGATCACGCTATCGTTTTGCGCATTCACGACCAGGTTCAACCACAAAGTGGGCGAGCCGGCGGCGGCGCTGTTGACTTCATACACTGCTGTAAATAATTGACTCATGGTGCTTCCTAACGAAGAGAAGTAGAACATGAGTCAAACTGTAGCGGCGATGCGGGAATCTTGCCTTCCGAATACCTTCCGGCCTCCAAGCTATTGATTACAATGAATATTTATTTCAGCTCAGCGCTTGGGTAATTGCCAGTCCGGACGGATGAAATGGCAGGTGTAGCCATTGGGAATGCGCTCAAGATAGTCCTGGTGCTCCGGTTCGGCCTCCCAGAACGGGCCGGCCGGCGCCACTTCGGTGACCACTTTTCCCGGCCACAGGCCCGATGCATTGACGTCGGCGATGGTGTCCTCGGCCGTCGCCTTCTGTTGTTCGTTGGTATAGTAAATTGCGGAACGATAACTCGTGCCGATGTCGTTGCCCTGGCGGTTGCGGGTGCTCGGATCGTGGATCTGGAAGAAGAATTCCAGGATTTTGCGATAGCTGATAACGGCCGGATCGAAGACGATTTCCAGCGCCTCGGCATGAGTGCCGTGATTGCGATAGGTGGCGTTCGGCACGTCGCCGCCGGTGTAGCCGACGCGCGTTGCCAGCACGCCGGCTTGTTTGCGCACCAGGTCTTGCACGCCCCAGAAGCATCCGCCGGCCAGGATGGCGGTTTCAGTTGTTGTCATGTTCTATCCTTGGTGAGTATGTCTGTTCAATGTAGTGACGTTCGCCGTTTCTTCAAGGTGAGCCTGCTCCACGACAATTGTTGTTGTGCTAAGCTTGAGCGTTGTTGCACACCTAAAAAAACGGGAGTCCTCCATGCATGTAGAACGACGTTCGCGCCCCGACCGGGTCAAAGCCATCGCTGTCAACGCCGGCCTGGCCCTGCTTGAAACCGCAGGCCGTGAAGCCGCCGCCACGTTCCTGGAAGATGCCGGCGTGCCCCTGCCGGTGATCGCCCGCGTGCTGTCGGAACCGGACCGGCGCCGCGCCGAAGACATGCGCTAATACCGCGTGGGCGAATACCAGAGTTCTTTGTGATGCAGCGGCGTTTCTTCCGGCAGGTCGGGATTGGGCAGCTCCAGCACGATGCGCTGGCTCAGCTTGGTACGCCGGATGAGATCTGCATTATACGAGCGGAATAGCTGCTCGAACGAACCGTCCCTGCGCGCCCGTTTCAATCCCGCCTCCAGCGCCTCCCCCAGCGCCGGGTTGTTCTTGTTGACGAAGAAGTACACCGCCGCCGGATAGTGCAAGGCCAGCGTCATTTCCACCGCCTCCCCTTGCGCCGCGTGCTGCTCCGCCTCGCCCCACACCTGGCGTATCGAACGCGGGAAGTAATCGAAGCGCTTCACGGCCAGCATCGCATGCAGATTGTCGGCGGTGGCGCCGGTGACCACGTCGAAGCCGCTGGCCTTGAGCACGGCGGTGTCGGCCCAGTCATAGCCTTGTCCGATCTTGTATTGCCGCAGTTGATCGAGGCTGCGCACCGTCTCGAACTTGGCGCTGTCCTGGGCGTTGATCACGCCGATGCGCCAGCCGGCCAGCCCCATGTCGAGCGGAATGCGCACCGGCAGCAGCAACTGTTCGCGCTCGCGGGTGGTCATCGCCCAGATCACGTCGAGGTTGCTGCCGTGCGCCAGCTCCTGCACGGCGCGGCCTTTGATCGCCTTCACATCCCAGGTCTGCAATTGGTATTTGGCGCCGGACTTGCGCATCACCAGTTCCAGCATCTTGACGAAGTAGCCCCGGTCGAGTTCGATCTGCGGCTGCGGGTAGGCAACGCGCATGGGCTCGGCATGCACGCCAAGCATCGCGAGCATGGCCAGCGCGCAGGCGGCCAGCCATTTCAAAAGATTGCATTTATTACCAAGTTGCCTCATATGCAAAGGATAGCACAGAGTATTGTCATGCAACTATAAGGAAGCGCCGATCAGGGCTTGAGGAGCACGCGGCCGAAAGCCGTGTCCGTATGCTGGCCGGCCGCTTGCGGGTCGATCGCGAAGCGGCAAGTCTGCAAATAGGCTTCAGCCTGCTGCACCAGATCGGGCGTCTGGCCGTTGGACTCGGCGACCACGCGGATCGGCGCGCCATCGCTGCTGACCAGGAAGCGCAGCAGGATGCCGTCGCTGCCGCTGGGCCGGCGGTCGAATTCCTTGAACGCCTGGAAGCGCGCGGACGGCTGGCAGCTGTCGGCCACCAGCAGGGGCCGGACGGCGGGACCGTCGCTGAACTGCCAGACAAATTGCATCGGGAAGGAGGCGCCGTTTTTGGCCTCGTCCAGGTTAGGCTGAAACACGCAGCGGGAGATGCCGCGGATGGCGGCATCGTCGAGTATCTGCCAGCCGCTGCCTTGGGACACTTCCGGATGCACCACCTTGCCATCGGCGCCGATCTGGAAACGGATCGTCGTCACGCCTTCGATCTCATAGCGCCGCGCCTCGTTCGGCCATTGCGGCTGAGCGCAGGTGGCCGGCGTGAGCAGCGCGTTGAACGGCGCCTGGCTGCGCTGTTCTGCGTGGCTCATCAGGTTGAGCACACCCAGCAGGCCGGCGGCGGCGCCGACGAAAATCAGTTTCTTGTTCATCGGGCGATGATATCAGACGGCCGCGAAATACCGCTCCTGCATGGTGGCGACGTAGCGGACCACATTCGGATGCGACTTCACGATGTCGTTGAACGCATCGTCAAAATCGGCGGCCACCATCGATTCCATGAACGGATAGACCGCGGCATCGGCGGCGCTCGGTTGCGCTCCCAGCATGAATGGCTGATCGCCGAGAATGTCCGCAATCGAGGCGACCGTCTTGCGCACGAGATCCAGCTGTTCCGCCGGCGCATGCCGCCCCATCCCCTGCGCCCGAAGATTCCTGCCCGCCTGGCGACGGGCCAGGTAACCCACCAGCGGACGCAGCGGCCATGGCAGCTTCCTGAAAAAGTAGGCGGTGACTTTCGGGGCATTCACCGGATCGCGCCAGACCCGGTGCACCAAGGCCCAGTACAGATGGTCTTCCACCAGCTTTTCCAGCGCCCACGCCACGCCACGCTGCTGGCTGGACAGGCCGGTATCGAAGTCGATGTCGTATTTCTTTTCCAGATGCCAGCGAATGAAAGTCGAGTCCGACAAGATCACGCCCTGGTCATCGATATACGGCAGCTTGCCCTTCGGCGCCCGCAAGAGCTTGCCCGTCCGTTTTTGATACGGCAGATTTGCCAGCTTCAACAACGTCTCAGTCTTCTTCACAAACGGGCTTGCTTCCGAACGTCCAAAAGCCGGGCCGAAGCCATAAACAGTAATCATCGTCTTGCTTTCCGAGGCAGGAAGGAGCACCGACTATAGCAACCGTTTATTTCTGGATATTGAACAAAAACGACACGGCGCTTATTTCTTGCGCCCGCGCTCAGCGAGACTGAAATCGATGACGGCGCCATCCAGCGGAAACTCGCGTTTCCGCGCTGTCCATTTTCCGTCCGCCATCCGCATCTGGAATTGCTCGATCAGGTAGGGCAAGCCTTCGCTGGCCAGGAAGTCCGGCGCGTCGGCCACCTGGAAATGCAAATGCGGCACCCGCGCATCGCCGGAATTGCCCACGCGCGCGATGAGCTGTCCGCGCCGCACCCGGTCGCCCGCCTTGACGCGCACGCTGCCGGGTTGAAGGTGCGCATATTGCGCGAACTGGCCATCGCCCAGGTCGATCACGATGAAGTTGCCGGCAATGTTGTCCATGGTGATGGGCACGGCCGGCGTGAAGCCGTCCTTGGTGCGTGGGATGTTGTCGGGCATATCGTTGCGGGCGGCGGCGATCGTGCCATCCGCGACGGCCAGCACGTTCTCGCCGTAGGCATAGTAGGCGCGCACGTCGCGGGCGTCGCCGCCGTAGGAGTCGCCGGCTTGATACTTCTTCCAATCGATCGCATAGCGGCGGGCGTTATAGGCCAGGCCGCCGGCGACGAAGACGCCGGTGCGGTGATGGGATTGGAGGTTCGGGCCGTTGTCCGCCGTCCAGTTTGTGCCGGCCAATGGCGGACCGAGCACATGCGGCTTCGTGGTGTGGGTGCCGATCACCGGGCTGTCTGCGTAGGCATTGTCCAGCACTACGCGGTGGCGCAATTTCTGCGGCGCGGCAGCCTTGTCGAACGCCAGGCACAGGAAGACAATTGCGCCGCGTCCGGCAGCAATCACCGGCTCGCCACCGTCGTCATCGGCGCCGGCCAGGCGCAAGCGCTCCTTCAGTTGCGGCTCCTTGATCAGTTCCAGCAAAGAGCTATCATCAGCATTGACGACTTCCAGCCCGCGCAGCGGCAGTGCCTGATCTGAAAAATTATGCAGGTGCAGTTCATACAGCAGGTAGTTCCGGCCGGCGCTGGCGAACACCGTCGGCGCCAGCGGGGTGCGGATCTCCAGCTGTATCGGCGGAAATACGGGCTGCCGCATTTCCGCCGGGGCCACGGCGTTCGTTCCACTTTCGATATTGTCGCATCCGCGTGGCGGCGTCTGCGCATACGCCGCAGCGGACAGTACGCAGACGCCTGCGGCGATTTTGCTGAGGATTCTGATGGACATTGCTACGCCTGTTGAGCCGGAAACTCACAGCATGGGAGGCCGCATGCAGGCGCGTGTGACAATCATGGATGAATTCCTGCCAATCCGTCGGGCCGTGCCTAGCGCTCCACCAGGTCGAAATCACCCTGGGTGTAGCGTTCGCCCTGCACGCTGCCGGCGCGGAAGATGGCATCGATGGCGGCCAGGTCCGCCGCGCCCAGCGTCACCGCCGCGGCTGCGGCGTTCTCCTCCAGATGGCCGAGCTGGCGCGCGCCCGGAATGGGCACGATCTGCTCGTCCTGTTGCAGCAGCCAGGCCAGCGCCAGTTGCGCCGCCGTGATGCCGTGGCCGGCGGCCAGCTGCCGCAACTGCCCGATCAGCGCCAGATTGCTGCGCAGCGCGGCGTCCTGGAAACGCGGCAGCGAGCGGCGGAAATCATCCTGCGCCAGAGCATCGGTCGACGTCAGCGCGCCGGTCAGAAAGCCCCGTCCCAGCGGGCTGTATGGCACAAAGCCGATGCCCAGCTCGCGGCACACCGGCAGCACCTGGCGCTCCGGCTCGCGGCTCCACAGCGAATACTCGCTTTGCACGGCGGCGATCGGATGCACCGCATGGGCCCGCCGCACCGTAGCGGCCGACACCTCCGACAAACCCAGGTGGCGCACCTTGCCTTCGCGTACCAGATCCGCCATCACGCCCACCACCTCCTCGACCGGCACGGATGGATCGGGCCGGTGCTGGTACAGCAGGTCGATGGTGTCGATCCCCAGGCGCTGCAAGGAGCCGTGCACCACGACGCGAATATGTTCCGGACGGCTGTCGACACCGGCCATGCGCTGCAGGCCCTGGCCGTGCGGCAGGATGCGGAAGCCGAACTTGGTGGCGATCTGCACTTTGTTGCGCACGCTGCGCAGCGCCTTGCCGACCAGTTCCTCATTGACGTACGGGCCGTACACCTCGGCCGTGTCGAAGAAGGTCACGCCCAGATCCACCGCGCGCTGCATGGTGCGGATGGACGCCGCATCGTCGCCGCCACCATACGCGAAACTCATGCCCATGCAACCGAGGCCAATGGCCGAAACCTGCAAGCCGCCACTACCCAATTTCCGCTGTTTCATTCTTTGCTCCGTGTGTGATCAATAGTGAAAATGATACGTTTGCTCTATCATCCATACAATCGCCAGGAAACCACTTGGCCCCATGAACGGAATTCAGCAATAGACGCTATGCGGCACGATCTCAACGAACTGGAAATATTTGTCGCCGTGGCGCGCCACCGCAGCTTCCGCAAGGCGGCCGAGGAAAGAAACGTCACCGCCTCGTCGCTCAGCCACGCCATGCGCGCGCTGGAGGCGCGGCTGGGCATACGCCTGCTGAACCGGACCACGCGCAGCGTGGAACCGACCGAAGCGGGCAAGCATTTGTATGCGCGGGTGAGCCGCGTGATCGAGGACCTGGAGCAGGCGCTCGATGAGATCAACGGCTTCCGCGATACGATCCAGGGCACGCTCAGGCTGAACGTGCCGCGCCCTGCGGCACGGCTGCTGCTGGCGCCGATGCTGAGCGGCTTCCTGAAGCTGCATCCGGGCGTCAAGATCGAAGTCATCACCGACGACCAACTGGTCGACATCGTGGCCGAGGGCTACGACGCCGGCGTGCGCTTCGGCGAGAGCCTGGCGCTGGACATGATCGCCGTCCCCATCGGCGCGGCGCAGCGCTTCGCCGTCGTGGCGGCGCCGGATTTGCTGGCAGTGCACGGCCGTCCCGCCAGCCCTCAGGATCTGCGCGGCCTGCCCTGCATCGGCCGCCGCTTCCCCAGCGGCGTGGTCTATGCGTGGGAATTTGAACGCGACGGCGAAAGCCTGGCCATCGGCGTCGACGGCCCGCTGGTGCTGGACGACGACGCCATGATGGTGGACGCGGCGCGGGACGGCGTCGGCATCGCCTTCGTGCACGAGTTCTATGCCGTGGAACACATCCGGCAAGGCAAGCTGGTGCGCCTGTTCGAAGACTGGTGTCCGGCCATGCCGGGCTTCTACCTGTACTACCCCAGCCGCAAGCACATGTCGGCGGCGTTGCGCGGCTTGGTCGACTGGTGCATCAAGTATCCGCACCTGCAGTCTGGCGTAGCGGGCATGACGCATCATTCGCCGCACGCCACACCGCTTCCGCCACATCCACGGCCTGCGTGACCGCAGTCGATTGTCCCCACGCCTCGAAGACACTCTTCGCCAGGCCGGCATAGGCTTCCGGTATGCTGTCTCGCATGCGCGCTTGCGCATTCTCGCCGAACCTGGTCGATGGAGCACGTCCCGGCAGCACCAGGTTCACCCGCACATTGAATTGCTGCAGTTCCAGCGCAAGCGACTCGGTGAACGCATTGACCGCCGCCTTGCTCGCCGTGTACACGGACAGCAAAGGCAACGGCGTCAGCGTCACGCTGGACGTCACGTTGACGACGACACCCGCCCGCCGCAGCCTGAACTGCGGCAGCACCGCCTGGGTCATCGCGATGGTGCCGAGGATGTTCGTTTCAAACACCTCGCGCGCGGTGGCCATGGAAATGCCCTCCAGCGCACCCAGCACGCCTATCCCGGCATTGTTGACCAGCACGTCGATCGGTCCCGCCGCCTCCACTGCACGGCGAATGCTGTCCGGATCTGTGACATCGAGCGCGAGCACGCGCAGATGCCCGGAACGCGGCAGCACGTCCTCGCGCGGCGTACGCATGGTGGCAATGACCTTCCAGTCGCGATCGAGGAAGTATCGGGCGGTTTCAAGGCCGAATCCGGATGAGCATCCGGTGACGAGGACGGTTTTCATGGCGACTCCTGTTGAGTGGTTTGCAGTAAGCAAACTATAGTTCGCCGACCTCGGACTTGCTACAATCAATAGTCCAGATTTAATGAGCGATAGTCCAGATATGATCGATCCCCTCGCAGAAGTCGTCACCTTGCTGCAACCGCAGGCCCGGTTTTCCAAGGTCGTCGGCGCTGCCGGTTCATGGCGCGTGCGGCGTTCGGAATCGGGGCAACCGTTCTACAGCGTGATACTCGAAGGCGCGTGTCGCCTCGAAGTCAGCGGTCAGGAACCGATCCGATTGCAGCAAGGCGACTTTGTGCTGATTCCGTCTGCTTACCGGTTCACGATGACCAGCCTGGAGCCGCCAGCATCGGAGGACCTGGATACCCCGCCCATTCAATTGCCGAACGGCGAGTTCAGACACGGCGCCCAGGACGTGCCGGCCGACACACAACTGCTGGTGGGCCACTGCACCTTCGGTTCACCCGATGCGGCCTTGCTGGTGTCGCTGCTGCCGCAACTGGTGCACGTACGCGGCGAAAAGCGGCTATCGACCATCGTGCAGTTGGTGGTAGAAGAATCGCGTGCTGCGCGGCCGGCGCGGGAGGTGATCCTGGCGCGGCTGCTGGAGGTGCTGCTGATCGAAGCGCTGCGCTCGGCGGCAGGGACCGCCGCATCGCCGGGCCTGCTGCGCGGCCTGGCCGACGAACGCCTCGCCGTCGCACTACGGCGCATACACGAAAACATGACCAAGCCCTGGACGGTGGCGCAACTGGCAAAGGAGGCAGCCCTTTCGCGCTCGACGTTCTTCGAGCGCTTCAGCCGCGCATTGGGTGTCGCGCCGATGGAGTATTTGCTGACTTGGCGCATGGCTTGGGCGAAGCACCTGCTGCGGCGGCAAGCGGCCGGCATCGCCGAGGTTGCAGGACGCGTCGGCTACGGTTCGGCCAGCGCGTTCAGCGTCGCCTTCACCCGCCATGTCGGACTGCCGCCGGCGCGTTACGCGCGCGAGCAACTGGCGATGCGGCAGCCGAATTAATCCTGCGGCAGCTCGCGGATTTCCACGCCGCCGCCGGCTTCGTAGTGCGGATTGCCGATCAGGAAGCGCGCGGCATCATCGAGGTTGGCGGCGCGCACGCGCAGGTAGCCGGTGACGTCCAGGCTGGCGGAATCGGTGGGTGCGCCCTTGCGGTACAGCGCGCCCTTGCCGATCGAACTGCCACCGTCGAACTGGCCGCTCTGGCGCAGGCCGGCGATATAGGATTCCCACAGCGCGCTGCTGGCGGCGTCGGGGTGCGCGGTATCGTCAAGCATGAGGATGATGTAGTCGTTCATGGTCGCTCGCGGAGTGGGGTTGATGCTGTATTTTATCAGCGTGCCATCGAGGATCTGTCCTATACAACTGCAGGCGCGCCACGCCAGCCGTTGTAATTAAGCGTCATCGCAGCTTCTGTGAGTATTGAAGAGAATGCTGTTGGGAAATTGCGCCCATAATGAGCCAGTCACTATCTTCAAGAAACGTGGGAATTTGCACATTGCATTTGCCGTCCTATCAGGCCTGACCGTGTGCTGGGAGGCCTCCGTTGTGTGATCGATCGAGAGGATGCTTATGCCTGCAATTGCCCTCAATGACGGCCCGGGTGCGGGGCCGGATGGTAGCGACGTGCATGTGGAGTCTGCCCGCAAGGAGGCACTGATCAAGACCGGCGCCCTGCAGGACGCCATCATCAACAATGTGTATTTCTCCAGCATCGCCACCGATGAAAAGGGGGTGATCCAGATCTTCAATCGAGGCGCCGAGCGCATGCTGGGCTACGCGGCGCAAGACATCATTGACCGGGTCACGCCGGCCGACATTTCCGACCCCGCCGAATTGATCGCGCGCGCCGACAGCCTGAGCAGGGAATACGGCACGCCGATCAGCCCCGGCTTCGAGGCGCTGGTGTTCAAGGCGGCGCGCGGCATCGAGGACATCTACGAGCTGACCTACGTGCGCAAGGATGGCAGCCGCCTCCCCGCGGTGGTCTCCGTCACCGGCCTGCGCGACGCCAACGGCACCATCCTCGGCTACCTGTTGATCGGCACCGACAACACGGCGCGCAAGCAGGTCGAGGCCGAACAGGCGCTGCTGGACCAGCGCCTGCGCGACCAACAGTTCTACACCCGCTCGCTGATCGAATCGCATATCGACGCGCTGATGATGACCGATCCGCAAGGCATCATCTCGGACGTGAACCAGCAGATGGTCGCACTCACGGGCCGCACGCGCGACGAACTGATCGGCGCGCCCAGCAAGAATTTCTTCACCGACCCGGCCCAGGCCGACGCCGCCATCCAGCGCGTGCTCAAGGAGAGCCGGGTCAACGACTATGAGCTGACGGTGCGCGCGCTGAACGGCGACGAGACCGTGGTGTCCTACAACGCCGCGACCTTCCATGACCGCGACCGCAAATTGCAGGGCGTGTTTGCCGCCGCACGCGACGTGACCGAGCGCAAGCGCTTCGAGCGCGCCCTGCACGAAAAGAATGTCGAACTCGAACACGCGAGCCGGATGAAGTCGGAGTTCCTGGCCACCATGTCGCACGAGCTGCGCACGCCGCTCAACGCCATCATCGGTTTTTCCGAGGCGCTCAAGGATGGCCTGGTCGGCGCCATGAGCGACAACCAGCACGAATACATCGGCGACATTTTTTCCAGCGGCCAGCACCTGCTGTCGCTGATCAATGACATCCTGGACCTGTCCAAAGTGGAGGCGGGCATGATGGCGCTCGATCTCGACGCCGTCGACGTGGCCGGTTTATTGTCGAACAGCCTGTCGATCGTCAAGGAAAAGGCCGCCGCCCAGCACATCAGCCTCGCGCTCGAGATCGAAGGCGAACTGGGCACGCCGCATCTGGACGTGCGCAAGACCAAGCAGATCGTCTACAACCTGCTGTCGAACGCCGTCAAGTTCAGCGCCGAGGGCGCGCGCGTGACGCTGAGCGCGCGCCTGGTCGGCGGCCATCAAGTTGGCGTGCTGGCCGGACAGTGGCCGGTGCACGGCTTTCCCCGGCCCGACAATGAATACCAGAACTTTCTCGAAATTTGCGTCACCGACAGCGGCATCGGGATTTCGCAGCGCAATATGGCCAAGCTGTTCCAGGCCTTCAGCCAGATCGACAGCAGCCTGGCGCGAAAATTCCAGGGCACCGGACTCGGCCTCGCCATGGTCAAGGAATTGACCGAGCTGCACGGCGGCACCGTCGCCGTTGCCAGCGCCGAAGGCGAAGGCGCGCGTTTTGCGGCCTGGCTGCCGATCTGCCTGGACCTCAACGTAGCCGGCGCCCTGCCCCCGGCTCCCGGGCCGGCCGCCGAGCCGCGCGAACGCATGGCCCTGGTCGTCGAGGACGACGAGCGCGCCGCGGAACTCATACGCCTGCTGCTCGAAGCCGAGGGCTTTACCGTGGTGATCGCGGCCAGCGCGGAGGAGGCGCTGGTGCTCGCCCCACAGTATTCGCTCAGCCTGATCACGCTCAACCTCCTGTTGCCCGGGATAGACGGCTGGGAGTTCCTCCAGCGCATACGCGAAAACGGCACGCTGGCGCGGGTGCCGGTGGTGGTCATTTCCAGCAAGGTCAACAGCAATATGGCGCTGGCCGGAGGGGCGGCCGCCGTGCTGCAAAAACCCGTCAGCCGGCAACAGCTCAAAGGCGCCCTCGGCGGCCTGGGCCTGGAGCCGGTGCCGGAACACACCCATACCGTGCTGGTGGTCGACGACGACCCCAAGGCGGTGGAGGTGATCGCCGCCTTCCTGCCCAGCCCGGCCTACTCGGTGGTGCGGGCGTACGGCGGGGCGGAAGCGCTCGAGCTGGCAAAGCGCTTGCGGCCGAACCTGATCCTGCTCGATCTGATGATGCCGGAGGTGAACGGCTTCGAGGTGGTGGAGGCGCTGCAGCGCAACGAAGACACCGCGCGCATCCCGATTCTGGTGGTGACCGCGAAAATGGTGACCCAGCAAGACCGCGCGGCGCTCAACAAGAATCCGGAGCAGGTCATCCACATCATCGAAAAATCCGGCTTCAACCAGATCCGCTTCATGGCGGAAGTCCGGCGCGCGCTGTTGTCATCTTAGACGGAGAAGAGGATGGCCACCATATTGATGATTGAAGACAACCCGGCAAACATGAAACTGGCCTTGCTCTTGCTACAGAAGGCTGGCCATACCGTCCTGTGCGCGGTCGACGCCGAGAACGGCCTGACGCTGGCGCGTACCGCCATGCCGGACCTGATCCTGATGGATATCCAGTTGCCGGGCATGGACGGCCTGGCGGCCACCGCGCTGCTCAAGCAAGACCCGGCCACCGCCGCCGTGCCCGTCATTGCGCTGACGGCCATGGCGATGAAGGCGGACCGCGAAAAGAGCCAGCTCGCCGGCTGCGACGCCTACATCGCCAAGCCGCTGCGCTACCAGGAATTGTACGCAACGATCGACGCCCTCCTGCTCGCCGCGAAAAATACCGCGGCCGGCCAATCCAACCCGTTTGGAACACCGCCATGAGTACCCAGGCTGCCAACATCCTTATCGTCGACGACGAGCTGCAGAACCGCAAGCTGCTCGAAGCATTGTTGCATCCCGAAGGCTACCAGACCGAAAGCGCCGCCAGCGGCGACGAGGCGCTGGCGGCAGTCGCGCGCCATGCCCCGGACTTGATACTGCTCGACGTCATGATGCCCGGCATGGACGGCTACGAAGTCGCCCGGCAACTCAAGGCCAACCCGGCGACGGCGACCATTCCGATCATCATGGTGACCGCGCAAATCGACCGCGCGGCCCGCCTGGCCGGCTTGACGGCGGGCGCGGAAGAATTCCTGACCAAGCCGGTGGACCGGGCCGAATTGTGGCTGCGCGTGCGCAATCTGCTGCGCCTGAAGGCCTTCAGCGATTTCCTCGCCGGTCACAGCTGGATGCTGGAACAACAGGTGCAGGCCCGCACGGCCGACCTGCAGCGCTTTCGCAGCGCCATGGATGCGACCGCCGATGCGATCATGCTGGTCAGCCGCAGCACCATGCGCTTTGTCGAGGTCAACGCGACCGCCTGCACCTTGTTCGGCTACACGCGCGAGGAACTGATGGAGCTGGGTCCCGTGCAGATCGGCGGCACCCGGGAAGAGCTCGAGGCACTGTACGACGCCATCATCGCCGGCCGCGGCGCGAACACGTTTTCCGAACTCACTTTGAAACGCAAGGATGGCACCGATATCCAGGTGGAAGTGCACCGCCAGGCGCAACACTTCAACGACGAATGGATCATCGTTGGCGTGTTGCGCGACATCACCGAGCGCAAGGAGGCGCAGCAGCGCCTGCACCACATGGCGCACTACGACGCGCTCACCGGCTTGCCCAACCGCACGCTGTTCTATGAGACGCTGGCGCGCACGGTGGCCCAGGCCGCACAGAGCGCCTGGCAGGTCGGCGTGCTGTTCATCGATCTCGACTATTTCAAGAACGTCAACGACACGCTGGGCCACGCCGCCGGTGATCAACTGCTGGGCCACGTCAGCACGCTGCTGCTCGAGTGCGTGCGCGCGCGCGACATCGTCGGCCGCATGGGCGGCGACGAGTTTGCCGTCATCCTGATCATGCAGGATGGCCAGCAAGGCGCCATCCACGTCGCCAACAAGATCCGCGAGGTGCTGCGCACACCGATCGCGCTGGAAGGACACATGGTCACCATCACCGCCAGCATCGGCATCACGGTCTATCCGGACGACGCCGACAACTCCGCAACGCTGATCAAGTACGCGGACACCGCAATGTATCGGGCCAAGCAGGCCGGCCGCGATACCTATCGCTTCTTCACCGCGCAGATGAATGTCGAGGCATTGGCGCGGCTCGACATGGAAATCGCGCTACGCCAGGCGGTCGAGAATGAGGAATTTGTCCTGGCCTACCAGCCCAAGGTGCGGCTCGACACCGGACGGATCTCCGGGGTCGAGGCCTTGCTGCGCTGGCAGCGCCCCGGACACGGACCGGTGCCGCCAAGTGAGTTCATTCCAGTGCTGGAGGAGACCGGCCTGATTGTGCGCGTGGGAACCTGGGTGATCGAAACCGCATGCCGCCAGATTGCCCAGTGGATGCGCTCGACAATCGGCCCGGTGCAGGTGTCCGTCAACGTCTCCGGCCGCCAGTTCGTCGAAGGCGACCTGGATGCGGACATCGTCAAGGCACTGCGCGACAACGATATCGCGCCCGATCTGCTGGAGCTGGAACTGACGGAAAGTTCCTTAATGACGAACACCGCCCGCACCATCGCCACCCTGCAAAACCTGAAAGGGCTGGGCATTCAGATTTCCATCGACGACTTCGGCACCGGCTATTCGAGCCTGGCCTATCTGCGCCGCTTCCCGATCGACAAACTGAAGATCGACATCGCCTTCATCCGCGAGATAACCAGCAATCCCGACGACGCCGCCATCGTGCTGGCGATTATCAGCATGGCCCACAGCCTGAAGCTGGAAGTGATTGCCGAGGGTGTGGAAACGGAAGCGCAACTGTCGTTCCTGCGGCGCCACCACTGCGATCAGATCCAGGGCTATTATTTCAGCCGGCCACTTTTCCCGAGGGATGCGGACACCGTCCTGAGCGACCAGAAATGCCTGCCGGCGTCGGGCAGCGCGGCGCCGGCGAGGCGCCAGACGCTGTTGCTGGTCGACGACGAGGCGTCGGTCATCGCTTCGCTGCAGCGCCTGCTGCGCCCGGACGGCTACAACATCCTCGCTGCGCAGTCGGCCGCCGAGGGTTTTGAATTATTGGCGCTGCATGAGGTGGAAGTTATTTTGTGCGACCAGCGCATGCCCACCATGAACGGAACGACCTTCCTGGACCGGGTGAAGGACCTGTACCCGAACACCTTGCGGATTGTGTTGTCCGGATATACCGACCTCGAGTCCATCATGGAAGCGATCAATCGGGGAGCGATCTACCGCTTCTACACCAAGCCATGGGAAAACCATCTCCTGCGCGACAATATACGCGAAGCATTTCGCCACTACCGCCTGCTGCACGACTTGCCGCTGGAAGCCGTCAACGACGACAGAAAGCCGGGAAACGTGCTCCATTCCTGCGGCAGCTGACTACGGCAGTTGGAGCGCCGTCCGCAACGCAGCCAGGGTGAACGGCTTGCAGAGAAAACTTCCTCCCAGCTGGCGCACTTCTCCCCCGACCCGGCTGTCACCGGAAGCGAAGACCAGCTTCAAATCAGGTTGCTGCCGGCGCAGCCGGTGAGCGAGCGCCAGACCATCCATGCCGGGCAGGTGGATGTCCGTCAACAAGACATCGAATGTGCGAGTCTCCAGCAAGGGCATGGCCGCTTCCGCGCTGGCGATGGCGCAGACGTCGCAGCCCAACATTTCAAGGCTGTCGACCGTCACCTGCAAGGCATCCGCATCATCCTCGATGAGCAGGACGCGCTTGGGAACAAGTGGCGACTGTGCCGCAGGCGCCGTCGCAGCGGGGTTTGCCTCGCCCAGCAGTTGGCGAACCTTGTGCGCCAACTGCTCGCGTCGATAAGGCTTGGACAGCAGATGGACACCCGGATCCAGCCGGCCGCCATGAATGATGGCGTTCTGTGTATAACCGGAGGTGAACAGGACTTGCAGGTCGGGCAGCAGCGCCTTGGCCTGCCGCGCCAGTTCGGTGCTCTTGATCGTGCCCGGCATCACGACGTCGGTGAACAGCAGATCGCAGCGCACGCCGGCGCGCAGCACTGCCAGCGCGGTATCCGGATTGTCGGCTTTCAGCACTTGATAGCCGAAACTGCGCAGGACATCGACCACGACGGTTTGCACCGCCGGATCATCTTCCACCACCAGGATGGTCTCGCTGCCACCCTGCACTTCCGTGGCCACAGGCTCCGGCACCGTAGCGTCCGACGCATGGGACCGTGCGAAATACATGCGGACCGTGGTGCCATGCCCGACCTCGCTGTACAGGCGGAAATGGCCACCGCTTTGCTTGATGAAACCGAAGACCATACTGAGGCCGAGTCCGGTACCTCGGCCTTCCGCCTTGGTGGTGAAGAAGGGTTCAACGGCCCGCTCCAGCACGTCCGCCGTCATGCCGCAGCCGGTATCGCTGATGCTGATGACAACGTACTGGCCGGCAGGAATGTCCGGCGTCGCCGCGACATAGGCCTTGTCCAATACGACGTTGCTGGCTTCGATGGTCAGCTTGCCGCCCTCGGGCATCGCATCGCGGGCATTGATCGCCAGATTCAACAACACATTTTCCAGCTGGTGCGGATCCACGACCGTATTCCAAAGGTCATCGGCAATAATCGTTTCGACGGTGGTCGCCTCGCCCAAGGTGCGTTGCAGCAGTTCTTCGCTATCGGACAGCGTACGGCCAACGTTGAGCACAATCGGCTGCAGCGGCTGGCGGCGGGCGAAGGCGAGCAACTGCGAGGAAAGCTTGGCGCCACGTTTGACCGCCTGCAAGGCAGCCTCCACGTGGCGCAGGGCCAGCGGCCGCCCGGCTACGTCGATCATCAACAATTCCAGATTGCTGCCGACAACTTGCAGGATATTGTTGAAATCGTGCGCCACGCCGCCGGTGAGCTTGCCGACCGCTTCCAACCGTTGCGCATGCTGCAGCGCCGCCTGCATGTTTTCCATTTCGAGGCGCTGGCTAATATCGCGGGTGACCTTGGCGAAACCGATCAACTGTTCGTGATCGTCGCGGATGGCATCGATGATGACGTGTGCGCGGAACTTCGTCCCGTCCTTGCGAACGCGCCAGCCTTCTGCTTCGAACCGACCGCATTGTGTGGCAGTGCCCAGCGCGCGCTTGGGCTCGTTGAGTGCCTGGTCTTCAGCCGAATAGAAGCGCGAGAAATGCGTGCCTATCACTTCGTCGGCGGCATAGCCTTTGATGCGCTCCGCCCCGGAGTTCCAGTTGGTGATGACGCCATCTGGCGAGAGCATGTAGATCGCATAGTCGGTCACGCCCTGCACCAGCAGGCGGAAACGGTTTTCGCTCTCCTGCAAGGCGACTCGCGCCGCCCGCTTCTCGTCGATATCGCGGGTGATCTTGGCAAAGCCCACCAGTTCGCCATCATCGTCACGCAGCGCGTCGATGACGACCGACGCCCAGAATTTGGTGCCGTCTTTCCGCACACGCCAGCCTTCGTCCTCGAAGCTGCCGTGATCGCGGGCGGTCTGCAGGTTACGCGTCGGAACGCCTGAACTCCGGTCCTGCTCGCTGTAGAAGCGCGAGAAATGCTCTCCAATAATCTCGTGATCGAGGTAGCCCTTGAAACGGCGGGCGCCTGCGTTCCAGGTGGCGATGGTGCCATCGACGTTGAGCATGTAGATGGCGTAGTCAGCCACCTTTTCAACCATGAACTTTGTGCGGCGAAGAATCTCTAGCTCTTCCGGGGTAACGGAGCTCGTCTCGGTTTTTTTCATGATGGAAAATGATCTTCTCGTGATGGCGCAAACTGAACAGTTACGCAGCAGATAACTATCATATCGTTTTTAAGCAATGAAACAGCGACGCACGATACGATAGCTGTTGCGGATAAGGTCGAAGATTTCTTTGGCGCACTATCGCGATACGAGGCGAGGCAACGAGTCCAGCCACAGCAGGCAGATTCCCCATGCGAGCGAGCCGGCAGCCATCACATTCCCATCAAGCCGCCGCGCGGCAGCAGCCGGGCAGGAACATCGACAGCACCTGCGCGCGGAACGGCGCGCGGGCCGGGTATCGGTCGCCCGGGTACAGCCCGACGCCGCGCGGATCGTTATGGCCTGGCACATGGCGGAATGTCCCGAACACTTTGTCCCACAGCACCAGCGCGCGGCCAAAATTGCGATCCCCTTCGCCTGGCGTGTCGGCATGGTGCCAGCGGTGGACCTCGTTGGTGCTGAACACGTGGTTTAGCCAGCCGTTGCGCAAAGGCAAATTGGCGTGCTGTAGCATCAGCACCGGATAGGTCAACGCGAGGTAGGCCAGGATCGCGTCCGCAGGCACGCCGAGCAGCAACAGCGGCCCGATGCCGAACAGGTAGTTGATCGCATAGTTCAGCGGGTGGATCCGGAAATTGTTCAGCGTGTACAGGCGCCCGCTGCCGTGGTGGAGCGCATGCAGCCACCACAAGCCGGGCAGCGCGTGGTGCAGGCGATGCGCCCAGTAGCTGGTGAGTTCGGCCAGCAACGTCGCCGCCAACACCTGCACGGCGAACGGCAAAGCAGCGATCCACCCCGCCGCCGCTGGGGCCAGCTCCGTCGCCAGCAGGACCGGCACCAGCCACTTCATCAGGGGATCTATCACGCCGAACAACACGGCGGCGCTGGTGGCGTCGGTACGCGTATCGTTCTGGGCGACATTCCAGTCGTCACGGTAAGGTAGCAGCCGCTCACACGCCATGCCGACCAGCAGTATCAGGACGGCCGGGACGACGACGGCCAGCTCCAGGCCGCCGCCAGTTTCTCGCGCGTGCCAGAAGGTCAGACAGCTGGCGAGTAGCGACACGGGTAACAACGCAAGGGAAATGATGAATCGCATAGTGGCCTCCCCCGTGGTCAGGCACAGCAGCCGGAGGCCGCAGGCACATTGGGGCGGCACGCCGCCGACGTGGCGCAGCCTGAGGCGCCTTTCGCCTTCTCGGCCACGTCCAGTGCGCAGCAGCTGGTGCTGTCCGCCGGCGCAGGACCACCGCAGCATGCGCCGGTGACGAGAGTCGCCTCGGAGAACCTGGTGTTGCACACGCCTGTATCCGGAAGCTCCAGACGCACTTCGTCGGCCGCCACCATGTCGCCGGCCAACGCCGCCACCACCGAACGCACCTGTTCATAGCCGGTCGTCATCAGGAAGTTGGGTGCGCGGCCGTAGCTCTTGGCGCCGACGGCGTAGTAGCCGGGCTCGGGATGCGCCAGTTCGCGATGCCCATGCGGGCGCACCGTGCCGCAGCTATGTTCGTTCGGATCGATCAGCGGGGCCAGCGCATCCGTGCTTTCTAGCCATGGATTGTGGCGCACGCGCAGTTCGCGCGTCAGCGCCAGATCCGGTCGAGCGCCTGTGCCGGCCACGATCCGGTCCAGCGCCTCGATCACGACGCGGGTGCCATCGCCTCCTGTCCCGACGACATCAACGCCGTGCAGACCCGCCTGCAGCGCCTGAATGCGGAAGTTGGTGTGTAGCTCCAACTGGCCTGACTCCTTCAACGCCTTGAGTTGCATGCCCAGTTGGCCGCGTGCCGGCAGAGCGTCGGCCTCACCGCCCCCGAACACCTTGGCCAGCTGGTTGCCGCGTATCGCCCACACCAGGCGCGTGCCCGGCGCCTCGACCGCCAGTTGGGCCAATGCGAGCAAGCTGCCGGTGGCGGAATGACCGGCACCAACCACCAGCACGCGTTTGCCCGCGTAGTCGTCACGCTCGCCGCCGAGCACGTCCGGCATACCGTAGGCGATCCGGGCGGACGCCTCTGCCTCGCCCAATGCGGGAAGACCGTTGGCGCCCAACGGATTCGGCTGCGACCAGGTGCCGGTGGCGTCGATCACGGCGCGGGCCACATATTCGCGGCTGCCGTCGATGCAGGCGGCGCGGATCAGGAACGGCGCGCTCTCCCGGTCGCGCGTCTTGACCTTGTCGACGCCGGCGCGGCTGATTTGCACCACACGGTGTGCCAGCTTGATGTGCGGCGCCAGGATAGGCAACGCCGACAGCGGTTTCAGATAGGCGTCCACCAGAGCACCGGCAGTGGGCAGCTCCTCAGCAGGCGGCGCGGTCCAGCCGTGCTCCAACAGCAGCGCGCGCGCGGCCTTGTCAATGTTGAACTGCCAAGCCGAAAACAGCCGTACATGGCGATAGCTGGCCAGATTGGCGCCGACCTGGTCGCCGCTTTCGAAGACGATCGGTGTGAAGCCACGTTGCAACAGATGGGCGGCGGCGGCCAGACCGACCGGGCCGGCTCCCAGCACCGCGATGGGCAGATTGGAACGGTTGCTATGCATGCGCTTCTCCTTTATTTGTCATTCGTCGAATGACGAATAACCGGGTAAAAAAAATCAACTACAAAGCGCCGATCAATTGCTTCAGCTGCGCCATCCGCTCCGGATTGACGCAATAGCACACGCGCTGCTCATCTGAAGAGCCCAGGATCAGTCCGGCATGCTTGAGAATGCTGACGTGCTGCGAGATGGTAGACGGCGCCAGAGGCAGCACGTCGGCCAGGCTGCCGAAGTAGCAGGCGCCGTAAGCAGCCAGGTAGCGCAGCAGCTGGACTCGGGCCGGGTGCGCGAGCGCCTTGCACAGCATGGCAATCTCGTTGACATCCAATTCCGGCACCGCGCCCTGGAGCGCCACATCACAACAGCTTGTCATTGCATCCTTATTCGTTAATCGACGAACGAAGATTAACGCCGATATCGTCCGGCTGTCAAGAATGTCAGATCGCCGAACGCCTGCATCCGTTTTCAGTTGGCGCCAGGATGCAATCAATCGGCGTACCATCGAGGATCTTGTGAAGCTCCGGAGCAGATATGAAATTACGTTTTACCGTTCCTCTGTTGGTGTTTGCGATGACATCCAGTATGGCCGCCGAATTGCCGGCCGCATCGCGCGCAGAGATCGATGCGCTGCTGAACCGGTTGGGCAGTTCGGGTTGCCAGTTCAACCGGAATGGCAGCTGGTATAGCTCGTCCGAAGCCAAGGCGCATCTGGCAAGCAAGCTGGACTACCTGATCGACAAGAAGAAGGTGGAGGGAACGGAGCAGTTCATTGCCCTGGCGGCCAGCACCAGCAGCATGTCCGGCAAAGATTATCTGGTGAAGTGCGGCACGACGCAGGCAGTGCCTAGCAGCGCGTGGCTTAAGGGCGAACTGCAAACGATCCGCGCGAAACAGGCGTCCGTGAAATAGGCTGATCACTGACTTGGAAAGGGATCGCCAAACATGAAAACGACTGAAATCACAAACAGCATTGCCATCGAAGCAGGCAGCGACAATCCCTACGCCGATCTCGGCCACCCGGATGCCGGCGAAATGCTGGTGAAGGCCGGACTCACGCATGAGATTACACTTGTACTCGAGAGTCGAGGCTTGACACAGCAACGCGCAGCAGAGCTACTCGGCATGCCGCAACCCAAACTCTCCGATATGCTACGCGGAAAATTCCGAGACATCAGCCAGGCCAAGATGATCGAGTGACTGAACCGACTGGGCTGCAATGTCGACAGTTAGCCATCTATTTTGGCGCCCTGATCACATCAATATTGCCGGTCGCTGAATAGAGAACTCGAGCATTTTTCGACCCAGTAAGCGACATCAAATAGGCACTTCTATTTTTTTGAAAACTTCCGCTCTGCCCTAGCACGCCAAAAGGAAAACTTACACAAACAAATTTTCCACGGGCATCCGTCACCGTGCCCCACTCCGCTACATATGGGTTTAGTTCAGTGGGACGTGTTGCAAAGCCGGAGAGCGCTCGGGCCGAGTCGACTGGATATATCTTGTGATCGAGGAGGATGCCCTTCTCCGCCCCCTTCTCCGCATAACCGATGTCCTTTCCTTGCAGATTGAGATAATAGGTTGCGTTGAACCCATCCTTGTAATCATCTTGCGAGTTAATTTCTTCAGTCGGCAGCGCCCTCCACGTAACGGACGAGGAAACGGCTCGCGCGGACAGACAGCTAAGAATTGCCGCTCTGGAAGGCTCAGCAGCCCAAGCATCCAGCACAACCAGGCTCAGCAAGAAGAACAAACCTCTGCGCATCATTTGTATTCCCATCCATGCGTAACTTCCAGAAACTGTGGATTGAACTTCCAGAAGATGGTTCCGCCGTATGCTGCCGTCGAGTCGTATTGATGGTCGTATCGACCGACCTCTACACGCGTTATGGATACCTTGCCGGTACTGGTGTTCTTGACCTTGGTCGTCTTGTACTTGATTTCAAGCTTGGTGGAGTCTTGAATCCCATAGATGTTATGCGCCGGATCCGTAATCTTGATTCCCCTTCTGACCTTGAAGTGATGCTTGTAGTTCGATTTGATGTCCGCACCATCCCAAAAGTAGGCACCGTTAGACTTGTCCACCCCACCTTCAAGTGCATTGACTGCGGCCGAGATCGCCATCTTCATTCCTGGATGCCGTTCGATGTCCTTTTCCGATGCCTTCATCAGATCGGCATACCGGCGGTTGCCATCGCTAACGGCGAATGCAAACGTCTTTTCCTTCGTCGCAAAACTTATAATATCTTTGTAGCCACGTGCATCTCGCTGCCTGACCAAGACGCTGGCCAACGCAAACATTTCGTCTGGGTCGTCCTTGGTTGACGACTCACCATAAGCGATTGCAGCAAGCTGCCTTGTCTCGGCACGCAATTCCGGAGTTTTTTTCTCGTTCTTTTCACCCATGACGGCTTGCTCCGTCCACGTTGAACCACGTTACCAACTTCAGGTTGCCGCTCCCGGAAATTTTCTCCGTATCACCGCTCGCATAGTTAGCAGCTTTGGTATGAATCGCGCCATCCTTGTACAGATCGTAGCGGAAGCCTTCCACCGGCCGACCACGCTCATCCAAGATAGAGAAGAATTGCTCGACAATCTCGCCTTCTGACGCTTGGTCGCTCCGGCCATCAGATGAACTGTACGTTGCCGACGCTTCGCCAGCTGACACTGGCGAGTCCTCAATTACTTGACTGCGCAGCGTTTGATTTGGGACTAGTTTCGGAGGTGCCGGGCAAGCACACATACACAAATCGTTCTCAAGCGCAACCTGCTTTCCGTTCCAGGTTTCAGGAATACGTGGCCCGACGCATAAGATCTTCCCCTGGGACTTGCAAGCGGGGCAAAAGACGACGTCATTCTCCAGAGCGATCGGCACTCCGTTGATACTTCCACTGGCGCTGGCTGAGATGACTTTGCCGCCAGCGGTAGTTGATGCTCCCAACGTAATCGTGTAACGCCGCATCCACAGTCTCCTTGATCAGGCCAAATCTAGGGAAGGAAAACAATGCCGAGTATCAATTATTAGGCGAGCGCATCTTTTCCACTTGAGAAAGCACAAAGAACTGGCGAGGGAGATTCACGAGGGAAGGACAACAAAAAACCCGCTTCCTCTAGGAAGGAAGCGGGTTTTTCGACTTCTTAATACCTTTACGGCTGTGTTCTGGTGCGCTTGCCGGAATCGAATTAGCTATGAGATGTTGGTACAAAATCGGCCAAAAGTACCAACTCAGGTACCAACAAAACGCGGTGGTTCTTGGGTTCGGTTCCGATTATTTGCTTTCGACAATATTTCTAATGTCAGCAAGTAACAAATCTCCTGAAATTCAATAGTGTCCACGTTTGAATTTCTATCACTAAGGTAAGTTAGCTCTAAGCCGTGGTGTGGATATATGATCTATATGCCTAAAGGCATTTTCTGCCTGTTCGATAGATTTTGTCGAAGTACCAAATTCTTCGAAATAAGTTTTCCATTCACGCACCCGCTCCCATACTTCGCCAATGATGGACGCTGCCTCTTGAAGTGAAAGATTGAACATTTCTTTTGACGATATAGCATTATCAAGTGTGGCTGAACGACCATCTTGACCAACCCCTAAGAACAGAAAACGATCTGTTGCTCGAGTCGGACGTGGCATGACATCATAGAGCGGACTTAACCTCCATCCTCCAACATACGGATCCCAAAGGAATCCATGATTGCGCGGATGGTCGTCATCATTCGACACAAAAATGTTATAAATCATTCTCGTAAATAGTTCGCGATTGCTCTCACGAATTACACTGTGATGGCAGTAGCGACGAATTCCTTGTGCCAAGTCTCCGTAACTCTTCTCTCGCGACTGCATCTCATCGCAAGCAAGCATTGTAAGACCGCTCACAAAATGCAGTCTTCGCTCGGCTAACCTGTGATCGTCTGGTTGATTGGCTACCACTTCAGCTAAAGAGCTGTACTTTTCTTTAGCATTTATCCAATAACGATCAAATCGGCGAATTAACATCACATCTCTGTCGCCAACTTTAATAAATTTCACTTCAGGAACCGTCATACCGCAAATAGAAGCGAGCTTCATGGTGGCTGTTTCAATTTCCGGTACGTTCAGTCGTTCGTCGCGACTCTGGAATTTTGCTAGCCAAAGAACACCTTGTTCATCGCGAATTGTTGCCTTCGGCCTAGCGCCTCCTAACGATGCCCCAGCCTCGAAGATAGCTTCAAGGCTAGCGGGTATATCTTCCCCGTCCTCTATTCGTTCAGCGGCCTCAAGGAGATATTGGAGGTCAGCAGTTGATTGACACCCATCTGCCGGCAGTGCTCTTATGTCAGCGCGGACATCAAGAGCCCCAATTCGGTTACTGCCAGCTTCAAGTAGATAGGTTGATTCTGGCAAATCATTTGCTTTGGCCTTTAGCTTCGCTTCGATTACACGTCGCCCCCAAGCATCAGGCGAGGCATCGCGCATCCCACCAAACATCTTTAGGCCGGCTACAGGTAGTATTTTCTTCTGTCGGACTGCTGATCTATCTGCAATGGATAGGCTAACTGGGTCGACCTCCAGTGCGTGCTGTCGGGTGAGGTATTTAGTGCCATACGAAAATTCGGACGCCATTACATGTGTATTTTCCTCATGTAACGTTAATAATCCGGCTGGCACGAATTCATCTTCGATATGCGCGAAGACCGCAAGGCTTGCTTGTTTCATGATGTAAAAGTGAACTTAGAAGTCCAGATCTTCCCGCTCGCGCTTTGTTAATGGGCGAGCGCGCCTTCTTCGCTCTTTTGCCTCAAGCGCTGCAATTGTGGAATCATCTTCCGTCAGAAAGTTTTGCAACGTCTTGCCTGGTGCAATAGCATCGAGAAAGCGAAGAAGCTGCCCAAATGCGATGCTTGGGTCTCCCTTTTCAAGTCTATATGCTGTATTCCGCGATATGCCTGCTCGTAGAGCCGCCTCAGTCTGCGAAATATTTCTCGCAACTCTCAGGCGAGCCAAACGTGCGCCAATTTGCATGGCTTCCATTGTAAGGTTGGAAGGCAGAGCCTCAGCTTGAGCGATACGCATGGGATTGAGTGGTGCAAGAAATGTATGTCTAACTATGGGTCAGCGAAGAAAAAATGTCAAACACTGTTCGATATATCGATCATTGTAGCCTTAATGCTCGATATAACGAACAAAACATGCATGACAGCAGCCTTTGCCGCGAGCTACACTTGCGCTAGCGCAAGTGTAGCTCGCGGCAAAGGCTGCTGTCAACACATAAATGCCAGAAATGCAATACGAGAGAGTAAATTCCAATCTGGGCAGCCTCGCCCCTTACGGCAACACATACACCTCGTCAATAGCCGAATCCACGCCGCCGGAGGTTGGTGAGGGGGACACTGGATGATCCAGCTCCGGTCAGAGGAAAATACAGCACGTCTTCTTGTCAGATCAATCCCGCGTTGAGGGTTTTCCGTCACCGGTACAGTCCGCGCGACCGCATCAACAGTTACACCCCAAGCAACTCAGAGTTGCTCAGAACCCGCCCATATCCATATGAGGGAGTCTCTTTTATTAGCTCAGCCTGCAACGTGACAAATCGCATGCATTCGCAAATTTGACGGCATGTGGCCCAGTACTTTTTCTACGGTACGGAGAAATACCGTCACACGACGGGAGACGGCGATGGCGCTCACGGCCACTTTCGTAAAGGCCCTGAAGCTCACCAAAGGGACTACGGACCAGTGCAAAGACGGGGAAGGCATGTATCTCCTCGTCAATTCAGCCAGTAAATACTGGCGCATGGATTATCGGTTTCTCGACCGACGCGAGACGCTGGCCCTCCGCGTCTATCGGCAAACCACCGTGGCCAAGGCCCGGCAAAAACGCGCCGACGCCGAACTTCAACTCGCGGAGGGAGTCGACCCCGGAGCCGCTAAACGCCTCAAAAAGCTGCCGCGCTCCGAATTCGCCAATCAGACCTTTGAATCCGTCGCCCGCACTTGGCTGAAAAGACCAAGGCCAGCCGCGCAGACAGCAACCAGGAAAAAATCACCGGCTGGTTGGAAGGCAACGCATTTCCCTGCATCGGGCGACTAGCCGGCTCTGATATGCAAGTAGCTCAGGTTTAATCCATAGACAAGCACAGCACTGGCCCAAAAACACGTGATGCAAACGGCTAGTGCAGCGTCCTGCAAATAAAGCAAACCAGTGACATTCCACGCATCTTGCATCTAAACAAAATGCTATCCTGCTAGCAACAGACCATGTTTGGCTGCACCTGATTTTCCCCAATCAGGAAGCCGAGCTCGAAAGCCGAAGAGTCGAAAGTTACACATAAACAACAAATCCTAAAGTAGCTCAACTCAACATTAAACTCATGATCACGCAAATAGACATCGCGAACTTCGGCAGTTTTCAAGGCTTCGTCTGGAAGAATTCGGTCCGTGATAACGGTGGAGCCATCCAAACCATAAAAAAATTAAATATTATTTACGGACGGAATTATTCAGGAAAAACCACTCTTTCTCGCATAGTTCGTGCACTTCAAGAAAGACGACTTCCTCCCAATTTTGAAGGCCCATCTTTCACGATTCATAGTTCTACAGGGAATATCTCTCAATTACAGATTGCTGCACACCCCCTAAATGTTCGGGTATACAACCGAGATTTTGTGCAAGAAAACCTGAGCTTTCTAGTTGATCAGCAAGGAGGCGAAATCAAAACGTTTGCGATTGTTGGCGCAGAAAACAATGAAATCGTTCTCAAACTTGAGAAAATTGAAGACTCACTTGGCAGTGTGGACGCAAAAGCCGGGCTTCGCTACGAACAATCTGTGATTGAATTCGACAAAAAGGCAAAAGAAAAAAAAGCATCTGATGCAGAAGATGCAATGCTAGGGAAGCTGAGACGCCACGCCAATGACGTTATTAAGCCGAATAGGGACTATGGACGCGCAGGCTACAATATCAATGACATCAGGACTGACCTGAAGTATGCAAGAGACAACAAGCTTGCCATTTTAAGCGACGAGGATATCATAACAAAGAAAGAACTTCTCAAAGAAGTCGAATTGCCTGCAATAGAAAGAACACTAGAATTCAACTCAGGCATTAGTCTAATAAAATCCGAGGCATTTGAACTACTTCAACGAAAAATCACGCCAACGAAGGCAATTCAGGAACTTCTTAATGATTCGATATTGCAAACTTGGGTAAAAGCAGGAATTCCGCACCATCGAAGTAAAAGGGAAACATGCGCATTTTGTCGACAACCGCTTCCCTCCGATATCTGGGAGGTGCTAGATGCTCACTTTAGCAAAGAATCTTCTGCCCTTGAAAAGGAGATTGACGATTGTCTCGCAACGATTGCTGGCGAACTCAATAAACTTTCATCAATCGTTAGTGTGGATGGACAAAGCCTTTACATAGCAGAGCGCAAAACGTTCGACACCGCAAAAACATCGCTTGAACAAAACCTCAAACTGTACAAGGCTGACCTTAAAACCTTATCAAATTCACTTAATGAACGTAAAACAAAACTATTCGAAGTAATACCATTACCCGTAGTCGAATTTGAAGTGGTTAAAATATCTGACGACATAAAACTCCTGAACGGCGCAATTGAAAAAAGCGACGCAAAGACGAAAAATTTGTCGAAGGATAAGGAGTCAGCCCGTCTATCCCTTCGACGTAACGACGTAGCCACGTTCGCGCAGCAAATCGATCTTTCCTCCGATGAAGCAAGTGCGCAAGACTTGGCACTTGTAGCTTCAGCAGCAGCAAAGGATGCGCTTACGGTTGCAGGCAAAATCAACATGCTTGAGAAACGCGCAGATACGCTCAAAGCGCAACAGAAGGACGAACGAATAGGCGCCGAAAGGGTTAATAACCTACTAAATCATTTCTTCGGTCACGACGGATTGATGTTAAAAGCCATTGACGGGGGTGATAAACCGGGCATTAAATTTCAAATTATGCGAGGTGACAAATCGGCGTTCAATCTGAGCGAAGGTGAGTGCAGCCTTGTTGCCTTTTGCTATTTTATAGCCAAACTAGAAGATTCTGATAGCAAAGGAAAAGAACTTATCATCTATATCGACGACCCCATTTCGAGCCTGGATAGTAACCATATATTCTTTATGTACAGCATCATAGAGACGTTGATCGCAAAACCACTCAAGAACCCTGATGGATCAAATTTCTTCCGGTACGGTCAACTTTTCATTTCGACTCACAATCTGGATTTTTTAAAATACTTAAAGCGATTGTCTACTCCAAAGGAAAAACATGGAGGGGCAGCTCATTTTCTAGTTGAGCGGAATGGTACGCCCAGCACGATTTCCGCTATGCCCGGATATCTCAGGGAATATGTAACAGAATTCAATTATCTTTTCCATCAAATCTACAAATGCAGAGATGCAGCTTTAGCCAAGTCCTCTCCAGAACCTTTTTTCGCATTTGGAAATAATTTACGGAAATTTATGGAAGCATATCTTTTCTATAAATATCCATGCCAAGATGACGCACATAACTCGCTCGAAAGAATGCAAAAATTCTTTGGTGACGATGATATGGCAATTGCACTTCTCAACAGGCTGAGCAATGAGCTGTCTCACCTGGAAGAAATATTTGACCGTAGCATGAGGCCGGTCGAGATTCCAGAAATTCCAAAATTGGCTAATTTCGTCCTCGATAAGATGTATCTTTCCGATAAGGAACAATATAATTCACTCTTAAAAAGTATTGGCGAACCAGAAAGAGAAGCTAAATAAATTACGCCTTTCATCTCAACAACACCTGAAATTTAATATTGAAATGACAATTCAAAGTAAGTGTTTCTATCCTTTTACTAAACAACTAGCATCGCGAATTGGGCAGATGACCAGTTTTGTTTGGGCCAGCTATGCTGGTTTGTGGCACATTCACCGAGAGGCAAGCGCTATAGCCGGTCTTTCGGCCAAGCCGGAGTGGAAAAAAATCGAGAACTATTTAGTAGATGGAGTGCCAGACAGAGGCGGTATCGATCTGAAATTTATTACATCAAAAGCTTGGCCAGAGCATCAAGCTGTTTATTCTGATTTTATTTTGGCACAAGGTGCAGTATTGTACGAGGAATGGTGCGGAGAATTGGCAAGGCACAATGTTCTACCGCCATATAAAATAAATGCCGAAACATTCCAATTTCCTTCTGGCTCAACCAGCAGGAAATGGACTAACTGGGCAGCATTGGACTTGTCGGGCGCAATCCCAACTTCTGTTTTTTTGACTTCTGAGGTTCAACCAAAGTTAACCACATTGTATGCAGCAAATATTTTGAATTTAGACCCACTACTAAGGTGGTATAGATTTTATAAACAAATTCGGAATAGTAAAACCCACCACGGCGGTATCGCCCGTCAAGAAAACGTAGATGCATATGCCCTAGCAATTGCAACCCCATTAAAATCTCTTGGACTTAAAAGAGACTACAGTAGCCCAGTTCCGGTTATTGGACAAGAAATAAAAATTGCACTCTCCGATGCGGTTTTAATGCTCGCAATTATTCAGCGAATAGCATATGCTTTTGACTCAAAATATTGTCATACGGTGCTTGCAGAAACCGATCTTGAACTAAGGATAAATAAAATACTTTTGACGATAAAACCGCCTAAAGAAGCTCTGGCTGCACGAAAAGAAACATGGATTCGGAATTTCATGGAACGTCATGGCGCTGTAACTCCGACAACAATTGCGCCAACCGAAAAATGGCTGAGAGATAAGAATTTGATTGACATAAGAACTATATAAATCACATTAAATTATTGAACTATGCCCTGCGTCGCTAAAAGTCACATCCCTGCGGCCGGGGAATTTCCCGACAACATAATCTTGTCCTTACCGCGAAGGGGTGCGCGACTGTTCAAGTTTTTGATCTCGCTGCACAGCCTGAACCTTTGCTCGCTCTTGCTCCAACCTCGCAAGATACGCCGGCGCCGCCTGCGCCACCCTGCCCTCGCACTCCGTCACCAGAACGAACGGATGTCGTCCACCAGACCGTTGCACCTGCTGGTTGGTGAAGCCAGCCAGTCGCCCATCAGCACGACTGATTGCCTTCGCACCGTGACGACCAAGCCCTTGTACCAACACTTCTGCCGCGCGGCCACGCAACGGATCAGTTAGTGCCCTCTGTGACAGCTTCACCCACGCCTGGTATTGCTCAGGTCCCGTCTCCACGACCACCGCCGGAGCAAAGCCACGTTCGCGCAATGTCTGCAAGTCCTGCTTTTTCAAACCACCCAGTAGCACCAACCCGTGTTCACCATCGGGCCGTACCCAGACATCGTAGCCTCGCGCATTCATGCGCTTGAGCCACGCCATGCCTTTGACCACCTCCGCTTTGCTCCACCACCGCTCCTCCTGCTTGCCCTTCGTCGGATCCACCAGCGTCACCACGAACCGATCCACGCCCATCGCCATCATTTGCCTTTGCGCGGCTTCAGCGCTGCGATCTCTGGCCGCAGTAGCTCCGCTACCGCCTTTGCGTCCAGCGTGTTCTGGACCGTCGGCGCTGGCGCCAGCCAAAGCCAGAATACGCTCACGAGCAGCCCCGTCACTATTCCCGTCAGCAAAGCCAATAGGTAGTGGCTCACTTCCATCCGCCGCCCCGCCTGGTCCAGTCGTTCGGCTGCTTTCTCGGCCGCTATCGTCGCGTTGCGCCACGACGTGATCGCCGTCTCCACTTGTGCCCGGAATTGTTCGCCCTGCTCCCGGCTGTGTTGCCCGATCTGCTCCAGGCTTGCTCTCGTCTCGTCCGTCAATGCGGCCATCGCCTGTGCCAGCGGCTCCAATAGTGTCGCCAGTTCTTCCGCGCTGGTCAGCTTCGCCTGGCGCAAGCTCTCGATTTGTTGGTTCAGCGCTTCCACCCGCGCCGCGTTCGAGGCAGCGGCCAACTGCCGCACCGTCTCGCTCTTTGTCATAGCTCACCCCGCGTTTCGCCAGCCCCATTGGGCTGTAGCCCTTCCCCAGGTCGCTGCCTTTCATCATCACACCATCCAGCCGATAGGACAGGCCCGACATCTTGCGGCCCTCCAGCTGCGTAACCGGCACTAGCTCGACACCAACCGCCGCCAGGCGCTCCGCGTATTCACTGAAGCTGTGACAGTGGGCCGCCGCACCATCGCACAGCTGCTGCAAGCGCTGGCGCGTTGACGGCACGCCGGTGCGCAAGCCTTCCTCAATCTCGCCCTTGGTCAGCGCATGGCGCTGTACCTCGATTGATGGCATTACACGCTGCAAATCGAATTCGCGCTCGATGGCGCGCATCAGCGTCTCCTGGCGTCGATAGTCATGGCTGTCGGATGTGACGCCACCATCAAAGCGGATGCGGTTCACCAGCAGGTGAATATGCTCGTGCTCCGTATCCGTGTGGCGCGTCACCAGGTACTGGTTGTTCTCCAGTCCCATGCCATGCAAATAGCGCTGCGCCACCTGCTGCCACTGCTCGTCGCTCAGATGCTCGCCCGGCGCCGCCGACAGCGACACATGCAGCACGGCCTTGCCCAGCTTGGGCCGCAGCTTGCGCACCTCGCCGAACTCCTTAGCCAGTTCACGCGGTGTGGTGCCGCTCATGTTGGTGTCGATGACGCGGCCCTGCTCTTTGTTCAAGTCGTAATCGAGGGCGCCACGAAAGCCCCTTCCTTTGACAGCCTTAGCGATCATCGCCATCCACCTCCACGCCGAGCAAGGCCTGGCGCAAGCGCTGCGTCTCCACTAGCAAGCGCGCCAGCAAGGCATCGGCCACCGTCACCTTGCGCCCTTCGTTGGCCAGGCGCGTGAGCTGGTTCAGGTTCGCGGCCAGACGGGCCAGTTCGACATACTGCTCTCGATTGATCGCGGCCACGGGTGGCGATGGTAAACGCCTTGATAGCGCGGCGGCCCGCAGCCATTGGGCCGGTTTCATATGCATGGCGGCGGAACGTTCGCACAACGTGGCGTATTCGCTGATGGAGACGCGTACGCCAATGACAGCGGTGCGCACGGCGGCAGGGTCGCCTTTACGGCGGCCGCCCTTGGACTTGCGAGGAGTGAGATCGGTATTCATCACGCGACCGAGCCGGCTTTGGTGAGCGAAGCGAATGCAGTCCGACGAGCGCAGCGAGAGCAGCCCCGCAGGGCAAGCCAAGTTTAAGTGAAACGAAAACATGGCTTGCTCCTAGCCCGACGGCGCATCCTCTACCACTGTAAACGGACTGTGCCGTTACACGCTGAGCCGCATCAAACGTCTGAGGTGTCGCACCGCTCGCAGCACCCAAGGCGCCACCACAGCAGAGCACGCAACGCCGCAAAGTTTCCGAGGCGACAGCCGCTCCATGGCAGATTGCGCGGCGTCCACTTTGCGGCGCGTCAAAATGCGCTGTGGAATCTCGACGGCCGCTGCGCTCGCTCAACGTTTTCACTACGCCACCTACCAGAATAGCAACAGGTAGCCGCAACGGCGCGGCGCCTTTCCCCAGCAAGGCCTCGCACCATGCACACCTCAACTTCGACCAGGCATTAGCCTTTCTCCAAATGCACAAAGAAGTGCTACGCAACCGGGCCAAGCAAAGCCAATTTTCTCTGAATTGAATACCGACCAGTGGAGGTCCACATGAACAACAACGATAACCAACCCACAGCGTGCAGATTGATGCGGTTACGCGAAGTCCTTCACATCTGCGGGATGTCCCGAACATCGCTGTATCGCGTGATGAAAGCGCATGAATTTCCCACTCCGGTCAAGCTGTCCGCTCGATCAATTGGGTGGCGCCAGGACGAGGTGCTTGAATGGGTGGAGAATCGGTCGAAGTCGCGCAGCTGGTAAAATCAGGCGCCCTACGGGACTGAAGCTCAGCTAAGCGCCATCATCACCATAGGGCGCTGCGAAAATTCACTCATGCTGCGGTCTCGAAAGAATGACTTCGCCATCGACGCGCAGCTTATCCAGATAATCGGCCCAACGCTGCATCATCGCGCGGCGCGCTGGCAGGTGTGCGGTGCGGTTGTATGCGCGCCCGTTCGGATCGATCACTCTATGCGCCAGTTGATGCTCAATCAGATCGACACGTTCACCCAAGACTTCATCGAGGATGGTCCTCGCCGTCGCACGGAACCCGTGCGCGGTCATGACTTCTTTCGCGTAGCCCATGCCGCGCAACGCGGCGTTGATGGTGTTCTCGCTCATACAAGCGTCGCCGGTACGAAAACTTGGGAACACAAATTTTCCATGGCCTGTCACACGATGCAGTTGACGCAGGATCTCCACTGCCTGCCGCGCCAGAGGCACCATGTGCTCCACCTTCATCTTCATTTTCGCCGCCGGGATGCGCCACTCCGCCGCGTCCAGATCGAATTCGCGCCATTCTGCGGTCCGCAATTCGCCCGGACGTACAAACAGCAGCGGCGAAAGCTTAAGCGCCGCCACGGCCACAAAATGGCCGTTGTAGCCGTATATGGAACGCATAAGGGCCCCGAGCTTCTTCGGCTCCGTGATCGCGGCAAAATTAGTTCGGGGCACAGAGATCAGCGCCCCCCTCAGGTCCGCCGTCACATCGCGCTCCACCACGCCGATCGCCACACCGTATCGCATGATCTGGCCACAGACCTGCTTGATGCGATGGGCAGAATCAATTGCGCCTCGCGCCTCGACCTTCTGCACCACCGTAAGGATGTCACGCGGTTTGATCAACGTCACCGGCAGCTTGCCAAGGTAGGGAAACAAGTCATGCCTCAGCCAGGCCTCCACCTTCTCCTGGGTGCTGGCCGAGCGGCTATGCGACATCATCGCCAGCCAAGCCAGTGCCAGTCCTTCAAAGGTGTTGGCTGCCTCCTGAACCTTGTTTGCTTTGGTCTCGCGTTTGAGTTGGCTCGGATCGATGCCAGCCGCCAGGGCCTCGCGAGCCTCGGTGCGAAGCTTGCGGGCCTGAGCCAGCGAAACTTCAGGATAAACACCAAGCGCCAGCGTCTTTTGCTTACCGAGCCATCTGTAGCTCATCCGCCAGTACTTGTGCGTCTTTTTGACCAGCAAGAACATGCCCTGCCCGTCGGAATGCTTGTCTCCCGCTGCCGCCCCACTATGCTTGACGTGCCGGATAAAGGTGTCTGTCAGTGCCATGGTTGACTCCGGTGTTGGTACTTTTTTTACCTGCTGAGGTAAGTACCAACAAAAATACCAACCAGATGTTGGTATTTCATGCTAATTCATTAAACGTCCGGGGACAACAAAAAACCCGCTTCTCCTATGGGAAAAGCGGGTTTCGGTACTTCTTGGTATTTCTTACTGCTGAGTTCTGGTGCCGCTTGCCGGAATCGAACTGGCGACCTTTTCATTACGAATGAACTGCTCTACCAACTGAGCTAAAGCGGCGAAGTCGCACATTCTAACAAATATTTCTCGCTACACGCTAGTCCCAACACGATAAATTTTAGCCATGCTGCAAAAATGTCATTGCTTTGTGCGGTTTTGAAGCTTCTCAGCCTGCGTGGTAGCCCGTCACCACCGCCACTTCGTCCCGCGAACCCAGGAACACCGGCACGCGCTGGTGCAGCTTGTGCGGCTGGATGTCCATGATGCGGTTCTGGCCGTCGGTGGCCGCGCCGCCCGCCTGCTCGACGATGAAGGCCATCGGATTCGCCTCATACATCAAACGCAGCTTGCCTGGCATCGACGTGTCGCGCGTGTCCGCCGGGTACATGAAGATGCCGCCGCGGTTCAGGATGCGGTGCACGTCGGCCACCATCGAGGCGATCCAGCGCATGTTGAAGTTGGTTCCGCGCGGGCCGGTGTCGCCGGCCAGCAGTTCGTTGACGTAGCGCTGCACCGGCGCATGCCAGTGGCGCTGGTTCGACATATTGATCGCGAATTCCTTGGTCTTGGCCGGGATCTGCATGTTGCGCTGCGTGAGCACCCACGAACCCATCTCGCGGTCCAGCGTGAAGCAGTTGACGCCATTGCCGGTGGTGAGCACCAGCATGGTCTGCGGGCCGTACACGGCGTAGCCTGCGGCCACTTGCTTGGTGCCGGCTTGCATGAAGTCCGCTTCGGTCGGCTGGCCCATGCCTTCAGGCGCCTTCAACACCGAGAAGATGGTGCCGATCGAGACGTTGACGTCGATGTTCGACGAGCCGTCCAATGGGTCGAACAGTAGCATGTATTCGCCTTTTGGATAGCGGTTCGGGATCGGGTGGATCGATTCCATCTCTTCCGACGCCATCGCCGCCAGATGGCCGCCCCATTCGTTCGCTTCCAGCAGGATTTCGTTGGAGATGATGTCCAGCTTCTTCTGCACTTCGCCCTGGATGTTTTCGGTGTCGGCGGTGCCGAGCACTTCACCCAGCGCGCCTTTGCCTACCGAGTGGCTGATGGTTTTGCAGGCGCGCGCTACCACTTCGATCAACAGGCGCAGTTCGGCCGGGATCGAGTTGTTCTGGCGCTGTTCTTCCACCAAGTATTGTGTGAGGCTGATGCGTTTCATGGTTTCCCTTGAGGTGAATATAAATCGTATAAATTGTTATGCTTAATTGGCGAGCGCTTTGGTGACCACTTCCAGCACGTCGTTCGACAGCTTGGCGCGGCCGGCTACCTTCTCCAGCGCGCGCTTCATCTTTGCTTGCAGCGCCGGCGCGTAACGGCGCCAGCGGTCCATGCCGCGCGCCAGGCGTGCCGCTACCTGCGGGTTGATCGCGTCGAGCTTGATCACGAACTCGGCCCAGAATTCATACGCGCTGCCGTCGGCCGCGTGGAACTGCGACGGATTGGCGCTGATGAAACTGAAGATCAAACTACGCGCGCGATTCGGATTCTTCAGCGTGAAGGCCGGATGCTGCATCAGCTTGCGCACGGCGGCGACGTTGGTGGTCGGCGCGGCCGCCTGCATGGCGAACCATTTGTCGATCACCAGCGCCTCGTTTTCGAAGTCCTGGTAGAACGCCTTCAGGTACGGGCCCGCTTCGGCGCCGCTGTGGATCATCGAGACCAGCGCGGCGGAACGGTCGGTCATGTTGCCGGCCTTTTCAAACTGCTGCTGCGCGAGCTTCAGTTCCGCCATGTCCGGCGCCACCATCAGGTAGGACAGGCACAGATTCTTCAGCGCGCGCTTGCCGGCCGACAGCGCGTCCGGGCTGTAGGCGCCGGGCGTCTGGTTGGCGTGGTATTGCGCCAGCAGCTCGGTCTTCAGGACCGCGCCAATGGTGCGGCGCATGAACTGGCGCGCCACATGGATCGCCTGCGGATCGACCACGTCCATCTGCTCGGCGACGATGATTTCCGACGGCAGTATCAGCGCCAGCTCGCGGAAGGCCGGATCGAGCGACTCGTCGGTCAGCACGGCGCGCTGGGCGTTGAGGAAGGTGGCGTCCAGTTTCAGGTTGGCGTCGCTGCCGCCAGCCGCCGCCACTTGCGCGGTCAGCTTCAGCAGGCGCTCCATCGCCAGCCGCTGGCCCGCTTCCCAGCGGTTGACCGGGTCGCTGTCATGGCTGAAGAGGTGCAGCAGTTCGTCGTCGGTGTAGTCGTATTCGAGGATCACCGGCGCCGAGAAGTCGCGCAGGATCGATGGCGTCGGCCGTTCGTCGACGTGGCGGAAGCGGAAGATCTGCTCCTGCTCGGTCAGCTCCAGCACGACCGTATGTGTGTCACCCTTGGCACCCTTGGCCTGCTTGCCGCCTTCCAGCGTCAGCGGCAGGTCCTTGCCGCTGGCGCTCAGCAGGCCCACCGCCACCGGAATGTGGAACGGCAGCTTGTCGGCCTGGCCGGCGGAGGCCGACGAGGACGCAGGAGCACGCTGGCTGAGGATGATGTCGAAGTTGCGCTTGACGGCGTCGTAGCGGGTGCGCGCGGTGACGATGGGCGTGCCGGCCTGCGAGTACCAGCGCTCGAACTGGTGCAGGTCGCGGCCGTTGGCGTCGGCCATGGCGGCGCGGAAGTCGTCGCATTCGACGGCTTGGCCGTCATGGCGCTTGAAGTACAGGTCCATGCCCTTGCGGAAACCGTCGCGGCCCAGCAGGGTCTGATACATGCGCACCACTTCGGCGCCTTTTTCATACACGGTGACGGTGTAGAAGTTGTTGATCTCGACGAAGGAGTCGGGCCGCACCGGGTGCGACATCGGGCCGGCGTCCTCCGGGAACTGGGCCTGGCGCAAGGTGCGCACCTGGTCGATGCGGGTGACGGCGCGGCCGCTGTCGGTGCCGATCATGTCGGCGGAAAACTCCTGGTCGCGGAACACGGTCAGGCCTTCCTTCAGCGACAGCTGGAACCAGTCGCGGCAGGTCACGCGGTTGCCGGTCCAGTTGTGGAAGTACTCGTGGCCGACCACCGCTTCGATGCCGGCGTAGTCGACGTCGGTCGCCACGCGCGGGTTGGCCAGCACGAACTTGGTGTTGAAGATGTTCAGGCCCTTGTTCTCCATCGCGCCCATGTTGAAGTCGCCCACGGCGACGATCATGAAGCGGTCCAGGTCCAGCTCCAGGCCGAAGCGTTCCTCGTCCCAGCGGATCGAGTTCTTCAGCGACTGCATGGCGTAGTCGGTCTTGTCGAGGTTGCCCTCTTCCACCCACACTTGCAGCAGCACTTCGCGGCCGGACTGCAGCGTGTATTTTTCTTCCTGACACACCAGGCGCGCCGCCACCAGCGCGAACAGATAGGATGGCTTCTTGAACGGGTCTTCCCACTTGGCGTAGTGGCGGCCGTCGCCGAGCTCGCCCTCTTCGATCAGGTTGCCGTTCGACAGCAGCACCGGGTAGGCGGCCTTGTCGGCGCGCAGCATCACGGTGTACTTGGCCATCACGTCCGGACGGTCCGGGAAATAGGTGATGCGGCGGAAGCCTTCGGCCTCGCACTGCGTGAAGAAATTGCCGTTCGAGACGTACAGGCCGGACAGGCTGGTGTTCTGCACCGGCGCGCACAGCGTTTCGATTTCCAGCACCACCTTGGCCGGGGCCTTGCGGATGATCAGCGTGCCGCCGTCCTGATGATATTCCGTCGGCGCCAGCGGCTTGCCGTTCATGCGCAGCGCCACCAGTTCGATCTCCTCGCCGTGCAACACGATGTCACGTCCTCGGCCGGCCGGGTTCTGGCGCATGGTGATGCGGTTGGCGACCACGGTGCGGTCGGGATCGAGGTCGAAACCGAGTTCTACGGTATCAACCAGGTAGCTGGGAGCGGTGTAATCTTTGCGGAATATCGTCTTAGGACTGCTGTCTGTGCGCATTGGAGGACTCTGGTGACGTGAGCAAAGGCCTATTTTACCAATACCAGCGGGGACGGACGCGTGAATCGCCTGCGCTGGCGCATATAAGTTGCTGGTTTCCACCTTGCCGTAACATTCTGTAATAATCGTGCAGGGTACGGGCGACCGTCGTAGACTTAGTACTGAAAAATACCGTCTGAACAGAGAGGGGCACTATCATGAAATACCTTGCCATGCTGGCGACCGCCGCCGTAGTACTGCTGAGCGGCTGCGCCACCACCATCCGCAGCGATGTCACGGCCTTCAACGCCTGGCCGGCCGACATCCAGGACAAATCCTATGCGTTCGAGGCCCCGCAGGGCGCGGACGACACGCTGGAATACCGCAGCTATCAAGTGCTTGTGAGCAACGAACTGGGCAAGCTGGGCTTCCACCAGGTCGCCGACAAGCAACAGCCGAAGTTGCTCATTGGAATGAAATTCAGCACCATCGACCATCCGGTGCGGGTGCTGGAGGCGGAAGACCCGTTCATGGGCCCGTATTGGGGTCCGGGCTTTGGCCGTTACGGCTGGGGTTATTCGCGCTGGGGCTACCGTCCGTTCTTCTACGATCCTTACCGCTTCGGGCCGATGTATGTGGAAGAGCGCGTCAAGCATGAATACCAGCGCCAGCTGCGCGTGACCATCAACAGCATCGATGGCCGCAAGCTGTACGACGTCACCGTGCAGAACACCAGCCGCGTGCAGGCCACGCCGCATGTGATGCCGGCGCTGGTGCAAAGCGCCTTCACCGGCTTCCCGGGCGTGAGCGGCGTGCCGCGCAGGGTCGACCTGACGATCGATCCGAAAACCGAAACGGTCCAGGCGACGCCGCCTAAGGCCGGTTGAAAAAATCCCCAAAAAAAAATGCGCCGGCAAAAGCCGGCGCATTTTCATTTGTGCACGCCAATTACTTGGTGGCGATATGCACGGCTTCCTTCAGGTCGCCGACTTTCTCTTGCAGCTTGCCTTCAGCCTGCTTCTGCAGGCCTTTGGCTTCCTGTTCAGGGCTGTCAACCAGATCGCCGACTTGCTCCTGGATTTTGCCGCCGATGTCTTTCAGTTTGCCTTCAACTTGGTCTTTGTTCATGATGTTGCTCCTTTAGGGGCCCAGGCTGGAATAGCTTGGGCATGGAGAACAGCATAGCGGCCTGCCGCGTTTCATTCAGTACGCTTGCGTACACAAAGCCGTCACGGCAGCAGGATCGACGAGCCGGTGGTCTTGCGCGCTTCCAGTTCGGTGTGGGCGCGGGCCACGTCGGCCAGGGCGTAGCGCTGGCGGACGTCGATCTTGACCTCGCCGCTGGCGACCACGCCGAACAGCGATTTGGCAGCCGCTTCCAGATCCTCGCGCCTGGCCATGTAGGACATCAACGATGGCCGCGTGATGAACAGCGAGCCGCGGCTGGCCAGCTCGCCCAGGCTGAACGGCGGCACCGGTCCCGAGGCGTTGCCGAAACTGACCATCGTGCCCAGCGGCTGCAGGCAGTCCAGCGAGCCGATGAAGGTGTCCTTGCCGATCGAATCGTACACCGCCGACACGCCCTTGCCGCCGGTGATCTCCCGCACCCGCTCGGTGAAGTTTTCCTTGTTGTAGTTGATGACGTGGTGGGCGCCGTTCTCGGTGGCCAGCGCCGCCTTCTCTTCCGAACCCACCGTGCCGATCAGCGTCACGCCCATCACCTTGGCCCACTGGCAGGCGATCAGCCCGACGCCGCCGGCAGCCGCGTGGAACAGGATGGTGTCGCCGGCCTTCAGCGGCACCGTGCGGTGGAACAGATACTGCACCGTCAAACCTTGCAGCATCATCGCGGCCGCCGTGTCGAAGCCGATTTTTTCCGGCAGCACCAGCAGCTGCGAGGCCGGCATATTGCGCGCCTCGGCATAGGCGCCGATCGGCCGCCCGGCGTAGGCCACGCGGTCGCCCACCTGCACCTCGGTCACGCCCTCGCCCACCGCCTCGACCACGCCGGCGCCTTCCATGCCCAAGCCGCCCGGCAGCGGCTGCGGATACAGGCCGGTGCGGAAGTAGACATCGATATAGTTCAGGCCGATCGCAGAGTGGCGCACCTGCGCCTCGCCGGGACCGGGCGGTCCCAGCTCCACGTCCACCAGCTCCATCACTTCCGGACCGCCGACGCGGTTGATGCGGATTGCCTTGGTCATGTCCAGCTCCTTTGTGGGGAATGCGAAGAGTGTAGCGCCGCTCAGGCCGACGCGGCGCGCAGCTGCAACTGCGACAGCACCAGGTGCGCCGACGAGACGTTGGTGGCGCACGGCGTGTTGTGCACGTCGCAGGCGCGCACCAGCGCGTTGATGTCCGGTTCGTGCGGCTGCGGCGTCATCGGATCGCGCAGGAAGATCACGCAGTCGATCTCGCCTTCGACCAGCATCGAGCCGATCTGCAAGTCGCCGCCGAACGGCCCCGAATGCTTGCGGTCCACCGTCAGCCCCAGCTCGTTGATCAGGCGGCCGCCGGTGGTGCCGGTGGCGGTCAGCGTGCAGGTGGCGAGGAAGTCCTTGTACTCGCCGGCCAGCGCGATCATGTCGTCTTTTTTCTTGTCGTGGGCAATCAGGGCAATGCGGGTTTTCATGTCTTGATCCTATTTTTTTGACAGCAGATAAATCCCGGCCAGCACCAGGGTGGTGCCTCCCAACTGCCAGGAGGTGACAGGCTCGCTCAGCAGCAGCGCGCCTAAAAACAGCGTTGAAACGGGGCCGATCATACCAGCCTGCGAAGCGGTGCCGGCGCCGATGCGCTGGACCGCGGTCATGGTCATAAACACCGGCATCACCGTGCAGACGATGCCGTTGACCAGCGACAGCCCATACACCGGCAACGGCTGGATCAGCCCGGAGGCCGGCCGCAGCAGGAAGAACTGGCCGATGCAGGCCACGCTGGAAACGCACATCGCATACGACACCAGCCGCAGCGCACCGAGCCGCCGCACCATCTCGCCCGACAGCAGCAGGTAGACCGAATAGGCGGCGGCCGAGCCGGTGACCAGCGTGGCGCCGAGGATGACGTTCTTGCTGCCGCTGTTGAGGTCATGCAGGAACACGAAGACGATGCCGCAGTAGGAGGTCAGCAGCGCCAGCCACTGCTTGCGGCTGATGTGCTGCTTGAGCAGCGTGGAGGAGATCAGCAGCACGAAGGTCGGCGTCAGGAACAGGATCAGCCGTTCGAGGCCGACCGAGATGTACTGCAGGCCGAGGAAGTCGAGGAAACTGGAGAGGTAGTAGCCGACCAGGCCGAGGCCGACAATGCGCCAGCGGTCGCCGCTGGACAGTGGCGCTTCGGTGCGCATCTTCCACAGCGCGACGGCGGCGAACACCGGCAGCGAGAAGATCATGCGGAAAGCGATCAGGGTGACGGCGTCGATCTGGTAGCGGTACAGCAGCTTGGCCACCACCGCCTTGGTCGAGAAAAGAACCGCCCCGCCGATGGCGATACCCAGGCCGCCCAGATAGGCGGCGCGCGCCGGCGCGCTGTCCGTGATGCTTGTAGTCATGGGCAAATTGTAAGGCCAAACGCTCTCTGGCGCTTGGCGCCGCCATTTTCTGCCCAGCCCGCGACCCAGGTGAGCCGGATCAATCCAGCCATGATAGGCTGTGCAAGTATCGACGGATGACGATCAGTGTTAAAAAATACGTAAGAGCAGGCAGGAGAATCAGTATGGAACTGACTCGTGATTTTGAGACTGGAATAGTTGATCGTATCGCGGCCGACCCTGCATTCGCCAACGCGATGTTGGATGAGGTTGAAGAGGCACTCAAAGCCAGCGGCGATGGGGCCGCGCGCGGAATGCTCCGTGCTCTCATAGCGGGCACGATAGGATTTGAGGCACTATCCCGCCCGCTATCAACAACGGGCGAGGCACTGCAAACATCACTTTTAACGGATGACTCCACGATGCCCCCCCCGTTGAGCGCCATCCTGGCTGCGCTCAAACGGGAGCTTGGGGTTGCCGCTAGCTGATGGCGACGGCGGCCGAACCGGCCGCCACGGTGGCGGTGGTTACGCGGGCCACCACGCTGGTCGGCGCGTTGCCGCCCACCAGCTTGTTGACCTGCTTGAACTGCGCCACCAGCTTGCCCGGCGTGAGCGTGACCAGCGTGAAACCCTGCGCATCGGTGTTCAGATGCTTGATCCACGGGTTGTTGCCCAGGCCGGACAACTGCTGCGCCAGCGCCAGCAGCGAAACGCTGAAGTCGCTGCTCGCCTGCAGGCCCGCCAGCACCGCGCTGGTGGTCGGGTCCAGCTGCGCCTCCGGCAAGCCCTTGGCGCCCAATGCACCGCGCACCTGCACGCGGATCTGCTCCAGCAGGCTGGCCACGGTCGGCGCGGCCTTGCCCATGGTGTAGTCCAGCATATTGATGGCGATGCTCAGGGTGCCCAGGCCGGTGACCGGGATCGCCAGCGGGTACGACACCAGCGCGGCGATGTCGCCCAGCGCCGACGCCGCGTCGCGCAGGTAGCTGAAGAACGAGTCCGAGCTGATGCCGGCCGACACCAGGTCCACCATCACCGGCGTACCGCCGCCGGTGGCGTCGAAGTCGTCGCTGACGGTGCCGGCGAAGAAGGCGTGGATATCGCCGGTGATCGCCACCACGTTGCCGATGCTGTTGCTCTTCAGGTGACCCATCAAAGCCTTGCGCTCGCTGTTGTAGCCGTCCCACTGGTCGCAGTTGAGCAGGAAGCGCGCGAAGAACGGCGCCAGCGCCGCCTTCTTGCCCGACGCCGCCACGAACGGCGAGTCGATCTTCTTGGCCTGGATGTCCGGCTTGATGTAGCCAAAGGCGATGGTCTGCGCGCCGACCGCGATCTGCTGCGCCGGGGTCGCCGGCAGCACGCCGCGCGTGCTGTCGATGACCGCGTTCATGGTGGCGACCGTAATCGCCACCTGCGCCGCGCTCAAGCCCGCAGCAGCGGCCGCCGCGCCCTGCGCCGCCGTCGTACCACCGGTGGCGAAGCTGACGAAGGCCGCCGTGCCGCCAGCCTGCGCCAAAGCAGGCGTCGCACCGGCGGTGGCCGCGGCGACGATGGCCGCCGCCAGCGGGAACTTGCCGCCGACGGCAGGCACCGCCGCCGTGCTGCCGATCGACGCCGCGATGGTCGGCACCGCGTTCAACGCCAGCAGGGTCGCGATGGCGTCCACGCCGTTCAGGCCCATGCGCAGCAGCGACACTTCATTGCCCCACAGTTTCCAGGTCGAGGTGGCGGCCTTCATCTTGTCCATCCACCACTGGCGCTGGGTGGAACCCAGCATCGACACGGTGTCCAGCGGCGACGCCAGGCCGATGGTGGTGGCGCCGGCCATCTTCTGCGCTTCCACGGTGTTGAACACGTCCTGCTGCACCAGGTAGCGCGAGCCGATGCGGCCCAGCGGCAGGCCGGTGGCCGGATTGATCGACGATTCAGGGATCACGTGGTCGGCGCGGTACAGGCGCTCGTCGGTCATCACCAGCTGCATCAGCTTGCCGAACTGGAAGTCGCGGTAGATCTTGATGTTCTGGAAGCCGGTGGTGGCGGTGTCGAGGTTGACGTCGGCCGGCATGTATTCGAACCAGGCCTGGTTGGCGTTGCGGCGGCGGCCGGTCTGGTGCAGGTCCGAACCGTCGGTGGTGCTGAAAGTGCCGTCGTAGGTCTGGGCGTCGCCCCAGGCGTCGTCCGAGAACTCGTGGTCGTCCCAGATGGCGATGAAGGCGAAGCGCTCGTGCAGCGCCTGCAGGCGCGCGTCGGTGCGGTACTTCTTGTACAGGTAGCGGTAGTCGGCCAGCGTGGTGGCGTACTTGGCGCCCGAGGTGCCGCTCTTGAAGGCGCCGTCCGGCAAGGTCAGCGCGTCATGGCGCGATTCCACCGCGCCGACCTGGAAGCTCTCGCCGACGGTCTCGTAGATGTAGTCGCCCAGGTGGACGATGAAGTCCAGGTTTTCGCCCACGATGCTGGTCATCGCGCCCCAGTGGTTGACGCTCCAGTCCTGGCAGGTCATGTAGGCGAATTGCAGCTGCGCGACGTCGGCGTCGGCGGCCGGCGCGGTCTTGCAGCGGCCGACGTTGGAGCGCGTGTCGCCGGCGACGAACTGGTAGTAGTACACGGTGTTGGGATTGAGGCCGGTCACCTTGTGGCGCACGGTGTTGTCGTATTGCGACTGCAACGGCAGCTTGATGTCGACCACGGTGGCGCCGCTGAGCGCGGTGCTGCCGCCCAGGGCCGCGCCGTTGTCGGCGGCGGTCATCACCAGGCGGATCGCGCTGTCCGAGGCGCTTGGCGCGGGCGCCACGCCGTCGGCCGAGGCCGGCACGGCGCGGGTCCACAGCATGATGCTATCGCTGTGCGGATCGCCGGAGGCAACGCTCTGCGGGAACTTCCAGGCGCCGCTGGCCAACGGCAGATCGGTGGCGCCATCGGCGGGTGCGGAGCTGCTGCCGCCACAGGCAACCAAGCCGGCGCCAGAGGCGACCGAAACCGTGATAAAGCTGCCGTATTTGAGAAACTGCCTTCTGTCCATGTCTGCTCCGCTTTTTTTATAATGTGAAAAAATAAATAGTAGCAGCAAGATATGACAGTATCTCTACAAAAAATGGAGGACTGCCTCTAGGAGCAACATGGCTCTACTGGATTAACTTAATTTGACTTTCTTACACCTGTACACCGCCGATAATTACTGGCAAGCTCTATAAATGAAACAATTGATACCCCCGACTCTGCTTGCCCAGGCAAAAAAAATCCTGGTCGTCACCCACATGGCGATCGGCGACTTCACTTACATGCAAATGTGCTTCCGCGCCTTGAAGCGCGCCCATCCGCACCTGGAAATCCATCTGTGGGTGGACGAGCGCCGGCGCTCGGACAATCCCGAGGACTGGCCGCACCTGAAGAACTACTCGCTGTACGACTGGCTGGCCGCCAGCCCCTACATCGACAAGACCTACGACCAGAACTACAGCCCCGCCCTGCATGCGCAATCGATCGCCGAGGCGCGGCGCGAGGAGTATCCGATCGTCGCTTCGCTGACGCATATGGCCTGCCACCGCTACGCCAGGCTGACGCGCGAGATCAGTCCGCGCGGCTTCATCATCGGCCTGACCAAGCACAAATACCGCTTTTTCGAGCTGTCCAAAAAGCTCAGCATCCTGAAATTCAACGCCACCATTCCGCTCTACGAATCGCAGGAGCGCGACGTGCCGCACGTGAGCGACATCTACGCGCAATGGTTCTCGAAGGCCTTCGGCGTCGACATCCCCAAGCTGGACCGCTACCCGGTCATCCACATCCCGGACCAATGGACGACTTACGCGCGCGAGCAACTGGCGACCTGGGGACTGACCTCGCAGGTGGTCTTCATCAACACCTATTCCAAGGGCCCGGAGCGCTGTTGGCCGCTGGAGCGCGCCTTCGAGCTGATCAAGGAAATGCGCAGCCATCCCCAATGGCGCGACGCTGGCTTTGTGGTCAACGTTGTGCCGGAAGACCTGCCGGCCGCGCGCGAGATTTACAAAAATGCAGCCTTGCCGGATACGCATCTTTTCTCCGCGGTGGACAACTTCTTCCAGCTGCCCGCCATCCTCAGCCTGTGCAGCCTGATCGTCACCGTCGAAACCGCCGTGATGCACTTGGCGAACGCCGTGCACGTGCCGGTGATCGCCCTGATGCGTCAAAACAATCCGGAATGGGTGCCGATCGACCGCGAAAACAGCGCCGTGATCCTGGTCAAGGAGATGGACGCGTGGGTGACGAAAATCGAGTTGCCAGAGGTGATGGAAAAGGTTTTGAGTTGGCCCCTATGCTAGAATACCGCCCTCACCGCACACCAATGACATACCGCCGAAGGAAGACCGAACATGGCTGGACACAGCAAATGGGCCAATATCAAGCACAAAAAAGCAGCAACCGATGCTAAGCGTGGCAAGATCTGGACCCGTCTCATCAAGGAAATCACCGTGGCTGCACGCATGGGCGGCGGCGACCTGACCTCCAACCCGCGCCTGCGCCTGGCCGTGGACAAGGCGGCCGACGCCAATATGCCCAAGGATAACGTGCAGCGCGCGATCACCCGCGGCACCGGCGGCGAGGACGGCGCGGCCTACGAAGAGGTCCGCTACGAAGGCTACGGCATCGGCGGCGCGGCCGTCATCGTCGACTGCATGACCGACAACCGCGTGCGCACCGTGGCCGAGGTACGCAACGCCTTCAACAAAAACGGCGGCAACATGGGCAACGAAGGCTCGGTGGCCTTCATGTTCAAGCATTGCGGCCAGTTCCTGTTCGCACCGGGCACCAATGAAGACGCGCTGATGGAAGTGGCGCTGGAAGCCGGCGCCGAAGACGTGGTGGCCGACGACGAAGGCGGCTTCGAAGTGCTGTGCGGCCCGCACGACTTCGCGGCCGTCAAGGACGCGCTGGAAGCGGCGGGCTTCAAGGCCGAAGTGGCCGAGATCATCATGAAGCCGGCCACCGAAACCGTGTTCACCGGCGATAACGCCGTCAAGATGCAAAAACTGCTGGACGCGTTGGAAGCGCTGGACGATGTCCAGGAAGTCTATTCCAACACGCTGATCGAAGACTGAGGATTTATGAAAATATTGGTAGTCGGCTCCGGCGGCCGTGAACATGCGCTGGCTTGGAAATTGGCGCAATCGGAACGTATCCAGATGGTGTATGTCGCTCCGGGCAACGGCGGCACCGCGCGCGATTCGCGCCTGGTCAACGTCAACATCACGGACCTGCATGAACTGGCGACCTTCGTCGAGCAGGAGCACATCGGCCTGACCGTGGTCGGTCCCGAGACTCCGCTGGCCGGCGGCATCGTCAACCTGTTCCGCGCGCGCGGCCTGAAAGTATTCGGCCCGACCAAGGAAGCGGCCCAGCTGGAGTCGTCGAAAGACTTCGCCAAGGCCTTCATGCAGCGCCACGGCATCCCGACCGCCAAGTACCAGACCTTCTCGGACGTCGCGCAGGCGCACGCCTACATAGCCGCCAACGGCGCGCCCATCGTCATCAAGGCCGACGGCCTGGCCGCCGGCAAAGGCGTGGTGGTGGCGATGTCGCTGGAAGAAGCGCACCAGGCGGTGGACGACATGCTGGCCGATAACCGCTTCGGCGACGCCGGCGCCCGCATCGTCATCGAGGAATTCCTGGCCGGCGAAGAAGCGAGCTTCATCGTCATGTGCGACGGCAAGAACATCCTGCCGCTGGCCACCAGCCAGGACCACAAGCGCCTCAAGGACAACGACGAAGGCCCGAACACCGGCGGCATGGGCGCGTATTCGCCCGCCCCGATCGTCACGCCGGCCATGCACGCCCGCGTGATGCGCGAGATCATCAACCCCACCATCGCCGGCATGGCGAAGGACGGCATCGTCTTCACCGGCTTCCTGTACGCCGGCCTGATGATCGACGCCCAGGGCAATCCGCGCACCCTGGAATTCAACTGCCGCATGGGCGATCCCGAGACGCAACCGATCATGTCGCGCCTGAAGACCGACCTGGTGATGGTGATGGAACACGCCGTCAACGGCACCCTGGACCAGGTCGAACTGGAATGGGACCGCCGCACCGCCGTCGGCGTGGTGCTGGCAGCGGCCGGCTACCCGGACGCGCCGCTGAAGGGCGCCGTGATCGACGGCATCCCGGCCGAAACGCCGGAATCGGTGACCTTCCACGCCGGCACCGCCGAAGTGGGCGGCCAGCTGCAGGTGACCGGCGGCCGCGTGCTGTGCGTGGTCGGCCTGGGCGACAGCATCAAGATCGCCCAGAAGCAGGCCTACGAAGTGGTCGACCAGATTTCGTTCGACGGCATGCAGTGCCGCCGCGATATCGGCTGGCGCGGCCTCAAGCATTAGGATAAGATGTCGTCCTTTCCGAACCCTTCCGCCGTCAAGGCCTACCTGCTCGACCTGCAAGATCGTATCGTGCAGGCGCTGGAGGCCGTCGACGGCAAGCCTTTCCTGCGCGACGCGTGGGACCGGCCCGAGGGTGGCGGCGGCATTTCGCGCCTGATCGAGGAAGGCAACGTCATCGAGCGTGGCGGGGTCAATTTCTCGCACGTGATGGGCGCCAAGCTGCCGCCATCGGCGTCGGCGCACCGTCCCGACCTCGGCGGCCAGCCGTGGGAAGCGATGGGCGTGTCGCTGGTGATCCATCCGCGCAATCCGTATGCGCCGACGGTGCACATGAACGTACGCTTCTTCACCACGACCACCGCCGACGGCGAACCGGCGTGGTGGTTCGGCGGCGGCATGGACCTGACGCCCTACTACGGCGACAAGGAAGACGTAAAACACTTCCACCAAACCTGCGCCGATGCGCTGCAACCGTTTGGCGCCGAGCTGCACCCGCGCTTCAAGAAATGGTGCGACGAGTATTTTTACCTGAAACACCGCCAGGAAGCGCGCGGCGTCGGCGGCATCTTCTTCGATGATTTCAACGAAGCGGGCTTCGAGCAAAGCTTCGCCATGATGCAAAGCGTCGGCGACGCTTTCCTCAAGGCCTACCAGCCCATCCTGGAACGCCGCAAGGACACGCCGTACGGCGAGCGCGAGCGCGACTTCCAGGCTTATCGCCGCGGACGTTACGTCGAGTTCAACCTGGTGTTCGACCGCGGCACGCTGTTCGGCCTGCAATCGGGCGGACGCACCGAGGCGATCCTGATGTCGATGCCGCCCATCGTCAAATGGCGCTATCGCTGGGAGCCCGAAGCCGGCACGCCGGAAGCGGCGCTGTACAGCGACTTCCTGCCGCATCGCGACTGGCTCGCCGCGTGACGATGGCATGCCGCGTCGCACTGCTGGGAGGCAGCTACGATCCGGTGCATCATGGTCATGTGGCTCTGGGCGCGCACTTTGCGCAGCTGCTGCAAGTAGACCAGTTGCGCGTGATCCCCGCCGGCCTGCCATGGCAAAAGAGCACCCTGAAGGCGACGCCGCGCCAGCGCGCCGAGATGGTGGCGCTGGCCTTCGCCGGCTCCGCATACGACGTCGTGGTCGATATGCAGGAAATCGAACGCGCCGAACAGGGACTGGCCACCTACACGATCACCACGCTGCGCCAGGTGCGCGCCGAACTGGGTCCGTCGGCCTCCATCTCCTTTTTGATGGGCGCCGACCAGCTGCAGCGGCTCGATACCTGGCATGAATGGCAGGCGCTGTTCGACTACGCCCATATCTGCGTAGCCGCCCGCCCCGGCTTTAACCTGGCCACCGCCGGCCTTCCGCCGGCAGTGGCCGAGGCGTTTTCCCGCCGTCTGGGAACGCCTGAACAAATCCGCAACACGCCGCACGGTCTGACTTATCTGGCACAAGACTTCGCGGTGGATATCTCCGCCACCGAAATACGTGCGGCATTACAACGGGGGGATAGCGCAAACTCGCTTATCCCGCCGCTAGTGCTAGACTATATTGAACAACATAATCTATACAAAAGCTAAATGGACATCAAAAAACTGCAATCCCTCGTTGTTGACGCCCTCGAAGACGTCAAGGCCCAAGATATCGCCCTGTTCGATACCACCCACCTGACCAGCTTGTTCGACCGGATCGCCATCGCCTCCGGTACCTCCAACCGCCAGACCAAGGCGCTGGCCGCCTCGGTGCGCGACAAGGTCAAGGCCGCCGGCGGCGACGTCTACGGCATGGAAGGCGAGGACACCGGTGAATGGGTGCTGGTCGACCTGGGCGACATGATCGTCCACATCATGCAGGCGCCGATCCGCGCCTACTACCGCCTGGAAGAGCTGTGGGGCGACAAGCCGGTCAAGGTCGGCGCCGCCAAGCGCAAATCCACCGCCGAGGGCGAAGCAGCCGACGCGCCGAAGAAAGTCAGCAGCCACATGGCCGCCGGCAAGGCAGCGGTCGAAGTCAAGCCGGTGATCGAGAAGAAAACCCCGGCCCGCAAAGCCGCCGCCGCCAAACCGGCCGCCGCCGCGAAAAAGCCGGCCGCCAAGAAAGCCGCCGCTGTGCCGGCCGGCAAGACCATCAAGGTCGGCAAGACCAAGTCCGCCGTGGCCGCCGCCGAAGTGCTGAAGGCCCTGCCGCCTAAGCGCAAAGTCGCCAAGCCTAAGGCCGACGAAGCGCCGGTCAAGACCGTCATCAAGCGTATCAAAAAAGTCGAAGAGTAATCGAGGATGCAGCTGATCATCGCTGCGGTCGGCCATAAAATGCCGGCCTGGATAGAAACAGGCTTCGCAGAATACGCGAAGCGCATGCCGCCTGAACTGAAGATCGTGCTGAAGGAAATCAAGCCGGTCGACCGTTCGGGCAGCAAGACCGCCGCCACCGCGATGGCGCTCGAACGCGAGCGCATCGAGGCGGCGCTGCCCAAATCCGTCCGCATCATTGCGCTCGACGAGCGCGGCAAGGACCTGACTTCGGTCGGCCTGTCGCAGCAGCTGGAAGCCTGGCAGCAGGACGGCCGCGACACGGCCTTCCTGATCGGCGGCGCCGACGGCCTCGATCCGGAGCTGAAGGCCCGCGCCGAAGGCTTGATACGCATTTCCAGTATGACGCTGCCGCATGGTATGGTACGTGTAATGCTGGCGGAACAGCTGTACCGTGCATGGTCGATTACCCAGAATCACCCTTATCACCGCGTTTAAAACATAACTATATGAAGCCGGTCGACAAAAAGATTTACCTCGCGTCCAAGAGCCCGCGACGCCGCGAACTGCTGCGCCAGGTGGGCATCGATTTCGAATTGCTGCTGCTGCGCAGCGACGGCCCGCGCGGTCCCGACGTCACCGAGGACGTGCATCCCGGCGAAGCCCCGCTGGACTACGTGTCCCGCGTGGCGCGCGAGAAGGCTGCGTTTGCGGCCGACCTGGTGGTCAAGCGCCGCATGGCGCCGCGCGTGGTGCTGGCGGCCGACACCACCGTCACCATCGACGGCGCCATCCTCGGCAAACCGGGCACGCCCAACGAAGCCATCGCCATGCTGCAACAGCTGTCCGGCCGCACCCACCAGGTGCTGACCGCGATCGCCGTGCACTCGGCCGATTTCGCCGGCCAGATCACCCAGGTGTCGGACGTGACCTTCGGCGTGCTGTCGCCAGCCGCCATCACCGCCTACTGCGCCACCTCGGAACCCTATGACAAGGCCGGCGGCTACGGCATCCAGGGCCCGGCCGCGCAGTTCATCGAACACATCACCGGCAGCCATTCGGGCATCATGGGCCTGCCGCTATACGAGACCGCACAGCTGCTGCGGCAGGCGGGTTTGCCGCTACCCTGACCCCGCACGCCGGGGTCTGGGGAGGGCTGCGCCCGCAACTCGCAGTGCGAGTTGCCCCCGTACGGGGTCAGACCCCTCGCCGCTGCCGTTCGGGTTGATTTGCCGCTCCACCGGGCGCCGTGTATGATCGTCCCACCACAACGGCACTCGAGACCGCAGAGACAAATGAACGAAGACATCCTGATCAACATCACCCCGCAGGAAACCCGGGTCGCCCTCATCTTGCAGGGCGCCGTGCAAGAGCTGCACATCGAACGCACGCTCACGCGCGGCCTGGCCGGGAATGTCTACTCCGGCAAGGTCGTGCGGGTGCTGCCCGGCATGCAGTCGGCCTTCATCGACATCGGCCTGGAACGCGCGGCCTTCCTGCACGTGGCCGACATCTGGGAAGCCCGCCCGCACGACGGCGGCCAGAACGCGGCGCCGACGCCGATCGAGAAGATCCTGTTCGACGGCCAGGTGCTGACGGTGCAGGTGATCAAGGACCCGATCGGCACCAAGGGCGCGCGCCTGTCGACCCAGATCTCGATCGCCGGCCGCATGCTGGTCTACCTGCCGCAGGACGCCCACATCGGCATCTCGCAGAAAATCGAAAAGGAATCGGAGCGCGAAGCGCTGCGCGTGCGGCTGCAAAGCCTGCTGCCGCCGGAGGAAAAAGGCGGCTACATCGTGCGCACCCAGGCCGAAGACGCGTCCGACTCCGACATCGCGGCCGACGTCGAATACCTGCGCAAGACCTGGGGCGCGATCATGCTCGGCGCCAAGACCAAGCCGGCCACCACGCTGCTGCACCAGGACTTGAGCCTGGCCCAGCGCGTGCTGCGCGACTTCGTGCACGACGACACCGCCACCATCCAGGTCGACTCGCGCGAGAACTACCTGGCCTTGCAGGAATTCGGCCAGGCCTATACCCCGGGCGTGCTGCCGCGCCTGCAGCACTACACCGGCGAGCGGCCGCTGTTCGACCTGTACGGCGTGGAGGAAGAGATCCTGCGCGCGCTGGGCCGGCGCGTGGACCTGAAGTCCGGCGGCTATTTGATCGTCGACCAGACCGAGGCGATGACCACCATCGACGTCAACACCGGCGGCTTCGTCGGCGGACGCAATTTCGCCGACACCATCTTCAAGACCAACCTGGAGGCGGCGCACGCGATCGCCCGCCAGCTGCGGCTGCGCAACCTGGGCGGCATCATCATCCTCGACTTCATCGACATGGAGAACACCGAGCACCGCAACGCCGTGCTGCAGGAGTTGAAGAAAACGCTGTCGCGCGACCGCACCAAGGTGTCGGTGTCGGGCTTCTCGGCGCTGGGGCTGGTGGAGATGACGCGCAAGCGCACCCGCGAATCGCTGGCGCACATTTTGTGCGAACCGTGCCCGGCCTGCAGCGGCAAGGGACAAGTGAAAACCTCGCGCACCATCTGCTACGAAATCCTGCGCGAACTGCTGCGCGAAGCCAAGCAGTTCAACCCGCGCGAATTCCGCATCCTCGCCTCGCAGGAAGTGGTGGACATGTTCCTGGAAGAGGAATCGCAGCACCTGGCGATGCTGGGCGACTTCATCGGCAAAAAGATCTCGCTGCAGGTGGAGACCGCCTATCACCAGGAACAGTACGACGTGATCTTGATGTAGACCACGTTTTACCTGGTCGGCGTCACGCTGATCACGGTGCGGCTCAGGTCGATGCCCCTGATCTGCACCGAGCCGAAATTGCTGTTGTCGTTGACGCCGGTGCGGATGTTTTGCAGGTCGAGTTCGCCGATCGTCGCCGGCAGCGCCAGGTTGACGGAGCCGTCCGCGTTCATGCGCAGGGCCGCGCCGTCCGCCCCATACGCCACATCCCTGGCCGTCACATCGGCATTCAGCAAGCCCAGCAGCGGGAACAGCCGCGTGCCCATGCCGGCGGCCTTGCTGTCGCCACCGCCCCCGAACAAGCCATGCAGTGGAAACAAGCCCCGGCTCAGCGACCTGGCCGGCGGGCGCGGCGCCGGCGCCGGGATCGGCGTCGACACGCCGCGCAGCTCGGCGTCGTTGAGGGCATGCAGCCTGGCCGCCGCCTCCTCGCCCCGGGCGATAGTGGCGGCGGCCAGCAGGGCGATACTGGCGAAAATCCGGACGATGGTCATTGCTCTGCCTTGAATTCAATGTGATAGCATAATTATAATATCAATCACATCATCGGAGGCAGCATGGCGACACGGCATATCTTGGCGGCACTGGGTCTGGTCCTGGCGGGGCAGCAGTCCACACCGGCGCTGGCGGACGATCACGCCCCGGCGGCGGCGCCCTCGCCCGCCGTCGGCGACTCCTGGACCTACCAGTACACCGACGTCTGGAAGGGCGCCAAGGGCAACCTCAACCGCCTCGAGGTGACCGGCGTCGACGCCGCCGGCGTGCACGTGGACATCAAGCGCGCCGCCAGCGGCGCCCTGCTGACCAGGCAGCTGTTCAGCGCCGAAATGAACCCCATCGACCGCGGCGCCATGCACTTCGCGCCGTCGTTCGCGCGCTACGCCTTCCCGCTGGCGCCCGGCAAGGAATGGACCACCAACGCCACCGCCGACAATCCCAAGTCCGGCAAGCACTGGCGCTATCGCATCAAGGGCAAGGTGCTAAACTGGGAAAAGATCACCGTGCCGGCCGGCGAGTTCGAAGCGCTGAAACTGGAGGTGGAGGCGTTGTACAACGGCGAGGAACCCAACAGCCCGGGCGGCAGCGGCCAGCTGACCGAGACGCTGTGGTTCGCGCCCGAGGTGAACAACTTCGTCAAGCTGGACTACCGGGATACCGACTGGAATGGCCGCATCTTCAACCGCGACAGCTGGGAGCTGACCACCTATGTGCGCAAATAGGCACTTGTGAGACCGCATGACCGGCGCCGACCACCAGCCCGCGCCCTACAGTGACGGGCGGCTGCACGCCCGTCCCGCGCTGCTGCGCCAGCCATCCACCGCCCCGCCCTTGCCGCTGCCGCCCGGCAGTCACCGGCTGGGCTTCCCCAACCATCGCCACGCGCGCCTGCATGTGCCGCCGCACGACGGCGCCACGCCGCTGCCGCTGCTGGTGCTGCTGCACGGCGCCGGCGGCCAGCACGGCGGCGGCGACGCCATCGCGCTGGCGCACGCGGCCCTGCACGGCACGCTGCTGCTGATGCCGGAAGCGCTGTCGACCAGCTGGGATGTGCTGCGTGGCGGCTACGGCCCGGACCTGGCCTTCATCGACCGGCTGCTGGCGTGGACCATGCAGCGCTACCCGGTCGACGCCGACGCCGTCACCCTGGGCGGCTTTTCCGACGGCGCCTCGTATGCGCTGTCGGTCGGGCTGATGAACGGCGAACTGTTTTCCGACATCCTGGCGTTCTCGCCCGGCTTCATGGCGCCGCTGCGGCGCAGCGGCATGCCGCGCGTGTTCATCGCCCACGGCAAGGGCGACCAGGTGCTGTCGGTGGAACGGGGCAAGGCCATCGCCGTGCGCCTGGCCGGCGAAGGCTACGACGTGCGCTATGCGGAATTCGACGGCGCCCACGTGGTCTCGCCACCGGTGGCCCACGCGGCGCTGCGCCAGCTGACGGCGCGCTAGGCGGCGTCGTCCGGCGTAGTCTCCGGCGCGGCAGCGGTGGCGGTGGCGGTGGCGGGCGTGGCGGCCACGCCGACCTGGTTGCGGCCGCCCGACTTGGCCGCATACAGCGCCTTGTCGGCCGCCGCCGCCAGCTGGCTGGAGCTGTCGCCCCGCCGCGGCGCCATCGCCGCCACGCCGGCGCTGATGGTCACCACGCCGAACGGGCTGCCGCGGTGCGCGGTCTGCATCGCTTCGATCGCCAGCCGGATGCGCTCGGCCACCGCCTGCGCGCCATCGAGCTCGGTGTTCGGCAGCAGGATGGCGATTTCCTCGCCGCCGTAGCGCGCCACCACGTCGCCGGCGCGCTTGGGCGTCAACGCGCGTATCAGCTTGCTCACGGCGCGCAGGCAATCGTCGCCGGCGCCGTGGCCGTACAGGTCGTTGTACTGCTTGAAGTAGTCGACGTCGATCATCACGAAGGCCAGCGTGTCGGCATGGCGCATGGCGCGGCTGAACTCGTTGCCCAGCGTGACGTCGAGCTGGCGGCGGTTGGCCAGCCCGGTCAGGCCGTCCTGCATCGCCAACCGCTCCAGCGTGCGGTTGGCGCCTTCCAGCGCGTCGCGCGCCTGCAACAGCTCGGCCTGGGCCTGCACCCGCAAATTGATCTGGGCCACCAGCCGCTTGCCGAAAAAGCCCAGCAGCGCGGCCAGCACGATCACGCCGATCGAGCGCATGAAGCTGTCGTGGCGCCAGTGCTCCAGCATCTCTTCCTGCGACAGCGCGGCCGTCACGAACAGCGGATAGTGCTCCAGCGCGCGGTAGTTGTTGTAGCGGACTTCGGCGTCGTTGGACGAGGCGAACAGGCCGTTGCCGTTGGGGTGGGCGCGGTAGGCTTGGAACAGCGGCGTGTCGCGCAGGTCGATGCCGACCCGGTTGTCGTCGAACGGCTGGCGCAGCATCAGCACGCCCTGGCTGGAGATCAGCGCCACCGCGCCGCGCGCGCCGATGTCGAAGCTCTGGTAGAAGCGGCGGAAGTAATCGATGTCCAGCGTGGCCAGCGCCACGCCGGCGAAGCTGCCGTCGGCCTTGTTCAGGCGGCGCGACACCGGGATGATCCACTTACCGCTGCTGCGGCTGATCACCGGCGCGCCGACGTGCGGCCCGCGCCCGGCGTGGGTGCGGTGGTAGACAAAGTATTCGCGGTCGGCGTTGTTGAGCGAAGGCCCCAGCACGGCCGGCGAATTGACCAGCCACTGGCCCGATTCGCCGTAGATGAACAGGCCGGCCAGCTGCGGCAGGTTGGTCACGTGCGCCAGCATCTGCCGGCGCACCCGCGCCAGCTGCGGCGCCTCCACGCCGTCGGTCTCGATGCGCTCGACCAGGTCGGCCAGCGAGGTGTCGGCGGCCTTGATGGTGTCGTCGGCGTGCTGCGCCATGGCGCGCGCCACGTTCGAGGTCAGCCGCTCCATCTCCTGCAGCTGGGCGTCGCGCGCGATCAGGCTGCGCCAGACGTCGACCGCCACCAGCGACAGACAGACCACGCCGACAAACAGCGTCGCCCAGAAGGTGATCGTATAGCGTTTAAACATGGCGCGGCATGGCTCAGCCCGCCGCCAGCATGGGGCGCAGGCTGTGCCACACCAGGTCCGGCGTCAGCTTGACCATGCAGTCCTGGTGGCCCAGCGGGCACTCGCGCTGCTTGCACGGCGCGCAGGCCAGCCGCAGCGACAGCGCCGCCGCCAGGTCGGAAAACGGCGGCGCGTGGTCGGGATCGGTGGGCCCGTACAGCGCCACCACCGGCCGGTTCAGCGCCGAAGCAATGTGCAGCAGGCCGGAATCGTTGGCGACCACGGCGGCGCTGGCGGCGATCAGGGCGATGGCCTCGGCCAGGCTGGTCGAGCCGGCCAGGTTGAACATGGCGCCTCCCTCCACGCCGGCTGTCACCTCGGCGCAGGCCGGCTGATCCTTGGGCGAACCGAGCAAGACGATCTGGGTGGCGCCGTCGCGCGCCAGGATGGCTTGCGCCAGGCCGGCGAAGTGCGCCGCCGGCCAGCGCTTGGCGCCGCCGAATTCGGCGCCGGGCGCGAACGCCAGCAGCGGCCGCGCCGGGTCGAGGCCGTGGCGCTGCAGCACCGCGGCGATCTGTTCGGCGCCGACCGCCATGCGCGGCTTGGGCAAGGCGGCGCGTTGGGCCGCATCCTGCAGCGCCTGCGGCGCCGTCGCCAGCGCGGCGTAGAACGCCACCATCGGCCGCGGCGGCGTTTGGTCGTGGTGCATCACGTTGATCAGGCCGTGCCGGCTCTCGCCCTTGTAGCCGACCCGGCGCTTGATGCCGGCCAGCCAGGGGATCAACGCGTATTTGATGGTGTTGGGCAGCACGTAGGCTTCGGCGTAGCCGCGCTGGCGCAGCAGGCGCGCATATTTCCAGCGCTCCTTCAGCTGCAGCGCGCCGTGGCGGAACGGGGTTTCCAGCACCTGGTCGACCTCGGCCATCTGCCGCCACACGGGCGACACCGCCGGCGGCGCCAGCACGTCGATCGGCCGCCCCGGATGGGCCGCGCGCAGCAGTTGCAGCAAGGGCTGGGCCATGACGGCGTCGCCGATCCAGTTGGGGGAAATGACCAGGATGCGCGGGACGCTCCCGGCGGTGACGTTTTTATCTGCTAACACGGAGTCTTTCATGGTCAGGCCGGTGGCCCATGCCGGCTCGATTATCGCCCATCGCGGGCCCAGCGACAAGGCGCAGCCGCCCCGCCGACGCTGCTATAATCGGCCTTTTCGCCACGGCCGCAAGGCCCTCTCCGCGTGACCATGAATCCAGCCAGCTCCTCGACGCCGCAAACCGAATATGGCGGACCGCTTTCCTCCACGATGATCTTCCTGCTGCCGGCGCTGGCGCTGTCGAGCAAGGTCGGCCTCGGCCTGGTCCAGCTGCTGATCCTGCTGCTGCTGTTCCGCCGCGCGCCGCTGATGCTGGCGCTGTACCGCCGCCACTGGAGCGACATCGGCGGCGTGGTGATGGCCTTCGGCGGCTATTTCCTGGTATCGCTGCTGCGCCTGCTGCTGGACCGCCAGAGCCTGCATACCTTGGACGGGCCATCGCGCCTGCTGTTCGGCCTCAGCTGCATCGGCGTGATGTACTACCTGCGTCCGCGCGCCCGCCATTTCTGGCTGGGCCTGGGTTTTGCCGCCGTCTTGTCGGCGGTGGTCGCGCTGTACCAGGTCACGATCGGCGGCCTGGACCGGGCGATCGGCTTCACCCACCACGAGATCACCTTCGGCGACCTGGCGCTGGCCTGCGGCCTGATGTCGCTGTGCGGCCTGACCGACCTGCGCAACACCCGCTTCTCCTGGCTGCCCGTGGTCGGCCTGCTGTGCGGCCTGCTGGCCTCGATGCTGTCGGCCTCGCGCGGCGGCTGGCTGGCGCTGCCGCTGGTGCTGATCCCGCTGGTGCGCTACGGCGCGCGGCTGTACGGCCGCCGCCTGCTGCTGGCGGGCGCGGTGCTGCTGGCTCTGGTGGTGCTGGCGTTCGCCGTGCCGGCCACCGGCGTGGCGGTGCGGATCGCCCAGGCTTTCTCGGACATCAATCACTATCTGCAGGTGGGCGACGCCAACACCTCGGTCGGCATCCGGCTGGAGCTGTGGAAAGCTTCGTGGATGATGTTTTCCGAACACCCGTGGCTGGGCGTGGGCCGCGAACAGTTCGACGTCGCGCTGCACGCGCTGGCGGCCCAGGGCCGCCTGCAGCAATCGTCGGCGCTGCTCTACAGCAGCAGCCACAACGACATGCTCAACTGCCTGGCCACCGGCGGCCTGCTCGACTTCAGCCTGCTGCTGACGATGTATATCGCGCCGCTGTGCTTCTTCGCCGGCCAGCTGCGCCGCCCGGACCAGGGCCAGCACCCGCTGGCGCTGGCCGGCATGGTGGTGGTGGTGGCCTTCTTCGCGTTCGGCCTGACCGACGTGATGTTCTGGCTGATGATGCCGAAAGTGTTTTACGTGATGATGGTGTGCAGCCTGGTCGGCATGTGCCTGGCCGCGCAGTACCCGGCGCCGGTGCCGCGCCGCATCCTGATCGCCCGCACCGACAACATCGGCGACGTGGTGCTGACCTTGCCGCTGGCGGGCTACCTGAAGCAGCTGTATCCGCAGGTCGAGGTGGTGTTCCTGTGCCGCCGCTACGCCGCCGCCGTGGTGGCGCAGTGCCGCCATGTCGACCAGGTGCTGACGCTGGAGGAACTGGGCGACGACTGGGCGCACGGCCTGGCGCAGAGCGGTTGCGACACCATGATCTTCACCTTCCCGCAGCGCACGCTGGCGGCGGCCGCGCGCCGCTCCGGCATCCAGCGCCGCATCGGCAGCAGCCACCGCATCCACCACTGGTACCACTGCAACCGCCTGGCCACCTTCAGCCGCGCCAATTCGCCGCTGCATGAGGCGCAGCTGAACTTCAAGCTGCTGCTGCCGCTGGGGGTGGACGTGGAGCCGCCGCTGGAACAGTTGAAGACCATGTACGGCCTGGACACGCCGCGCCATCCGGCCGCCGACGCCGTGCTGGCCGCTCCCGGCTTCAAGCTGATCCTGCATCCCAAGTCGAACGGCAACGGCCGCGAGTGGCCGCTGCAACACTACACGGCGCTGGCCCGCCTGCTGAGCAAGGCCGACGGCGTGCGCGTGCTGGTGACCGGCAGCGCGGCCGAGGGCGAGCTGCTGGCGCAGCAGGCGCCGGAGTTGCTGGCCTTGCCGAATGTGGAGAATCTGTGCGGCCGCCTGGACCTGGACGGCTTCACCGCCCTGATCGGCGGCTGCGACGGCCTGATCGCCAGCGGCACCGGGCCGCTGCACCTGGCGTCCGCGCTGGGACGGCCGGCGCTGGGCCTGTTCCCGCCGCTCAAGCCGATCGACATCGTGCGCTGGGGCGCGCTCGGCCCGCGCGCGCGCAGCCTGTGCACGCCGGTGGCCTGCGGCCATTGCGAAGACGCGGCGCGCTGCACCTGCATGCTGGCGATCACGCCGGAGCAGGTGTTGGAGGTGGTGGAGTCGTGGCGCGCCGAGGCGCTGGTGCCGGCCTAGTCCTGCATCGTTATCCGCACCAGGTCGGCGACATTGTCGACCCCCAGCTTGGCCATCAGCCGCGCCTTGTGCACTTCCACCGTGCGCACGCTGATGCCCAGCGCCGGCCCGATCTCGCGGTTGTGGCGGCCCGTGACCACCAGCTGCATCACCTCGCGCTCGCGCGGCGTCAGCTCGCTCAGCAGGCTGACGCTGCGGCTGCGCCGCTGCTGCTCGCTGTGCACGCTGCGCGCGCGCGCCAGCGCCTCGTCGATGGCGGCGATCAGCTTGACGTCGTCGAACGGTTTTTCCAGGAAGTCCACGGCGTCGGCCTTGAACGCCGCGCGCGCCATGCTGACGTCGCCGTGGCCGCTCATGATGATCACCGGCAAACCCCAACCCCGCCGTATCAATTCCATTTGCAGGCTCAGCCCGTCCATGCCGGACATGCGGATGTCGATCAGCATGCAGCCGCGCCAGGCCGGCTGCCACGACTGCAGGAAAGCTTCGCCGCTGGCGAACATCGCGGTGCGGTAGCCGCGCACGCCCAGCAACAGGCCCAGCGCGTCGCGCACCGACGGGTCGTCGTCGACGATGAATACGGTTAAATCATGCTGCATAGCTCACCTGCTTTCCATCCTGCTCCAAAGGACGCGCCAACGGTAGCGCCATCCTGAAAATTCCATGCTCGCCCACCTCGGCCCACAGCGATCCGCCGTGCGCCTCCATGATGGCGCGGCTCAGCACCAGCCCCAGGCCCAGGCCGCTGGCCTTGGACGACACAAACGGCTCGAACAACCGTGCCGCCAGCGCCGCCGACACGCCCTTGCCGCTGTCCTCCACCGACAGCTGCAGGCAGCCGCCCTGCTCTTGCTTGCCCTTGCCCTTGCGCTTGCCGTCCAGCCGCTGGCCCGACAAGGTGATGCGGCGCGCGCCGGCCGGCTGCTCCTGCACCGCCTCCAGCGCGTTGGCCAGCAGGTTGCGCAGCACCAGCTCCAGCTGCAGGCGGTCGGCCAGGACCGCCAGCGGCGGAATCTCGCCCACCACCAGCTCGACGCCGTGCTCGCGCAGCTGGGCGAAGAACTGCTGGCTGATGCCCGACACCAGCTGGCCGGCGTCGACCGGCTCCAGCTTCATCGCGCCGGTGCGGAAGAAATCGCGCAGCCGCCGCACCACGTCGGCGGCCCGGCCCGACTCGGCGATCATGCGCTGGATCGCGCCCTTGAGCACGTCGCCGCTCTCGCCCCGCTCCAGCAAATATTCGCACGCCTTGCCGTAGGCGCCCAGCGCCGTCAGCGGCTGGTTCAATTCATGCGCCAGCGCGGCCGCCATCTCGCCGGCCGCCGCCAGCCGCATCGTCTGCTTGAGCTCGCTGGCGACCTTGCGCAGCTCGTCGACCGCGATGCCGATCGAAAAGCCCACCAGCGCCAGCACCGCGTCCAGCATCTGCAATTCGTGCACGGCGATATTGACCGCGTTATTCCATTTGACCAGCGCGCCGATGCCGGCCTGCAGCACAAACACCATCAGCGCCGTGCCGAACAGTCCCTGGCGGAACGCCGCCCAGATCACCGGCAGGAACAGGAAATAAAAATGCTTGAACTCCGAGGTGGCGATGGTGCCGAACACCATGTCCAGCACGCCGATCGCCAGCGCCAGATAGCCCAGCGTCTCGGCCCGCCACACCGTCGCCCGCAGGCGCTGGCGGTCGCCCGGGCTGGCCAGCATCCAGATCAGCGGCATCGACACCAGCACCCCGACCATGTCGCCGATGCCGAAGCGCAGCACCGCCTCGCCCCACTGCCCGGCCGGGATCAGCCCGGCCGCCGACAACAACGAGATATAGCCGACGTCGGTGATCATGGTGCCGACCACCACGATCAGCACCCACCGGAACAAGCGATCGCGGCTGTCGAACACGCCGCCGTCGCCGAACTGGCGGCGCAGCGCCGCGCCCAGCAGGCCGTAGCCGGCGGTCAGCCACAGCGAACCGAGCACGCTGACGGTCCAGCCGGCCGGCATGCCGCGCACCAGCAACTCGCCGCCCACCAGCGCCACGAACCACGGCAGCGCCGCGCGCCAGCCGTGCCGCAGCCAGAACACCAGGCCCAGCGCCGGATCCGGATTCCACGGCGTGATGTTCAAGCCATACAAGGGGTCGATATAGGTCGCCCAGTCGAATAGCAGGTACAACGCTATGAAAACGGGAAATTCCAGGAAACGCAGGCGGGAGGGAGACATACGGGACGCTTTGTATCGTTATGTAGCATTATGCATTGCCAAAATTCATCGCGCATTGCTTTTTACAACTACGCGTTCCCCTTACGCCCGCGCTTTCCCCTCTATACAACACTTACTTTTCCGAAGCACTAATTATTAAGGGAAAAGCGTAAGCCTTTACCCCAATTTACAATACGTTACACCGGATTTACGATGCAGACATGTCGTAATGGCACTCCCCATTGACGAGAAGACACTAAAGTAGCCGTGCCGCCCTATCCTCGCGGTCGTGAATGATGTCTCCCGTGCAGCTGCCGCCATACCACCCCTCGCAGCCCGTTTTACATGAGAGACATCCGATGTCGCAGTTAATCACCCTTCGTTCCGGCGTGGCCGACTTCAGCGGCCTGAAGCAACTACGCGAATCGTTCAAGCTGTCGCTGCGCGCGCTGCTGCATCGCCAGGCCACCTACGGCTGGCTGCAACTGCTCAATTCCCATCCGCTGTTCATGGACCTGGTCAAGGCCCGCCCGCGCCTGCTGTACAAGATTTACCGCCCCTACCTGAGCAACACGATGAACTGCGCCCAGCGCGTCGACCTGCTGCAACAGCACTACCGCTTCATCTTCCGCCAGGGCCTGGGGCCGCTGACGGTGCGCGCCGCGCGCGGCGCCGTGGTGCTGGGCAGCATCGAGGGCAAGACCGGCCTGCGCTACCAGCTGGAACTGCGCGCCATCGAACCGATGGAGCGCGAAGGCGAACTGGTGCTGCAACTGAAGCATGAGGGCGTGCTGGTCTACAGCTGCGCGTTTTCCTTCCTGCAGGGGGTGCGCGGCATGGTGCTGGGCATAGGCTGCATGCAGGGCTCGAAAAGCGAACAGGGCCTGCAAGTGATCAAGGACGCCACCCGCGAACTGCACGGCCTGCGGCCGAAGAATATGATGGTCAAGCTGCTGAGCCAGATCGGCCACGACTACGGCTGCGTCGAGCTGCGCCTGGTCAGCAACGCCAACCGCGTGGTGTGCGGCGCCAGCCGCCAGGGCAAGGTGCACGCAGACTACGACACGCTGTGGCAGGAGCTGGAAGCGAGCCGCCGCGCCGACGGCGACTGGCGCCTGCCGTGCGAGGCCATCGCGCCGCCGGACCTGGCGGCGATCGCCTCGAAGAAACGCTCGGAAGCGCGCAAGCGCCACGAGACGCTGACGGCCATCAGCGCCGCCATCAGCGCCGGCCTGAGCGCGCCGCGCTTCGAAGCGGTGCCGACGCCGCTGGGGCAGAACTACAGCACGCTGTCCACCGTCGCGCACGATGACGACGAATACGCATTGGCCTGAAAAATCCGGTACCATGGCTTTTTCGTCCAAGGAGAAATACCATGCGTGTGGATATTTATTACCGAGATGAGGCAAAAGGCAAACACAGCTACCTGGCTGTGCCGGAGGGCAAACCCATCCCCGAGGAAGCCACCAACACCGACTGGCATCCCGAGGCCAGCCACGTCGAAGTGGACGACGGCCTCGACGATTTGTCCCGCTACCACATCGTCCACCCCCTGGAGCAGATAGGCGCCAAGGGGTATGCCATCACCAGCATCAGCGAACAGCTGTAAGCGCCGACCCCGCACACCGCACGCCGGGGTCTGACCCCGTACGGGGTCAGACCCCTCCCGTTTGGGGTTAGTACTCGATCGCGACGTCCTTGGCGCCCAGCACCTGCTGGAGCGCCAGTTGCAGCTCGTCCGACGGCGCCACGCGCCACGCTTCGCCCAGCTGCACCACGCAACCCACGCCCTGCGGCGTGATGCGCGCCGACACCGGCAGGCCGTCCGCGTGGCGGTGCGGCGCCAGCACTTCGGCCATCTTGCGCACGTCCACCGAGGTCGGCAGCGCCATCGCCAGCTGCTTGCCGTAGTTGACGCGCGCCGTGACGATGTCGAACACCTTCTCGGCCGAGATGCGCAGGCCGCCGGAGAAGCGGTCTTCCGACACCTTGCCGACCACGGCCAGGAACTCGTCGTCCTTGAACATGCGCTTGTTCTCTTCGAACACTTCCGAATACACGGTCACCTCGACCACCGCAGTCTTGTCGTCCAAGGTGACGATCAGGATCTTGCCGCGCTGCGTCATCTGCGGGCGGATGCCGGTGATCACGCCGCACAGCATGCGCGGCTCGCGCGACGGCTCCAGCTCGGCCAGCTTGGTGCGGGCGAAGCGGCGCGCTTCCGGCGCGAACGAGTCGAACATGTGGCCCGACAGGTAGAAGCCCAGCGCGATCTTTTCCTCGGCCAGCTTCTGGCGGTCGGTGAACGGCGCGGCCTTCACGTATTCGGGCGGCGCCACCAGGTCGGAATCGTCGCCGCCGAACAGGCTGACCTGGTTGGCCGCCTTGGCCTCCTGGTCGGCGCATTCCATCGCGAAGCTGACCGTGGCCAGCAGGATGGCGCGGTCGATGTTCAGGCAATCGAAGGCGCCCGCGCGTATCAGCGATTCGATGGTGCGGCGGTTGATCTGCTTCTTGTCGACCCGCTTGCAGAAATCGAACAGGCTGGTGAACGGACCGCCGGCGGTGCGGGCGGCGATGATGGCCTCGATCGCGTTCTGCCCGGCGCCCTTGCAGGCGCCCAGGCCGTAGCGGATCTGCGTGACCTTCTTGCCCGTCACCGAAGGCGGCGGACCGTCCGGCATGAATCGGAAGTCGGACTTGTTGATGTCCGGCGGCAGGATGGTCAGGCCGCAGATGTCGATCGAGTCCTCGACCAGGATCTTGACCTTCTCGGTGTCCTCCATCGCCAGCGACATATTGGCTGCCATGAACGCGGCCGGATGGTGGGCCTTCAGGTAGGCCGTGTGGTAGGACAGCAGCGCGTAGGCGGCGGCGTGCGACTTGTTGAAGCCGTAGCCCGCGAACTTTTCCATCAAGTCGAAGATCTCGTCGGCCTTCTGCGCGGACAGGCCGTCCTTGGCGGCGCCGGCGCGGAAGATCTCGCGGTGCTCCGCCATCTCCTCGGCTTTTTTCTTACCCATCGCGCGGCGCAGCATGTCGGCGCCGCCCAGCGAGTAGCCGCCGACGATCTGCGCCATCTGCATCACCTGCTCCTGGTACACCATGATGCCGTAGGTTTCGGACAAAATGGATTCGGTGCGCGGATCGGGATAGTCGAATTTTTCGCCGTGCTTGCGCTTGCAGAAGTCCGGGATCAGGTCCATCGGACCCGGACGGTACAGCGCCACCAGCGCGATAATGTCTTCGAAGCGGTCGGGACGGGCGTCCTTCAACATGCCCTGCATGCCGCGCGACTCCAGCTGGAACACGGCCACGGTCTTGGCCTTGGTCAGCAGCTCGTACGAAGGACGGTCGTTCAGCGGCAGGCGCGCCAGGTCGAACTCGGCCTCTTTCGGGTCGAGCATCTTGATGTAGCGCACCGCGCGATCGAGAATGGTCAGCGTGGTCAAACCCAAAAAGTCGAACTTGACCAGGCCGACGGCCTCGACGTCGTCCTTGTCGTACTGCGACACCACGCCGCCGTCGCCGCCCTGCGTGTACAGCGGGCAGAAGTCGGTCAGCTTGCCCGGCGCGATCAGCACGCCGCCGGCGTGCATGCCGATGTTACGGGTGATGCCTTCGACCTGTTGCGCCAGGTCCAGCAGCTGCGCCACTTCTTCCTCGTTCTGCTGGCGCTCCTTGAGCATCGGTTCTTCCTCGATCGCCTCGGCGATCGACACCGGCTTGCCCGGCTTGAACGGAATCAGCTTGGAGACGCCGTCGCAGAAGTTGTAGCCGAAGTCCATCACGCGGCCGACGTCGCGGATCGCACCCTTGGCCGCCATGGTGCCGAAGGTGGCGATCTGCGACACCGCGTCGCGGCCGTACAGGTCCTTGACGTGCTGGATCACCAGGTCGCGCTTTTCCTGGCAGAAGTCGATGTCGAAGTCGGGCATCGAAACGCGTTCGGGATTGAGGAAACGTTCGAACAGCAGGTTGTACTTCAGCGGATCCAGATCGGTGATCTTCAGCGCGTACGCCACCAGCGAGCCCGCGCCCGAACCCCGGCCCGGGCCGATCGGCACGTCGTTGTTCTTGCCCCACTGGATAAACTCGGCCACGATCAGGAAGTAGCCCGGGAACTTCATGTTGATGATGGTGTTGTTCTCGAACTCCAGCCGCTCCTCGTAGCGCGCCCGTTGCTGCTCGCGCTTGACCGGGTCCGGATACAGCTGCTCCAGGCGCTCCTCCAGGCCCTTCTTGGTTTCCGCGCGCAAGAATTCGTCGATGGTCATGCCCGGCGTCGGGAAGTTCGGCAGCTGCGGCTTGCCCAGGGTCAGCGTCAGGTTGCAGCGCTTGGCGATCTCCACCGAGTTTTGCAGCGCGGCCGGCAGGTCGTGAAACAGCTCGCGCATCTCGGCCTGCGACATGAAGCGCATCTGCTCGTTGAAGCGGCGCACCCGCTTGTTATTGGCCAGCATTTCGCCTTCGGCGATACAGGTGCGCGCCTCGTGGGCGATGAACTCGTCGGGCGAGATGAACTGCACCGGATGGGTCGCCACCACGGGCAGGCCCAGCTTGGCCGCCAGCGCCACCGCGTGGCGCACCTGGGCTTCCTGGTTGGCCTGGCCGGCGCGCTGGATCTCGATGTAGAAGTGGCCGGGGAAGATCTGCGCCCACTTCTCGGCGTTTTTCTCGGCCAGTGCCGGATTGCCGTTTTCAATCGCCATGCCGACGTCGCCGAAGTGCGCGCCGGACAGCGCGATCAGGCCGTTGGCGGGATCGACGTCGGGCAGCAGCGCGTAGGTCTTGGCGGTGCGCTCGATCAGCCATTCTGTGCGGATCTCGGCGCGGCCCTTGTACTGGTTGGTCAGCCAGGCTTGCGACAGCAGCTCGCACAGCTGCAGGTAGCCCATGTGGTTCTTGGCGAACAGCATCAGGCGGTGCGGCTTGTCGCGGTTGTCGTCGTTGGTGATCCAGACATCGACGCCGATCACCGGCTTGATGCCCTTGCCGCGCGCGGCCTTGTAGAACTTGACCATGCCGAACATATTGGACAGGTCGGTGACGGCCAGCGCGGCCTGCTTGTCCTTGGCGGCGGTGGCGACCAGGTCGTCGATGCGCACCAGGCCGTCGACGATGGAATATTCCGAGTGCACCCGCAGATGGACGAAGTCCGGTCCGGTCGGGAGAGCCGCTGCCGGCGCCGCCACTTCTTGTTCGTTTGCTACCATGTTCATACGCCGCTCAATGCTGGTTCAATAACCAGCTATTTTACCGTGCGGCGGCCGGGTTCGATAATCCTTTCACTGCCTGTTTTTTGGGCAGAAAAAGCGCGTATAATGTCGGCTCTTCACAATTTTTGATCATGCCCACCATGCACGCTAATACTGCTTTACAAGCTGAAGCGCATGCCGCCGCCATCGCTGCCGCTGCCGCTCACGTCAACATCGCCGCCTACAAGTTCGTCACCTTCGACGACACCGAAGCGATGCGCCCGCTGTACCAGGACATCTGCCAGCGACTGGGGCTCAAGGGCACCATCCTGCTGACGCCGGAGGGCATCAATATGTTCCTGTCCGGCCCGCGCAGCCATATCGACGAGTATCTGGCCTGGGTCCGCAGCGACGCCCGCTTCGCCGACCTGGAAGTGAAGGAAAGCTATTCGGTCGAGCAGTCGCACAAGCGCATGCTGGTCAAGATCAAAAAAGAAATCATCACCATGCGCATGCCGCTGATCAAGCCGGAGGAAGGCCGCGCGCCCTTCGTCGAAGCCCACACGCTCAAGCGCTGGCTGGACAGCGGCGTCGACGACCACGGCCGCCCGGTGGTGATGGTCGACACCCGCAACGATTTCGAGGTCGACGTCGGCACCTTCGACAATACGGTCGACTACCGCATCAAGAAATTCACCGAGTTCCCGGAAGTGATCGCCGCCCACAAGGACGACTTCGCCGGCAAGACCGTGGTCACCTTCTGCACCGGCGGCATCCGCTGCGAAAAGGCCGCGATCCACATGCAGAACATCGGCTACGACAACGTCTACCAGCTCGAAGGCGGCATCCTCAAGTACTTCGAGGAAGTCGGCGGCGCCCACTACACCGGCGACTGCTTCGTGTTCGACTACCGTACCGCGCTCAATCCCAAGCTGGAGCCGACCGAGACGGTGCAATGTTTCGTCTGCCGCTCGGTGGTCACGCCGCGCCAGCAGCTGGCGCCGGAATACGTGTACGAAGTGTCGTGCCCGCACTGCTACGGCAAGGAATAAGAAAAACGGCGCCGCATGGCGCCGTTTTTGTATAACTGATTGTGCGGACTGAACCTACCGGCCATCATTGGATATCAATCCAGCCTGTCTTTTGCCTCTGCATACACGCGGCCGCGCTCCCGCTTGCCGACCGCGATAACCGTCACGTACACGACTTCGTCCTCGACCCGATAAATCAGTCGGTAGCCTGCGGTCATGAGTTTGATTTTGTAGCAGTCGGCCATACCAGATAAGGCCGCGCTGGGCACTCTCGGTTGTTCAAGTCGTTCCAACAGCTTTTTCTTGAAGGGCTCCCTGACGCTGCCGTCAAGCTTTTTCCATTCGGCCCAGGCCAGCTGATGAAAGCGTAGCTTAAAGGTCATGCAAGGGGACCTCGACAAAGGGGCCGTCTTGCCGCTCCCGCACCAACTGAACGTCCTCCAAATCCTCCATGCGCGCCATCAACTGCTCATAGTAATCGGCGGACAGAAGATATGCTTCAGGCCGGTTGTGATTGAGGACCGCGACCGGTGTGTTTTCCATCACCTTCAGGATATTGGAATAATTGCGCTTCAACTCCGTCACGCTGACGGTAATACTGGTAAGTACGGTATCCATCGCCAAATCCCATAGCTAAATTAAATGCCGATTAAAGCATCTAATATAGCACTTTTTATGCACTCACCTACCAAGCCGACTTCGGCCAGCATCTCGGCGGGAATAATCACGTCCCTCGATTTTCCGATCCGTCGAATGATGATCCGCATATGCCCCCCCACAATGAAGCCCATACTATGCCGAACGGCGCCGAATAGCAGCAACAACCCTACAACAGCAAGCCCCCCCCCCATTGCCTCGGCCACGATAAATCCGCATAATCCGCCATCGCCGCCCGAGCGCGGCAACAGAAAAACAGACCGCGCAGGTCTGTTTTCACGTAGAGGGCAATATGGGTATATATCGGTTGATGCTGGCGATGCTGGTCGCCATTTCGCACGTGGGCGTTACGTTCTGGGGCTACAACCCGGGCGTGGTGGCCGTGGTCTCGTTCTTCCTGCTGAGCGGCTACGTGATGACCATGTTGATCGGCAAATACTACGACCGCCCGGCCGCCGTGCCCGCCTTCTACCTGGACCGCGCCGCCCGGCTGTTCCCGCAGTTCCTGTTCTACATGCTGCTGGCCGCGCTGTGCATCCACTTCCTGCATCTGGAGTCGCCCTCCTTCCTGAGCCAGCTCAACGGCGTCAAATGGCTGCTCAACTTCCTGATCCTGCCGCAGGGCTTTTATATGTACTGGGCCGACGGCGCGCTGGTGCTGCCGCAAACCTGGTCGCTCGGGCTGGAGCTGACGTTCTACCTGGCGATCCCGTGGATCCTGATCATGTGGCCGCGGCGCGGCGTCTACCTGCTGTCGGCCGCCTCGCTGCTGGTGTACGGCTGCGCGTATTCCGGCCTGATCAACTCCGACCATTTCGGCTACCGCCTGCTGCCGGGCACGCTGTTCATGTTCCTGTTCGGCGCCTCGCTCAACCGCGACACGGCCGGCGCGCGGCGCTACCGCGGCGCCGTCTACGCCGTGCTGGCGCTGCTGTATGCCGGCCTGTTCTTCAGCCCGCGCCTGTATGGATTGAATTTCAACAAAGAGGTGCTGGCGGGACTGCTGATCGGCATTCCGGTCGTGATGGCGATCCGCAGCCGCCCGTTCTCGCGCATCGACGAGTTCCTGGGCAACCTGAGCTACGGCGTGTTCCTGAACCACTTCCTGCTGATCTGGGTGATCCAGAAGGCCACGGGGCAGGCGATCGAGCAGACCAATGTGCTGTTGCTGCTGGCGGCGTCCATGGTGCTGGCCTTGCTGTCGTATCAGCTGGTCGAGCGGCCTGCGCTGCGCTGGCGGCACGCGATGCGCCAGCAGAAGCCTGCGCTCGCGATGCAGGTCTAGGCGCTATCCAAGACCACATGACCGTCTCCAGTAAGCGCGGCCATGCCCCACCACACGGCGCTGCATGGTAAAGTAAGGCCGTCGATAGCTGCGGCATGCGCCCGGCATCGTGCCGGCCCAACAGCAATGAAAGTTCACAGCACCGTGATGATGAAAACCGATGCGCGCGGCCAGTTGGCTCGGGCAATGACACTGATCTCCGAAGGCCGGCTGGCAGAATCGCTGCCCGTGCTTGAACCGCTGACCACCGGTGCCGACCGCACCAACGCGCTACAGGCCTGTATAACGCTGGCGATGGTCTTCAATAATCTGGGACGTTTAGGCGAGGCGGAGCGCTGGGCGCAATCCGCTTGCTCCATGGCGCCGGCCGACGTGCGTCCGCTGTATCTGCTGCTTGGCATCTATGACAATCTGGGCAACGTCGCTCAAGCGTATCGCGTGGCCCAGCAAATCGGAGAGCGCCCGGTTCCGCTGGAGCTGCTTGGCGCCTACTGCCAGGCCACCGTCAGGCAGGCCGACTATGCGCGGTTCGACCGCCTGGGTGACGTCTTCACTTTGCTGGCGCAAGTGCCTCCAGGCCAGCTGCCAGGCTATATCGCCAGCCTGAGCATGCGCAACCGGGTATTCTCCGCCGACAGCCTGACAAAATTCCTCGCACTGCAAAGCAGGTGGGGGGCGCACATGATGCAAGAGGCCCAGGCCCATCCCTTGTCCGACGCTACCCGCCAGATTGCCGAACGCCAGCGCAATCGCGATGGCCGTCTGCGCATCGGCTTCTACGTGCTGTCGGACATCGCGGAAGCGCAGCGGGTGCTGAAGCCCATAGTCGAGCGCCTTGACCGCAGCCTGTTCGAGGTATGTCTTGCCTTCATCGAGCACGGTGCAGGCGTGGTCACCGACGATTCTTTTACCGGTCTGTTCGAACAGGTGATCGTCATTGCACAAGGCAACAACCGCAGCGTTGCCGACAAGCTGGCCCAAATGAGCTGCGACATCCTGATTGATCTTAACGGACTGCAGGCGCCATCGACGCGGCTGGGCGCCATGGCGTGGCGCGTGGCGCCGCTCCAGCTATCGTGGACCGGGCAACCCAACACCTGCGGCCTGCCGGCGCTGGACTACATGATTGTTGACGAGGTGCTGGCCGCTGACGGCGTCGGTTGCCTGAATGCGACGCTAGCCCTGCCGGGGGCTTTTGCCTGCTTTGGCGCCATGCCGGACTTTCCCCTGGCGAGCACCCTGCCGTCGCAGCAAAACAAGTATGCGACCTTTGGCGTGGGTGTCGATCCTAGCAAGTACAACCTTGGCACAGTGGCGATGTGGTCCGCCATCCTGCACCGGAGCTCGGGAGCGCATCTGGCGTTCCTGCGCCCTGAGTACGCCAGCGCTCCGCTGCAAAGCAATATTCTGGAGGCCTTTGGCCACTACGGCATCGAACGGGGGCGCATCGAATTCTGGTGCGAGAAAGCCCCACGTCGCGAGCACATGAAAGCGTACAACAGGATAGACGTGTTGCTCGACTGTTACCCTAAGACCGGCGGCATCGGCATGCTGGAATCTTTACACATGGGTGTACCGGCGGTGACGCTGGAAGGCGACGCGGTGCAATTGCGGGTCGGCGCCAGCCACCTGCATGCGGTCGGCCTAGATGACCTGCGTGCGCGCACAACGGAACAATATATCGAGAAGGCGGTAGCACTGGCTGCGGACACCGAGCGCCGTGCTCTGTTGCGCGCGACGTTGCGCCAGCGCCTGGCAAAGTCGGCCTACACCGACGTCGGCCAATTTGCTGCAGGATTCAACAATGCCATGAAAAATCTGGTCAGCCACCCCGCCTTGGCTGACCGGTCCCGCCACAGAAAGGAAACCAGTTCAATGGACAACCAACAAACCATCAATATGGATGGCAAGGAATACCTGTTAAGCGCACTGTCTGCGGAATCGAAGGCGCAACTGCAAATGTACCAGGCGACCGAGCAGCGCATCGCCGAACTGCAGCGCGACCTGGCCATCATGCAGACGGCGCGGACCGCCTATGGCCAAGCACTGAAAGCGTCGCTGGCCAGCCTCGGCTGACATCCTCGACCAGTCACTGCAGTGAGCGCGGCAAGGCGTCGCGCAACGCGTTCTCGTAGGCCATCTTGGCCGTCAGATAGACCGCGAGCTTGGCGTTCAAGCGAGCGATCTCTCCTTCGACAAACTGCAGATTGCCTACCTGGCTGCGGGCTTCGTCATTTAAATCGGCCACCCGGTAGCTGGTGCCGTTGACGGTTACTTCGAGTTCCGGTTCCATCGCGCCCCTTTCATCGTGAATGCGCTCCGTTCAACGGAAATACGCAGCCATCGCGCGCACATCGTCGGCCGACAATGTACCGGCCGCCGCCCGCAGTTTCATCTGCGCCAGCACATAAGTGTAGCGTGCCTGTGCCAGATCTCGCTCGGTGGCGCTCAATTGCCGCTGTGCGTCCAGCAAATCCAGATTAATGCGCACGCCGCCTTTGATGCTCTGCTCGGTCGCCTTGACCAGCAAGCGTCCCGATTCGACTGCCTTCATCAGCGCGTCGATGCGCGAGACGCTGCTGACCACGGAATCGTAATCCTTGCGCAACTCCAGCATCGCCTTGTCCGTTTCCGTTTGCAGGTCGGCCTTGGCTTTTTCGCGATTGGCCACGGCCTGCCTGGTGCCCGCATTGACCGCGCCACCCGAATATAGCGGAATGTTCAGCTGGAAACCGACGCTACGCGAAGTGATAGTCTGGTCGATGGTGCTAGTCGAGTCCGAGGTACTCTTACCGTAGGTACCCACCAGATCGAGTCGCGGAGCGTGGCCCGCGCGCGACTTGTTGACCTCTTGCTGGTTGATGTCGACGGCAAGCTGCTTGGCTTTCAGATCGGGGTTGCGCTCCATCGCCACCCGCTTCCAGGCGTCAAAGCTCAGCGTGTCGTCCGAGCTGCCACGGAAGTCGGGTGCCATTTTTTCCAACTCACCGACGTCGCCGCCGATGATGGCGGCCAGGCTGGTGCGGGTGGCGGCCAGATTATCCTGGGCCTCCAGCAAGGCCGCTTCCGCGACGTCGAGGCGGGCGCGGGTTTCCAGCATATCTGTGCGGGTGCCCTCGCCCTTGGTGAACATCAGGTCGTTGACCTTCATCCGTTCGATATAGGTATCGCGCTCGATCCGCGCCAGCGCCAGCTGATCTTCCTTGAACAGCGCCTCGATATAGGCACCGACTACGCGCAGCGCCACTTGCTGCTGTTCGCTCAGATAGACGGCGCCGCTGTAGTCGGTCTGCAGCTGACCTTCCTTATAGCGCGCCCACGCATCCAGGTTGAACAAGGTTTGGCGCACCTGTATGTTGGAGGAGCGGCTGTAGTAAATCGGGTGTATCGACCTACCATCTTGGGAAATATCGGTACGATTCTTACTGTCGGAAAAACTGGCCGAAATACTCGGGAGCAAGCCCGACAAACCCAGCACCTTGTTTTCCTTGCCGCCCTCATTCGCATAGTAGGCCGCACGGAAGACCGTATCGTTTTTCAACGCGGCGTTATAAGCTTCCATCAAGCCCAAGGCGGACGCGCTGGCGCCGTGCAGCATGGCGCCGGCACCCAACAGCGCCGCGAGCAGCGCCGCCGGTTTCAGACGTGGTGTACGCATCGTCATTTCATTCCTCCGTCATCGAGGTCTTGGCGCGATCAAATACCGGCTTGAGCAGGTAGCTCATCATGGTGCGTTCGCCGGTCTTGACGAACAGCTCCACCGGCATCCCAGCGCGCACCAGCAGTTTCTTCTTCTGCATCATCTTCATGCCTTCGGGCGTCACGCGCACCTGCACGCTGTAATACGGCGCGCCATTGTGTTCGTCTGTCAAACGGTCGGGCGACACTTTCGTCAGCACCCCGGGCACATGAGGCGTGGTATTGCTGTTAAACGCGGAGAACATCAACTCGACGGGCAAGCCGGCATGTACCTTGTCGACCAGATTGACGGCCAGACGGCCCTCGACAATCAAAGTGTCTTCCACCGGCACAATGTCCATCATCCGGAAGCCTGGCTGCACTACAGCGCCGCGCGTGAAAACGGCCATCCCGATTACCACGCCGTCCACCGGCGAACGTACCTCGGCATTATTGACTGCATATTTTTCGGCGACCTGCCGGCTACTCAAGGCCAGCACTTCCTTTTCCACATCGGCCAGCTGAATGCGCACATCGCGTTGATATTCCTGGTTCCGCTGGGCTAACTTCAGCGTCAGTTCGGCCATCTGGCGCTGGATGTGTCCGATTGTGCCCAAGTCCTCCGCGATCGAACCATTGAGCTGTACATAGGTGCGCTCGTAATCCTGCACCTTGCTGCGCGCAACATAGCCCTCGCGTTCGAGGTCTTTCAAGTTGTCGTATTGTTCCTTGACTATGCGCGCCTGTGCAATCTTGCTATCCCGCCCAGATTGAACGCCGGACAACTGCGACTTCAGGCCGGCAATACTCTCCTGCGCCGCCGCCAGTTCACTGTGCAACGCGGCTTGCCGCGAATTCAGCAATTGCGTCTGCAAGGCGATATTCTCGATCACCCGTGGGTCACCCTTGTTCTCTTCCAACTGCGCAGGGAATACCAGGCTGCTCTTGCCGTCGCGCTCGGCACGCAGTCGCGCCGCCGCCGAGAGATTGGCGATCAGCTGCGTCTTGCTAATGTCCGCTTGCGACTCCACCACGACACTGTTCATCTTGACCAGCACCTGGCCTTTTTTGACGATGTCACCTTCCTTGACCAATATCTCATCGACGGTGCCGCCGATCTGGTACTGAATCGCCTTGCGGTTGCCCTCGTTAGTCACCGTGCCAGACAACGGCACGCCCTTATCCAGCGGCGCGAAACATGCCCAGCCCAATGTTCCAAGCACCCCGACCAGGACGATGATCCAGCCCAGCCGGCTATAGCCGCTGGCATCGGTATTGACCGTCAGCGGTGCGACGTCATGGGAAATGACATCGCTTGCCAATGCCTTGGTATCTATCAATTTCATATTCATGCTTACTCCGTAGTGGCATTGCCTGCCGCTTGGGCAGCCGGCTGCATCTGATTCTGCTCTTGTTGCTGGGCTTGCTGTTGTGCCTGCTGCTGGGCCTGGGCTTGTGCCTGCTGCTGGGCCTGTGCTTGCTGTTGTGCCAGCGCATTTTTCTGGTTTTGCTGCTGCAAGGCTGTCAGCACCTGGTCCGTCGGGCCGAACATCTCGACCATACCATCACGCAGCAGCAACAATTTATTGGTTACACCAATTGCACTGGTGCGGTGGGTGATCAAGACGATCGTCTTACCTTGCTGACGCAAATCGGCAACTGCGCGCACTAGCGCCTGCTCACCCACGTCATCCAGATTGGAATTGGGTTCGTCGAGAACAATCAGGGAAGGGTCGCCGTACATGGCGCGCGCCAGACCGAGGCGCTGACGCTGTCCACCGGACAAACCGGCGCCGCCATCACCCAACATGGTGTCGTAGCCATTGGGTAGATGCAAGATCATTTCATGCACGCCGGCGCGCTTGGCGGCCAGCACCACCTTGTCCGCATCGACTTCGCCGAAACGCGCGATGTTGTCGACAATGGTGCCGCCAAACAGTTCGATATCCTGCGGCAGATAGCCTATATTCGGTCCCAACTCAGCCTTGTTCCAGCTGAAGATATCCGCGCCATCGAGGCGTACCTTGCCCCCTGCGGCGGGCCAGACACCGACTAACAAGCGTGCCAAAGTCGACTTGCCCGAGCCGCTCGGGCCGATCACGCCCAGCACGTCGCCCGGCATGATGGCAAAATTGACGTTTTTTAATAGCGCGGTCTTCACGCCTGGCGGCGAGGCAATAACGTTCTCGACCGCCAAATGGCCGCTCGGTTTAGGCAGCGGCATCCCTGCGCCGCGCGGCGGATTTTTCTCCAACAAGTCGCGCAAGCGCTCGTATGCACTGCGAGTGCTGCTAAAGGATTTCCAAACACCAATCACCTGCTGCACCGGCGCCAGCGCCCGGCCCAGCAAAATCGAGGCGGCGATCATCATGCCGGAAGTAATTTTTCCATCCAGAACCAACAACGCGCCGAAGCCCAGCACCAGCGATTGCAAGGAAACTTGCACGAACTTGGTGACGGCACCGACCAAACCGGCTTTTTCGCTCGCTTCCGCCTGCAGGTGCAAGAATCTGCCATGCAGTTTGAACCAGCGGCCCATCAGGTTGGGCAGCATGCCCATGGATTCGATCACTTCGGCGTTACGCAGATTATTAGTGGCAAGCGCACTAGCCGCAATCGCCATGCCGTTGGCCTCGGCCATCGGCTTTTTCGTCACGCGTTCATTGATGACGGCCAGGATCACCAGCAAGCTGGTTCCGCCCAATGCAAACAGGCCCAGCATTGGCTCAAACAGGAAGATGACCAGCAGATAGATCGGGAACCACGGCGCGTCAAAGAATGCAAACAAGGCATTGCCGGTCAAGAATTGACGCAGCGAGGTCAGATCCTGCAGCGCCTGGCCGGCATTGCCGCCCGCCTGCTTCAGATTCTGCTCAAAGGCGGCGGTGTAGATGCGACGGTTGAGCTTCATGTCGAACTGTGCCCCCACCCGCACCAGCACAAAACTGCGTATCAATTCCAGCGCGCCCAGCAACACGTAGGCACCCAGCATCATCAAGGTCAACATCAGCAAGGTGATCTCGTTGCGGCTTTGCAGCACGCGATCATAAACCTGCAGCATGTACAGTGACGGCGCCAGCATCAGCAAATTGGTGATCGCGCTGAAAACGCCGACGGTGTAAAAGGTGCTCTTGAAACTGAGCAGGATTTGCTCAATCTCGTTCTTCGGATTCAATAGTGGTTTCATAGGTTCTAGCTGACTAGCAACGGCGGTATAACGCAAGGAGACGCGAATGACGGTGAAAAAAAATGTCGCCCATGCGGCCAAGTGCACGGCGAATGGCCGCAGCACAATTATTTAAAGACGAGACATTATCGCTGAAACGCGAGAGGAATTGTGACGCAGATCACAATTTTTTGGAGAAATACACTTTAAAGTTGCATAGAAAACCACAAAACGCAAGGAATATGCCACATTCCTTGCCTTTGTTACGCCTAGATCATGCCCAGACTACGCCAGTCTGGCAGTGTATCACGAACGATACGCTCGATCGCCAGACGCAATTCTTGCAGGTTCTGCTGCTCGTTCTCCAGGGTGACGCCGTCCCTCACCATCCGCCGCGACAGCCGCGACATGATGCACCAGGCGTCGACCACCAACTTGTCGATGTCGGCCTCGTCACCGCCCTGTGCAAGCAACCCGAACACCAGTCGCTCGACGTAGCTTACCGCCACTCCGCCGCCCAGCACCGGCGAACACATGACGCTATAGTCGTCGCCGTGCTCGAGATGAGCGGCGATGGCCTGATTGAATCGGCGCGCAGGCGCGGCGTCAACCGGCGCACCGCGATACAAGGCGGCCTGGCCGGAGGTCGTCAGCAGCGCCGCGGTCTGCAGCACATCCTCAAGACTGCTTCCTTGCAGCTGCGGCAGCGCCGCCAGTTCTGCCAAGGTGTGCGGACGAACGGCCAGCGCATCGCAAAGCGGGCCGTACACTGCAGGCGCGCCACTTACCGCACCGACTGTCAGCACCATGTCGAAAGTCACCTTATCGCGCGCCACCATCAACGCCACGCAGGTTTGCGCCAGCCATGCGGTACGACGTGCCGGCGACATCTTGCGAGCGCCGCGCACAAACACGTCCTTGCGGAACGCCGTGTTGAGAAAATAATCCTTGAGCGTCTCGTGCATGGCGGGATCGGGCATTTGCGCGAGCAACGCCTTTCTTTCCTCGTTGAGGAACAGTTGCGTGTAGGCGCAAGAAAATTCCGCCCCACCGGCAAAATCCATTTTCGCACCGCCCAGGGCCCGCGCCACATCCGCATGGTACAAAGGCTGCCAATGTTTGTGCATATACTCGTGCACCAGATAGTTGGTGTTACTGGTCTTCAAGCCGTCCACGCGCGCCTGGTTGGAGGGATGGGCATGGAAATAGCTCGCGCCGGCTTCGGACAATTTTTGCAGGAAGGTAGCGGCGCCGCGCAGCTGGATGTCGCTGCGGTTGGGGTGAGCGTCGCCATACTCGACCAGCAGGCGCTGCATCGGCAAGGCCGCAATCCAGCCTGGCAGCGCGTTATAACTCAGGTATACCAGGCCGCCCGGCTTCAGATAACGCGCGATGAAATCAACGATGTGCTGCTGATTCTCCGGCGTGACCCAGGTGTAGATGCCATGCAGGGTGATGAAGTCCAACTGCGGCAGCTGTACCGCGCCCTGCGCCAGCTCGGCAAAACTGCTTTCTAACAAAGTCAGATTGCCGATACCGCCATCCGCCGCCAGCGCGCGCGCGCCTGCAACGTGGGCCGGATTGAAGTCGGTGGCAAAAAACTGCCCCTGTGGATGGGCAGCGGCCAGCAGATTGGCCGTCAAACCGCGCCCGAATCCCAATTCAAAATAGGTGAATCCGGCGTCGAGCGACACCGGCTCCAAACCGTTGAGCACACAAACCATATTCAGCCATTGCGGACTCTGCTCCTTGTAAAAGCCGGCAATGTATTCCACATCTGATGCATATCCCGCAGTCCAATCCATGTGCATTTCCTGTCAAGTCAAGATGACGACATCGTAAAAAAAACCCCGCAACCGGAAGGTTGCGGGGTTTTAGGTCACACCAGCCTCACCCCGCCGACATGCGCAGAGGTGAGCCTTTCCAAGGTATTAAACCAGGGTCAGGATGTTGGTGGTGCCGCCAGTAGCGGTGCTCAGGTCGACCAGGCCGGTCAGCTTGACGATCTGGTCAACGCCGTTAGCGAAGGTCTGGTTGATACCACCGGCGGTGGTGTGCTTAACTTCCACCAGGTAGGTGTCGCCATGGAACTGGAACCAGCCGAACGCGCCGTTCATCGAGTGGTCAGCCTGGGTTGCGCCAGCAACAACAGCGTTGGCGTAATCCTGGAACACTGCGGTGTTTGCATCCAGACCCGATACCTTGGCCGACACGAAGGTCTCGGTACCCAGGTTGGTGAAGGCGATCTGCATGCCAGCGTGTGCGTCGGTGATGGTCGAGAACGTGTTGACGTTGGCGCCAGCAGTGGTCAGGGTCACAACGTCAGCACCGGTGCCGGTAGTGATGGTGTTGACGCCTGCGCCTACCGAGATGGTGTCCACGCCCGTGCCGCCGACGTAGGTGTTGTTACCCGTGGTCGCGGTGAAGCTATTGGCGCCATTGCCCAGGTTGACAACGTTGTTACCAGTGGTCAGGTTGACCGTATCAGCACCCGTACCGCCGGTGATGGTCTGGTTGCCGGTGGTGCCGGTGACCGAGTTGGTACCGTTACCCAGGGTGATGACGTTGGCTTTACCGTTCGACGCGGTGATTGCGTCGTTGCCGGTGCCGCCGACGTAGGTGACTGCGCCACCGGTTGCCAGCGAGAAGTCAACCGTGTTGGTACCGGTAGCCGAACCTTTGATCGTCGCGGCAGCAGCCAGGGCGCCGGAGGTGAAGGTGAAGCTACCTGCGGTGATGCCGCTGGCGTCAACCGAGGTCATAGCAGTGCCGGTGTCGGTCAGGTCCAGACCGGCGTTACCGCTGATTTTTACCGAGGTAGCCGACGTAGCCACCAGGGTCAGCGTGTCCAGTGGGTTGGTTGGGGTCGCTTGCGTGTCAGCCGTGGTGATGTTCACGGTTTCGACGTTAGCGGCGGTAACCGAACCAGCGGTCAGCAGGCCAGCTTTGCTCAGCGACAGGTTCAGCACGTCGGACAGGCCGGCTGCTGCGTTGGTCACGCCAACAACATAACCGGTACCAGCGGTGTCGCCGGTGATGGTCAGGGTGCCGTTCGAAGCCAGGTTGTTCAGCGTCAGGGTGCCAGCGCTGGCGGACGAGCTCACTTTGGTGTAGTTACCCAGAGCAGCGACGTCCACAGCCTGTGCGCCGGTCGCGCCGGTCAGACTCAGGACTTCGAAGGCGGTAACTTTGGTTGCGAAGGTAGCCGTACCCGAAGCGGTAACTGCATCAGCAGCAACCATTACCAGGGTGTCGATACCAGCGCCGCCATCAACAGCAGCGGTAGCTGCGGTGGTGCCGGAAGCCAGCGTCAGGCTGTCAGCGCCGTTGCCCAGCGTGATAGCTTTGGATACGGTCGTCGACGACAGAGTCAGGTTGTCAACGCCAGCGCCGCCGGTGAAGGTTGCTTTCGATGCATCAGCAGTGATGGTCGACGAACCGGTGGTTGCCGCAGTGCTGATTGCGGTCATGTTGGCGCCCGACAGGTCGGCCGTCAAACCAGCGGCACCGGTAACGGTAACGGTGGTCAGCGAAGCTGGCGCGGCGGTCAGGGTCAGCGCATTGGTGCCGCCGACGGTCAGGGTGGTCAGGTTCGTTGCGTTGATCGCGGCCAGGGTCGAATCCAGCGCGTTACCGTTTGCATCCAGGCCACCAGCGGTGGTGACATTCAGCGTGCTGTACACGTTGTTGGTATCAACCAGGGTGGTCGCGCCGGTCAGGTTGTTGACGGTCAGAGCCAGGGTCGACGAGTGAGCCGTTGCAGCTGCGGTCAGGCTGTTGGTGATCGTGACGTTGGTTGCAGCGGTGGTGCTGTTGGCCAGCGACAGGCTGGTCAGCGCGTTCGAGGTGATCGTCGAGCTTGCGCCGTAGCCGTTCAGGGTCACGGAAGCCAGGGTACCAGCTTTGGTTGCCGAAACGCCGCCGTCGGTTGCGTTCATTGCAGCATTGCTAGCAGTGCCGCCCGATTCGGTGATCGAAATCGAGGTGCCGCCTTTGGTGGTAGCAGCCAGGGTGCCGGTGCCGGTGATGCCGGAAGCCAGCGTAGCTGCGATGGTTACGTTACCGGTTGCTGCAGTGCCAGCGCCGACGGTGATCGTGTCAGCAGCCGTTTGGCCAGCGGTCGTCACGCTAACAGTCGAACCACCTTTAACAGCAATAACGCCACCATTCAGCTTGGCATCAGTCAGGACCACAGCGGTGGTGCCCGAAGCGGTAACGCCAGCAGCCAGGGTACCGCCAACCGACGCAACGTTCAAATTGGTCATGCCGGTCCAAGCCGAGGTATCAGCGGTAACGGTAGCAGCCGAAGTCAGGTTTGCGACCTGGATGTTCTTTACCGAGGTTTGCAACGCAGCGGTGGTGTCCATCGCAGCGATGGTCGTGACGTTCAGCGTGTTGGTGCCCGCGCCGCCATCGATCGAATCGAAGGTGGTCAGAGCGATGACGTTGGTCGCGCTGTTGCCGACGAAGATGTCGTCGCCTGCGCCACCGACGAATGCGGTGCCAGTATCGGAACCGGTGGTCAGCGTGATGGTCTTGGCAACGAAGTTAGCGGCCAATGGAGCAGCGGCAGCGACATCAGCGTTAGCAGCGACGACAGCGGCAGCAGCGGTTGCGGCAGCAGCGGTAGCAGCGGTCAGCGCGGTTGCAGCAGCAGCATCATCAGCGGTGGTGATGGTTGCTTTAGCGGCGTTGCTGTAGTTGGTGGCAACGACCAGAGCTGCGTCAGCCGAAGCCTTGGCAGTGTTGGCGGCGGTCAGTTCAGCAGCAGCGGCGCTAACAGCGGTAGCAGCGGTAGCGATCGAGTTTGCAGCAGTGATCGCAGCAGCGGCGGTGCCGTGTGCGGTTGCAGCGGTTGCAGCGTCGGTCGATGCGGTTGCCGAAGCAGTAGCGTACGAAGCCGAGCTCTGTTGCACAACAACGGTACCAGCAGCGTCAGCAGCAGCAGCGGTAGCGACTTTAGCGGTGTTCACAGCGGTGGTAGCAGCTGCGTCATCGGTTGCGGTGTCGAGGGTCTTGGCAGCAGCAGCAGCGAAAGCAGCAGCCTTGGCGGTTGCGTCAGCGGCAGCGGCGGTAGCGTCGGCGGCAGCGGAGGCAGCTTTGGTGGTTGCGGTGGCAACAGCGGCGTCAGCAGTAACAGCAGCGGCGTCGTCAGCAACTGCAGCTTTAGCAGCAGCGTCAGCGGTTGCAGCGGTTGCAGCGGCTTTGGTCGCAGCGGTGGTAGCGAAGGTCAGGGTTGCGTTGGCCAGGTTCAGTTGCGATTGAGCAGCAACGTAGGCAGCAGCGTCGCCAGCAGCAGCGGCAGCATCAACAGCGGCTTGTGCGGTTACAACGGCAGCAGCAGCGTCGGTCTTGGCGGTAGCAGCGGTAGCGGAAGCAGTAGCAGCGTCGGTCGCGGTAGCGGTCAGAGCGGTTGCATCGGTCAGCGCTTCTTTGGTGTGTGCATCAGCAGCAGCTTTGATCGAATCGGTAACAGCTTGCGAAGCAGCAACAGCGGCGCCGACTTTGGTCGAAGCAACGGTAGCAGCGGCGTCGGAAGCAGCTTGAGCAATAACCGAAGCAGCCAGGGTTGGGTTGTTAGCGGTCTGAACGTTGGTGACGGTCGCAGCCAGCGCGGTTGGAGCGATAGCGGCAGCCAGCGATGCAGCGTCGGTCACGCTGGTGATGAAGGACTTACCAACTGCAGCAGCTGCTGCGTTGGAGTAAGCAACTACGCCGCCTGGGGTTGCCACCAGTTTGTCGGTGAAGGCAACAGCTGCTGCAGCTTTGCTCAGGTAAGCGATGCCGTCTGGGTTACCTGGAGCCAAAGCGCCGTTGGCGATGGTGGTAACGATCTGACCCAGCGTGAAGTTGTGGCTTTCCAGCTGCGCCGAGTACAGCAGTGCGCCGCCGTTGTCAGCGTGACGGCCGAACAGGTTCAGGTAGATCTGGTCGATGATCTGCAGGCTGTTCATGCCAGCAAAGGTATTGGTGTACTCGGTCGACTGACCGAAGGACGCAGCAATACTGGCCAGGGTGGCGGTGCCGGCGGTCAGGGCGGCTTCGTAGAAAGCCAGGCCACCTGGATCTGCAGGACGGTTGAAGTACGCGACGTACAGCTTTTGCAGATCGAGAGTATGAGTAGCCATGTAGTGCTCCTAATGGAAAATATGATTGAAGTTAAATTTTGCAGTCTGCGGAAATTCGCCACTGCAACCTAACGTACCGAATAATGTCAGAAGGTATTGGCCGCTTGATGTGACGCGGGTCACAAAATTGAACAATATCCTCTGAATCTTGATAGTTTATTCACCAACATTAATGCGGCGGATCATTATCAGAGAAGATCGCGGCTAAAGCAAGCCATGTCGAACAGTCCACCCTGGCACCGCCGGCCATGGGGCGCGAACGGTGTTTTGACCCGGTGGAGGATTTAAATATGCAAGCTTGTCGGGGCGACCAAACCTAGGCATTCAAATAAAGGGAAACACGCTCTTTATTCGAACCAATTAAAAGACCGCAGCGCGAATCAGCGCACAATTGTTGCAGGATTACATCACCGCAGAAACAGGCGGCCACAACAAAACAGCCCGCAATCCGGCTCGGCGCCGGACTGCGGGCTGTCTTATTGTGGGCAGTACGGGCGCGCTACGGCTTGGTGACCACGGCCTGCTGGCGCCACAGCGTGGTGCCGTAGACCGCACGGTTACCGCTGAGGCGAGCGTCAAACAAATAGGCCGCGGTGCCGCCGTTTTCCGAGCTGAGCACGCCATTTAGCGCCATATTGGTCGGCGCGTTGAACCGACTCTCGCCCGAGAAGCGGCCATCGCTGGCGACGTCGCCCTTGGATTGCAGGGCAATCCGTTCGGTTTTATTAACTAGATCGAAACTGGTGGCAAAGGTTCGATTATCAAAATTAAACTTCAATACCCCATTTTCAACTTTCGCCACCACCACCGGGATCGCCGTGTTGTCGCTATGTATATATGCCTCGCTCTGCGTCAATTCGAAGCCCACCGCCCCGCGCTCGGGGATCAGATAATCCTTGCCCTGGGTGCGCATCAGCACGAAATCGTCATTGACGGAGACCAGTTCGGTGCCCTTGACCAGTTCAGCCACCATATTCACTTTGACCGGCAGGTCCAGCACCGGCTGCCAACGGCCCCAGACGATCTGGCGCTCCGGCAGGACCGGCGCCGGCGGCACCACCACCGGCGGCGTTTCCACCACGGGCGGCGTCACCACCGGCGGCGTCACCACCGGCGGCGTCGGCGTGACCGGGGGCTCCGGGGTCACCGGCGGGCTGACCTCGGTCACCGGCGGCACGGTGACGATGCCATTCGCGTCCGGCGGGTTTTTGCCGCCCGCCGTGCTCTGCGTTAGTTGCTGCAATGCAACCGTTTTTTGCGCCTCCAGCCCCGGCATGCCGGCCACCCCGCCACCGCCGGCCGCCTTGCCGGCCGGCTCTTCAGGACGCGGCGGCGCGCTCACGTCCGGCGCCAGCGTGGCATCCTGCAACAGTTGCGGCGCGACCTGGCCGCGATGAAATTGCAACAACTGGCCGCGCTGGGTGGCCGACAGCTCGCGGCTGCTGGCGCCCTCGCACGGGCCGATGCCGTCGGGACGGCAGGCGCCGGTGAAGCCGCTGATCGTGATGCCGCCCGAAATGACGGCCACGCGCGAGGTATCCTGGTCGGTAAAGACGGTGAAGTCGGTGCCGCGCACGCCGATCGCGGCCACCGGCGTGTTGAAGCGGAAGTTCTGGCGCGCCGCCTTGACCGCCTCGCCGGACTGGCTGCGCGCCACGCCGCTGAGCAATTCGAGCTTGATGCGGGTGTTGGCCGGGTTGGCGCGGTCCACATGGTAGGCGGCGATGCGCGCCTTGGTGGCCGGACGCAGGATGAACAGGCCGTTGTCGATGGTCTTGATGTACAGGGAACCATCCTTGCCGGTGCTGAGCAACTCGCCCTCGCCGACCGGCCCGTTGAGCACGGCGGCGTGGTCGCCCACCCGGACGTCGCCGGCGACGAAGATAATGGTGCCGGCCTCGGCCGCTTGGGCGAGAGGCGCGGCCAGCGCGATGGCGGCCAGAATCAGTAGTTGACGCAACATGGTATTCCCCTTTTTCGGTCATTATCCTGCCCTCAGGATAGTTTTCCGTGACAGCTATCACATTTTACGCAATTCAATTTTTCCCGCCCCTCAACTTACACTTTGTAGCAAAAGGCCGGCCCGGCCGCACCACCGTGGGCCGCGAGCGGCTATACTGTCAGATTATTCCCATCGTTTCCTCCCAGTATTTTTTCACCTTGATCGACACCTCCCCTCCTCCAGCGTGGCGCCCCCCCGCCCTACCGACCGGCCTGGTTCGCGCCGTGATCGCGGCGGTGGCGATAGGCTTGTCCCTGTGGGCGCAATGGCTGGCGCCGGGCGGCGGCTCGCTGTTCGCCGACGAGTGGCTGCGCGACCAGTTCATCGAGTGGCGCCACAGCGTGGCGCCGGAACCACGGGTGCTGGTGATCGACATCGACGAGGCCAGCATGCGCGAGCTGGGCGCCTGGCCGTGGCCGCGCGCGCGCCTGGCCGACCTGGTGGAAACCCTGCTGACCCAATACCGCGCGCGCGGCGTCGCGCTCGACATCGTGCTGCCCAACCCGGCCGACGCCGAGGGCGACCTGCGCCTGGGCCTGCTGGCGCGCCACGGACCGCTGGTGCTGGCCCAGGCCTTCGATTACAGCCGCGACCGCCCCGAATGGCTGCGCGAGGGCGTGCTGGCCGGCGCCCGGCCGGCGCCGCGCGGCCGCGCCGACGGCACGCCGGCCACCGGCTATATCGCCAACCAGGCGGCCTGGGCCGACGTGCCGCACGTCGGCAACATCGGCTTCATTCCGGACCGCGACGGCACGCTGCGCCGCCTGCCGCTGCGCACCAGCTTTGAAGGCAAGCTGTATCCGGCCCTGAGCGTGGCGCTGGTCGATTGCTGCGGCGGCGGCGGCCTCGACGCCGCGCTGGCGCGCGGCCCGACCCAGCGCGTGTCCTACCGGCGCGACTGGGACGCCTACACGGTGGCCTCGGCGGCCGACATCCTGGCCCAGCGCATCGCCCCGGCCGGCGCCAGCGGCCGCCTGGTGCTGGTGGGCTCGTCCTCGCTCGGCCTGGGCGACCGCGTCACCACGCCGATCGCCGCCAACCGCCCCGGTCTGAGCGTGCAGGCGGCCATGCTGTCGACCCTGCTCGATGAACAACAGGGGCTGGCGCCGGCGCGCTGGCCGGGCCGGCTGATCGGCGCCGCCTACGGCCTGCTGTGCGTGCTGCTGGCCGGCTACGCGCTGCCGCGCCTGCCGGCCGTGCTCAGCGCCGCCCTGCTGGCGGCGCTGTCGGCCGCCTGGCTGCTGCTGGCCTACGCCATCGGTCCGCACGACCCCGATTTCTCCACCACCGGCCCGCTGGCCAGCACGCTGTTCCTGCTGGCGGTGGCCGTGCCCTACCAGTGGCAGCTGAGCCAGCGCGATTCGCGCCACCTGCTCGACACGCTGCGCCAGTACGTGGCGCCGGCCGTGGTGGCGCAACTGCTGCGCAGCGACATCGCCGACCCGCTGGCGCCGCGCCAGCTCGACGTCACCACCCTGATCGCCGACATGGAGGGCTACACCACCCACGTCGAATCGCTGCCGGTGGCCGAGGCGGCCGAACTGACGCGCGCCTTCCTGGCCTGCCTGACCGGACCGGTGATCGACCAGGGCGGCACCTTGGACAAATACACCGGCGACGGCCTGGTGGCGTTCTGGGGCGCGCCGCTGCCCGACCCCGACCACGCCGACCTGGCGCTCGAGGCCGCCGCCGCCATCGTCGCGCGCGTGGCCGAGCTGAGCGCGCAGCGCCAGCGCGACGGCCGCGCGCCGCTGCGGGTGCGCATCGGCATCGAGAGCGGACTGGCCTTCGCCGGCGACTTCGGCACCACCTTCCGCAGCATCTACACCGCCGTCGGCGACAGCGTCAACACCGCCTCGCGGCTGGAGCAGGCCGCGCGCGACCTGCCGCACGACATCATCATCGGCGCCGGCACCGTGCGCCGCGCCAGGCGCCACCAGTTCCTGCTGCTGGGCGAACGCCAGCTGCGCGGCAAGGAACAGCGCACCACCCTCTACACCCTGGAACCGAGTATGGAACACCGCCACACCGCCCCGGCCGCCGGCCAGGAGTCCGCCGCGTGATGCGCGCCGCCCCACCGGCGCGCGCGCCGGCCGCCCTGCGCCGCCTGGGCGCCGGACTGTGCCTGAGCCTGGGCCTGGGCCTGGCGCCGCACGCGGCCGCGCAGCAACAAGATCAGAGCGAGCCCTCGCACGTCAACGACCTGTACCAGGAAGCGCTGCAATCGATCGCCGAAGGACGCAAGAACGACGCCAGCGAAGCGCTGCAGCGCGTGATCGACAAGGAACCGCTGCACGCCGGCGCCTGGCTGGACCTGGCGCTGATCCAGTGCGGCCTGGGCCACCTGGACGAAGCCGAGCGGCTGTTCGTCATCATCGAACAGCGCTTCGCGCCGCCGCCCGGCCTGCGCGCGCTGATCGCCGACGCCCGCGCCGGCGGCTGCCAGAGCTGGACGCCGCTGAGCCAGTACAGCCTGACCGTCGGCCGCGGCATCGACCAGAACGTCAACCAGGGCTCGAACCGGCGCGGCACCGGCCTGAGCGCGCAGGAGATCGACACCAGCTTAGAGCTGACGCCGGAATTCCGCCCCAAGCACGATCAGTACACCATGCTGTCGGGCGAGTACGTGCGCGACCTCACGCCCAACGGCACCATCGGCTTCGTGCAGTTCCAGGGGCGCCGCAACGACAGCCTGCGTCAGTACGACAGCTCGTCGCTGTTCGCCGGCACCGAGACGCCGTGGCGCTTCGGCAACTGGACCGTGCGCGGCAGCACCCTGGTCGGCCTGATCACGCTGGGCGGTCAGCTCTACCAGCGCCAGGTCCAGCTGCAGGCCCGCGTCGGTCCGCCGCTGCCGCTGCCCTACGGCGTCCAGCTCAACCTGGTCACCAGCCTGAGCCGGCTGCAATACCTGACCCTCGACAACTTCGACGCCACCAACGGCGAACTGCGCGCGCAGTTCAGCCGGCGCGACGGCGACAGCGTGCTCAGCGCCAGCGCCGGCGCGCTGCAGGACCGCGCGGTGGGCGACCGCCCCGGCGGCAACCGCCACGGCTTGGCCGCCGGCGCCCAGTGGCGGCACCGCTTCGACAATGCGCTGACCGCCGACCTGGGCTACAACTGGCAGCGCTGGCGCGGCAGCGAGCTGTATTCGCCCGGCATCATCGACGTGGTGCGCAACCAGAACACCCATACGCTGCGCGCCACCGTCAGCTATCCGCTCAACAAAAACCACAGCCTGCAACTGGAAGTGCGCCAGGTCATCAACCGCGAGAATATCTCGGTGTTTCAATACGACAACCGCCAATTGCAGCTGAGCTGGCAATGGCAGGGGCCGTGAGCGGCCTTGTAGTCTGAGCCGCAGGCGCCATCTGCTACACTATCGATGCCTTCCACTCCCACGCACGCATGAAGTCGACCAGTCCTCCCCTCCCCGCCGCCGCGCCCGATACGGCGCTGGCCAGCCACGCCGCGACGCCGCCGGCGCAGGGCACCAACGCGCCCAGCGAAGAGCGCAATATCCAGGTGCACCTGCGCAAGATTCCGCTGCTGTCCGAGCTGTCGGACGAGGAGATCATCCGGGTCAAGGCCGATTTCCGCTTCCGCCACTACCAGAAACGCGACGTCGTGCTGCACAAGGGCGGCAGCGGCGACGGCCTGCTGTTCCTGCTGGCCGGCCAGCTGCAGGTGATCGACGTCACCGAGGACGGCCGCGCGATCGGCCTGCGCCTGCTGGTGCCGGGCGACTTCTTCGGCGAAATCGCGCTGATCAACAATTCCACCCGCTCGGCCTCGGTGGTCGCCACCAGCGAGGCGCTGGTGGCCTTCCTGCCGGCGCCCACGGCGATGCACCTGTTCTCGCACTCGCCGTCGGTGGCCAAGCAAATGCTGCAACACCTGGCGCAGAAGATCCAGCGCGACTCGGAATTCCGCGCCCTGCTCAGCATCAACAACACGGCCAAGCGCATCTATTCCTTCCTGGTGCTGATGCAGAAGAAAAACCCGGACGGCACCGTGGTGGAAAACCTGCCGACCCACCAGGACATCGCCAACATGATCAACACCAGCCGCGAGACGGTCACGCGCGCGCTGCTGACCTTGGTACAGCAGGGCATCATCCAGAAGGAGTCGCACCGCCTGCTGATCAAGGACCCGGACGCGCTGCAGAAGCTGGTCCAGGGCAGCTGAGGCGGCGTCCTGTGACAAGCTGTAACTGTTACTGTCGTAACAAGTGCATGCGGTATAATCGCGCTTCGTCGGCGCCGCCGCGCCGTCAGCACGCCAACCCCTCACTTTTGTCCGCCATGCCGCTAGTCTCGCCCCGCACCGCCGTCGCCATCCTGTCCTGCCTGCCGGGCCGCCGTGCTTAAGCGGGCGCTGCTGCAACCGCAGTTCCTGCTGTTCGTCGCCGGCGGCCTGCTGTGCGCGCTGATCGATATCGGCCTGATGCAGTTGCTGATCCGCGGCGGCGCCGCGCCGGTCGCGGCCGCCTCGGCCGGCTTCGTGGCCGGGCTGGTGGTCAACTATGCGTTCCACGCCAAGGTGACCTTCAAGCAGCTCAGCAGCAGCACCACCGTGGCCCGCTACCTGTGCGTGGTGGCGGCCAACTACCTGATCACGGTGGCGCTGGTGGCGCTGGCGCAATCGCTGCTGGGCTGGGCGCTGGCGGGCAAGCTGGCCTCGCTGCCGCTGGTGGCGGTCAACGGTTATCTCTTGAGTAAATACTGGGTCTTCAAATGATCACATTCGCTCCCTTGCGCACCGATGCGCAGGCGCTGGCGCGCTACGGCGCGCTGTTCGCCGCCTGCTTCCCCGGCGCCACCAAGTTCACCCCGGCCTATCTGCAATGGCTGTACGCCGACAACCCGGACGGCCCGGCGGTCGGCTACGACGCCTGGGACGGCGACACCCTGGCCGCCCACTACGTGTGCGTGCCGGCGCGCGTGCGGCTGGAGGGCGTGGAGGCGCGCCTGCTGCTCTCGCTCAACACCGCCACCCATCCGTCCTACCAGGGCCAGGGCCTGTTCACCAAGCTGGCGCAGCAGACCTTCGACGCCGGCCGCGACGCCGGCTACGACGGCGTCTACGGCGTGGCCAACGCCAACAGCACGCCCGGCTTCATCCGCAAGCTGGGCTTCCAGCTGGTGCGCCCGCTGGAGGCGCGGGTCGGCCTGGGGCCGGTCGGCCAGCCGGCGCCGGCGCGCGACCCGGCGCCGTCGTTCCAGCGCCTGTGGAGCGCCGCCAGCCTGGCCTGGCGCTGCGCCAACCCGGACAACCCGGTCCACGCGCAGCGGCAGCGGCGCCGCTGGCGCTTCGACGCCGCCGCGCTGGGCCCGGCGCGCGCCTACGCCGAGCTGGAGCTGGACTTGCCGGCCGCCGTCGGCGGCGCCGCGCAGCCGGTGTCGGCGGCCGCCGGCCACCGGTCGCCGCTGCGCCTGTACCTGGGCCTGCTGCCGGACAGCCAGCGCAGCTTCCCCTTCTATCCGAGCATTCCGCAGCGCCTGCGGCCGTCGCCGCTGAACCTGATCTACCGCTCGCTGTCGGGGCGCGTGGCGACGCTCGATCCGGCCCGCATCCACTTCACCTTCCTCGATTTCGATGCCTACTGAACGCCAGCCGGTCGCGCTGTTCCTGTTCGCCCACCAGGACGACGAGTTCGGCGTGTTCCAGACCATCGAAGACTGCCGCCGCCAGGGCTGGCGGGTGCGCTGCGCCTACCTGACGCACGGCGCGCACGGCAGCGCCGAACGGCGCAACCAGGAATCGCGCCGGGTGCTGGCGAGCCTGGGCGTGGAGCAGGCCGACATCGTCTTCGCCGGCGACGCGCTGGGCATCGTCGACGCCAGCCTGCCGCGCCAGCTGCGCGCGGCCGGCGCCTGGATCGGGCAATGGCTGGCCGGCCACGCGGCCGAGCTGCGCCTGCTGTGCGCGCCGGCCTGGGAAGGCGGCCACCACGACCACGACGCCCTGCATTTCCTGGCGCTGCAGGCGGCGACCGGGCTCGGCCTGGGCCCGCTGCTGCGCCAGTACGCGCTATACAACGCCTACCGCTGCCCCGGCCCGCTGTTCCGCGTGCTGTCGCCGCTGGCCGCCAACGGCCCGGTCGAAAGCCGGCCCGTCCCGTGGGCCGCGCGCCTGCGCCATCTGCGCCTGTGCCTGTGCTACCCGTCGCAACGGCTGACCTGGATCGGGCTGTTCCCTTTCGTGCTGGCGCACGCCCTGCTCAACGGCCGCCAGGCGCTGCAGGCGGCCGCGCCGGCGCGGCTGGCGCAGCGTCCGCACCCCGGTCCGCTGTACTACGAAAACCGCCGTTTCTACACCTGGGAACAGCTGCAGGCCGACATGGCCGACTACCTGCGCGACGCCGCGCCGCCGCCCCTCTGACAGGCGCCGACACAGTGTGACAAGCTGTAACATGTTACTTACGTAACAAGGGGTGGGGTATAATCGCGGTCTCGTAATTTCCGTGCCCGCCCCCAGTCAATGATGCCAGTCCGCCGTCCTCTCTCTCGTTCACCGCGCCGCGCACGGGCCGCATGATGTCGCTCGCCATGCTACACGGGCTGTGGCGCTACCGTGGCTTCGTGCTCGGCAGCGTCAAGCGCGAATTCCAGTCCAAATACCGCAACACCATGCTGGGCGCCGCCTGGACCGTGCTCAGCCCGCTGGCCATGATCCTGGTGTACACCCTGATCTTTTCCCAGGTGATGAAGAACCGCCTGCCCGGCAACGCCAGCGAGTACGGCTACAGCATCTACCTGTGCGCCGGCGTGCTGGCCTGGGGCATGTTCGCCGAGATCACCTCGCGCGCGCAAAACATGTTCCTCGAACAAGCCAATCTGCTCAAGAAGATCAGCTTCCCGCGCATCTGCCTGCCGCTGATCGTCGTGCTCAACGGCCTGGTCAACTTCGGCATCATCTTCGGCCTGTTCACCGTGTTCCTGATCGCCTCCGGCCAGTTCCCCGGCGCCGTGTTCCTGGCGCTGCTGCCGGTGCTGCTGATCCAGGTCGCGCTGGCGATCGGGGTCGGCATGGTGCTCGGCGTGCTCAACGTCTTCTTCCGCGACGTCGGCCAGTTCTTCCAGATCTTCATCCAGTTCTGGTTCTGGTTCACGCCCATCGTCTACCCGGCCAGCATCCTGCCGCCCGAGGTGCGCGCCCTGCTGGTGTGGAACCCGATGGCGGCGGTGATCGAGGCTTACCAGACCATCCTGGTCAGCGGCCAGCCGCCGCACTGGCTGGCGCTGCTGCCGGCGGCCGGCGCGGCGCTGGCGACCTGCCTGCTGGGCCTGCAACTGTTCCGCAAGCGCGCGGGCGAAATGGTGGATGAACTCTGATGGGCGCGATTACTGTTAGCAACCTGGGCAAGGCCTACAAACTCTATCCCAACCGCTGGTCGCGGCTGGGCGAATGGATGCTGCCGTTCAACGGCCCGCGCCACCAGCTCAAGTGGATCCTGCAGGACGTCAGCTTCCAGGTGGCGCCGGGCGAGGCGGTCGGCCTGATCGGCATCAACGGCGCCGGCAAGAGCACCCTGCTCAAGCTGATCACCGGCACCACCCAGCCCAGCACCGGCAGCGTCCACATGCAGGGCAGCGTGGCCGCGCTGCTGGAGCTGGGCATGGGCTTCCATCCCGACTTCACCGGCCGCCAGAACGTCTACATGGCCGGCCAGCTGATCGGCCTGACGGTCGACGAGATCAGCGCGCTGATGCCCGACATCGAAGCCTTCGCCGAAATCGGCGACTACCTCGACCAGCCGGTGCGGGTGTACTCGAGCGGCATGCAGATGCGCGTGGCGTTCGCCGTCGCCACCGCGCGCCGCCCCGACATCCTGATCGTCGACGAGGCGCTGTCGGTGGGCGACACCTATTTCCAGCACAAGAGCTTCGAACGGATCCGCCAGTACCGCCGCGCCGGCACCACCCTGTTGCTGGTGTCGCACGACAAGCAGGCGATCCAGTCGGTGTGCGACCGCGCCATCCTGCTCGACGGCGGCCGCCTGGCGCGCGAGGGCAAGCCGGAAGAGATCATGGACTACTACAACGCCATGATCGCCGAACGCGAGAACAGCACGCTGCGCCTGAACCAGCGCGACGACGGCAAGCTGCAGGTGACCTCCGGCACCGGCGAGGCCACGGTGGCCGAGATCGTGCTGCTGAACGACGCCGGCGAGGCGGTCGAGGTGGTCGACGTCGGCCAGCAAGTGACCTTGCGCATCACCGTGGCGGTGCACCAGGCCATCCCGCGCATGGTGCTCGGCTATATGATCAAGGACCGGCTCGGCCAGGCCATGTACGGCACCAACACCCACCTGAAGGAATTGCCGCTGGAAGACATGCAGGCCGGCCAGCGCGTCACCTACAGCTTCCGCTTCGCCGCCAACCTGGGCGCCGGGAGCTATTCGGTGGCCACCGCCATCGTCAGCACCGCCACCCACCTGGTCAACAACTACGAGTGGCGCGACCTGGCGCTGGTGTTTACCGTGGTGAACATGCAGCGCCCCCATTTTGAGGGTTCGGCCTGGCTGGACCCCGCCATCGAGATCACCCGCACATGAGCTTTATCTCCTACGCCCAGAACTATGAAGACGTGCTGCTGTGGCGCGCGCTCGGGGACGTGCCGGCCGGCTTCTATATCGACGTCGGCGCCAACGATCCGGAACTGCACTCGGTCACCAAGGCCTTCTACGACCAAGGCTGGTCCGGCATCAACGTCGAGCCGATGCCGTCCTACGGCCCGGCCTTCCGCGAACAGCGCCCGCGCGACATCAACCTGAACGTGGCGGCCGGCGCCGACAGCGGCAGCATCACCTTGTTCGACGTGCCCGACGTCAACGGCTGGGCCTCGACCGACAGCAGCGTGGCCGCCGCCCACCGCGCCCACGGCCACCAGGTGGTCGAGCACACGGTGCCGCTGCTGACGCTGGCCGAGATCTGCCGCCAGCATGTGCGCGGCGAGGTGCACTTCCTCAAGATCGACGTCGAAGGCTTCGAGGGCGACGTGCTGCGCGGCATGGACTTCACGCTGTGCCGGCCGTGGATCGTGGTGGTCGAAGCCATCATGCCCAACAGCCGCGACAGCAACCACGGCGACTGGGAAGCGCTGGTCACCGGCCACGGCTACCGCTACGCCTGGTTCGACGGCCTGAACCGCTACTACGTGGCCGACGAACACGCCGAGCTGGCCGAGCGGCTGCAGCTGCAGCCGAACGTGTTCGACGATTTCATCACCCACCACCTGGACAAGGCCTGGCGCCGCGGCAAGGAGCTCGACCAGCAGATCGAAAGCACCTGGCAGCTGGCGCGCACGGCCGACGCCCGCAGCAGCGCGCTGGAGCAGGATGTCACGCGCGCGGTGCAGCGCGGCGCCGAGCTGGAGCAGGCGGTGGCGCGCGAGGCCGGCCACGCCGCCGCGCTGCAGCAGGACCTGGCGCGCGCCGCGCAGCGCGCGCAGGAACTGGAGCAGGCGGTGCACAGCGGCGTCGCGCGCGCCGAGCTGCTGACACAGCAGGTGCTGCAGGTGCGCCAGCAGCTGCAACAGCGCCAGGACCAGGTGCTGCAGCTGCAGGCCGGGCTGCGCCAGTCCGAAAGCGCCGCGCGCCAGCTGGAAAACAATCTGCACCAGACCGCCGAATGGGGCGCGCAGCTGGAGCAGCGCCTGATGGCGGTGTACGCCAGCAGCTCGTGGCGCCTCACCGCGCCGCTGCGCGCGCTGGCGCGGCGCGGCGACAACAGCCTGCCCAAGCTGGCCGTGCGCGCCGCGCACAGCGGCGTGCGCCGCGGCGTGCGCTGGCTGAGCTCGCGCCCGGCGCTGCGCCGCGTGCTGATCCCGCTGATCAGCCGCTCGCCCGCGCTGAGCAGCACCATCAGCCGCAGCCTGCAGGCCATCAAACAGGGCGACCCGGCCGCCGGCGCCGCCGCCGTGCCGCACCTGCTGCGCGAACTGCCGCTGTCGGCGCGCAAGGTGCTCGACGACCTGCGCCGCGCACAACACCCTAACGAACACTGAACATGCGCCTAGTAATCGATCTCCAATCCTGCCAGAACGGCGCCGCCCGCACGCCGGAGGCGGTGCTCGCGCTGGCCCAGGCGCTGCTGCGCCAGGCCGCCGCGCGCCCCGCCGCGCACACCGTCCTGATCGCCCTGGCCGCCGGCCAGAGCGAGCACATCGACCGTCTGCGGCTGGCCTTCGACGGCCTGCCGCCGGCGCAGCTGCTCAGCTATGAAGTCCCGGCCGGCCACGGCTGGAGCCACCACGCCGCCACCCTGGTGCGCGACGGCTTCCTCGCCAGCCTCAACCCGGACGCGGTGTTCGCGCCCGGCCTGTTCGACGTCGCCCTCAACGACACCGTGTTCGGCCCCGGCCCCGACGGCGTGGCCATGGTCTACACCGAAGCCGGCGCGGCCGGCGCAGTTGGTGATAAAGCGCTCGCCGAACGCCAGCAGGCGCCGCTGCGCGGCGCCGCGCTGGTGCTGCCGGCGCTGACCGCCGGGCTCGACGCCGAGGCCGCAGCCGCCGCGCTGTGGCTGGCGCTGGAACAGGCGCACGCGGCCCGGCTGGCGCAGCGCGCCGCCGGCGCCAGCACCGCCTCCGCCCGGCCGCGGCTGGCCTACATCTCGCCGCTGCCGCCGGAAAAATCCGGCATCGCCGACTACAGCGTCGAGCTGATCGCCGAACTGGAACCGTACTACGACATCACGCTGGTGGTCGCTGCCGCCAGCGCCGGCGGCGTCGCCGCCACCGCGCTGGGCAGCCGCCTGCCGCTGCTCACGCCGGAACAGTTCGACCAGCAGGCGCCGCACTTCCAGCGCCTGCTGTACCACTTCGGCAATTCCAACGCCCACCAGTACATGTTCGCGCTGCTCGAACGCCACCCCGGCATCGTCGTGCTGCACGACTTCTTCCTCAGCGGCGTGATCGACAACATGGAACGCGAGGGCGTGCAGCCGCTGGCCTATGTGCGCGCGCTGTACGCCTCGCACGGCCACAGCGGCCTGCTGGCGCACAAGGAGCTGGGCCACAACCCGTCGATCTGGGCCATGCCGAGCAACAAGGCGGTGCTGGACCAGGCCGCCGGCGTCATCGTCCATTCCGACTTCTCGCGCACGCTGGCCGAACAATGGTACGGCCCCGGCAGCGCCGACACCTGGCGCACGCTGCCGCTGCTGCGCGGCCTGCCGCCGCAGGCCGCCGGCCAGACCCCGGCCGCACTGCGCGCCGCCGCGCGCCGCCAGCTGGGCATCGCCGAGCACGAGTTCCTGGTGTGCAGCTTCGGCATGCTGGGCCCGACCAAGCTCAATCACCGCCTGCTGGACGCCTTCCTGGCCTCGCCGCTGGCGCGGCAGATCGAGTGCCGGCTGCTGTTCGTCGGCGAGAACGAAGGCGGCCAGTACGGCGCCGAGCTGGCGCGCAAGATCGCCGGCGCCGCCGGCGACACGCCGGCCAGCATCGCCATCACCGGCTTCGTCAGCACCGACGATTACCAGCACTACCTGGCCGCCAGCGACGTCGCGGTGCAGCTGCGCACGCAGACGCGCGGCGAAACCTCGGCCTCGGTGCTGGACTGCCTGCTGCACGGCGTGCCGGCCATCATCAACGCCCACGGCGCCGCCGCCACCCTGCCGGACGCCGTGCTGGTCAAGCTGCCCGACCTGTTCGAGGACGCCCAGCTGAGCGCCGCGCTGGCCGAGCTGTACGCGCAGCCGCAGCGCCGCGCGCAGCTGGCCGAAGCCGGCCGCGCGCATGTGCGCCTGCACCACGCGCCGGCCGCGGTCGGCCGCCAGTACCACGCCGCCATCGAGGAGCTGGCGCGCGCCAGCGCCGCCGGCCACTACCGCCAGCTGGTGGCCGCCGTCAGCGCGATCCGCCCGGCGCCGGACGAGACCCAGCTGATCGGCGCGGCCGCCGCCATCGCCGCCAACCAGCCCGGCGCCGCGCCGCGCCAGATGCTGATCGATATCTCGGCGCTGGTGCAGTCCGACTACAAGACCGGCATCCAGCGCGTGGTGCGCAGCATCGTGCTGGCGCTGATCAAGGCGCCGCCGGCCGGCTACCGCGTCGAGCCGGTGTACAGCGAGGGCAGCAACCGCAGCTACCGCTACGCGCGCAGCTTCACCGCCGAGATGCTGGGCGTGCGCTCGCCGCAGCTGGAGGACGCGCCGATCGACAGCCGCGCCGGCGACCTGTTCCTCGGCCTCGACCTGGCCTCCAACATCACCTCGCAGAACCAGCCGCAGCTGCTGGCGATGCGCCGCCGCGGCGTCGCCGTGTGGTTCGTGGTGTACGACCTGCTGCCGGTGCTGCGTCCCGAATGCTTCACCTTCGCCGCCGACAAGTACTACGCCGACTACCTCGACACCATCACCTACGCGGCCGACGGCATCGTCGCCATCTCGCGCGCCGTCTCCGAGGAGCTGGCGGCGTGGGTGGCGAGCCGCCCCAACCGGCGCCAGGCGCCGCTCAAGCTGAGCCACTTCCACCTGGGCGCCGACCTCGACGCCAGCGCCCCCAGCACCGGCCTGCCGGACAACGCCGAGCGCGTGCTGCAGGCGCTGCAGGAAGCGCCGACGCTGCTGATGGTCGGCACGCTGGAACCGCGCAAGGGCCAGGCCCAGGCGCTGGCCGCCTGCGAACTGCTGTGGGCCAAGGGCGTGGCGCTCAACCTGGTCATCGTCGGCAAGAACGGCTGGCTGGTCGACACCCTGGTCAAGCAGCTGGAGCAGCACCCGCAGCGCGAACAGCGCCTGTTCTGGCTGCCCGGCGTGTCGGACCAGATGCTGCAGCAGTTGTACCAGCACAGCGCGGCGCTGCTGGCGGCCTCGGAAGGCGAAGGCTTCGGCCTGCCGCTGATCGAGGCGGCCCAGCACAAGCTGCCGATCATCGCGCGCGCCATCCCGGTGTTCCGCGAGGTGGCCGGCGAGCACGCCTACTACTTCGACGGCCAGTCGCCGCAGCAGCTGGCCGACGCCATCGAGGCCTGGCTGGCGCTGCACGCGGCCGGCCAGGCGCCGGCCTCGGCCGACATGCCGTGGCTGACCTGGCAGCAGAGCGCGCAGCAGTTGCAGCAGGCGCTGCTGTCCGACCAGCCGCACGCCCGCGTCGGCGGCGGCGGCGTCGCCCCGCAGCTGCTGGTCGACGTCTCGGCCGTGGCGCGCGAGGACTTGAAGACCGGCATCCAGCGCGTGGTGCGGGCCCAGCTGTCCGAGCTGATGGCGCTGCACAGCACGCGCTACCAGGTGCTGCCGGTCTACCTCAGCGACGAGGGCGGCCGCTGGCACTACCGCTACGCGCGCCGCTACCAGCACACGCTGACCGGCACCGACAGCTACGGCGTGATCGAGGACGAGGTGCGGGTGGCGGCCGGCGATGTGTTCTACAGCCCCGACTTCTTCCCCGGCGCCGTCACCGAGGCCGGCCGCATCGGCCTGTTCCAGCGCTGGCGCGACGCCGGCGTCAGCGTCAACTTCCTGATCCACGACCTGCTGCCGGTGCTGCGGCCGGAGTTCTTCCCGGCGCGGGTCGACGACGTGTTTGAAAAATGGCTGCACACCGTCAGCAGCAACGCCGACCGCCTGATCTGCATCAGCGGCGCGGTGGCCGACGAAACCCGCGCCTGGCTGGCCCAGCAGGCGCCGCAGCGGCCGCTGCCGCAGTTCGCCGTGCTGCACCACGGCGCCGACATCGCCGCCTCGCTGCCGAGCACCGGCCTGGCCGACGACGCCGCCGCCGTGCTGGCCGACATCGCCGCCGCGCCGAGCTTCCTGATGGTCGGCACCATCGAGCCGCGCAAGGGCCACCTGCAGGCGCTCGACGCCTTCGAGCAGCTGTGGGCCGCCGGCGAAGACGTGCGGCTGGTGGTGGTCGGCGGCGAAGGCTGGAAGGGCTTGCCCGACAACGGCCGCCGCACCATCCCGGCCATCATGGCGCGCCTGCGCGCCCACCCGGAACTGGGGCGCCGCCTGCACTGGCTGCAGGGCATCAGCGACGAATACCTGGAGCGGGTCTACCGCGACTGCGCCTGCCTGCTGTTCCCGAGCGAGGGCGAAGGCTTCGGCCTGCCGCTGATCGAGGCCGCGCGCCACGACCTGCCGCTGCTCACGCGCGACATCCCGGTGTTCCGCGAGATCGCCGGCGCGCACGCCCAGTACTTCAGCGGCGACGACGGCGCCGCGCTGGCCGCCGCCGTGCGCGAATGGCTGCGCCTGCGCGCGGCCGGCCAGGTGCAGTCCTCGTCCGGCATGCCCTGGCACACCTGGGCCGACAACGCCCGCAACCTGACCGCCATTTTGTTCCCCGGCTCCGCCGCTACCCCCGATTGATAAGCCATGTCTATTCCTACTCCCCGCATCTCCGTGGTCATCCCCAGCTACAAGGTCACGCGCCACATCCTCGGCGTGATCGCCGGCATCGGTCCGGAAGTGAGCCGCATCTACGTGGTCGACGACAAGTGCCCGGACCGCTCCGGCCAGTTCGTGCGCGAACAGTGCGGCGACCCGCGCGTGGTGGTCATCGAGCATGAGGAAAACCAGGGCGTGGGCGGCGCCGTGATGACCGGCTACCAGGCCGCCATCGCCGAGGGCGTCGATATCATCGTCAAGGTCGACGGCGACGGCCAGATGGACGCCAGCCTGATCCCCGACTTCGTCGCCCCCATCGTCAACGGCGAGGCCGACTACACCAAGGGCAACCGCTTCTTCGACCTCGAACAGATCAACCAGATGCCGGCCATCCGCCTGTTCGGCAACGCCGTGCTGTCGCTGCTGACCAAGCTGTCGTCCGGCTACTGGGACCTGTTCGACCCCACCAACGGCTACACCGCGATCCACGTCAACGCCGCGCGCCACCTGCCGCTGCACCGCATCAGCAAGCGCTATTTCTTCGAGACCGACATGCTGTTCCGCCTCAACACCATCAACGCCGCCGTGGTCGACGTGCCGATGGACGCCAGCTACGGCGACGAGGTCAGCAACCTGAAGATCTCCAAGATCGTCACCGAGTTCATGGCCAAGCACCTGCGCAACTTCGGCAAGCGCATCTTCTACAACTACTACCTGCGCAATATGTCGCTGGCCTCGATCGAGCTGCCGCTGGGCCTGCTCATGCTGCTGGGCGGCGGCAGCTACGGCATTGTCCACTGGCTGCAGTCGGCGCACGCCGGCGCCGCCACCGCGCCCGGCACCGTGATGCTGTCGGCGCTGCCGATGCTGATGGGCATGCAGTTGGTGCTGGCCTTCCTGGCGCACGACATCGCCTCGGTGCCGCGCCGGCCGATCCACCGCATGACGCGCGCGCGCGCCAAGACGCCAGTGCGTGGTTGAAATATTGCCCGTTTAACAAAACAACGCTATCATCGGGGTCGATCTCGACGTCCCCCCCCAGCTTTTTGAAAGTGTCCGCCCCATGTCCCTATTCCGGCTCGCCGCCCGGCAACGCCTGGCATTGACCACCCATGGCTTCGCACTGGCGCTGGTCGCCGTGCTGCTGTACCTGGTGCTGCGCAACACCGGCGCCTACCCCCTGGTCTTCGCCGACGAATGGTTGTACAGCAAGTTCGCGCGCCTGCAGCCGCTGAGCCAATCGCAGGTGCCGTCGTGGCTGTACCTGAAGCTGTTCGGCCAGACCAACGCCTGCGGCACCGGCTTCCTGCAATGCGCGCGCGTGCTCAACGCCGCCCTGTTCGTCGCCGCCGCGCCCTTCATCTACCTGGTGGCGCGGCCGCTGGCCGGGCGGCCGGCGGCGCGCCTGGTCGCGCTGCTGGCGGTGCTGTCGCCGGTGAGCAGCTACACCGGCTACTTCATGCCGGAATCGATGTACTTCTTCGGCTTCTGGGTGCTGAGCTGGGCGCTGCTGGCCCGGCCCGCGCCGGCCCCGCAGTGGCGGCCGACCCTGGGCTACGCGCTGCTGGGCGGCGCCCTGCTCGGCGTGCTCAGCCTGATCAAGGTGCATGCGCTGTTCCTGCTGCCGGCGCTGTGCCTGTTCCTGGTCCACAGCCGCCGCAGCGCCGAACGCAACGGCTGGCTCGCGGCCGGCGCCGCCGCCGCCGCGCTGGCCGCGCTGACCGCCTTCGCCGTCAAGCTGGCGCTGGGCTACCTGCTGGCCGGTCCGGTCGGCCTGAGCCTGCTCGGCAGCTTCTACGGCGGCCAGGTCAGCAACAGCGGCCTGGGCGTCGCCCGCCTGCTGGCGCCGTTCGCCCACAACGCGCTCGGCCACGCCATGGGCCTGCTGGTGCTGTTCGCCTTCCCGCTGACGATGCTGGCGGCGGCCGCCCTGAGCGCGCCGCTGCGCGAGGCGCTGGGCCGCCAGGGCCGCGCACTGCTGGCCTACACCGTGCTGATGCTGGGCGCCGCGCTGGGCATGACGGCGGTCTACACCGCCTCGATCGCCGACGCCGGGCCGCAGGAAATCATCCGCCTGCACCTGCGCTACTACGACTTCACCTTCCCGCTGCTGATGATCGCGGCGCTGGCCGTGGCGCGCCACAGCGACCGCCTCGGCCTGCGCCTGCGCGCCGCCATCGCCGTGCCGCTGGCGCTGCTGATGCTGGCGGCCACGGCCAAGCTGGTGCCGGCCTTCCAGCTGTCGGCCATCGACAGCCCGGAACTGTTCAGCATGCACGTGCTGCCGCCGCTGTACTACCTGCTGGCAGTGCTGCAACTGGCGCTGCTGGCGCTGTGGATCTGGCAGCCGGGCCGGGCCCGGCCGCTGTACCTGCTGGTGCTGGCGCCGCTGTTCGCGCTGGCCGGCGAAGGCGCCAGCACGGCGCTGATGCACCGCGCCCAGCAGCCCAATCCGTATGACCTGGGCGGCCGCCTGGTGCACGATTTCCTCGACGACGACCAGCGCGCCCGCCTGAGCATCGCCGGCGACAGCCTGGGCGGCCTGGCGCGCGCCCAGTTCCACAGCGACCATGCGCAGACCGCCACCATCGAGCTGCAGGAAGGCGCGCCGTTCGACCTGACCCAGACCCCGGCCCGCCAGCAGTGGCTGCTGGTGATCGGCAAGCACGCGCTGCCGCCGGCGCTCAAGCCGGTGCTAGCCACGCCGGACTACGCGCTGGTGCGCCTGAGCCACGGCGGCCGCAGCCTGTACCAGCTCAATATGGTGCAGCCGCTGGCCGGCGGCCACCTGCGCGCGGTCGACGGCCTGGCCGACGCCGAACACTGGGGCAGCTGGTCGAACGCCGCCACCGTCACGCTGCACACCAGCGAGCCGCTGCCGCGCCACCTGACGGTGCTGCTCAACGGCCGCGCCTTCGGCCCCAACGTCGGCCAGGACTTCGTGCTGCGCGCCGGCCAGGCCAGCACCCGCTTCCGGCTGCCGGCCACGACCCAGGAACTGTTCCTGCAACTGGAAACCGACGGCCAGCAGCGCACGCTGCAGATCGAGGTGCCGCGGCCGGCCACCCCGGCCTCGCTGTACGGCGGCAACGATACCCGGCTGCTGGGCATCGGCCTGGTCGGCGTCGAGATCGGCGAGGCCGACGCGCCCCCGGCCGCGCCGGCGCCGCACTAAATAGCATTTGTCACGAGATATCCCGCCATGAATTTTTTACGCCGCTACTTTGCCGATCCGCGCCGCGCCCCGCCCTTCCTGGTGGGCGCGCTGGTGCTGGTCTTCCTGTTCCTGCTGATACGCAACGCCGGCATCTATCCGCTGGTGTTCGTCGATGAATGGACCTACAGCGCCAACACCCGCATGATGCCGCTGTCGGCGGCGCAGGTGCCGTCCTATCTGTACTTCAAGCTGTTCCAGCTGACCAACTACTGCGGCGACGGCTACCTCGATTGCAACCGCATGCTCAACAGCGCGCTGTACGTGCTGGCCGCGCCCTTCGTCTACCTGCTGGCGCGGCGCGTGGCGCCGGCCTGGGTGGCGGTGGCGATCGCGCTGGCCGCCACGCTCAGCCCGAACAACGTCTACACCCCGTTCTTCATGCCGGAAGCCATGTACTACTTCGGTTTCTGGTGCTTCAGCTGGATGGCCTTCGTGTTCGCCGACCGCCCCGGCGCGCGCCGCGCGCTGCTGCTGGGCGCCGTGCTGGGCCTGCTGTTGATGGTCAAGCTGCACGCCATCTTCCTCGGCCCGGCGCTGGCGCTGTTCCTGTTGTTCCTGGCGTGGGACCGGCGCGCCGACGACCCGGCCCGCCACAAGCTGGGCTGGCTGCTGCAGGGGGCGCTGTGGGCCGCGCTGGCGCTGGCGGCGGCGCTGGCGGTGCGGCTGTCGATCGGCTACTGGCTGGCCGGCCGCGACGGCCTGGCGCTGTTCGGCAGCATCTATTCGGGCCAGGCCGCGTACACCGCCAAGAGCCACTACCCGATCGGCCAGCTGATCGTCTTCGCCTGGCACAATATGCAAGGCCATCTGATGCTGCTGGCGCTGCTGTTCGGCGTGCCGCTGGCGGCGCTGGCCGGCTCCTTCAGCCGCCTGCGTCCGGCCGGCCCGCCGGCGCGCCGCCTGCAGGCGATCAGCGTGTTCAGCGTGCTGATGCTGGGCAGCGTGCTGGCCGTGACCATCATGTTCACCGCCTCGATCACCGGGCTGGCGGCCAGCGACAGCACCGCCCGCATCCACACCCGCTACTACGATTTCGCGCTGCCGCTGATGCTGCTGTGCGCGGCGGCGGCGGCCTACGCGCCGGCGCCGGCGCTCAAGACCGTCACCCGCGTCGCCATCGCCGCCGTGCTGGTGCTGCTGGTCTGGCACGGCCGCGCCCACCTGCTGCACTCGTTCACGCCGTCCATCATCGATGCGCCGGAACTGCGGGCGCTGTCGATGAAGGCCGGCCTGTTCAACCTCATCACCGCGGTCAGCCTGGTGTCGCTGCTGCGCTGGGCGCACGACCAGCAAAAGGGGCTGCGCCTGTTCTTCACGCTGGCGCTGCCGGTGGTGGTGGGCTGCTGCGCCTGGAACGCCGCGCACGAGGTGCGCCTGTCGATCTGGCCGGACGCCGCCTCCAAGGCCGGCCTGTTCGCGCGCCACTACCTCGACCGCGGCCAGAGCAACAAGCTGGTGATCGTGTCGCAGGACCTCGGCGTGCTGCACCGCGCCCGCTTCTTCATTGAAAATCCCAACGCCCAGTTCATGCAGGTGGAGCCGGGCCAGGAGGCCGACTGGTCCAAGCTGCCGGCCGGCTACGGCTGGGTGCTGGCGATCGGCGCCTACGTGCCGCCGGAAGGCGCCCGCGTGGTGGCCCGCAAGGACGAGCTGCTGCTGTTCCAGCCGCCGCCGCTCGACGCCCGCGGCCAGCGCCTCGATTTCACCCAGGTGCTGGAAGACTATGTGCGCATCAACGGCCTGGCCGGACACGACACCTGGGGCGCCTGGTCGGTGGAGGCTAAGGTGGAGATGGAATTCGGCCGGCCGCTGCCCAAGCGCCTGGGGCTGCGCGTCGAAGGCCGCGCCTTCGGCCCGAACGCCGGCAAGGACATCGTGGTCACGGTGGCCGGCCAGGACCGCATTCTGCGTCTGCCGGCGCTGGGCGGCGATGTCACGCTGCATTTCGACACCGACGGCACCGCCACCCGGGTGCGCTTCAAGGTGCCGCAGCCGACTTCGCACAAGCAGATGGGACTGGATGACGACACCCGCACGCTGGGCATCGGTTTCGAACACCTGACGGTGATCGACGAAGCGCAGTCCTAGCCTGCCGCGCCCATCCTGCGCCGGCGGCGCAATGCCGTTCAGTTCAGGCTGAACGGCATTTTTTATTGGACGGGTGGAATCGGCGCGGGCGTGGCCCGGATGAAAAACGGCCCGATCGACCATGCGACCGGGCCGTCAAGGCGCCGCCTCGGCGCCATGCCGGCGCGCCGCCTGGGTTCAGTGCGCGGTTTTCATGGCGTCCATCTGGCGCGCGTAGCGCTCGCCCATGAACAGGTCGCCCTCATGGCTGAGATGGTCATGGTCGCGGTACAACAGCTTGTTGTCGCGCATCGCCACGCAGCGCTGCGCGTCGCACAGCTGCGCCGCGGCGTCGAATACCCGCACCATCGGCAAGTCGCGCAGCGCGTAGGCCTCGGCCACCTTGTGGCGTGCCACCTTCTGGTCGTGGGTCGCGCGCGGCAGTTCGCAGTCGTGCGTCCGCGAACTGGCGATGCCGACGCGGCGCAGGCAGGCGCGCGGATCGAAATCGAGTTCCGGCACGTCGCTGACGTAGACCACGGTGCGGCCGCTGTCGACGAACATGCGCAGCGTGGCGCGCAGCGCGTTGGTGCGGACCTTGCCGCCCTCGTCATCGATGTTCAACAGCACGTGCGAGGAAATGATGACGGTCTTGACGCTGGCCGTGTGCAAGGCCTTGTCCAGCATCATCGGCACCACTTTCTGGTAAGGATCGTCGCCGGTCGGCAGGCCGACGAATGGCACCCGCGTGCCCAGGTACCACAGGTTCTCGCCCAGGCCGTGGTAGTAGCGGGTCAGACCGGCGACGATGTGGAAGGCGTGGCTGTCGCCCAGCAGCACCACGGTCGGTTCCTTGCTGACATCGTCCAGGCGGCAGTATTCATAATCGCTGGCAAACCCGTAACGCTGCTTGCACGCCTGCGCATTGGCGACGTCCTCCACCAGGATCAGCTGCTGCTGCTGGGCGGCGCTCTCGACCACGGTGGCGCGCAGCGGCAAGCCCTGGGCGCGGTACAGCGCGCCCCCGGCCGCGGCCAGCGCCAGCATCGCGGCCGACAGCACGATCACCTTGCGGCGGCCGTGCGCCGCGCCGCGCAGCGGCCGCTCGAGCAGGCGGTAGGTCAACCAGGCCAGCACGATCGCGGCCAGCACGGCGGCGCCGCGTATCTTCGACGACGGCAGGCCCGATTCGATGATGCGGGCGAACGACAGCAGCGGCCAGTGCCACAGGTACAAGGGGTAGCTGATCAGGCCGAACCACACGGCCACCGGATTGCCCAGCAGCACGCGGTTGCACCAGGCTTGCGGGCCGGCGGCGATCAGCAGCACCGCGCCGGTGGTCGGCAGCAGCGCCCACCAGCCGGGGAAGTGACGGTCGGCGCGCAGCAGCGCCAGCGTGGCCAGCAGCATGGCCAGCCCGAGCGCCGACTTGATGTTGCGCGCGCGCGGGCTGGACCAGTCGATCACGCTGTCGGCGCCGCGTTCGCGGCGCACGCCGGCAAACAGGCCCAGGCCGTTGACCGACATATACGCCAGCACGCTGCCGTACAACAGTTCCCAGACGCGGCTGGCCGGCGAGTAGAAGGTCGCGCTGGGGAATTTGTGCAAGCCGCCGACGTTGACCAGGAAGGACAGCACGGCCACGCCCAGCGCCAGCGCCAGCAGGCTGATGCGGCGTTTCCACGCCAGCAGCATCAGCACCGGCCAGAAGATGTAGAACTGCTCCTCGATGCCCAGCGACCACAGGTGCAGCAGCGGCTTGGTCTCGGCGGCGGTGTCGAAGTAGCCCACTTCGTTCCACAGGAAGAAGTTGGACAGGAAGCCGGCGCCGCCGAACACGTGCTTGCCCAGCATTTTATACTCGTCCGGGAACAGCGCGAACCAGCCGAACGCCAGGCAGGCGCCCATCACCAGGATCAGCGCCGGGAAGATGCGACGCACGCGGCGCGCATAGAAGCCGGCAAAGCTGAAGGCGTCCTGCTGCAGGCTGGCGATCAGGATGCTGCCGATCAGGAAGCCGGAGATGATGAAGAAGATGTCGACGCCGGCAAAGCCGCCGGGCAGGCGCGTCGGGAAGGCGTGGTACAGCACCACCGCCAGCACGGCCAGGGCCCGCAGGCCGTCGATGTCGCGGCGGTAGGCCGGATGCAGTGCCGGCGCGGCGTCCGCCTCGCAAGGCGCCTGGGGCAGTTTTTCAATTCGCATGGAGAGGTAAGTGATCAAATCCGTTATTGTATAGCTGGAAACTGCAACTCCCGGTTAAAATATCGCCGCACTTTCGCATTACAAATCCATTAAGCTGAAAACAATGGCAACACACGAAAAAAACCTGGACTGGGTTCAGTTACTGCGCGGCATCGCCGCGCTGCTGGTGGTCCTGACGCACGCCCGCTATGCGCTGCTGAACACGCCGGACATGCCGCTGGCGGACCGCCTGTTCGTGCCGGGCGCGATGGGGGTCGACCTGTTCTTCATCATCAGCGGCTTCATCATGCACTACTCGACCACCAATTTCGACGGCAGCGCCGGCTATGTGGCGCGCTTCGCCATCAAGCGCTTCGCGCGCGTGTGGCCGATGTACGCGGCGATCACGCTGCTGTCGGTGTTCGTGCTCAACGGCGGCATCGATTACTTCCACGTCGCCGCCAACCGGCTCAAGTTCTGGCATTCGCTGGGCATGATCCCGTTCAATCCCCGTTACGTGCCGTATTTCTCGCTGACGCTGCTGCCCGGCTGGACGCTGGAATTCGAGATGTATTTCTACCTGGTGTTCGCCGTCAGCATGCTGTTCAGGCGGCTGCGCTGGTTCGTGCTGGGGTCCTGGGTGCTGCTGACGGTGATCCTGATGCCGCTGGGCCAGCGCGGCTTCGAGATGGACGTCACCCGCGACCTCGGCTACCAGATCGGCTATATGTCCATCGTCACCAGCCCGTTCGTGCTGGAATTCGCCGCCGGCGTGTTGATCGGCTGGCTCTACCAGCAGGACTGGGCCCGCTTCCGCAGCGCCTACGTGGCCTGGCACGTGGTCGGCGTCAGCGTGGCCGCCGCGCTGTGGTTCAGCTACAGCTTCCTGTTCTCCTTCCACGGTCCGGGCAAATGGGGCCTGCCGCTGATGGTGATGGTGCTGGCGCTGGCGCTGGCCAGCAAGACGGTGCACCTGCGGGTGCCGGCGCTGTTCCTGTGGCTGGGATCGATCTCGTATTCGCTGTACCTGACCCATCTGCTCTCGCAGGGGCTGGTGACGCGGCTGCTGATCACCAGCGGTCACGGGGCATGGGCCCAGACCTGGTCGTACATCTTCATCTCGACCGCCGTCGCGCTGGCGTTCGCCTCGCTGTCGCACCACTACCTGGAACAGCGCTTGTCGGACCGGGTGCGCGACGGCCTGCTGAAGCTGCTGCCGAAGCGGCCCGCGGCGCCGCCGCGCGCCGCCGCCGAGGTGCTGGCGCGCCGCGCCTGAAATTGCTGGCACATCATCTAATATTGCTATACATTTAACTCCTCGACTGATCGCTGCTTGAAACAGGAGATGTTATGGAGTGTCTGGTTTGTAAGCAACAAACGGTGGCGGGGCTGTCGCCCTGGCACCGCGTCTGTCCCTCCTGCGGCTACGAGAGCGCGGCGCTGCTGCCCACCATCAACGACGCCGAAGTCCACGTGCACGTGGACGAGGCCCAACGCGAAGCCGGCCTGAAGGCCATCCGCCAGGAAAATTTCAAGACCATCGTCGGCTATGCCAAGGCGCAGGCGCCGGCCGGCGCGCGCCGCCTGCTGGACGTGGGCGCGGCCCACGGCTGGTTCCTGGAAGCGGCCAGCACGGATTTCGAGGTGCTCGGCATGGAGCCGGATACGGCGGTGGCGCACAAGACCGCCGCCCGCGGCCTGCCGGTGCGCAACGGCTTCTTCCCCGACGCGCTGCAGACGGACGAGCGTTTCGACGTGATCGTGTTCAACGACGTCATCGAGCACATCCCCGACATCCGGTCGGCGCTGGCCGCCTGCCGCGAACGGCTGACGCCGGGCGGCATCCTGATCCTGAACCTGCCCAACAGCCGCGGCTTCTTTTACCGCCTGTCGAAGCTGTTCGCCCGCGCCGGCTGGCATGCGCCGTTCGAGCGGCTGTGGCAGAAAGGCTTGCCGTCGCCGCACGTGCACTACTTCGAGGCCGGCAACTTGAGCAAACTGGTGGGGGGACAAGGGCTGGAACTGCGCTTCAAAGCCGAACTGCCGGCGGTGCGCGCCAAGAGCTTGCTGGAGCGGCTGCGTTGCGCCGGCCAGGGAAGCTGGCTCGGCATCTACGCGCAATACGCCGCCGTCCTGTTGACGATCCCGGTATTGCGCGCCTTCCCCAGCGACATCGTGGTCTGCGTCTACCGCAAGGCCTGATGCCGCCGGCGGCTTACTGCTTAGGCGCGCCGCCCAGCAGGAAGGCGATCTTCTGCTTGGGCTTGGCCGTTGCCGCGCTGCCCAGCGTGGCGGCAGGCGCCGGCGCCGGCGCCTTGGCAGGCTCGTACGGCTTGAGGAACCATGGGTCGACCTTCTCGCGGCGGCTGCCGTACGACGGCGCGCCGGCGGCGCGCGGCGGACGTTCGCCACGGTCGCTGCGCTCGCCACGGCCCATCGGCGCGGACGAGGACGAGGAGGACGAAGAGGACGACGGCGCGCCGCGGCCGCCTTCGTCGCGGCGCGGACGGCGTTCGCCGCGTTCGTCGCCGCCATAGCTGGTCGCAGGGATGAAGCCGTCCAGCTCGCCGCGGCGGATGGTCTGCTTGATCAGTTTTTCGATGTCGGCCAGCAGGCGTTCATCCTTGTCCGAGTAGATCGACAGCGCGTCGCCCGAGGCGCCGGCGCGGCCGGTGCGGCCGATGCGGTGCACATAGTCTTCGGCGTTGTACGGCAGGTCGTAGTTGATCACGCACGGCAGGTCGGTGATGTCGAGGCCGCGCGCGGCGACGTCGGTGGCGACCAGGATGTCGATCTCGCCCTTCTTGAACGATTCCAATGCGGCCATGCGCTCCTGCTGGGTCTTGTCGCCGTGGATGGCGACCGCCTTCATGCCTTCCTGCTCCAGCCCCTTGGCCAGGCGCGAGGCGCCGATCTTGGTGTTGGAGAAGATGATCACCTGCTTCAGCTCGCGCTGGCGCAGCAGATGCGCGGTCAGCGCGTGCTTCTGGTTTTCCGGCACCTTGTAGACCACCTGGCTGACCTTGTCGGCGGTCTGGTTGCTGCGCGCCACTTCGATCGTCACCGGGTTGCTCAGGAAGGTGTTGGCCAGCTTTTTGATCTCCGGCGAGAACGTGGCCGAGAACATCAGGTTCTGGCGCTTGGCCGGCAGCAGGTTGATGATGCGCTGCAGGTCGGGCAGGAAGCCCATGTCGAGCATGCGGTCGGCTTCGTCCATGACCAGCATCTGCACCTGGCCGAGGCTGATGTTCTTCTGCTCGACGTGGTCCAGCAGGCGGCCCGGGGTGGCGATGACGATCTCGACGCCGGCCTTGAGGATGATGGTCTGACCCTTCATGTCCATGCCGCCGAACACCACGGTCGAGCGCAGCGGCGTGTGCTGGGCGTAGGCCTTGACGTTCTCGGCCACCTGCACCGCCAGTTCGCGGGTCGGCGTCAGGATCAGCGCGCGCACCGGGTGGCGCGCCGGCGAGGTGCTGCTGCTGGCGTGGGCCAGCAGCATCTGGATGATGGGCAGCGCGAAGCCGGCGGTCTTGCCGGTGCCGGTCTGGGCTGCGCCCATGACGTCGCGTCCCTGCAGCAGCACGGGAATGGCCTGGGCCTGGATCGGCGTCGGGTGCACATAGCCCTGGTCGGTCAGCGCGCGCAGGATGTCCGGCGACAGGCCGAAGTCGGCAAAACGGACTTCGGCGGCTTCGGCGGCGGCAGGCGCGGCCGCGGCTTCGGCGGCGACCGCCTGCTGGGCGGCGGACTCAATAACGGTCGGGGTGATGATCTCGGTTTCGGACATAATGTGTGCGGCGGCCCTGCGGCGGACAGCCAAGCTTTCTTCAATTAACATATCTGTGCTGCCGGCCCGGCGGATGTACGACTTGGAGGAGTGCGGAGGGACCGGCGGGCGGACACGCGGTGAGCAGGATACAATGAGCGCCGTAAACTATACCCTAAATTCCGGCAACTGCGCTAAAAACCACTGGCTTTTATATCGAAACCCTTGCATCAATGGTATGTATAATAGCCAATCTGACCAGAATAGCCCATAAAACCGAGCGCTGCTCCGCACGCGCAACCCGTTACGCCACCGGATACCCCTACATGCACGTGCTTCCGCCGGTCCTGCGCCGCTGCCCTTCCCTATTGCTGTCTCTGTTGCTGTTGCTGACGTCCCTGCTGGCCTGGCTGCCGTCCGCCGACGTCCTGGCGGCGCCGGCGCCGTCGCTGCGCTTCAAGAAGCTGGGCCCGCTGGGCGGCGACGAACCGTCGATGCTGTCGCTGCTGCAGGACCGCAAAGGCTATATCTGGGTCGGCACCCACACCAACGGCCTGTACCGCTACAACGGCTACCAGGCGGTCAAGTACATCAACAATCCGGGCGACCCGCGCAGCCTGCCGCACGACCGCGTGTCGGCCATCTACGAAGACCAGCAGGGCCGCATCTGGGCCGGCACCCAGAACGGCCTGGCGCGCTTCAACCCGGAGAGCAACGACTTCACGCTGTTCGCCCCGCCCGGCAAGGCGCCCAAGAACCACCGCATCATCAAGAACATCATTTCCGACGGCAAGAACGGCATGTGGGTGGGCAGCTGGGGCGGCCTGCAGCATTTCGATCCGAACAACGGCAAGTTCACCGTCTACGCCCACGACGACGCCGATCCCGGCAGCCTGGCCAGCAACGACCTGAACGCGCTGGCGCTGGACGCCCGGGGCGGCGTCTGGATCGGCACCTGGCCCGGCGGACTGGACTACCTGGCGCCGGGCGCGAGCAGCTTCGAGCACCACCAGGTCGATCCGGCGCCCAAGCCGGACGCGCGCGTCAACATCGTCCGCGCGCTGCAGTTCGACAAGAACGGCATGCTGTGGATAGGCACGGAATCGGGCGTGATCCGCTGGGACGGCAAGCGCGGCTGGGATACCCGCCAGACCGTCGCCTCGCCGTACAGCCGCATCACCAACTTCAACCTCGACAACAAGGGCACCTTGTGGTGCACCACCTTGTCGGCCGGCCTGCTGCGCTGGAACGAGGCCAGCGGCGAGTTCGACCAGTTCGTGCACGCGGCCGACGACCCCTACAGCCTGCCCGGCGACAATCTGCGCGCGGTGCTGCAGGACCGCGGCGGCATGCTGTGGATCGCCTCCTTCACCGACGGCATCAGCCTGGCCAACCTGTCGAGCGAGGGCTTCACCCGCCACGTGCCGTTCCGCATCGACAGCCGCTCGGCGCCGGCCAGCAACGCGCTGCTGAGCCTGGCCCGCGCGCCGGGCGGGCGCATCTGGCTGGGCGGCAACGTGGGCATGAGCTTGTACGATCCGGCCAGCGGCAGCGTGGTCAAGAGCTACCACGCGGACGACAAGAAGCCGGGCATGCTGAGCCACTCCATCGTCTACAGCATGTACCAGGACGAGGCCGGCAAAGGCCCGCTGTGGCTGGGCACCTCCAACGGCCTGAACCGGCTGGACACGCCGGACAGCGCCTTCCAGGTCATCCACTTCGGCAACACCGCCAGCGACTACATCAACGCCATCGCGCCCGGCGCCGGCGGCGTGCTGTGGCTGGCCACCGGCAACAGCCTGATCCGCTACGACAGCAAGACCGACGCCCGCAAGATCTACTACAACGATCCGCAAGACCCCGACACGCGCAGCGTCAACGGCACCTCGGCGGTGCTGGAAGACCGCAGCGGCCGGGTGTGGGCCGGCTCGGAATGGAACGGCGGCGGGCTCGACCTGCTGGACCCGGCCAGCGGCAAATTCCGCCACTACCGCCACGCCAATAACGAGCGCAACAGCCTGAGCGACGACAACATCGCCAGCCTGCACGAGGACGCGCAAGGCCGCATCTGGGTCGGCACCAGCAAGGGCCTGGACCTGGTGGAGTTTGCGGCGGACGGCAAGGTCAGCTTCAAGTCCTACGCCGCCGCCATGCGCGCGCCCAAGATCCTGTCGATAGAGCACGACCGCGACGGCAAGATCTGGTGCAGCACCATCGCCGGCCTGTACCGCCTGGACCCGGCCACCGGCCAGGTCAGCCACTTCAGCGCGTCGGACGGGCTGACCGAGGGCTACACCGTCAACTCGTCGTCCATGGGCGAGAACGGCGTGCTGTACTTCGGCGGCGTGCACGGCATGACGGCGGTGACGCCGTCGGCGGTGCGCACCAGCTCGGTGCCGCCGCAGGTGGCGATCACCGACATCACCGTGTTCAACCACTCGCTGCAGGACGGCAAGCCGGGCGAGAACGTCAAGGCCGAAGGGCCGGTGACCTCGCCCACCGCGCTGACCTTGTCGTCGCAGGCCTCGGTGTTTTCGCTCGAGTTCGCGGCGCTGCACTACACCGAGCCCAGCGAGAACCGCTACGCCTACCAGCTGCAGGGCTTCGACCGCGATTGGGTCGAGACCGACGCCGCCCACCGCAGCGCCAGCTACACCAATCTGAACCCCGGCCACTATGTGTTCCGGGTCAAGGCCGCCAACCACCTGGGCGTGTGGAATCCGGAGCCGGCCACGCTCAACATCACCATCACGCCGCCGTTCTGGCAGCGCTGGTGGTTCCGCGCCGGCGGCGCCGCGCTGATCGCCGGTTCGCTGCTGCTGGCCTACAAGATCCGCATCCACCGCCTGACCCGCCACCAGGCCGAGCTCGAACAGCTGGTGACCGCGCGCACCGGCGAGCTGGAGGAATCGAACCGCAAGCTGGCCGCGCTCAGCACCACCGACGGCCTGACCGGCGTCAGCAACCGGCGCGGCTTCGACCTGGCGCTGGAGGCCGAATGGCGGCGCGCCGCCCGCACCGGGCAGACGCTGGCCTTGTCGATGCTGGACGTCGACTACTTCAAGAAGTACAACGATCACTACGGCCACTTGGCCGGCGATTCGACCCTGCGCACCGTGGCCGAGCTGATCACCTCGCACGGCCGCCGCACCACCGACCTGGTGGCGCGCTACGGCGGCGAGGAATTCGCGCTGCTGGCGGCCGCCACCGACGCGGCCGACGCCTTCGGCGTGGCCGAGGAAATCTGCGCCGAGCTGGCGCGGCGCCAGCTGCCGCACGAGCAGTCGCCGTTCGGCATTCTGACCATCAGCATCGGCGTGGCGGTGATGGTGCCGACCGAGGACAGCTCGCCGGAACAGCTGGTGCAGATGGCCGACCGCGCGCTGTACCGGGCCAAGGAAAAGGGCCGCAACATGGCGCTGCTGGCCATGCCGCCGATGTAGGAAAGCCGATGGACGCGAATCAGAATCAAAACAAGGCGGCCGACGATCCGCTGCCGCTGCCGCCGCCGCCACCGCAGCCGGGCGACTGCTGCCACAGCGGCTGCACCTTCTGCGTGGAAGACATGTACCAGGACGAGCTGGAGCGCTACCGCGCCGCGCTCAAGGCGTGGCGCGAACGGCATCCCGGCGCAAGCGACTAGCCACCGCCATCGTCATTCCCGCCTGCGCGGGAACGACGCTAGAACGTTTCCCACTCGTCGCCGGGGCCGGCCTTGGCCGGCTGCTTCAATGCCGGCCGCGCTGCTGCGGCGGCCACGCGCGGTGGCGCCGCCACCGCCTTGCGGGGCGGCGCCGCGCTGGCCGCCGGCGCGCTCGACGCCAGCAGCTTGAACACGCTCACCACCTCGCTCAACCTGGCGGCCTGATCCTGCATCGACTCTGCCGCAGCCGCGGCCTGCTCCACCAGCGCGGCGTTCTGCTGCGTCACCTGGTCCATCTGCACGATGGCGGTGTTGACCTGCTCGATGCCGCTGCTCTGCTCCACGCTGGCCGAGGTGATCTCGGCCATGATATCGGTCACGCGGGTGATGCTGGCGACGATTTCCGTCATGGTCCGGCCGGCCTGCTCGACCAACTGTGAACCGGTCTCCACCTTCCCCACCGAATCGCCGATCAGCTGCTTGATGTCCTTGGCCGCCGCCGCGCTGCGCTGCGCCAGGTTGCGCACCTCCGACGCCACCACCGCGAAACCGCGGCCCTGCTCGCCGGCGCGGGCCGCTTCCACGGCGGCATTCAGCGCCAGGATATTGGTCTGGAACGCGATGCCGTCGATGACGGAAATGATGTCGACGATCTTGCGCGACGACTCGTTGATCGACGCCATGGTGCCGACCACCTGCCCCACCACATCGCCGCCCTTGACCGCGATGCCGGACGCCGACTGCGCCAGCACGTTGGCCTGGCGCGCATTGTCGGCGTTCTGCTTGACGGTGCTGGTCAGCTCTTCCATCGACGACGCGGTCTCTTCCAGCGAACTGGCCTGCTGCTCGGTGCGCGCCGACAGATCCTGGTTGCCGCTGGCGATCTGGCCGGAGGCGGTGGCGATGGTGTCGGTGCCGCTGCGCACCTGGCTGACCAGTGTTTGCAGATTGCCCGTCATATCCTTGAGTGCCTGCATCAGCTGGCCCGTCTCGCAGGCGGAGGTGATGGCGATGGGCCGCGTCAGGTCGCCGCCGGCCACGGCGCGCGCCAGCGCCACCGCCTGCCGCAGCGGAGCCGAGACGATGCGCGCCACCCACAGCGCCAGCGTCATGCCGATGACGATGTTGAACACCAGTAGCAAGATCGCGGTCAGGCGCGCGTTGCGATACGTGAGGCCGGCAACGTCGCTGGCCCGGTTGCCGCCATCGATGTTGAGCTTGACCAAACGGTTGACCCGCTCGACCATTCCGGCCACCACGGCCACCGAATCGCCGGTGGCGATGGCGCGCGCCTCCGCCTTCTGGCCGCCCCTGGACAAGGCCAGCAACTTGTCGTGCGCCGCCAGCAGCTGGCGCAGCCCCTGAACGAACTGATCGTAGATGTCTTTTTCTTCCGGCGACGAGATCATCGCTTCATAGCGGGCCTGGTCGGCCTTCAGCGTGGCCAGCGCGGCGTCCATGCGCTGCTCGTAGGTCGCCATGCTTTTCTCGTCCTCGGCCAGCAGGTGCAGCAGCTCCCAGCGCCGCAGATCGCTGATATCGACGCGTACCGCCATCACCGCCTGCACGCTCGGCAGCCAGTTGGTCGCCAGGTCCTCGGACGCCCGACTGACCTTGGCGCCGGAAATCATCGCGCTGACGCTCATGACCAGCGTCAGCAGCAACACGGCGCCGAAAGAAACGATGAGTTTGGTGGATATTTTCAGGTCGTAGAACCATTGCATGACGGTCTCCTTATCGCTGCCTGGGACGTTCCAGTATGCAACGATATGGAGCCCGCCACCAGCGCCACGATTCAGCGGTGTTCGGGCTGTATCTCGCGAGCCACAGCTTAGCGGCGGGCGCTGGAAAAATCGAACAGGTTCATCAGGTCGCCGATGGCCGGGCGGTTGCGCGGCACGTAGGGACTGGTTTTGTCGTGGACGGGATTGGGCAGGTTGTCGCGGCTGCGCGCCGACAGCGGCGGCAGCGACCAGTTGCGCTCGATGAACTTGGCGATCGAGGCGTGGTCGTAATACGTGTGGTCGACCGCGCCCTTTCTGGCCCACGGCGAAATGGCCAGCAGCGGAATGCGGGTGCCGTCGCCGAAGAAGTCGATCGCCTGCACATAGCCGGAATCGTAGTAGCCGCCGCCCTCGTCGAAGGTGACCAGGATGACGGTGTTCTTCCACAGCGCCGGATTGGCTTGCACGCGCTCGAGCACGCCGGCCACCAGTTCGTCGAAGCTGGTTTCCATCGCATAGCCGGGATGGCCGGAGATGCTGTCGTATGGCGCGATCACGGCCACCGACGGGAAGCTGGCGGCGTCCTTGACGTCGACGTAGAACTGCATCAGGTCGGCCAGCTTGTCCTTGTCCGGGCCGTTCATCGTCGAGCTGAAGAAGGTCGGCGTGTCGCACATGCCGCAGTATTCCTTGTCGACTTTCTTGCCGTCGTTGCGGCCGCCGCTATACCACTTCCATGACACGCCGCCGGCCGTCATCGCGTCGCCGATGTGCGGCATGCCTTGCGGCGGCAGCAGGAATTTATCCGGCCCCAGCGGCAGCGGCTCGCCCAGCGGGCCGAACGCGGGGTCGAGATTGTTGACCATGTAGTAGTGGCCGGGCGCGCAGTTGCCGTCGTTGAAGGCGGCGTACGGCAGTTGCGCCAGCAGCGCGCGGATGCCGGCCACGCCGGGCTGCGCCGGATCGGCGCAATTGACGTAGGTGCCGCCGCGATAGCCGTCCTCGGTGTACCAGTTGTTGGTGCCGGGCTGGGCGTCCGGATTTTCGATCTGCTTGGCCGGCGGCACGGCGGCCTTGCCGTCTTCCGTGTAGTAGCCGACATCGGCCGTGGCCAGCGCGAAGTAGTTGGCGGTGGTGCCGCCCATGATGGGTTGATGGTAGTTGTCGGCGATGGCGTACTGGTCGGCCAGGCGCTTGAACAGCGGCGCGTCGCCGCGCGCCATATTGTAGAAGCCCATGGCCACCGCGCCCTGCCCGGTCCTGCCGGGCGCTAGCGCCACTGCGGTAGGGTTGCTGGGACCGGGTCCGGTCTGGTCGGCCACCCAGACGAACAGGTCGTTCTTGCCGCCGTCGACCTGCTGCCACATCTGGAAGAAGCGGTGGGTCGGATCGCCGGTGTGGGCGCCGTAGCCGACGTGGTGGGTGATCTGGAACGGGGCGTTGGGCAGGTTGGACGGGAAGCGCGCATCGGCCACGTCCTGCCGCTGGCCGAAGGCGCCCCAGGCCCACGGCTGCGGCAAGGTGCCGTAGACGCCGTTGAATTCCGGCGTCGGCGTGTAGGCGCCGCTGGACAGGCCCAGCTTCTGCGCCGCGTCGGCGAAGCGCGGGCCCGGCGTGCCGTCCTTGTTGACGATTTTCTTCGACAACAGGTTGGCCACCGTCTGGCCCTTCCTCGGCTCGTACACGCCGTACAGGTTATCGAAAGTCCGGTTCTCGCCGACCAGCACGATCACGTGCTGGATCGGCGTGGTGGCCGCCCCGCTGGCCGTCGCCGCCACTGCGGCCGACGCCGTTAGCATCAGCGTCGACGCACCGCAGACCAGCGCCAGCAGGGAGCGCACCATTTACAGCTTGCCGTTCAGCGTGATGAACACTTGACGCGGCGCGCCGGTCAGCAGCGTTTGCGCGGTGCCGGCGACATCGCTGGCCTGGAAGCCGTTGGTGCCGATCGAGCTGATGTACTGCTTGTCGAACAGGTTGGTGACGTTCACTTGCAGCGACAGGTCTTTCAGCATGCCCAGCGATTTCATCTTGTAGCCGGCCGACAGGTTGGCCAGCCAGAACGATGGCACGCCGCCGTCGTTCAGGTAGGTGTAGTAGCGCTTGCCGGTGTACTTGCCGCCGACGCGGGCGAACCAGACGCCGCTTTCATACGACGCTTCGGTGTTGAACAGCGAACGCGGCGCGTCGACCACTTGCTTGCCGCTGACGGCCACCAGCGTGGCGCCGTCCTGGTAGTTCGACTTGTACTTGGAATCGTTGAAGGTGTACGAGTTGAACCAGCTGATTTCGCGGTTGAACTTCCACACGGCGATCGCTTCCAGGCCCTTGGTGTCGACCTTGCCGACGTTGACGAAGGTCGACGGGCAGCCGACGATGCCGGCGCAGGTGGCCACGCTCAGCTGGCGGTCGTCGAAGCGGGCGTTGTAGACCGCCACCGAACCCTGGATGTCGGCGCGCTTGAAGCGGTAGCCGAGGTCGATGTTGACCGAGGTCTCAGGCTTGAGCTTGGAGATGCCGGCGTTGTAGGCGGCCTGGGTCTGCGAGAAAGGACCGCTGACGCCCGGCTGGAAGGCGCGCATGTTTTTCGACGCCGAGGCGAACACTTCGTCGTCGGCGCTGAGCGCGTAGTTGACGCCGGCCTGCGGCAGGAATTTCTTCTCCGCGTCGAGGTCGCCGGCGGCGCGGGTGCCGATCAGGTTGGTGGCCTTGATGTCGACGTCCATCGCCTTGAAGCCGGCGTTGAACTTCAGCTTGCCGTCCATGGCGCTGAAGGTGTCGGCCACGTAGTACTGCGAGGTGGTGGTGACGAAGTTCTGCTTGAAGTCGGTGCGGAACGGATTGGCCAGGAAGAACATGGTGTCGGCCGGACCGGTCACCTTGTAGTAGTTGCGGCTGACGTTGTGGTTGCTGCGCTCGCCCCACAGGCCGGCGGTGATGGTGTGGCTGCCCAGTTCCCAGGTCAGGTCGCTGGTGACGCCGTCGCGGCCGATCGAGTACTCGGTGGTGCGCAGCGAGATCGGGTTGGCGGCGTCGGTCGCCACGTACGGCGTGTACCAGTGGCCCTGGCCGTCGTTGTCGTGGTGGTAGACGGTGGTCTTGAGTTCGATCGACGGACCGAAGTTCAGCGCCAGCGTCAGGCCGCCGATGGTGTCCTTGCGCAGGCCGCCGGCCGAGTAGTAGGCGTCGTCCATGCTGTTGACGCCGCCGGTGTAGACGCCCTTGGCGGCGTTGACGGCGCGCTGCCAGTCGGGCTGGTAGTTGTCCCAGCCGTAGCCCAGGCGACGCACCATTTCCAGCGACACGTCCTGGTAGTCGACTTCGCGGCGGTCGGAATAGTTGAGGAAACCGGTCAGGCTGTTCTCGCCGAAGTTGAACACGAACTTCGAGTTCAGCTGATCCTGGTCCTGGCCGCCCTCGCCCTTGGTCTTGTCGGTGCGCTGGCGGGTGCCGCTGATGTAGGCCTTGACGACGTTGTTGATCAGGCCGGTATCGACGCGGGCGAAGGTGCGCGAGGTCGAATCGCTGCCGAAGGTTTGCGCGAAGGTCAGGCCGCGCGCATCGCTCGGGGCCAGCGTGAAGAATTGCACGGTGCCGCCCAGGTTGCTGGTCGAGGCGGTGCCGACCGCGCCCGCGCCTTGCGACACGGTGACGTTGCCGACGTTTTCCGACGAGATGGCGCGGCTGATGTGCAGGCCGTTGTTGTTACCGTAGCTCATGTCGCCCAGCGGCACGCCGTCCAGGGTGAAGCCCAGCTGGTTCTGGTTGAAGCCGCGCACGCTGAAGCGGGTCGACCATTCGTAGGCGCCGAACGGATCGGCGGACTGGAAGTTCACGCCTGGCAGTTTCTCCAGGACTTTGAGCGGGCTGGTGCCCGGCAGCGCTTCGGCCAGGTCGGCCTTGTTGATGTTCTGCACCTGGCGCGACTGGCCGCGGCCGGTGATTTCCACCGTTTGCACGGGACCGACGATGGCGCCGGCCACCGAGCTGTCGGCGGCGGCTTCGGCCGCGTCGGCGGCGTAGGCGTAGGTCTGGCAGGCCAGGGCTTGCAAGACCACCAGGCACAAAGGTTTCAGAGGGAAGCGCTGTTGCATGATTTGTTTTTCTTTCTTGCTGGTTAGTGTGGACTTAGGCTGGAAACTTAACTCGCAAGATTGTAGGAACTGCATATGACGCAGCGATGACGGGACTGTGACAGCTTGGTGACATAGCAACATTTCTTCACTCAGTCTCAGTACGCAAGCGTACCGACCGCAGCGTGACGTCCGCCTTAGCATGGTCATCAACAGGGAGATTTCATGGACAAGACAACGCCACAGAGCGGCAAACAAGGTTGGCTCAGCAAGCTGGGGCCGGGGCTGATCACCGGCGCGGCGGACGACGACCCCAGCGGCATCGCCACCTATTCGCAGGCCGGCGCGCAATTCGGCTACGGCATGCTGTGGACCATGCTGCTGACCTATCCGCTGATGGTGGGCATCCAGGCGGTCAGCGCGCGCATCGGCCGCGTCAGCGGACACGGGCTGGCGACCAATATCCGCCGCCACTTTCCGGCGCCGCTGCTGTATCTGCTGGTCGGCCTGCTGCTGGTGGCCAACACCATCAACATCGCCGCCGACATCGCCGCCATGGGCCAGGCCGTCGCGCTGCTGGCCGGCGGCCCGGCGCACTGGTATGCGGCGGCGGCCGGCATGCTGTCGCTGGCGCTGCAGGTGACGCTGCCGTACAGCCGCTACGTCAGGGTGCTGAAGTGGCTGACCTTGGCCCTGCTGGCCTATGTCGCCACCGCGCTGACGCTCAAGCTGCCGTGGCTGACGCTGCTGCACGAGGCGCTCTTGCCCAAGCTGTCGTGGCAGGCGGCCTACATCACGACGGTGGTGGCCATCTTCGGCACCACCATCAGCCCTTACCTGTTCTTCTGGCAGGCGTCGCAGGAGGTCGAGGACCTGCATGCCGAGCCCGGCGCCAAGCCGCTCAAGCACGCGCAGGAGCAGGCGCCCGACAATCTGCGCCGCATCAAGATCGACACCGTGGTCGGCATGGGCTTTTCCAACCTGGTGGCGCTGTTCATCATGCTGACCACGGCCGCCACGCTGGGCGCGCATGGCATCACGCATATCGACTCGTCGGCCCAGGCCGCCTCGGCGCTGCGGCCGATCGCCGGCGACTTCGCGTTCGCGCTGTTCAGCATGGGCATCATCGGCACCGGCCTGCTGGCGGTGCCGGTGCTGGCCGGCTCGGCCGCCTACGCCATCGCCGGCGCGATGCGCTGGAAAAACAGCCTGGAGCTGCAATATTCCGGCGCCCCCAAGTTTTACGCCATCATCATCGGCGCGACCGTCATCGGCACCGCGCTGTGCTTCACCAATATCGACCCGATCCGGGCACTGTACTGGAGCGCCGTGCTCAACGGCGTGATTTCGGTGCCCATCATGGTGGTGGTGATGCTGCTGGCCGCGCGGCCGGCGGTGATGGGCAAGCTGGTGATCCCGCGCCGACTCAGCGTGCTGGGCTGGCTGTGCACCGGCGTGATGGCCGCCGCCGTGCTGGCGATGTTCGCCACGATGGGAAAATAATCGGGTAAGCTGGGGCCTCAACCTTTGTGGAGCTCACCCATGCTGCGATTCTGTGCACTGCTGATGGCGGGTTTGCTGTCGCTGTCGGCGCTGGCGTTCGAACGGCCGTTTCCGGCCAACGCACTGCGCGGGAAAATGACGCCCGGCTATTTCCCCGATGTGAGCATCGACGGCAAGCCGCGCCAGCTGTCACCGGCCGCGCGCATCTTCAACCGCGACAATATGATCGAAATGCCGGCCGCGCTGCGCGGCAGCGACATCGTGGTCAACTACACGGTGGACGGCCAGGGCAATATCGACCGTATCTGGATCCTGACCGCCGAGGAGGCGGCGCAGAAGCTGCCGACCGCGGCGGACGCTAAATAGCGAAGTTGTCAACGTGCGGCCTGTCGAGCAGGCCGTCCGCAAAAACCAGCAGTTCCTCCGCCGGGATGGGCCGGGAAATATGGTAGCCCTGCAGGTAATGGCAGCCCATCTTTTCCAGGATGGCCGCCTGGCCGGCGGTTTCCACGCCCTCCGCCACCAGCTGCAAGCCCAGGCTGTGTCCCATCGCGATGATGGCGTGCACCAGATTGTTGCTGCGCTCGCTGTGCTCGATGTCCATCACGAAGGCGCGGTCTATCTTCAGCGTGTTCAGGTGGAACTGGGTCAGGTAGCTGAGCGAGGAATAACCGGTGCCGAAATCGTCCAGCGAAATGCTGATGCCCAGCGAGCGCAACTGCGCCAATACCGCCTGCACCTGGCCGCCATCGTCGATCAGCACCCGCTCGGTCAGCTCCAGCTCCAGCTGGCGCGCCGCCAGGCCGTTGCTGGCCAGCGCCTGCCGCACCAGCCCGACAAACGCCGGATCGGCCAGCTGCCAGGCCGAAACGTTGATGCTGATGGTGATCTCGCCCAGCGGGCTGGCCTTCCACTGCGCCACCTGGCGGCAGGCCTGGTTCAGCACCCAGGTGCCAAGTTCCACGATCATGCCGCTATCTTCGGCGACTGGTATGAAACGGTCCGGCGGCACCGCGCCCAGCAAGGCGCTGTCCCAGCGCAGCAGCGCCTCCACCTTGGTCAGTTTGCCGGTGTGGGAGTTGGTGATGGCCTGGTAGACCAGGCGAAACTCGCCGGCCTCGATGGCGCCGCGCAGGGCGCCGTCGATCACCAGCGCATCCTTGGCGGCGGCGTTCATGGCATCGTTGAAGAAACGCATTTCGCCGCGTCCCGCCTTCTTGGCTTCGAACATGGCGATGTCGGCGTTGCGGATGAGCGTGTCGCTATCGCTGCCGTGCAAGGGATAGCAGGCGATGCCCACGCTGGCCGACACGCCGATCGCATGGTGCGACAGGTTGAAGCTGTCGCCCATGGTGGCGATGATGCCGGCCGCGCAGTCGCTGGCGGTTTTCTCGCTGCCTCCCGCCGGCAAGCCGGGCAGGACGACGATGAATTCGTCGCCGCCGAAACGGGCCAGCACGTCCTGCGGACGCAGGATGGCGTGCAGGCGGCGCGCGAACTGGCGCAGCAATTCATCGCCGACGGCATGGCCGAAGGAATCGTTGACGCGCTTGAACTTGTCCAGGTCGATGAACAGCACGGCGCATTCGTTGCGGTCGAAGGCGGCATTCGCGAGCTCCTCTTCCAGCCGCTTGGACAGCGCGTGGCGGTTGAAATAGCCGGTGACGGGATCGATGCGGGCCGCCTGATACAACAGATCGTCCTTCTTTTTGCGCTCGCTGATGTCCAGCAGCTGGACCAGGCAATACGTGCGGCCGCGCTCCTCGTAGGGCGACCCCAGCATCTCAAGCGGCAGTTTATTGCCATTATGCAAAGTCACGACGGCGGTGTCGACGATCGGAAAATGGACGCCCTCGGTCACGAACTGGCTGAAATAGTGGTCCGCCATTTCGCGCGTGAGGCCGGGGAGCAGGTCCGTGACATGGCGTCCGATCAAATCGGCGGGCGCATTAAAACCCAGCAAACGGGCGCAGCGCTCATTGGCCACCATGACATAGCCCCGCCGGTCGCGTATCAAAAAACCATTGCTCAAGCTGTCGATGGTGCGGGCATAACGTTGCTGGATCTCGTCCTGCACCGCATAAATCAAACCCAGCATGCTGAGGGTTTTTAATATCGTGGTGCCGACAAACCAGATCAAATATAACTCGGGACCCAGCGTTACCGCGCTGAGCAGGTTAAAACCGCCACGCAAGATCAGGGTAATGCCCAACAGGCGATAACGGTTTTTATTCTTGATCAGGCGCTGGCCGCACCAGAGCATCATCATGCCTAATATGGCAGCGCTGCCGGGAGCGATAATGGCCGGATTACTAAACCAGGCAGCACCTGATAATACGGCTATCAATATACCGACAGGCAATATCCAGCGTATTTGATAGCGGTATAACTCACCCAGGAAAAACTTGGTACCGCTCCAATAACCTATCAGGCCAGCGCTCAGCAACACGGCGCAAAGCTGGATACGCAGGGTTTCGGAAAATATACGGTCGCCGATGAACCAGGTAATAATTCCGCCCATTACCGACAACTGCCCCAGCCCCCAGAACAGGGCGTGCTTTTCCTTGCGTTGCATAAGCCACAGGAAAATAAGCAATGTACTCAGAATAGCGTCCGCCGCAAAAGCGGCCGCTACTGCGGAGAGGTGGGCGTAATTGCTGAGGTCCGTGCTCATATATATCGGCCGTCTTCTGGCCCGGAATCCTGAAGAACTGTTTTGAGGTAACTATCTCCATTGTATGCCGAACGGCTGCGCTGGCGGTATCTGCGGCCGGATACAGTGTTGCCGATTGGCACATTACGGCTGTCCGTCCGAAAAAGCCCCGGGAACCATGTTTTTTATGCCAAAAATTGGCATGTACCAGCCAGTTTTGAGCTTGGCTTGCCCAGCCCTGGGGCGGCGCGGATAGCCGATGACGGACAGACTTGATCCATCAACACAAGCAACCGCTTATTGCCGATCCATGCAATGCCGTCAGGCGAATAAGGAAATAGCCAGGCCCCACATTACCAGCGCAATCACGCCATCCAGTATCTGCCAGGCGCGCGGCTTGGCAAATACGGGAGTTAAGTAGCGGGCGCCAAATCCCAGGCTGCTAAACCACAATAAAGAAGCGAGCATGGCGCCCAAAGCGAAATACAAGCGCCCGTTTCCAGCCTGTTGCCCGCCTATCGAACCGAGCAATACAACGGTATCCAGATAGACATGTGGATTTAATAAACTGAATGCCAGCATGGCGGCGATAACCGTACGGCGATCGCCGACCGGGGCGCTATCACCGGCCGTCATTGCGCCCGGATTTAAAGCCGAACGGGCAGCGCGCAATCCATACCAGAATAAAAACCCGGCGCCGGCGATTTTAATCCAGAATAACAGCGCCGGCGCTTCCGTAATCAACTGGCCCATGCCGGCCACGCCCGCACCGATTAATACAACATCGCAGATAACGCAAATAGCAATGCAAGTCAGCACGAACTCCCGTTTCAACGCCTGCCTCAGCAAATAAGCGTTTTGCGAACCGATAGCGACGATCAGACTGCCTCCCAGACCGATACCTTTTAAAAAAGCAGTAGCTTCCATATTTTTCTCCCAGAGCGAAGCCGACAGCTTACTTAGTCCGTGAAGATAAGTATAATTAATATTACTGACCAAATATTAGAGCGGCTAATGAAGCAAATCGACTATCGCGGCTTGGCGGCGCTGGATGCCGTCATCGACCATGGCAGCTTTGACAAGGCGGCCCTGGCCTTGTCGATCACCCAATCGGCGGTCTCGCAGCGGATACGCATGCTGGAAAACAGCGCCGGCGAATTGCTGATCGTGCGCAGCCAGCCGCCCGCGCCGACCGAGGCCGGCCAGCGGCTGATCGCCCATTACCGCCAGGTGCGCCTGTTGGAGGCGGCGCTGCTCCACCGGCCGGACTCGGGCGAGGCGCGGCCGGAGATCGCCATCGCCGTCAACGCCGACAGCGCCGCGACCTGGGTGCAGGAAGCGGTAGCGCCGCTGATGCACAGCGGCCAGTGTCTGCTGCACATCCGCCTGGACGACCAGGACCATACGCTGAGCATGCTGCGGGAGGGCCGGGTATTCGGCTGCGTGACCAGCGAATCAGCGCAAGTTGCCGGAACCACCTCGACGCCCTTGGGCATCATGCGCTATCACTGCGTCGCCAGCCCGGCGTTCGCCCTACGCTGGTTCCCTGACGGCATGACGGCCGCCGCCGTCCAACAGGCGCCGGCGCTGAATTTCGACCGCAAAGATGCGCTGCAAGAACGCTACATCGCCCGCCGCACCGGCTATAGCGGCCGCTATCCGCATCACTCGCTGGCCAGTTCGGATGGTTTTGTACGGTTTATCGAGGCGGGCTTCGGCTACGGCATGGTGCCGTTCTTGCAGTGCGAACAGCAATTGAAGACGGGAACGCTGGTGGAAATGACGCCAGGCGATACGCTGGAAGTGCCGCTGATCTGGCACCGGTGGGATATCCAGACCGCGCTTACTCGCGCATTGTCGGACAATATGATCGCTACTGCACGTAAATGGCTACTTTGAGGCCCTGGCATCCATCGCCGCGAACTCTTGCCGCACCCGCACTTCCCACGCGGCCGGGTCGGGTTCATACAGGGCCGCCGCCGTGGGCGCCACATTCTCCTGCGGCCCGGTGCGCTGGTAAAGCATCACGTTAGTCCAGGCCACCGTGCCGGCCGGGAAGCTGCACAGCAGCTTGAACGCCGGATGCGTCAATGGATAGGTGGTCGTGCTGACCAGCGCGCCTTCCTGCATCTCGCGCGCCAGCTTGTCGCCCAGCGCGGCCATCAACGGGCCGAAGCAGGTGCTGTACATGAACACCAGGCTGGCGCCGCGCACATCGACCCGGAACATGTCCGCTTCGATCAATGCGATGCGGGAAGCGAGATCGAGCAGATGGCTGCCGTGCGCCTGGCCGCCAAACGGCAGCCGCAACGGCGTCTCCGGCGCCAGCGGCGACGGCAAGGCCGCCAACGATTGCCGTGCCAGCGCCAGCAAGCTGTGCAGGCGCTGGACCGCCATCGCATGCCGATAGCCCAGCAACTCGACACCTATGCAGCGCTGGAACGGAAACGCCAGCGCCGCCGACATCACCACCTTGCCCAGCCCGCTGCCCAGGTCGACCATCACGCCGCCGGGGCGGATGGCCGCGGCGATCGCATCGAAATAATTGTCCAGTTCGTAGCGCCTAAGCTCGCCGTAGATCAGGCCGCCGTCCTCGACCAGCCAGGCCCGCACTTCGGCATCGCCGATCTGCTCCAGCGATCGAAAGCCGGGCGGCGCCGCGACGCGCGGCAACAGTCCCTGCGGCAGCAAACCCGCCGGCAAGGTGCCGATGATCGCGCTGACGTGCGGCCGCAAGCGCTGCACCAGATACTCGCGGCGCGACCTGTCTTCCAGGCAGGCGCGCAGCGCGTAGCCGATTTCGATAAATTTGAGGAAGGGAGAGTCCGGCTTCAGCTCCAGCGGCGGCCGCACATGCTGTTCGCCGCCCTGTATGCTTTGAAACAAGGTCTCGAATACATCATCGGGATGCTGGACGCTGGCGACCGGCCGGATCGCCGCATCCTGGGTGCGAAAAACCGGCGCGCTCGGCATGGCCTTGCAGGTCAGGCGCGCAGCGCCGACAACATCTGGTCGACGCTGTCATGGGCGGCCTGCCAGCCGGAACTGGCGAGCACCGGCGCGCACACCGGGCATGCCTCGAAGGGATTACAGTCGTGCGGCAATTCCTGGTAGAACTTGCCCACCACCGACTTGCCCACATAGGAATCGACCGACAGCGGCTTGGCTTTCGGCGCCACCGAGGCCTTGGCCGGCACGAAATCGGCGCCGCCGGGGGCCAGCCAGCGCTCGAAGGGTTCGGTCGGCTTACCGTCGGGAACGTACCAAGCCTTGCGCTCGCCATTCCAGCGCGCGCCCAGGGCCTTGGCTTCGTCTTTTTCCGCAAACGGAACTTTTAAAAACATCATCGTCGTTACTCCGCTAATGGAAGCTGTCATTTTACATGCACGTCCGGTTGACTGCACCGCCCTTCGCCGATATAGTTGCCAAAAGCAAGCATCAGGAGGATTCCATGCATCAGGACATGCAACAGCAAGCCGACGTCGTGCGTCAGTTCAATCGTTACTACACAGTCCACCTGGGCCTGCTGCGCGGGCGCTACCTGGACACGGACTATTCGCTCAGCGAAGGCCGCATCATGTACGAACTATCGATGAATCCCGGCTGCACCGCCAATCATCTGCGCAACAAGCTGGACCTGGACGCCGGCTACATGAGCCGCCTGGTGCGCTCCCTCAGCGAGCGCGGCCTGATCGCCGGCGTGCGCTCGAAACACGACAAGCGCGCCACCCTGCTGAGCCTGACCGATGCGGGCCAGGCCGTCATCGCCGACATCAACCAGCGCGCCTCGGCGGAAACGGTGCGCATGCTGGGCCAGCTGGGCGAAGCGCAGCGCACGGAATTGCTGGACGCGATGCGCAAGGTGCAGCACATCCTGTCGACCCCGGCCACGCGCGTGGTGCGCGCCACCACCGCCCAGCTCGACGATGCGCGTCATCTGCTGTACGAGTATTTCGACCTGATCAACGTCGTGCTGCGCGATGACGACGACGCCATCCGCGCCTTCCTCAACGACGCCAGCTCGGCCATGTGGATCGCCTACGTGGACGGCGTGCCGGCCGCCTGCGTGGCCACGCGCGCGCTGCCGGAAGTGGCCGGCGCGACCGAGTGCAAGCGCTTGTACGTGGTCGACCGTTTCCGCCGGCGCGGCCTGGCCGAAGCGCTGATGCAGGCGCTGGAAAGCCACGCCGCGCAAGCCGGCTACAACGCCGTCTACCTCGACACCAAGGACGACCTGCACGCGGCGATCCGGCTGTACGAACAGCTGGGCTACGAACGCTGCGAGCGCTACAACGACAATCCGCAGGCCACCATCTTCATGCGCAAACGGCTGGGCTGAGGCGTGCGTCCGTTTTTGTAGTGAAGGAGTAATATTGCAAAATATACACTTCACACCGGAGCGCCATGAAAACCCTGCTCGCCATCGCCATTAGCTGCCTGAGCCTCACGATGCCCGCCATCGGCCGGTCGGCCGATGGCGATCCTTTCACCGGCATCTACTCGACCATCGACCCGCGCACCGGCGTGGAGGTGGATATGCTGAAAATTCACAAGTTTCTCGATGATGGCTATACGGTGTTCATCCGAGGCGAACGCTGGTCCGGGCCGTTCGACGGCAAGGTCGGTGAACCCGCCGAGCAATGGGCGATGCCGGGCCCCTTCCCTCACGATCCCCGGGTCGTCACGCTGGCCGTCGATGAGCTCGGTTCGCTGTATCACTTGCCCACCGGCGCTTTTTCCCGCGCGGGCAGATCCGACACCGAATACCTTGCACAGATGGTTCGGCTGGGGACGGTGGAAATGAAGCGGCGTCCGCTGATCAGCGACCATAGAGAGCGCGGCGAACGCGCGGCGAACGAATATCGCGCATTGGACAGCGATCAAAAGATCGAGGTCAGCGCCTTGAATTACAGCGCCAAAAAGATCCAGGTCGGCCTGAGCGACGCGGCCAACAAAAACAACGCGGTCGATACCGATCCGTTGAACGGCTACATGACCAGCGTGCCGAGTTGCTGCTTCTACCTGCCGGCCGAGTGGAAACCGTCGTTGCGTGTCAACGTCGAGTACCGCGCCGATGGCAAGCTGAAAATCATGCCGTTGGCCGTGCCGAAGTACGACAGCCCGCGCAAGCTGTGGGTCGCGGTGCAGCCGGACGGTCGCGTGGAGATCAGCTTCCCGAATGGATACGAGGATGACGACCGGCAGCGCGCCATGCCGGCGCCGCCGCCGGCGGAACTGGCCGTCATCAAGGCCGCCAGGTTAAAGCGCATCAGGGAAAAGGTCGCCGACCTGTCCCATCAGTTGAAGCAAATGCCGGCCGACGCGGCCAGCGAGTTCCGCGAACCCCTGCTGGGATTGCGGCAAGAAGCGCGCTACATGGAAGTGCTGTACGCCTGCAAGCAGGCGCTCAAGGAATGCGAGATGGAAGCGCAATCGCAGTCCAAGGAGGTGCATTGATGAAATCCCTGAAAAAACCCTTGCTGCTGGCAACCCTGCTACTGGCCGCATTCGGTGCCAGCGCCCTGGCGCCCACCCAGGCGCCGACGCGTAAGCTGACCGGCAAGCTGATGAGCGGGGGCGGCATAGACGATGTGAGCGTGTCCGTGCTCAGCCGCGACAACGCGCAAATCGACGCCTTCTGCGATGATCATTGCGGCGACTGGTTCGAGCGCGCCAGGAACGGCGAAGGCGTCACCCTGCGCCCTGCGCTGATCGGCAAAACAGTCGAGCTGTCTGTCGCCACCGAACGCAACGGCAGGCGCGTCGCCGGCCCGGACGAGAACGAGCGACTACTGTTCGTCAAAAGCGGCAAGCTGATTAAGTGATGGCCGGACGGCGTCTGTGAGAAAATCCCGGATTGGATTCTACTCGCGACAACAATGCCCATCATCGAACCTATCACCCTGACGCTGGCCGAACTGGCCAGCCGTTGGAACAAGACCTCCAGCCAGCTGATCGAGCAAGGCCTGCCGATGTATTTCTACTTCGACGGGCTGGTGTTCGACTTCAGCGACAAATGGCACCGCGCCAACGGCGACGTGCAGGAACAGCAGGATCTGGACGCGCATCAACTGCGCCTGTCCACGGTCGATCTGGACCTGCAACGGCAAGCGCTGCACAAGCGCGGCCTGCTGAAACTGACGCAATGGGAGGACGCGCTCAGCGACGATGAGCTGCGCACCCTGCAAGCCGAGTCTGACCGTCTGCACAAGGAAGTTGAACGCCTGACGGCGCTGCTGAAAGAGCGCAACGAAGAGCGCCAGCGTCACGTACGCAACGGCCTGCTGCGCGCCGCCCCGCGCACGCTGCGCGATATCGCCCAGCATGGCAAGACCAGATTCCCGCAGTTCGCCTTCATGCCGAACTCACCAGGCGGCAACGAGAAGATCGCCGGCGGCGCCGTGGTGGCGCTGGAGGATGGCTTCCCGGTGAAGACGCTGCTGACAGCGGACGATCTGGTGATCGCGATGCTGGACGTGCGGGCGGTGGAAGCCTCCGACAAAACCTGACCAGCAGCAAGCTGGACTGCAAGCCCGAAGCTGAACTATTATTGGTTATTTCACCTCCGGGAGTTGTGTATGAAATCCAAGCTTGCCCTGTTGCTGCTGGTGTTGAGCGCGACCGTCTCCGCGCAGGATGCGGAACCCGCGCCCGCCGCCGCCGCTGCGGCCGCGCCGGCGCTCGGCAAGGAACGCGCTGCCGACCTGCTGGCCCATGAGCGCGTGCTCAAGGCCGACGCTCAGGTCAGCAAAACGGCACAGGTCGTCATCAAGGGCAAGAACGTTCCCTACAAAGTGACAGCCGGTACCCAGCCGGTGTGGGACAAGGACGGCAAGGTGATCGCATCGCTGTTCTACACCTACTACCAGCGCACCGACGTGGCCGACAAGAGCCGGCGCCCGCTGGTGCTGTCGTTTAACGGCGGGCCGGGCTCGGCGTCGGTGTGGATGCATATCGCCTACACCGGTCCCAAACTGTTGAACCTCGATGCCGAAGGCTATCCAACCCAGCCTTACGGCGTGCACGACAATCCGCACTCCATCCTCGACGTCGCGGATATCGTTTATATCGATCCGGTCAACACCGGCTTCTCGCGCGTGCTGGACGGCAAGAACGACCGCGCCCGTTTCTTCGGCGTCAATGCCGATATCGCCTATCTGGCGGAATGGGTCAGCACCTTCGTTTCGCGCGAAGGCCGCTGGACCTCGCCCAAATATCTGATCGGCGAAAGCTATGGCACGTCGCGCGTTGCCGGCCTGGCGCTGGAGCTGCAAAATGCGCAATGGATGTATCTGAACGGCGTGGTGCTGGTGTCGCCAACCGAGCTGGGCCTGAAGCGCGAAGGCGCGGTAGGCGAGGCGCTGGCGCTGCCGTATTTCGCCGCCACCGCCTGGTACCAGAAAGTGCTGCCTGCCGACCTGCAAAGCCGCGACCTGAAAGACGTGCTGCCGGAAGTCGAAGCGTTCACCGTCGACGAACTGCTGCCGGCGCTGGCCAAGGGCGGCTTCCTCGATCCACAGAAAAAAGCCCAGATCGCCGCGAAGATGGCGCGCTACTCGGGCCTGTCGGAAACCTTCCTGTTGCAGCACAACCTGTCGGTGCCGCCTGAACATTTCTGGAAGGAGTTGCTGCGCGCGCAGGGCAAGACCGTGGGCCGCCTCGACTCGCGCTACCTCGGCATCGACAAGCGCGATACCGGCAACGCGCCCGACTACAACGCCGAGCTGAGTTCGTGGCTGCATTCGTTCACGCCGGCCATCAACCAGTACCTGCGCAACGAGCTGCAGTTCAAGACCGACCTCAAGTACGCGCTGTTCGGCGACGTCCATCCATGGGATTTCAAGAACGAAAAAACGGGCGACAATCTGCGTCTGGCGATGGCCGCCAATCCGTACCTGAAGGTGATGATACAGTCCGGCTACTACGACGGCGCCTGCACCTACTTCGACGCCAAGTACACCATGTGGCAGCTCGATCCCAGCGGCAAAATGAAAGACCGCCTGCGCTTTGAAGGCTACCGCAGCGGCCACATGATGTATCTGCGTTCGGAAGACCTGGCCACGTCCAACGAAGACCTGCGCGACTTCATCCGCAAGGCGACGCCAGCGCCGAACGCGCCGGCCAGGTATTGACAGCAGCCGGGCCGGCGCTGCGATCAGGACGCCGTCGGCGTCCGGGTCTTGCGCTTGCTCGACACGAAGCCCACCAGCGCCAGGCCGCCGAGCAGCATGGCGTAGGTTTCAGGTTCCGGCACCGCGGTGACGTTGATGTTGTCCACCTGGACGTAGCTCTGGCTCGCCAGATTGCCGGTAAGGACGACCGACGCCAGACCGTTCCAGCCGAGGAAGTCGACCGGCGTCAAGCCGCTGCCGTGGTGCGTTTCCAGGACGCTGGTAATCGTCGAGCCATCGGCGAACACGCCCTTGATGCCCATCCTGGCATCGCTGCCGGCGTAGTCGCCGGGCGAAAATTCCAGGCTGTTGAGGTTGAACAGCGCGGCGTCCTGGCGGCGGAACGTGACGGCGTTGGTGCTGGCGTGCGCGACGATGTCGTACGGCGCGAATTCCAGCACATTGGTGCCGTTGCTGTACGGCTGGACGCCGCCTTTGACAATTTGATAGTCGAGCGCGGTGAACACGAAGCCCTGGGTGGTGAAGATGCTCGGGCGGAAGGCGACGTTGGTCAGGTCGGCGTTGTCGAAGGTGATGGTGTCGGCAAAGGCCAGCGGCGCGCTGCAGCCGGCCGCGAAGGCGACCGTGGACAATATGGTTTTGATGGAAGATTTCATGGTGGTTTCCCCTGTGGTTGACGTGAGATGGCTTGAGTGCCATCACCCCAGCCACTGTAGTCACCGCCGCTCAGCGGGGAAATACGGAAATCACCGTATTTTTGTCAACACATCAACGTTGAGGGGATGAAAACTGCGAAGCAACTGCCCCGCCCCGGGGTGGACGCGATACGCAGCGCATAGCCGCACTGCTGGCAGAGGTTCTTGACGATGAACAGGCCAAGGCCGAAGCCCTCGCTGTGGCCGCCCTGTTCAAACGGCTGCAACAGCCGCTCGCGGGCGGGCGCGGGGATGCCCGGCCCGGTGTCGAACAGCTGGATTTCGACGCCGCCGGGACGGCGACGCGCGCCGAGCACGATGCGCCCGCTGGGCGTATGGCGCACCGCGTTGGCCAGCAGATTGGCAAGGATGCGGTACAACAGCAGCGATGAGCCGGTCACCCGCACGTCGCTGGGGCGCACGGACAAGCGCAAGCCCTTGACGCTGGCCTGCGCCTGGAACGCTTGCCCCAGTTGCCCGAACATCGAGGTGAGCACGATCGGCTCGGGCAGGCGCTGGTCCTGCCGCGCCTGCTCGATGAGGTCCTTGAGCAGCGACTGCGCGTAGGCCAGCGTGGTGTCGATATGCTCGGCGATCGGACCTTCCATCGGCGCCATGGCGCTGAACGCCAGCCGTAGCGAGGCCAGCGGCTGGGCGATGTCGTGGCTGGCCGACGCCAGGCGCAGCAGGCGTTCGTTGGCTTGCTCAAGCGCCGCCAGCTTGGTCTGCTCCGCCACCAACAGTTGCTCGGCCTCGGCCAGACGGCGCAGGCGGTTGTCGGCCAGGCGCGCATTGGACTTCTCAAGCTGACTGACGACGGCCGCGCCGAACAGCAGCGTCTCGCCGAGGCAGCCAATTTTCGGGAAGGCCAGCACGGAAAAATATGGCACCCGGTCCAAGCCCAGGATGACGAAGATCACCAGCATCAGCGGATTGGCCATCAAGATCGTTGCGCCCAGCAGATAGAAGCGCGCCGCCTCGATGCGCTGGCGCACGCCGATGACCGCGACCGCGCAGCCGAATCCGGAGTAGCTCAGCAGTTGTATCGTCAGCAGCGTGTCGAGTCCGTAGATCAGATGCGCCACCAGCGTCAGCACGCTGACGCCGAGCAGCGCCCGATGCCAGCGGTACAGCTGCGGCATGCGGGCTTGCATCTGCAGAAAGTCGATGGCGAAACCGACATGCGCCATCAGCGCCAGCACACCCAGCGCTCCGGGGGCCAGCATATTCCAGGCGGGGGCATGGGGCCACAGGAAGGCGAAGTTATAGCCCTCGACCTGGGCGACAAACAGCGTGTTCGTCAGCACAACCGCGCCATACATGCGATAGCCCAGCGCGCGCTGGCCGCCGAGGACGAACACGACAACCGGCACCATCGCCAGCATAATGCCGACCACCAGGCCGCTGAACAGATGCGCTTCGGTATCGCTGGCGTTGAGCTGGTCGACCCGCCACAAGCTTGCCAGCAACGGCGTCTTGCCGTGGGTGTGATAATAAACGTAAACCGAAGCGCCGCCGGGCGCCAGCGACAACGGCGCCATCAGGCGGCGATGCAGAACCGGACGGTCGGCGTAGTTGCTGGCGGCATCGAGGGCCAGCACGCTGCGCACCTGTCCGCCCTGCTGCTGATAGACCTGCACTTGGTAGGCGTCCGGTATGCCCAGGTCGAGCAGGCTGTCGCCGCCGACGGCGGACAAATCGATGCGGTACCAGTTGCCGCCAGCCAGCACTGGCAGGCGGAACGCCGTCATGGCTTGCGCGGCGATGGCATCCGGCACGGCGTGCGTGCAGGCACGCAAACTGGTCTGGCCATCCTTCGATTCCGAACACACCTGGGCCAGCGCATGGCCGACGCAACAGCACAACAACAACGCCAACCAGCCAGATCTGAAGAATCTTGCCAACAATGAGGCCTCCCAAGATGTTATCATTATTCTATCACCATTTCCGATAGTCATCTTTATGGATATCCTGCTTGCCGACGATCACGCCATTTTCCGGCAAGGGCTGAAATTGTTGCTGCAGAGCCAGGAAGGCATGCGAGTGGTGGCCGAAGCCGCCAGCCTCGAGCAGGTGCAGCCGGCGCTGCAGCAGCATTCGATCGATTTGCTGATACTCGACTATCACATGCCGGGTGGCGAGTCGTCGGCGACGCTGGGATATTGCAAGCAACGCTATCCGAAGCTGAAGGTGATCGCGCTGACCGGCAGCCAGTCAGGCATCGTGCTCAAGCAGTTGCGCGATGCCAAGGCGGATGCGGTGTTGCAAAAGGACTGCTCAGGCCCGGATTTATTGCGCTGCATTGCGCAGGTGATGGACGGCAGGACCGTGGTCAGCGACGCGGTGCAGCAGCAAATCGCCTCCTGCGACGAACAGCTGACGGCGCGCGAACTGCAGACGGTGCAATTGATTTACCAGGGCTACGCCAGCATCGACGTCGCCGCCCAGCTGAACCTGTCGGCCAAGACCGTCGACAAGCACCGGGAGAACGTCATGCGCAAACTGCAGGTGCACAACGTGGTGCAGTTGATCCACAAGGTGCGCGAGCTCAAGCTGGTTTGATTTACATCGATCGACAAGAACAAAAAAGGCTTGTGCGGTTTTATGCGCACAAGCCTTTGATTTAACGATCTAATTCTGGTGGGCCTCCCGTGAGTCGAACACGGCACCAACGGATTATGAAACACATGCTCTACCCAGGGTATCTAGAGCAGCGATGCTTCCAAACATCTAAGACAAAATACCACTAAATAACAGGAAAACCAATTAGAGTTATTTCTCAACTAAATTAGCAAAAGCTTTTTTACGCCCGAGCGAAGGACGTACAGCACGATACCCTAAATCAGCAGCCTGAATTCGAAGTCTCTCTACAGCGAAGACATGAACCTCACCTATTATTGCATTCAGCATAGGACTAATTTCTTCGACACTAGGAGCCTTGGTTACACCAATAATTTCAAACTTCGCTTCCAACTCTATTGCAACAGAAAATGATTTCGTCCTATCGGTTTTTAACTTTGGACTTTTTTCTGAAATTTTAAAGCCGTCCAATTTTACTGAGTACAAAAGCGTAGCCAAGTACGGCGAAGATGACTCATCTGGCAAATCTAATTCCCCTTCATCAACTGAAAGAGAAAAAGTGCCTCGAGATGCTTCCTCAGGAGTTAAAAAACGCTCAGAGTGAAGCTTAAGAACCCGGATATCATGCAAAATCAGCTCCGACGGAATAGCAACTACTTCCACCGCTTCAGTTAATTGAGTCTCGGACGATTCTGACTTACGGGAGCGTTTTGTGACCATGATTGTATCGATTCCTCATCATACGTATTTTTCTCTGGATCAGAATGATAATGATGGTGATTCTCCGTCACTGCCACTACCACTCGATTAGGTGCAAGCCTATGCATCAATGACTCCTTCACATAGTCATTAAGTGACTGACCAATCAATGACGCCGCTTTAGAAGCATCTCTATGCAGCTCAGAGCCGGTCCGAACATTGAAGGAACCGCTATATTGTTTATTTGGAGCCTTACCTGTCTGCTTACAATGAGCCTCATATCGATCAACTGCAGCGGCAAATGCTTCCTTTAACTCGCGGGGAGTTTGCCCCTCAAAGATAATTAAATCATCAATGAAAAGAATTCTCCCATGGAGACAATCGTCCTCCATGCTAATTTCAGAGGACCCACAATATCCCTTGTATTCCATATTATTAGTTTTGCTCATGATATGCCTCAGCAATCTTCCTTGCAGGACTCGAGCGCCTCTTTTGCCGCATCAACTTGATACCTCTTCAGAATCCCCGAAGGATGTGTTTTTGACATACTAAACCGATACCCGGAAACGTGCTCGAACGTATAGTGCGAGCCGCCATCACAGTATTCTGTGAAATTTCGTTGACGCATGAGTGTCACGAGGTCGCCCCATGCGAAATCCTTCGGCGGAGGATTTTTTTGCAATTTTTGCAATAATTTCTCTTTTTTTGACACAGGATTATGTACTGCAGCCAAGTATAGTGCAACTAAATATTAGGTGCAGATTTGATGCGAAAACAGTGAACTTACATCAAAATCAGACCAGCTCAAACAACAGTGACACGAGAACCAGCACGCATACAGCAACGAGATGACCATAAGTTACCGATTCTATCACTTCACTGATCCAACCATCAAAGAAGGCAAGACTTCTGCATACGCAGCAAGATGCGCTGCGGAAAAATGTGCATAACGCCTGACCATCTGGGAACTTTCCCAACCGCCTAACTCTTGCAACACGTTCAAAGGTGTACCATTTTGCACATGCCAACTAGCCCAGGTATGTCTCAAATCATGCCAACGAAAATCATCAATCCCGGCGCGCTTTAAGGCCTTTTTCCAAGCGGCCGTACTCACCTTAACAGTCGTCTCACCTTTAAAAGCAAAAACGTGCGTGCGATGCCGCCCAGCTTGCAACGACAGTACGCGCATGGCATCGTGATTCAGTGGCACAGCGATAGCTCGTCGCGTTTTTGACTGGTCAGGATGAACCCACGCCATACACCTAGGTTTCTTTGTAACGAGCTTAGTCAACGACGTCCCACCGGCAAGCTTCACCACCAACGCCGCAGAGTACGCAGAAAAAATCATGCCGATGGCTTTATCGATCCAGCACCAAGCCAAGAACGAAACCACATCAGCAGGCAAGGCCGCAACGTTGCCCTTGATCTGATCGAGCAACCAAGTGATACTCAGATCGAAGCCGCTATAAGTCACGTAGGACAAAGGTGAGCGCCTATCGTGGCCGAACTGCGTCATGCTGACCACATCATCAAAGTCATGCTCAGCACCATGACTGCCCGGCAGAAGGCCAAGGTTGGCGCGCTGCTGGAAGCCGATGGTGTAGCCGGTGACGGCATAACACTTCATCACAAGCGCGTGGCCGTCATCGCTGCACCCGCCGCTACGCCAACCACACCGCCGCTAACCGCTGACGAAGAGCGGGCGCTCCGACTCTATCGCGGGATGAGCAATGCAGACCGCGATATGACCGTCACGATGATGGCGGAGTGGGCGAGGAAATGGCCTAGACACCCGGCGCCGATGCTGCAACTTGTGAAGGGACCTGACGTCGACGGCCGGCAAGATGATGATGACCATGCTGGCGGCCGTGGCCGAGATGGAGCGGGATTTGCTGGTAGAGCGCACGCAAGCAGGCCTGGCGCGTGCGAAGAGCGAGGGCAAGACGCTGGGCCGTCCGTCGAAGACGACCGCCGAGCAGCGGGCCGACATCATCGCCAAGTACGCTGCCGGCGATAGCGTCAGCGCGTTGGCCCGCCTCTATAGTGTGTCGCGCGCAAGTATCTTAAGCGTAGTTAAGCCAGACTAGATGGTCACCATATTTGCAAACTGGATGAAGTTCTTGCCCGCCTCCACATAGTCGCCAATTTGAGTTTCAAATCCCATCGCTTTAATACGCTCAGCTACTGCGCGCAGATTTGCCTCATCTGTTCGTTTCCAACCCAGTCCCAATACTTCGCGACCAGTCCTTGTAACCGAGTAAATTGGCAAAGTGATTCTGCGGGTGGAGTCGGCATGGGTCGCTAAAATTAAGCGACCGTAGCTGGTGAATGACTGAACAAAGCGGTCGGGCATCACCGAACCATAATTAGTCTGCATGCCTATTGCCTCCACGCCCGACAAAATGCCGATTTCTTGAAGCTCCATTATTTCGGAAAAGCTCAATTCACCAAGTCCACTTGCGTGCTCAGCGCGGAAGATTACTCCTGCAATCACGTATGGAGCCGCCTTTTCGATTAGCGCGGCATCTTCGCGGGAAATATTCCGTAAGAACTCAAGGGTACGCATCGAAAACGTCCCCGGACTCTTGACCTCGCCGGCCAGCACTTTTCCCCAAAGCGCCTGAAGCTCGTCGGACGAGATGGACGCGGCATTGTCGCGCCATCTTAAAAGCCAATCATCTGAAACTGTGGTTTCCGGAGGCTCCTGTGAGTCGCCCGTAAGCTCTGCTTCTGCAAATGCTACTGCTTTGGCAGTACTCACCTCTCGACGAATTGCGTCCTTTATTGAACTAGTCAGTGCGGCATCAATGAAAGTAGGGCTCAGCTGTTCCGTTTGGCCCATTGGCAATAGTTCCAGCGCAGGCGGCTCAACTCTTTCAAGCTTGCCCCCTTCGAGGAGTAGCTTTCTGCCGGCCCGGATGTCAGAGGCATCTTTTTCTGCCTGCGCCAACGCTAGTAGACCACGCCGCTCAATCTCCGTTGTAGCAGCAGCCATTCTCCTGGCTTGCCATGGCGCTAACGCGTTCGCAATTCCCTTGTCAACTAACGACTCCCACATTTTCATAACCAACTTCTCGCCTGGAATTAGGTTTATTTCTACCGACATATTTCCTCCAAAGTTGAAATGTGAAAATGCCTACACAGTGCCTACATAGCTCCAGATAGCAAAAAGCCCAGCCGGTGAAGGCTGGGCTAAGTGCTTGTTTTTATTGGTGGGCCTCCCGTGAGTCGAACACGGCACCAACGGATTATGAGTCCGCTGCTCTAACCAAGCATGAGCTAGAGGCCCAGGGTCTTGCTTTGCGCTGGGAGCCTGGCAGCCCCTCTACGCGCGCTCGTTTTTAAAACGAACTCGCGAGGATAAGGGCTAGCCCGGCCACTAGTCAAGTCTTAGTTGCCTTCCAAGAAGCTTTTCAGCTTGTCCGAACGCGATGGGTGGCGCAGCTTGCGCAGCGCCTTGGCTTCGATCTGACGTATGCGCTCGCGCGTCACGTCAAACTGCTTGCCCACTTCTTCCAGCGTGTGGTCGGTCGACATTTCGATACCGAAACGCATACGCAGCACCTTGGCTTCGCGCGGGGTCAGCGAATCCAGCACGTCCTTAACCACGCCGCGCATCGAAGCGTGCAGCGCGGCATCGGACGGCGCCAGCGTGTTGTTGTCCTCGATGAAGTCGCCCAGGTGCGAATCGTCGTCGTCGCCGATCGGCGTCTCCATCGAAATCGGTTCCTTGGCGATCTTCATGATCTTGCGGATCTTGTCCTCGGGCATTTCCATCTTGATGGCCAGCGTTGCCGGGTCCGGCTCGGCGCCGGTTTCCTGCAGAATCTGGCGGGAAATCCGGTTCATCTTGTTGATGGTTTCGATCATGTGCACCGGAATCCGGATGGTGCGCGCCTGGTCGGCGATCGAACGGGTGATGGCCTGACGGATCCACCACGTTGCATAGGTCGAGAACTTGTAGCCGCGGCGGTATTCGAACTTGTCCACCGCCTTCATCAGGCCGATGTTGCCTTCCTGGATCAGGTCGAGGAATTGCAGGCCGCGGTTGGTGTACTTCTTGGCGATCGAAATCACCAGGCGCAAGTTGGCCTCGGTCATTTCGCGCTTGGCCTTGCGCGCCTTCATTTCACCGGCCGCCATCTGGCGGTTGATGTTGCGCAGGTCCGGCAGCGGCAGCACCACGCGCGCCTGCAGGTCGATCAGGCGTTGCTGCAGTTCCTTGATGGTCGGGATGTTGCGGCCCAGGATGGCGCTGTACGCGTGCCCTGCGGCCACTTCGCCGTCCACCCATTCCAGATTGGTTTCATTGCCCGGGAAGACCTTGATGAAGTGGGCGCGCGGCATGCCGCACTTGTTCACGGCCACGTCCAGGATCTGCTTCTCGATGTGGCGCACTTCGTCGACCTGGCCGCGCAGCGTGTCGCACAGCTTCTCGACCACCTTGGCGGTGAAGCGGATGCCCAGCAGCTCGTACGAGATCGCTTCCTGCGCCTTGATGTAGGCCTTGGAGTTGTAGCCCTCCTTCTCGAAGGCGCGGCGCATCTTGTCGAATTGCAGGGAGATGACGTCGAATTTTTCCAGCGCGGCGTTTTTCAACGCTTCCAGCTGTTCGGCCGAGAAACCTGCTGCGCCGGAGGCGCTCGCTTCTTCCTCTTCCTCTTCTTCCTCTTCTTCCGCTTCCTCTTCTTCCTCGTCCTCTTCGGCCGGCGCGGCAGCTACCGGCGCGGCCACTTCGTCGCTGTCGTCGACCAGGCCGTCGACGATTTCGTCGATCTTGATTTCATCGGCGCGGATGCGGTCGGAGGCGGCGATGATCTCGGCGATCGTCACCGGGCAGGCGGAAATCGCCTGGATCATGTCCTTCAGGCCGTCCTCGATGCGCTTGGCGATCTCGATCTCGCCTTCGCGGGTCAGCAGCTCGACCGAGCCCATCTCGCGCATATACATGCGCACCGGGTCGGTGGTGCGGCCGAAATCGGAGTCGACCGTCGACAGCGCCGCTTCGGCGGCCGCTTCGGCTTCGTCGTCGCTGGTGACGGTGGCGACGTTGTCCGACAGCAGCAAGGTCTCGGCGTCCGGCGCGTGCTCGTAGACGGCGATGCCCATGTCGTTGAAGGTGCCGATAATGCCCTCGATCGCTTCCGGATCGACGATATTTTCAGGCAGGTGGTCATTGATCTCGGCGTACGTGAGGAAGCCACGTTCCTTGCCGAACTTGATCAGGGTCTTGAGTTTCTGGCGGCGGCGTTCGAGTTCTTCCTCGGTGGCTTCCGTGTCCGACGAGAAAGCGTCCTTCAGCAGCGCCTTTTCCTTGGCCTTGCGGTCCTTGGCCTTGGCCTTGTCGACCGCCTTCAGTTCGGCGCGTTCGACCGCGTTCAGCGCGGCGACTTCGTCGTTTTCTGGCTGGAATTCTTTCGGCTTGCGCCCGCGCCGGCCCGGCACTTTGACCGACGGCAGCACATAGCCCGAGGTATCGATGGCAGCGAGCGTGGCCGCGTCGGTGGTCTGGCTGACCGCCGGCGGGTTGCTGGCGACACGCGTTTCCGACTTATCCGCTGTCTTGGCGGATTTTGCGGTCACTTTGCTCGGCTTTGCAGCCGCTTGGGATTCAGGTTTCTTGATTGGCACAGGCGCTTTCGATTACACAACGACTTGCTTATTTAGGATAAAGTTTCTTGCGGCCCTTTCGAGCCTACGTCTTCGAACATGCCGACTGCACAAGTCCGACAATACTACGACTTACTTACACCTGGTCGGGCCGATCGGCCTCAACAGAACTCCACCCTCTCATGGCGGAAATTCTACTGCATCAGACACGTGCGTGGGGGCAAGAAACCATGACTAGGTTGGAAAACGAACGGAACGCTCGCTATACAGCGCCGCCGTAGCGCGCTGACTCAACCAAAGCTGGCCCTGGCCGCCGACACCTGTCTTTCCATGCCGATCAAGAGCCTAACTTACTGAAAACAAACACACTCTGAACTGAAAAACGATGCCAAAACATACAACACTTAGCGTTTTATTATAGCACGTCACTTTTCAATTTCCAGAGGGCAGAAGCCACTTCCCAGCACCGCAACCATGACAGAAACATTACTATACAAAACGGCCCGCAACATTATCGGGCAGCCAACTCCGCCTGCGCCTCGCGCAACAGTTGATCTTGCTGCGCAGTCAACTCGCGGTAGCGCACACCGATCTCGTCGGACGACAGGCCGGCCGCGAACAACTGGCTCAACTCCTGCTTCAACGCGTCGTTCTTGACCTGGCGGATCGCGCCGCGCAGGAACAGCCGCACCGCGTCGTAGTCCGATTCCGGCTCCTTGACGATGTCGCCGATGATGCCGTCGTACTCGTCGCCCTGCGACTTCAGATGCTGGGCGAAGGCGGCGAAACTGCCGTTCGGCCCCAGCGACTGGGCCGACGCCACCAGCTGCGCCAGCCGCTCGGCAGGATCGGCGCCGAAGTACTGGAACGCCGCCAGCGCCGATGCATCGATATCCAGCGCCAGCGGCGGATGCGCCACCAGCAGCCGCACGATCTGCAATTCCAGCCCGACCGGCACCGGACGACCGGTGCGCGGCGGCGCCTGGCGGGCGATCGCGACCGGCTTGGCCAGCTCGAACAGCGCCTCGATCTCGGACGGCGTGGTCTGCGTCAGCTGCGCCAGGCCGCGCACGATCTGCAGGCGCAACGCGGTCGGCGTCATCGATTGCAACATCGGCTTGGCGTCGAACTGCGCCCGCGCCCTGCCTTCCGGGCTCTGCAAATCATGCTCGCCGACCGCCTCCTTGACCAGGAACTGCGACAGCGGCATCGCTTCGTGGATCTCCTGTTCGAACGCTTCCTTGCCATAGGCGCGCACGTAGCTGTCCGGGTCGTGCTCGGTCGGCAGGAACAGGAATTTGATGGTCTTGTTGTCCGTCACGTGCGGCAGACAGGCCTCCAGCGCGCGCCGTGCGGCGCGGCGGCCGGCCTTGTCGCCGTCGAAACTGAAAATCACCGTGTCGGTTTGACGCAACAATTTCTGTACGTGGTGGGTGGTGCAGGCGGTGCCCAGGGTCGCCACGGCTTGCGGGAAGCCCATCTGCGCCAGCGCCACCACATCCATATAGCCTTCCGTCACCAGCACATAACCCGCATCGCGGATCGCCTGGCGCGCTTCGAACAAGCCATACAGCTCGAATCCCTTTGAAAATAATGGCGTTTCGGGAGAATTCAAGTACTTCGGTTCACCGTGGTCCAGGACCCGGCCGCCAAAGGCGATGACCTGGCCTTTGGTGTTTTTAATTGGAAACATTACGCGCTCGCGGAAGCGGTCGTAACGTTTGCGGTTGCCGCCGTCCTCGTCCACCTTGTCGATCACCAGGCCGGCCTCGGCCAGCGCCACGACGTCGTAGTCGGGGAAGATCGAGCGCAGATTGTCCCAGCCGGCCGGCGCGTAGCCCAGGCCGAAGCGGGCGGCGATCTCGCCGGTCAGGCCGCGGTTCTTCAGGTAGGCGATGGCGTCGGTGGCGCCGCGCAGCTGGGCGCGGTAAAAGTCGCTGGCGCGCGTCATCGCCTCGGTCAATGCCAGGCTCTGCGCGGCCATTTGCGCGCGCTGGGCCGGTGGAATCTTGTCGTCCTGCTCGGGCACCACCATGCCGACGTTTTGCGCCAGGTCTTTGACGGCGTCGACAAAGCCCATGCCGGAATATTCGATCAGGAAGCCGATCGAGGTGCCGTGGGCGCCGCAGCCGAAGCAATGGTAAAACTGCTTGGTCGGACTGACCGTAAAACTGGGCGACTTTTCATTGTGGAACGGGCACAGGCCCATGAAATTCGCGCCGCCTTTTTTCAGCTGCACATAACGTCCGACCACGTCGACGATGTCGACCCGGTTCAGCAAATCAGAAATAAAGGATTGTGGGATCACTGGGCTATGCGGTCTTGTTATGGATCAGACTATACCGCCGCGTTAATCCGGTTTTGACACGGATCAAGCTGCGGCGGAGGAAACTACCGGGGCATTATGCCGGGGTCAGCGCTTTCTTGACCAGTGCGGACACCACCGTCATGTCGGCGCGGCCAGCCAGCTTAGGCTTGACGATGGCCATGACCTTGCCCATGTCCTGCGGACCGGCGGCGCCCGAGGCGGCCACGGCGGCAGCCACTTCGGCGGCGATTTCCTCGTCGGACAGGCCGGCAGGCATGTAGGCGGTCAGCACCACCAGTTCGGCTTTTTCGATGTCGGCCAGGTCGGCGCGGCCGCCGGCTTCGAACTGGGTGATCGAATCCTTGCGCTGCTTGATCATTTTTTCGACGATGGCCACGGTCTGCTCGTCGCTGACTTCGATGCGCTCGTCCACTTCCTTGCGCTTGATTTCCGCCAGGATCAGGCGGATGGTCGACAGACGGCCGGCTTCCTTGGCGCGCATGGCGTTTTTCATGTCTTCGGTGATTTGTTCTTTCAAGCCCATGGCGTTTCTCTCAAAAAATTATTAAAAAAGGAAGTCGTTAGAAAGTGATCGCGGCTAGGCGCAGCGACGAAGACAGTACGTTAGTACGGCGAGGCGCTGCAACGACGCAGCGGTCATTTTATAACGACTTTAAAATGCGAAAACCCGCCGCGGCGAACCGGGGCGGGCATTCTCTTAGATGCAGCGAGATACAACCCGAGGCGTGAGCGCCATACTGCCGGGTTGAGTCTGCAGAGCAGTCTTAGAAGAGTTTTTTCGGCAGTTGCTGGCTGCGGATGCGCTTGTAGTGACGCTTCACTGCAGCTGCCAGCTTGCGCTTACGCTCAGCCGTTGGCTTTTCGTAGAACTCGCGTGCACGCAGTTCGGTCAGCAGACCGGTTTTTTCGATGGTGCGTTTGAAGCGACGCATTGCGACTTCGAACGGCTCGTTTTCTTTAAGGCGAATAGTGGTCATGTAAAAATTCAAACCGTTTGAGGTTATAGGGAGAAAGAGACTATAGCAGCTTTTGCAGGAAAATGGAAGACGCCTGGCCATCTGAACGGCCAACCGTAAGGCTTTGACTGCAAAAACAACGCGGCGTATGGTGCAATCTTTCAGGAACTTCAACGATTGCGTGACGCCACTAACTTCCAGAGACAATCAGTATATCAGACTGCTTGCCCCGCCGCCACACCGGAAGCCCACGCCCACTGGAAATTGTAGCCACCCAGCCAGCCGGTGACATCCACCGCCTCGCCGATGAAGTACAGGCCCGGCACCTTGTTGGCCATCATGCTCTGCTGCGACAGCTCGCGGGTGTCGACGCCGCCGCGCGTAACTTCGGCCTTCTTGTAGCCTTCCGAGCCGTTCGGGGTGATGGTCCATTGGTTGACAGCCGCGCCCAGCTTGCGCAGCTGCGCGTCCGGCAGGTCGGCCAGGCGCGCGTCCAGCGCGAAGCCGTGCGCCAGCAGCAAGCCTTCCGCCAGGCGCGCAGGCAGCCATTGCGACAGCACATTGCCCAGCTGCTTCTTGATCGTGCCCTTGCCTTCGATCAGCGTGGCCGCCAGGTCCAGTTCGGGAATCAGGTTGATGACGATGGGGGTGCCCGGCGTCCAATACGAGGAAATCTGCAGGATCGCCGGACCGGACAGGCCGCGGTGGGTGAACAGCAAGTCTTCGCGGAAGCGGCCGCCGGTCGGGTTGCGGCCCTTGAAGGAACCGGTTTCCACGTCCACTTCCAGCGCGATGCCGGCCATTTCGACGAACGGCGCCCACTGCTGCGGGTCGAACGTCAGCGGCACCAGCGCCGGGCGCGTCTCGACCATGCGCAGTGCGAACTGCTCGGCGATGCGATAGCCGAAGTCGGTCGCGCCGATCTTGGCGATCGACAGGCCGCCGGTGGCGATGACCACGCTGTCGGCTTCAATTTCACCGGTGTCGGTTTGCAGTACAAAGCCGCCCTCGTCCGCCTGCGCCAGGCTGGTGACCTTGCACGGCATGCGCCAGTGCACGTCGCCGGCCGAGCATTCGTCCTTCAGCATGTCGATGATCTGCTCGGCGGAGTCGTCGCAGAACAGCTGGCCGCGATGTTTCTCGTGGTAGCCGATGCGGTGCTTCTTCACCAGCGCGACGAAGTCGGCCGGCGTGTAGCGCGACAGCGCGCTCTTGCAGAAGTGCGGATTCTCGGACAGGAAGTTGGCCGGACCGGCGTTGATGTTGGTGAAGTTGCAGCGGCCGCCGCCGGAGATGCGGATTTTTTCCGCCAGCTTGGTGGCGTGGTCGATCAGCACCACGCGCTTGCCGCGCTGGGCCGCCGTCGCCGCACACATCATGCCGGCCGCGCCCGCGCCGATTACCGCTACATCAAACTTTGCCATCTTATTTCCAATCAGAGTGAGTACTCTGTCATTCCCGCGAAGGCGGGAATCTATACTTTGCTTGAAAGCAAGCGGTCTATGGATTCCCGCCTACGCGGGAATGACAGGGGCGAGATTGTACTTGAACTCTCATCGCCTTACTCGATCGGCTCGCTCACCCGCTGGCGCGACTGCAGGGTGCGCGACACCAGCATGCACTGCGCCACCTGCTCGGCGATCGACGGCGGCACCGGCACCTCGCCGTCCAGCACCGACTGGATCCAGGCCGCCGTGGTGGCCGCGTCCTTGTCTTCCGGCAGCAGCGGCAGCTCGCCCACCAGCGTCTGCTTGGGCACCAGCGTGGTGCGCAGGCCGCCGTGGAACCAGTCGATCTGCTGCGCCTTGTTGGCGTTGGCCACGGTTTCGCCCTCGGTGCCGCGCATCAGGAAGGCGTCGCCGCGCTCCGGCAGCGCCGCCGTGGTGAAGTATTCGCCCAGCATCTCCAGGTATTCCGGATGCGTGTACGACACCAGCCGCAGCGCCGGTCCGGCGAACGGCTGCATGATCTTGACCAGCGTGTGGGTCGAGTTGCGCACGCCCAGCCGGCGCCGCAGCGACAACAGGTAGGCCAGCTTGGGCGCCAGCACATCGATGGTGATGAAGGCCGGATGCCCCTGCGACATGGCTTCCTCCGCCTCGGATCGATGGCGCGCGGCCGGCAGGCCCAGCGCCTCGAACACCTCGGCCGTGGCGACCCGGCCGGCGTCGTGCGCCACGCCGTGCACCAGCACCGGCACGCCTTCGCGCGCCAGCAGCAGCGCCAGCAGCGGCGTCAGGTTGGCCATCTTGCGGGCGCCGTTGTAGGTCGGGATGCACACCGGAGCGAACTGGCCCGGCGGCGCGCTGAGCGGCTCAAAAGCGGCCTCGGCAGCATCGAGGAAGCCGGCGATCTCCTCCACCGACTCGCCCTTGATGCGCATGGCCAGCAAAATGCCGCCCAGCTCCAGCTCGGAAACGCGGCCGTCCAGCATGGCTTCATACAGATCGTGGGCGTCGTCGCGGGTCATGCTGCGGGCGCCGTTTTTGCCGCGGCCTATTTCTTTGATGAAACGTGCGGCCAGGAATGGTTCGGTGGTGTGTGTCGTCATGACGTCAGCTTAAACCAGTCGGCCGCATTTCGGCTACACTATCCCTCCCCCGCAATAAATATACGTAGAGAATCATGATCTCCCCAGATATCGAAAACATCAACGTCACCTCGTTCGCGCCGATGCCGTCGCCGGAAGCCTTGCACAGCAAGCTGCCGCTGACCGACAGCGCCTCGGACACCGTGATGAAGGGCCGCGAAGCCCTGCGCAACATCATCGACCGCCAGGACAAGCGCCTGTTCGTGGTCGTCGGTCCATGCTCGATCCACGATCCCGTGGCCGGCCTGGATTACGCCCGCCGCCTGAAAGCCCTGCAAGCCGAAGTGGCCGACACCATGCTGCTGGTGATGCGCGTGTATTTCGAAAAGCCGCGCACCACCACCGGCTGGAAGGGCTATATCAACGATCCGGACATGGACGATTCCTTCCGCGTCAACGTCGGCATGGAAAAGGCGCGCCAGTTCCTGCTGGACGTGTGCGAGCTGGGCCTGCCGACCGCCACCGAGGCGCTCGATCCGATCTCGCCGCAATACCTGGGCGACCTGATCGCCTGGACCGCCATCGGCGCCCGCACCACCGAATCGCAGACCCACCGCGAGATGTCGTCCGGCCTGTCGACCCCGGTCGGCTTCAAGAACGGCACCGACGGCGACATCAGCATCGCCATCAACGCCATCCTGTCGTCGGCGCACCCGCACTCCTTCCTGGGCATCAACGCGCAGGGCAATGTGGCGATCGTGCGCACGCGCGGCAACGCCTACGGCCACGTGGTGCTGCGCGGCGGCGACGGCCGTCCGAACTACGATTCGGTATCGATCGCGATCGCCGAGCAGGCGCTGGCCAAGGCCAAGCTGCCGGCCAACCTGGTGGTCGACTGCTCGCACGCCAACAGCTACAAGAAGCCGGAACTGCAACCGCTGGTGATGGCCGACGTCATCCACCAGATCGTGCAGGGCAACCAGTCGCTGGTGGGCGTGATGATCGAGTCCAACATCGTCGGCGGCAACCAGAAGATCCCGGCCGACCTGAGCGAGCTGAAGTACGGCTGCTCCGTCACCGACGGCTGCATCGACTGGGAAACCACCGAGCAGATGCTGCGCGACGCGCACAAGCAGTTGAAGAACCGCCCGTAACCCCGCACCCCGCGACGGCCGGGGTCAGACCCCGTACGGGGTCTGACCCCTTCTGCGGTGGGGTAAGCGGGCGCTCAGCCGAATGCCATGACTCTCGTGACCACGCCGAAAGACCCCGCCAGCGCCGCTTCGGCCTGGCTGGCCGGGGCGCTCAGTTCATCGAGATCCAGATAGACCTTGCAGTCCTCCACCTTGACCGAGTAACGGCGCGCGTCGCTGTCGCGCGGCGCGACGTCGCCGCATTCCAGCACCGCATGCACCTGCTCCTCGCCGGTGCGGAACAGCGCCACGCCCGGCAATTCCTGCCATGCCAGCCCGCGCGGCACCAGGCGCGCGCCGCTCATGGGCACATCCTTGAGTTTGCAAATCAGCTTCCATTGTCCGGACATCGCGCGCCTCCCTAGTCAACTTACCCCAGTTGTCTAAGCAAAACCGGTGCCACGAAAAACGCCCCGAATCCTGACCGAACGGCAAAACTCCGCACTTTGCCAGTGCGGCGCCGACCTGCGGTGGTGCATGCTTGCACGCACTTTCCATTACAATGGCGGATTCCCCTTTTCATTTGTGCACCCTTCATGATCGTTCTCGGCGTCGAATCCTCCTGTGACGAAACCGGCCTTGCGCTGTACGACACGCAACACGGCCTGTTGTCCCACGCCCTGTATTCGCAAGTGGCGATGCATGAAGAATACGGCGGCGTGGTGCCGGAACTGGCCTCGCGCGACCACATCCGCCGCGCCATTCCGCTGCTGACGCAGACGCTGGAAAGCGCCGGCAAGACGCTGGCCGACATCGACGCCATCGCCTACACGCAAGGCCCCGGCCTGGCCGGCGCGCTGCTGGTCGGCTCCTCGGTCGCCTGCAGCCTGGGCCTGGCGCTGGACAAGCCGGTGCTGGGCGTGCACCACCTGGAAGGCCATCTGCTGTCGCCGCTGCTGGCCTCGCAGCCGCCGGAATTTCCCTTCATCGCGCTGCTGGTCTCGGGCGGCCACACGCAGCTGATGCGGGTGGACGGCGTCGGCCAGTACACGCTGTTGGGCGAAACCTTGGACGACGCGGCCGGTGAAGCCTTCGACAAGTCGGCCAAGCTGCTGGGCCTGGGCTACCCGGGCGGTCCGGCGATTTCGCGCCTGGCCGAGTTCGGCGATCCGACGGCCTACAAGCTGCCGCGCCCTATGCTGCACACCAAGGATTTCAATTTCAGCTTCTCCGGCCTGAAGACGGCGGTGCTGACAGTGGTGAAGAACCACGAGGAAAAAGTGATCGCGAATATCTGCGAGCAGGACAAGGCCAACATCGCGCGCGGCTTCGTCGACGCGATTGTCGACGTGCTGACCGCCAAGTGCGTGTCCGCGCTCAAGCACACCGGCCTGAAGCGGCTGGTGATCGCGGGCGGCGTGGGCGCCAATTCGCAGCTGCGCACGTCGCTGAACGAGGCGGCGGCCAAGAAGAAGTTCAAGGTCTACTACCCCGAACTGGAATTTTGCACGGACAACGGCGCGATGATCGCCTTCGCCGGGGCCATGCGCTTGATGATCAACCCGGACGCGGCAAAGAAAGACTACTCGTTCAACGTGCGGCCACGCTGGCCGCTGGACGACATCAAAGTCGTTTAACTCTGCGCAAAGGCGACCGAGGCCAGCACGGCCAGGCCGGCCAGCGCCAGCAGGTACTTGATCTTGCCCTTGCCCAGGCGGACGCCACGCGCGGCGATGCGCTCGCTGCGCAGACGGTGCTCGTCCGACGCCGATTCGTGGATCACATTGTTCGTTGTTTTTTGTTCAGTTGCGGTATTCATAACAGCCTCCATGTTTAACGATCTTCTTCCTTTCTGGAGGGCAACGCAATTGTCATGCCAGCCATCTAGTCCAAAAGTGGCCTATACGACTTGATTTTAGGCCTTTTTGTGGCAAACACACGACACGATACCGCTAAGCAAGCGCGGCATGCTGCGCCGCCAGCCGCTGCGGCGCCCGTTCCGCGACGAAATCGATGAAGTGCCGCACCCGCAGCGGCATCAAGGTGCGTTGCTGGTAGTACATGAACACGCCGCTGTTGGACGTGGCCGTGTGCCGCAGCAGCGGCACCAGCGCGCCGCTGGCCAGCTCGGCCTCGATCATGAAGACCGGCAGCTGGCCGATGCCCAAGCCGCTGCGCACCGCCGTCAACTCCCCCTCCACCGTATTGAAACTGGCCACCGCCGGCATCTCCTGGTAGACCGTGGCGCCGTCCACCTGCAACTCCCACGGCATCAAACGGCCGGTGCTGGGGCGGCGGAAGCCGGTGCAGCGGTGCTGCTGCAATTCCAGCACCGTCTGCGGCGTGCCGTGCAGGGCCAGGTAGCCGGGCGTGGCGCACGGCACCAGCACGATCTCGCCCAGTTTGCGGGAAATCAGGTTGCGTTCGGGCGGATTGCCGGCGCGAAAGCCGACATCGATCTTGCTCTCCACCAGGTCGGTGAAATGGTCGTCCAGCTGCACATCGAAATGCGCGCCCGGATAGCGCCGCTGGAACTCCGGCAGCAGCGGCACGATGACGGCGTTGCCGATCGACATAGGCGCGACCACGCGGATCAAGCCGTCCACTTCCTGCCGGCTGTTCTGGATGTGGTCCAGCGCCTCGTCCAGCAGGCGCAGGCCGGGGTTGGCCAGCTCGAACAGGCGCGCGCCCTCCTCCGTCAGGCTCAGGCTGCGGGTGGTGCGGTGGAACAGGCGCACGCCCAGATGATCCTCCAGCTGCCGCACCGCCTTGCTGACGGCCTGCGGCGTCAGGCCGGCATCCACCGCCGCCTGGCTGAAGCTCTTGGCGCGCACCACGCCGATGAACAGACTGACAACCCTGGCTTTATCCATATTTACAACCAAAAGGTGATAATCAAACAGCTTTGCTATGGCTAGTGTAACAGGTCGGTCATGCCTACACTGGCATCCACCAACCACCTCACAGCAAGGAAACGATCATGACTGGCACTGCACAAAAAGTATGGTTCATCACCGGCGCATCCCGTGGCTTCGGCATGCTGACGGCGCAAAAAGCGCTGGCACGCGGCGACTTCGTGGTCGCCACTGCCCGCGATCCGCAATCCGTCGCCGCGGTCCTGGGCGACCATCTGAATCTACTGGCCTTGCGCCTGGACGTCAAACTGGAAGCGCAAGCGATCACCGCGGCCCAGCAAGCGATTGCGCGCTTCGGCCGCATCGACGTGCTGGTCAATAACGCCGGCTACGGCCTGCTGGGCGCGGTGGAGGAAGCCAGCGCCGAGGAAGCGCGGGCGCTGTACGACACCAACGTCTTCGGCCTGCTCAACGTCACCCGCGCCGTGCTGCCGGCGATGCGCAAGCAAGGCGGCGGCCATGTCATCAACATCTCGTCGGTGGGTGGTTATTCGGCCTTTGCCGGCTGGGGCTTGTACAGCTCGACCAAGTTCGCGGTCGAAGGCTTGAGCGAAGCGCTGGCGATGGAAATGGCGCCGCTGGGCATTCATGTGACGGTGGTGGAGCCGGGCTTCTTCCGTACCGACTTCCTCGACGCCTCGTCGCTGGTGTCCACCCACAAGCGCATCGATGACTACGCCGCCACCGTGGGTGCGATGCGGGAGTTCGCCGCCGGCGTCAATCACCAGCAGCCCGGCGATCCGGCCAAGCTGGCCGACGCCCTGCTGCAACTGGCCGACAGCGCCAAGCCGCCGGTGCGTCTGCAACTGGGCTCGGACACGGTGGAACGGGTGCGCGCCAAAAACCAGTTCGTCGAAACCGAGATGGCGCAGTGGCTGGAGCTGGCGGTATCGACCGACTTCAACGCACTGCAAAAAGCGGCTTAAACAAAGACGGCTTAAAGCTTGCCCGGCGGGTGCAGCGACAGCATGTCCTCGCGCGGGTAGTCCCAGCCGGGGACGCCCGCCGGACATGCTCCGGCCTGCGCCGCATGCAGCGTCGTGAAGTTGCCGCGCGGCGTGGTGGCGAAGCGATAATCGGCCAGCTCGCCGGTCGACAGCATCAGCGCCGGCATGCGGGCGAAGCGCAGCCAGGCGTCCACCTGGCAGTTCTCTTCCTTCAGCATGCGCAGCGCCGTCAGGCTGGCCAGCGCGGTGCCGAACTGCTGCACGCCCGGCGACAAGGCCAGCGCCTGATGCGGCGCTCCGACCAGGCCCGCCGGACAGGCCAGCGGCGCCAGCCACTCCGGCGCCAGGCTGGCCACGCCGCGCCGCAGGCGGTAGTAGCCCTGCTTCTCATTGACCTCCACGCTGGCGTACGACCAGCACAGCGGCTGCGACGGGAACGCCGTCATCGCCACATCCATCACGCGCACGGACGGATCGGCCTTCAGCAACGCCGCGCTGATTTGCTCGCGTCCGTAATGCGAGGCCACGCCCTGCACCGCGATGAAGCCGGCGCTGATGGCCAGCGCCAGCGCCAGGCCCGCGCGGCCGCGCGCACCGGCACGCCACTGCGTCGCGCCGCAAGCCGCCGCGATCGACAGCAGCGCGGCAAACGAGGTCCACGCCAGATAGCCTTTGCCGGCAAATACCACCAGCGTCGCCAACAGGCAGGCCAGGCCGAGCATGCGCAACCAGCGCCAGCGCATGATGAACGCCAGCGGCACGCCGATCGCCACCCAGAACAAGGGCTCGACGATGAACACCATGTCGCCATAGAACCAGCGTCCGGTGAACGGATACCATGGATGGATGCCGTAGGAATTGGTGAAGTCCATCAGCAGGTGCAGCGCGAAGCCCAGCCCCACGCTCAAGGCCAGGCCGAGCCGCGCCGGCCGGCTGACCTTCAGCAGCGCCCGCGCCGACGGCCAGCATAGCCAGAGCAAAGCCGCCAGCAGCAAGGCCTGCGGCAGCAGCAGCAAGGCCGTATGCGTATGACCGCGATGATTGAGCAGATAGCCCAGCGGATCGGGCAGCAGGTGATTCAGGACCAGGTCGAGATCGGGGAAATTGCTGGCCAGCGCGCAGGCCACCAGCAACAGCCGGTGCCGCACCCGCTGCGACGTCGCATCCGCCTCGCCGGGCAGGCTGCGGTGCACCAGTTCTCCAACGCCAAAACCGATAATGCTGTGGGTGATATTGTCCACGTAGCGATCTAGCGCTGCACGTCCACGCCGCGCCAGAACGCCACATGGTCCTTGATCTGCGCGGCCTTCTCGGACGGCGCCGGGTAGTACCAGGCGGCGTTCTCGTTGACCTTGCCGTTGACGTTCAGGCTGTAATAACTGGCCAGGCCTTTCCACGGGCAGCGCGAGGTGTGCGCGCTGGCCTGCAGGTACTCCGTCTTGACGCTGGACGGCGGGAAGTAGACGTTGTTCTCGACGATTTCAACCTCGTCGTCCTTCGCTTCGGCGATGACGACGCCGTTCCAGCTGGCGGTAGGCATGGGGACTTCCTTTCAGTGTCAGGTGGGGCCGCATTCCACGCGGTTGCGGCCGGCGTGCTTGGCGCGGTACAGGGCGGCGTCGGCCTGGCGCAGCAGGCTTTCAGCGTCGCTGATTTCCATGTGGTCGAACGAACCCACGCCGATGCTGGCCGTCACCGGCAGCAGGCGCGGGCCGGCGTAGTGCGGCTGCGCTTCGATCTTGGCGCGCAGTGTTTCGGCGAACTTGCACGCGCCTTCGACCGGCGTGTTCGGCAAGATCACGCACAGCTCTTCGCCGCCGTAGCGGCCCGGCACGTCGATCACGCGCACGCTCTCGCGCAGCAGCTGGCCGACGCTGGCCAGCACCTGGTCGCCGACCGCGTGGCCGTATTCGTCGTTGATCTGCTTGAAGTGGTCGAGGTCGATCATCACCGCCGACAGCGGCGAGCGGAAACGCTTGGCGCGCGCGGTCTCGAACTTCAGGCGGTGCAGCAGCGAGCGGCGGTTATGCAGGCCGGTCAGCTCGTCGGTGGTGGCCAGCTGTTCCAGCTCGCGCACGGTCGATTCCAGCGCCTTCTCGTTGGCGCGCAGCTCGATCAGCGCCATCACCTGGCGCGCCAGCTTGACCAGCGTGGCGCGCTGTTCGGCGCTCAGGCCGCCCGGCTTGGTGTCCATCACGCACAAGGTGCCGATGGCGAAACCGTCGGACGAGGTCAACGCCACGCTGCTGTACATGCGCATGTGGGGTTGGTCGACCGTCAGCGCCATGTGGGCGGTGCGGAAGTCCAGCGTCAGGTCGGGGATTTCGGTGGCGGTCTCGCCCAGCACCGCCAGCGAGCAGTAGCTCTCGCCGCGCGGCAGTTCGCCCAGCTGCATGCCGGCGCAGGACTTGATCCAGACACGCTCGGCGTCGACCAGCGAGATGAAGGCATACGGCACCTCGCACACTTTGGCGGCCAGCTCGGTGAGGAAGCTGAAGTCTTCGCAGGCGGGGGTATCGAGGATATGGTAGCGGTGCAGTGCGGCCAGCCGGAACTGGTCGGCCTGCGGACGGGCGATGGACAGCGTGTGTACTTTTTCTGCGGCCAGCATAGGCCTCCCTGTAGCGACGTCGATCTTTTTTGGGCTCCCGGCATGAAGCGGTGCCGAACTATGGTGCTACCCGGTCAGTTTATCGCAAAACAGGGGCGGAGGGAGCACTTGCCCCCGCCGCCGACAGCATTTTTTAAGCCGCTTGCGCCATGATCTCGCGCAGCGCCTTTTCAAACACCTCGGCCGGCTGACCGCCCGAAATCAGGTGGCGCTCGTTGATGATCACGGCCGGCACCGAGTTGATGCCGTGGCGCTGGAAGAACTGCTCGCGCTCGCGCACCTCGTCGGCGTACTGGTTCGATTGCAGCACCTCGGCGGCGACGCCGGTGTCGAGCCCCACTTCGCCGGCCACGCGCAGCAGCACGTCATGCGAGCTCGGATCCTCGCCCTTGGTGAAGTAGGCGCCGAACAGCGCTTCCTTCAGCTCCTTCTGCTTGCCCTCGCCCTCAGACTCGGCCCAATGCAGCAGGCGGTGGGCGTCGAAGGTGTTGTAGATGCGGCTGCGCTTGCCCATGGCGAAGTCGAAGCCGACCTCGGCGCCGCGCGCGCGTATCATCTCGCGCGCCTGTTCCTGCTGCGACGGGGTCGAACCGTATTTCTCGGTCAGGTGCTCGACGATGTCCTGGCCCTCGGGGCCCATGTTGGGATTGAGTTCGAAGGGCTGGAAGTGCATGCTCACCGCCGCCTCGTCGCCGATGTTGGCCAGCGCCTGGTCCAGCGACTTGAGGCCGATGGCGCACCACGGGCAGGAAACGTCGGAGACGAAATCGATCTTCAGGGGAGTGGTCATGATGTGCCTTTGCTAAACGTAATTTTCAGCATATGGCGATGCCCGGCGCAAAATCAAGCGCCGGGACGGGGGACGGCCTTACTTTTTCTTGCCTTTGACGGCGTCTTTGCTCTTGCTGCCGATGCGGCTTTCCTTGCCAGCCAGCAAATTCGAGATGTTTTTGCTGTGACGGAAAGCCAACAGTGCGCTCATGACGAACACCGCGAACAGTTGCGGCTCGACGCCGAACAGCAGGCCGTAGTAAAACGGCGCGAACAGCGCCGCCACCAGCGCCGCCAGCGACGAGTAGCGGAACGCGAACGCCACCGCCAGCCAGGTCACCAAGGTGGCCAGGCCCAGCCATGGGTTCAGGCCCAGCAGCACGCCCAGCGCGGTCGCCACGCCCTTGCCGCCGACGAAGCGGAAGAACACCGGCCACAGGTGGCCCAGGAACACCGCGATCGCCACCAGCGCGATGGTGGCGTCGCCGATCTGCAACTGGTTCTGGAAACGGATCGCCAGCCAGACCGCCAGCCAGCCCTTGGCGCCGTCGCCGATCAGGGTCATGATGGCGGCCGCTTTATTGCCGCTACGCAACACATTGGTGGCGCCGGGATTTTTCGAGCCGTAGGTGCGGGGATCGGCGATGCCGAACAACTTGCTCATCACGACGGCAAACGAGATCGAGCCGATCAGATAGGCGGCGACGGTCATCCAAACTGTATTCATTATTTCCTCAAAAGTAGTCATGCGCCCGTTGGGGGCCGCTGAATATACACTGCCGGCGCTTAATCAGCCAACTAAGCAGCCAACTAATCGGCCAGCGCGCAGTGCACCGGCCTGGCCTGCAGCAAGTCGACCAGCACCCGCGGCGCGATGCCAACCAGATAACCCCTGCGGCCGCCATTGATATAAATCGTTTCCAGCGCAAGAATGCTATCCTCGACATACACCGGCAGCGCCTTGCGGGTGCCGAACGGCGAGGTGCCGCCGATCTGGTAGCCGCTGTGGCGCGTGGCCACCTCCGGCTTGCACGGTTCGACGGATTTGCAGCCGATGCCGCGCGCCAGGTTTTTGGTCGAGACCTTGCAATCGCCGTGCATCAGCACAATCAAGGGTTTAGCGGCCTCGTCTTGCATGACCAGGGTCTTGACCACCGCGTGTTCGTCCACGCCAAGTTCGCGCGCCGACACCGTGGTGCCGCCGTGTTCTTCGTAGTCGTAGGGGTGCTCGCTGAAGGCCACCTTATGTTTGCGCAGCATTTGCGTTGCCGGGGTCTCGGAGATGTGCTCTTTTTTAGCCATGCGTGATACGCTGCTTGTGAAGTAATGTCGATCGGGAGTTTCTCATTATGCAGCAGGAAATTCGCTTTGCCACTTTCAATGTTTGCAATCTTTCCCAGCCTGGGGCGAAATTGTACGACAATCTGCCGCCGTTGACGCCGGCCGAGTACCAAGCGAAAGTCCTGTGGACCGCGCAGCAGCTGGACCAGCTCGACGCCGACGTGATCGGCCTGCAGGAAATCTTTTCGCTGGCGGCGCTGCGCGACGTGCTGGCCCACAGCGCCCGCTACCGCGAGGCCACGCTGGCCGGCTTCGACGCCGCGCCCGATCCGGCCACCGGCGCCGCGCGCGTGGTGCCGCAGGTGGCGCTGATTTCGCGCCTGCCGCTGGCGGCGCCGGCCGCCGAATACCGCGCCTTCCCCGACGGCGTGGCGCTGCCGGCCGGCAGCCGCGACGCCGGCCACTTCGCCCGCGCGCCCCTGCACGCGCAAGTGCTGCTGCCGGACCAGCGCATCGTCGACGTGGTCGTCATCCACCTCAAATCCAAGCGCCCCGACTACAGCAGCGGCGACGACTACGCCGATCCGATGCACTACGCGCAAGCCAACCTGCGCTCGCTGATACGGCGCGGCACCGAGGCGGTGGCCCTGCGCGCCCTGCTCAGCCAACTGGAAAGCAGCGCGCGCCGGCCGCGCGTGGTGCTGGGCGATTTCAACGACACCGCCGACGCCGTCACCACCGCCATCGTCATGGGCTCCGGCGCGGCCGGCATGCCGGGCGAGGAGCTGAGCGGGCGCATGTTCGATTGCAACCAGATCCAGCTGGGCCGCGACACGCTGCGCCAGGTCGGCTACACCAACATCCACGAGGGCCACTACATGACCATCGACCATGTGCTGGTGTCGGAGGAGTTCAATCCGGCTTCGCGCTACGCGGTCGGCGAGGTGCTGGAGGTGACGTATCTGAACGACCACCTGCTGCAGCACAAACCGGAAGCGTCCGACCACGGCCAGGTGCTGGTGCGGCTGCGCCTGTACGGCGCGCGCGACCGCGCCGCCGCGCTTTAGAGGCCGCTTAGCCAACGCCGTCCAGCAGGCCGTCCAGGCCGTCGAGAAAACCGTTCTGCCGCACGTAGCGTCCCTGGAACTGGTGGCAGCCCTGCTGCGTCAGGAAATGCAGCTGCGTCTGGGTCTCCACCCCTTCCGCCAGCACCGTCAGGCCCAGGCTGCGCGCCATCGCGATGATGGCCGTCACCACCGTCGGCGCCGGCGCGCCGTCGGTGGGGCCATCGATGTCGCCGACGAAGCTGCGGTCTATCTTCAGCTTGTCGAACGGGTATTCGCGCAGGTGGCCCACGCGCGTGTAGCCGGTGCCGAAATCGTCGATCGCCAGCCGCACGCCCAGCGCCCGCAAGGCGCGCAAGGTGTCGGGCGCGGTGGCGACGTGCTTCATGATGATCGCTTCCGTCAGCTCCAGCTCCAGCCGCTCCGGCGCCAGGCCCGAGGCCGCCAGCGCCGCGCCGATGCTGTCGGCCAGGTTGCGTTGCAAGAACTGCGTCTGCGACAGGTTGACCGCCACCGCCAACGCATGGCCGGCGTCCTGCCAGCGCCTGGCCTCGCGGCAGGCCTGCTCCAGCACCCACTGGCCGATCGGCACCATCAGGCCGCAATCCTCGGCCACCGTGATGAAGCGCTCCGGCAGCAGCAAGCCCAGCGTCGGATGGCGCCAGCGCAGCAGCGCTTCGGCCGCCAGCGGCCGGGCGCTGGCGATCTCGATCTGGGCGTCGTACTCCAGCACGAACTGCTGCTCGCGCAAGGCGCGCCGCAAGTCGTTTTCAAACGTCACCCGCTCGACGATCTGCGCGTTCATTTCTGGGCTGAAGAACTGGAAGCCGTTGCGGCCTTTTTCCTTGGCGTGGTACATGGCCAGGTCGGCGTTGCGGATCAGGGTGTCGTGGTCGGGGCCGTCGTCCGGGTAGATGCTGACGCCGATCGAGGTGCTCACATGCAGCCGGTGCGGCTCCAGCACGAACTCCTGGCTGATGGATTGCAGCACCGTGTCCGCCACGTGCGCCACCTGGTCGACGCCGCCGATCTCGGGCAGCATGATGACGAACTCGTCGCCGCCCTGGCGGCTGACGGTGTCGACGCTGCGCACGCAGCGCACCAGCCGCGCCGCCACTTCCTGCAGCAGCTGGTCGCCGACGTGGTGGCCCAGCGTGTCGTTGATGTTCTTGAAACGGTCGAGGTCGAGGAACAGGATCGCCAGCCGGCTGCGCTTGCGGCGCGCCGCCGCCATGGCCAGGCTCAGGCGGTCGAGCAGCAACACCCGGTTCGGCAGGTCGGTCAGGAAATCGTGCTCGGCCAGGTGGCGGGTCTGCTCCTCGGAGCGGCGGCGGTCGGCGACATCGGCCAGCAAGGCCAGGTACATCACCAGCTGGTCCTGCTTGCGGGCCGAGATGTCGCGGATCACCGCGACCACGCGCTGCGGGCCGATCGCGGTCAGCAGCACCTCGGCCCAGAACTGGCGCCCGCCGCAACCGACGCAGCACCATTCGAAGCGGCGGTTGCCGTCGCGCTGCGCATCGGCCAGCAAGTCGGCCAGCGCGCGCGCCGACAACACGCCCTCGGCCTGCTGCAATGGTGACAAATCGGCCAGCCCCAGGCCCAGCAGGCGGTCCGGCTGGGCACACTCGAACAGCGCTTGCGCGGCCGGATTGCAGGCGACCACGCGGCCATCCTGCAACACCAGCAAGGCGTCGCTGGTGTGCGCGACCATCGCGCGGAAGTCCGCGCCCGCGCCGTCGTCTCGTTTGTGTGCTGGTGCCACCTGGCCCTCTCCGGCATAGCGCCCATAGCGCCCTCTCAGGCCTTGTTCATTCTTGCCGCTGACAGGAATCGACCATTGACTTCCGTCAAATGCGCTTGATCCCGCGTTTTTACCGTTCATCCGTATTTTTTCGCGGCCTGTCGCATTTCTCTGGCGGCCGGCCTTGAAAATTCCTAAAGTGCCAATATGCGCCGTGGCGACCTTTTAATAGAAGAACGATATGAAACTAGAAACCTTGCCCGTCTCCCCACAATCCACGGTGCGCAGCAAACGCTGGCGCAAGCCGCTGGCGGCGCTGATCGTCATCGGCCTGGCCGGCGGCGGCTGGACCGTCATGCACAAGAAGGACGCCCCGCCGCCCAGCGCGCAGGCGGCCAAGGACGATAAAAAGAAACAGGAAATCTTCGAGTTGGCCAGCGGCGATATCGCGGCCATCGATGCCAGGTCATTGGCGGTCAGCTTGCCCTTATCCGGCTCGCTGGCGCCCCTGAGTTCGGCCACCATCAAGTCCAAGGTGTCGGGCGTGGTGGAGGCCACCACGGTGCAGGAAGGCATGGCGGTGTCGGCCGGCCAGGTGCTGGCGCGCATCGACCAGTCCGACCTGCGCGCGCGCCTGCAACAGCAGCAGGCCATGCTCGACGAGGCGCAGGCCAAGCTGTCGCTGGCGACCAAGAACGAGACCAACAGCGGCGCCCTGCTCAAGCAAAAATACATTTCGCAAAACGCCTACGATTCGACGCAGAACAGCGTCGACCTGGCGCGCGCCAACGTCAAGTCGGCCGCGGCGATGGTGGAGATCGCGCGCATCGCGCTGAACGACGGCGTCATCAAGGCGCCCATCAGCGGCGTGGTCAGCAAGCGCCACGTGCAGGCCGGCGAGAAGCTGGCGCCGGACATGCCGGTCTACAGCATCGTCAACCTGTCCGAGCTGACGCTGGAGGCGCAGGTGCCGGCCTCGGAAATCCCGCGCGTCAAGGTGGGCCAGGACGTCAAGTTCAAGGTCGACGGCTTCCAGGGCCGCGACTTCGCCGGCAAGGTGGCGCGCATCAACCCGGCCACCGAGACCGGCTCGCGTTCGATGCTGGTCTACATCTCCGTCAAGAACGACGACAGCGCGCTGCGCGCCGGCATGTTCGCCAAGGGCAGCATCGTCACCGACCGTTCCGCCGTGATGCCGATCGTGCCGATGACGGCGCTGCGCACCGAGAAGGGCCAGCAGGTGGTGTACAAGATCGAGCAGGGCAAGGTCATCGCGCAGCCGGTCAAGCTGGGCCTGCGCAACGAGGACGAGGGCTACGCCGAAGTGGTGGACGGCCTGGCGCCGGGCGCCAACGTCATCGTCTCCAAGCTCGACGGCGTCAAGCCCGGCAACCAGGTCAAGCTGCCGGCCAATGTCGCCACGCCGGCCCAGCCAGCCAATCCGGCCAATTCGGCCAAGTCCGCCATGCTGGCGCAGAAGGGCTAAATCATGTGGATCACTAAAACCAGTATCCAGAACCCCGTCTTCGCCACCATGGTGATGGTGGCGCTGGTCGTGCTGGGCCTGTTCTCCTACCGGGAACTGGGCCTGGAGTCCATGCCCAACGTCGACATTCCGGGCGCGCTGATCGAGGTCAATTATCCGGGCGCCTCGCCGGAGGCGGTGGAGAACGACATCACCCGGCCGATCGAGGACGTGGTCAACACCGTCAGCGGCATCAAGACGCTGCGCGCCAACTCGTGGGAGGGCCGCGCCGGCATCTACATCGATTTCGAACTGTCCACCAATATGGACAAGGCGATGCAGGACTTGCGCGACAAGGTGGCGCAGGTGCGGCCGCGCTTCCCGAAAGAAGCCAAGGACCCGTTCATCGTCCGCTTCGAGGGCGAGAACAGCCGCCCGATCGCGCAGATCGGCCTGACCGCCACCGACCACTCGCTGCGCGACCTGTCGACCATGGCCGACCAGCTGATCGGCAAGCGCTTCCAGGGCGTGGCCGGCGTCGGCCAGGTGCGCCTGAACGGCACCGCCTCGCGCCAGATCCTGGTCAGCCTGCGGCCCAACGAGCTCAACGCGCAGGCGATCGGCGTCGATGAAGTGATCAACGCCATCCAGGCCACCAACACCAACCTGCCGGCCGGCTCGATCAGCTTTGCCGGCAACGAGCAGCTGGTGCGGGTCGAGGGCAAGATGAAGGACGCCCGCGACTTCAACAAGATCATCGTGGCGCGCCGCGCCAACGGCCCGGTCTACCTGGAGCAGGTCGCCACCGTGGTCGACGGCGCGCAGGAAGAGCTGTCGGTGTCGCGCCTGAACGGCAAGCGCGCCATCACCATCGACATCACCAAGGTGCAGGACGCCAACGTGGTCGAGGTGGGCCGGCGCATCCAGAAGGTCGCCGCCGATCTGCAGAAGACGCTGCCGGCCGACATCACGCTGACCGTGCTCAACGATGAATCGCTGAAGGTGCAAAGCCAGCTCGACAACGTGAAGGAAACCATCATCGAAGGCGCGGTGCTGACGATGATCATCGTGTTCTTCTTCCTGCACTCGTGGCGTTCGACCATCATCACCGGCCTGACCCTGCCGATCTCGGTCATGGCCAGCTTCATCGCCATGAAGTTCTTCGGCTTCACGCTGAACTTCCTGACGCTGATGGCGCTGTCCCTGTGCATCGGCCTGCTGATCGACGACGCCATCGTGGTGCGCGAGAACATCGTGCGCCACCTGGGCATGGGCAAGAACCACCGCCGCGCGGCCGAAGACGGCACCAATGAAATCGGCCTGGCCGTGATGGCCACCACCTTCGCCATCGTCGCCGTGTTCATTCCGGTGGCCTTCATGCAGGGCATCATCGGCCGCTTCTTCCTGCAGTTCGGCATCACCGTCGCGGTGGCCGTGCTGGTGTCGCTGTTCGTCAGCTTCACGCTCGATCCGATGCTGTCGTCGGTGTGGCCGGACCCGGTCAAGGACCGCTTCAAATACCTGCCGTGGCTGGGCCGCTTCATGCACTGGCTGGAAGGCGGCATCGAGAAACTGCACGTGGTGTACGGCAAGGTGCTGGCGCTGGCGCTGCGCTGGCGCAAGCTGACCCTGGCCTTCGCCGCCACACTGTTCGTCGCCAGCCTGATGCTGGTGCCGATGATAGGCGGCGAGATGTTCCCCGACCAGGACAACGGCTGGATCAACCTGCACCTGAAGACCCCGGTCGGCTCCAGCCTGGAGTACACCGACAACAAGGTGCACCAGGTCGAGGAGGCGCTCAAGGCCTTCCCTGAAATCGCCAGCGTGACCTCGGTGGTCGGCACCCAGGACGGCCGCAACAACGCCCAGATCGACATGAAGCTGCAGGACCGCAAGACCACCAAGCGGCGCTCGCAGAAGGAGCTGGAAGGCGTGGTGCGCGCGCGCCTGAGCAAGATCGCCGGCATCACCATGTCGGTGGGCTGGAAGCCGATCTTCATCGCCATCCTCGGCACCGACGAAGGCAAGCTCGATTCGGTGGCCCATCACCTGATGGACAAGATGCGCAAGATCAAGGGCATCGCCGACCTGGAATACAGCCAGGAAGGCGCCAACCCGTCGACCACGGTCAAGATCAACAACGAGCTGGCCAGCGACCTGGGCCTGACGGTGCAGCAGATCGGCAGCGCGCTGCGGCCGTTCGTGGCGGGCGACACCACCAGCCACTTCCTGGCCGACGACGGCCAGAACTACGACGTCAACGTGCAGCTGCCGAAGTCCGGCCGCCAGAAGATCGCCGACCTGGCCGACCTGTCGCTGGCCTCCAGCAAGCTGGGGCCGGACGGCCGCCCGCTGATGGTGCCGCTGCGCCAGGTGGTGGACTTCGTGCCGTCGTTCAGCCCGCAGGTGCTGAAGCGCCAGGCGCTGCAACGCCGGGTGGCGGTGTATGCCGGTGTCGAAGGCCGTCCGGGCGGCGACGTCGACAGCGACGTCAAGAAGGCCATGAAGGAAATCGAGCTGCCGGCCGGCGTGCGCTTCGACGTCGGCGGCAATGCGCAGGACATGGAAGAGAGCATGTCGTCGGCCATGATCGCGCTGGGCATCGCGGTGATCTTCATCTATCTGGTGCTGGCTTCGCAGTTCGGCAGCTTCCTGCAACCGGTGGCGATCATGATGTCCTTGCCGCTGTCGCTGATCGGCGTGCTGGTGGCGCTCCTGATTACCGGCAGCACCCTGAACATCTTCTCGGTGATCGGCTTCATCATGCTGATGGGCCTGGTGACCAAGAACGCGATCCTGCTGGTGGACTTCACCAACCACGCGCAGCAAGGCGGCATGGGCCAGCGCGAAGCCATCATGTCGGCCGGCCAGGTGCGGCTGCGGCCCATCGTGATGACCACCTTGGCGATGGTGTTCGGCATGCTACCGATGGCGATCGGCATGGGCGACGGCGGCGAAACGCAGGCGCCGATGGGCCGCGCGGTGATCGGCGGGGTGATCACCTCCACCCTGCTGACGCTGGTGGTGGTGCCGGTGGCCTACACCTACCTCGACAGCCTGGGCAAGCGCTGCGCCCGCTTCTTCAAGGGCAAGGCGCACGACGAGGAAGCCGCGCTGCAGGACGCCATCGAGCCGCTGCACGACGTCAAGAGCCGCAACGAAGTCGCCTGATTCGGAGGCACCACGCAAAACCGGGCTGCACGCCCGGTTTTTTTCGTCCCTACTCTGCCGCTGCGGCGTCGCCTTCGGCGGCGTCGTCGCCGTCCATCTCTTCCAGCTCGCCTTCCTGGGCCAGCCCGGGGTTCTGCTTCAGCTCGGCCTTGCGCCGGGCTTTTTCATCCGCTTTTTTCTTCTTTTCCAGCTCGCGCTGGCGCTTTTCATACGCGAAATTTGTCTTTGCCATTTGCCACCTCTTCTTTATACGGTTCGATTACCTGCCCACATTATGACGCAGTTACGGCCGGCGCAAGTTTTTCAGCCGCGGGGATGATGTTGCGCATGCAAATGCTTCAGGCGCTCGCGGGCGACGTGGGTGTAGATTTGCGTCGTCGAAATGTCCGAATGACCCAGCAGTAACTGTACCACCCGCAGGTCGGCGCCGTGGTTCAGCAGATGGGTGGCGAAGGCGTGGCGCAGCGTGTGCGGCGACAGCGGCGCAGTGATGCCGGCCTTTAAGGCATGTTTTTTAATCAAGACCCAGAACATCTGCCGCGTCATCGGCCCGCCGCGCGCGGTGACGAACAGCGCGTCGTCGACCTGGCCGTTGAGGATGATGCCGCGCGCGTCCTTGACGTAGCGCTCGATCCACACCCGCGCCTGCTGGCCGAACGGCACCAGCCGCGTCTTGGCGCCCTTGCCGGTGATGCGCAGCACGCCGTCGTTCAGGCTCAGCTCCAGCAGCTTGAGCGTGACCAGCTCGGACACGCGCAGGCCGCTGGCGTACATCAGCTCCAGCATGGTGCGCTCGCGCAGGCCCAGCGGCGTGGCGACGTCGGGCGCCGCCAGCAAGGCCTCCACTTGAATTTCGCTCAAGGTGTGGACGAAGCGGGCCGGCTGTTTGGCAGATACCAGTTTGAGCGTCGGATCGTCGGCGATGCGGCGCTGGCGCAGCAGCATCTGGTAGAAACGCCGCAGCACCGACAGCCGCCGGTTGGACGAGGTGGCCTTGCCGCTGTCCTGGTGGCGGGCGGCGATATAGCCTTCGATATCGTGCGCGGCCACCGCCGCCAGCCCCGCCACCTGCGGCCGCTTCTTCTCCAGCCAGGTGGCGAACAGGCGCATGTCGCGCCGATAGGCTTCCAGCGTGTTCTTCGACAGGCCGTCCTCCAGCCACAGGCTGTCGCAGAACTCGTCGATCAGAGCAGTGTTGTCTGTTGCCATGCGTATTCGCTCGATCCTTCATGCGCCAGCAGCCAGCGCTTGATGCCCAGCAGGTAGCCATTGGGGTCGTCGCTGTTGGCGAAACCGCCCAGGCCGCTGGCCGAGGTGACGCGGTGGCAAGGGATCACCACCGGGAACCAGTTGGCGCCGCAAGCCTGGCCCACCGCGCGCGGCGCCGAGCCGATGTGCCGGGCCAGCTCGCCGTAGGTGCGCACGCTGCCGCGCGGGATCGAGCGGATGGCGTCCCAGACCTTGTGCTGGAACTCGGTGCCGGCGCGCTTGAGCGGCAGGTCGAAGATGAAATCGGCGTCCTGGCAATACTGTTCCAGCTGCCCGGCCGCCAGTTCGGCGATGGCGTCCTGCGGCGCTTTTGCATCAAAATGGGGCGGCAGGTAACAGAGTTCGGTTATCAGACCACTTGCCGTGCGCACGCCCAGTTTTCCAAGCGGTAAATCCAGGACGGCGGAAAACAATTCATGCTGCTGTTGTATTTTCATCACACTCTATGCACCAAAAAAGCCGGCAGAAGTTGTCGAAATGCACCATTTTGTTGCATTCAAACTACATTAAAAAAACCACACCATTGCATTGTAAATCCGCGCCGCCAACGGCAGCAGTTCGACAGGCGAAAAAAAACGCACCTTGCGGTGCGTTTCCAAATCCTGCTTCACGTTCCCGGTCGTTTGCCTGTCCCCGTAGCGCGCTTGTGGCGGCCTGCAGCGACTATAACAACGACATTCTGTAAAACGTGTGTCTCCTCGATCTTTTGCCGGTATTCAGTACCGTTTCTCTACACACTCCCCACCTACAATTCTGGGCTCTTGCTACCGGGTCGCATATTGATATGCAGTTATCCCTGAGAGCGACGCAATCATAACTTATCTTTTTGCGTTTTTCCCAGTTTTTTTGCCACCCGGCCGCAGCACTAATTTAAGAGTAAATTAAATTTGGAAGCCACAAAGAAATTTGTGGTACATATGTGATCAATATCAAGAAGCCCAGCATCGTCAACAACCATGGCCATACGGCAACAGTGAGTTCGGTGATGCCCATCTTGGTGATGCCCGAGGCCACATACAGATTCAGGCCGACCGGCGGATGGCACATGCCCACCTCCATATTGACCACGATCAGGATGCCGAAGTGCACCGGATCGATGCCCAGCTTCATCGCCACCGGGAACAGGATGGGGGCCATGATCAGCACGATCGACGACGGCTCCATCACATTGCCCGCCAACAGCAACAGGATGTTCACCACCAGCAGGAAGCTGACCACGCCCAGGCCCTGGCCGGTGATCCATTCCGCCATCGCCTGCGGGATGTTTTCGCTGGTCATCAGGAACGAGAACAGCACCGCGTTGGTGATGATGTACAGCAGCATCGCCGACATCGCGGCCGAGTCCAGCAGCACCTTGCCCACCTGCTTGAGCTTCAAGTCCTTGTAGACGAACACGGCGATGACAAACGCGTACACCGCCGCCATCGCGGCCGCCTCGGTCGGCGTGAACGAGCCGGTGTAGATGCCGCCCATGACGATGACGATCAGCAGCAGGCCCCAGGCGCTCTTGCGGAAGGTGGCCCAGCGCTCGCCCCAGCTGGCCTTGGCCATGCGCGGGTAGTTGTGCTTGCGCGCCAGCCACCAGGTGGTCAGGCCGAGGAAGAACGCCAGCAGCACGCCCGGCACCACGCCGGCCATGAACAGCTTGCCCACCGAGGTGTTGGTGGTGACCGAGAACATCACCATCACGATCGACGGCGGGATCAGGATGCCCAGCGCGCCGGAGGTGGTGATGACGCCGGCGCCGAAACTCTTAGGATAACCCTGGCGCACCATGGCCGGCAGGATGATGGAGCCGATCGCCACCACGGTGGCCGGCGACGAGCCCGACACTGCGGCGAACAGCGCGCAGGCCAGCACGCCGGCCAGCGCCAGGCCGCCATGCCAGTGGCCGACCATCGAGCTGGCGAAGTTGATCATGCGCCGCGCCACCCCGCCATGGGTGAGGAAGTTACCCGCCAGGATAAAGAACGGGATGGCCATGATCTCGAACTTCTCGATGCCGGTGAACAGCTTGAGCGCCACCGATTCGATCGGCACCTGGGTCATGGTGAACAGGAAGGTCAGTACCGTCAGGCCGAGCGAGATGGAGATCGGCATGCCGGTCAACATCAGCAACAGCAGCAGCACGAAAATAATCAGTGCGTTCATGCGCGGGCTCCTTTTTCTTCAGCCGACAATTCGTCTTCCAGTCCCTCGACGTGCGAGTGGTCGTGCTTGGGCAGCTGGCCGGTCTTGAAGAAGGCCACCAGCACCTGCAGGAAACGGAAGCACATCAGGTAGGACCCCAGCGGCACCGCCAGGTAGACGATCCACATCGGCATTTCCAGGTCGGCCGAGGTCTGGTCGGTATGGCCGATCTCCCACACGAAGCTGGCGCCCAGCGTACCGACGATGCCGGTGAACACGGCGCCGGCCAGCAGGCCGAAGATGACGAACTTGTTGCGCCACGGCGTGTTCATGCGGTTGATGATGACGTCGACGCCGACGTGGATGCCGGTACGCACGCCGTAGGCGGCGCCGAACTTGGCCATCCAGACGAACATATAGATGCAGGCCTCCTGGGCCCAGCTGGTGTTGAGTTGAATCAGGTAGTCCTGCACGCCGGGTATCGGCAGGCCGGACAGGTAGCGGTGGACTACCGCGACGAAGATCAGAATGGTGGCTGCGGCCATCAGGGACGCAATCAACCATTCTTCGAGCTTATCGAGGAATTTCATGGTGGACCTTCAGTGGAGGAGACAAAAAACGGGACGGCCTTGCGCCGTCCCGGCGGCAGACTTATTTAGCTGCTTCTTTATTGATTGCGGAGATCAGGTCTTTGCCGATGCGGCCTTCCATGTCCTTCTGCACCGGCAGCAGGGCCTTGCGCCATTCGGCTTGCTCTTTCACGCTCAGCGTATAGATCTCGGTCTTGCCGGTCTTCTTGATCGCTTCCAGCGCCAGGTCGTTGTCGCGCTGGGCGATGGCTTTTTCAAACGTGGTGGCATCCTTCATCGCCTTGTCCAGCGCGGTGCGGATGTCGGCCGGCAGGCCGTCCCAGAACTTCTTGTTGACGATCACCGCGTAGCCCAGGTAGCCGTGGTTGGACACCGTCACGTGCTTCTGCACCTCGTGCATCTTCTGCGTGTACATATTCGACGGCGGATTCTCGGTGCCGTCGACCACGCCCGTCTGCAGCGCCTGGTACACCTCGGAGAAGGCCAGCACCTGCGGGTTGGCGCCCAGTGCGCGCATCTGCGCGTCCAGCACCTTGGACGACTGGATGCGCATCTTCAGGCCCTTGAAATCGGCCGGCGTATGCAGCGGCTTGTTGGCCGACATGACCTTGAAGCCGTTGTCCCAGAACGCCAGGCCGATGATGCCCTTCGGTTCCAGCTTCTTCATCAGGCCCTTGCCGATTTCGCCTTCGGTGACGTTGTACAGCGCCGTCTTGGACGGGAACACGTACGGCAGGTCGAACGCTTCGAATTCCTTCACGCCCAGCGGGCCGAATTTGGCCAGCGACGGCGCCAGCATCTGCACGGCGCCCAACTGCAGCGCTTCCAGTTCTTCCTTGTCCTTGTACAGCTGGCTGTTTGGGTAGACTTCGACCTTGACGCGGCCATTGGTGGCCTTCTCGGCCAGCTGCTTGAAGCGCTCGGCGGCCTGGCCTTTCGGCGTATCGGTGGCGACCACGTGGCTGAATTTGATGACGATAGGCGCCTGGGCGTAGGCGTTGAAGCTCAGAGCGACGCTCATGGCCAGTAGAACGGATTTCAATTTCATGGAGTCTCCAGAAGGGATTTAAAATACAGTATTGTTCTAGTTTGACCGATTCTTACCAATAGTGACAAGGGGCGCAACTGTGGATAACCACAATGGTGCCGCCACCCCAAGGCTTTACCCTGAGTCTCCATGACAGCCACACCAGCCAGAGTCCCGCCGCGCCGCGCCCACTACAGCTCCTCGCTGCGCTGGCTGCTGCCCATCATGCTGGTGCTGTTCTTCCTGGCGATATTGATCTGGCTACCTTGGCAGGCGCGCCAGATGGAGAGCAACGAGCGCCAGGAACAGCTGATCGCCGACACGTTGTGGGTCGAGCAAACCATCCGCTTCCAGCTGGCGCGCGACGAGGAAAGCCTGCGCGGGCTGGGCGTGGAGATCAGCGCCGGCCGCCTGCCGCAGGGCCAGACCCACGAACGCCTGGCGCGCCTGCTGAAGAACGGCCACGAACTGCTGCGCGTGATCTGGCTGCGGCCGGACGGCAGCCTGGCCGCCAGCAGCGATCCGCAGGCGGCGCCGGTGGAACTGTCGGAAGCCTCCAGGGCCACCATGGAGCTTGCCCGCAAGACCCGCCATGCGCTGTACACCCAGCCGGAAGCGCAGACCCCCAACCTGTCGGCCGCCCCCTCCGCCGTGCTGATGGACTATCACGTGCCGCTGTTCCGCGGCGACGACTACATCGGCGACCTGGTGGCCACCTACCAGGCCAGCGCGCTGCTGGAGGAAATGGTGCCTTGGTGGTTCGCGCAGGACAACCAGGTATCGCTGATCGACCGCGACGACAAGGTGCTGGCGCGCCGCGCCGCCGCGGGTCCCGGCCACGGCGTCTATACCCACAAGCGCGCGCTGGACCTGCCCGGCGCCACGGTCACGCTGGTGACGGACAGCGTCAAGAGCGAGCCGCAGCTGCTGCCCAACCTGCTGGTCGGCTCGGTGATCGTGCTGTCGCTGGGATTGTTATGGAGCTTGCTGGCCTTGTGGGGCCACATCTCGCGCCGGCTGGAGGCCGAAGGCGCGCTGCGCCAGCAGATGTCGTTCCGCACCGCGATGGAAAATTCGCTGGTCACCGGCCTGCGCGCGCGCGACCTCGAAGGCCGCATCACCTACGTCAACCCGGCCTTCTGCCACATCGTCGGCTATCCGGCCGAGGAACTGGTCGGCATGCTGCCGCCGATGCCCTACTGGGCGCCGGAGGAGATGGCGGAATACCAAACCCGCTTCGCCTCGGTCCTGGCGGGCAAGATCACGCCACAGTTCGAGACCATCTTCCAGCGCCCCGACGGCGAGCGCGTGCCGGTGCTGATCTTCGAGGCGCCGCTGGTGGACAAGGACGGCAAGCAGACCGGCTGGATGGGCTCCATCCTCGACATCTCGGACCGCAAGCGCATCGAGGAACTGAACCGCCAGCAGCACGAGAAGCTGCAGGCGAGCGCGCGCCTGGCGACCATGGGCGAAATCTCCTCGATGCTGGCGCATGAGCTGAACCAGCCGCTGGCCGCCATCTCCAGCTACACCACCGGCGCCCTCAACGTGCTGGCGCGCGCCGACAGCAGCGGCGCGGCGGTCGATGGCAGCATGCTCAAGCCGGCGCTGGAACAGGCCAGCGCGCAGGCGCAGCGGGCCGGCCAGATCATCCGCAGCGTGCACGAATTCGTCAAGAAGAGCGAGCCGCAGCGGCAGGAGATCGGCATCGCCTCGCTGCTCGAAGGCATCCGCGCGCTGATCGAGCTGCAGGCGCGCCAGGCCTACGTCTCCTTCAACGCCAGCGTCCCCGCCGACCTGCCGCCGGTGCGCGCCGACCGCGTGATGATCGAACAGGTGCTGCTCAACCTGACCCGCAACGCCATCGAAGCGATGGCCCACATCCCGCCGCAGCGGCGCATGCTCAACGTGGTGGCGGCGTACGATGCGGCCAACGCGCAGGTCAGCGTGGCGGTGATCGACCAGGGCCACGGCATACCGGAGGAAGTGGCGCAGCGTTTGTTCTCGCCGTTCTTCTCGACCAAGGCGGAAGGCATGGGCATGGGCCTCAACATCTGCCGCACCGCGATAGAATTCCACGGCGGCGCGTTGACCCACAGCGCCAACCCGCAGGGCGGAACCATATTTACCTTCACGCTGCCGGCGGTGCTGGCGGCGGCAGAACAGGAGACTTGAAGCATGCTGCATATCGTCGATGATGAAGCGGTCGTACGCGACTCCCTGACCTGGCTCGCCACTTCGCGCGGCATCCCCTCGCGCGCCTACGAATCGGCGCCGCAGCTGCTGGCGCACACCGAGGCCGGCCAGTTCGACGCCGACGGCGACTGCGTGCTGCTCGACGTGCGCATGCCGGACATGAACGGCGTGGCGGCGTTCGACCAGCTGTCCGCGCGCGGCCTGGTGCAGCGCATGCCGGTGATCTTCCTGACCGGCCATGGCGACGTGCCGATGGCGGTCGATGCGCTCAAGCGCGGCGCCTTCGACTTCTTCGAGAAGCCCTTCAACGACAACCAGCTGATGGACCGCGTGCAGGAAGCGCTGGCCAACTCGCGCCAGGCCGGCGCGATGGCGGCGGTGCACGCGCGCCTGGCCACGCTGTCGGCGCGCGAGCGCGAGGTGCTGGACCTGATCCTGGCCGGGAAGATGAACAAGGTGGTGGCCGACCAGCTGGGCATCAGCATGCGCACCGTCGAAGTCCACCGCGCCCACATCTTCGACAAGATGCAGGTCAAAACCGCGGTCGAACTGGCCGGCCTGCTGAAGTAGGACCGAAGTAGAAACCATATGCTCATATCACTGGTAGTCGTCTTCGTCATCACCTATGCCGCCATCGCGCTCGAACATCCGCTCGGCATCAACAAGTCCGCCTCGGCGCTGGTCGGCGCCGGCCTGATGTGGTGCATCTATGCGCTGGGCATGGACGACCCGCAGCTGGTGGGCGGAAAACTCGACACCACCGTCGCCGCGACCGCCCAGATTGTCTTCTTCCTGATGGGCGCCATGACCATCGTCGAAGTGGTCGATTCCCACCACGGCTTCGACGTCATCACCTCGCGCATCGGCACCTCCAGGCTGTCATCACTGATGTGGTTGGTTGGCCTGGCGACCTTCTTCCTCAGCGCCGTGCTGGACAACCTGACCACCACCATCGTCATGATTTCGCTGGCCAGGAAACTGCTCGATCGGGCGGAAGACCGGCTCCACTTCGCCGGCATCATCGTGCTGGCGGCCAACGCCGGCGGCGCCTGGTCGCCGATCGGCGACGTCACGACGACGATGTTGTGGATAGGCGGCCAGATCTCCAGCACCGGCATCATCGAAGCTGTATTCCTGCCGTCGCTGGTCAATCTGCTGCTGCCGTTGGCGATCTCCGCCTATGCGCTCAGGGGCCGCGGCATCGACGCCCCTCAACGCGGCGGCAAGCAGGCCGTCCACGCGGGCAGCGGCTTCGAACGCACGCTGATGTTCTGCCTGGGCATGGGCATTCTGGTGGCGGTGCCCGTCTTCAAGACCGCCACGCACCTGCCGCCGTTCATGGGCATGCTGTTCGGCCTGGGCCTGCTGTGGCTGGTGGGCGAGCTGCTACATCGGGACAAGCAGGTCGAGGACCGGGAAGCACTGTCGTTGACCAGCGCACTGCAGCGCATCGACCTGAGCGCGATCATCTTCTTCATCGGCATCCTGCTGGCCGTGGCCACGCTGGAGCACACGCATATCCTGACGGCGCTGGCCGAATGGCTGGAGCACACGATCGGCCGCCAGGACCTGATCGTGATCGCACTCGGCCTGCTGAGCGCCGTGGTCGACAACGTGCCGCTGGTGGCCGCCTCGATGGGCATGTACGACCTGGCGCAGTACCCGCTCGACGATTTCCTGTGGCACTTCATCGCCTATTGCGCCGGCACCGGCGGCTCGATCCTGATCATCGGCTCGGCCGCCGGCGTGGCCGCGATGAGCCTGGAGAAGATTCATTTCATCTGGTATGTCCGCAAGATCAGCGGACTGGCCTTGCTGGGCTACTTCGCCGGCGCCGCAGCCTACGTGCTGCAATACCGCCTGCTGCACTGAGTAGCCCGCTTGATTCCGTAGCTTTGGGGTCAGTTCCCGAGCTTTGCAGCGAGCTTTGGGGTCAGTTCCGGCAAAGTGCCATTTTCAGGACGGTGCGTCGCTTTGAAAACGCTCCCTGGCGCTGGACCTCTTGCCGGTTGCGGGATGCAAAGTCGCAACCTTACCCAGTCCGAAAGGCGGCATATTCACATACACATTCTCGGATGAACCCGGCGAAATCTTGTAGGTTTCATGCCAGATGCCGACATCACCGCTGGTTCCGACAGATTGGTTAAATTTCCGCCACGCCGGAAGATGCTCCGCATCCTTGTTCGACGCATAGGCAAGCAATTGCTCGGACGAGCGCCAATATTGCACCAGGATGACCGTACGGCCGAACCACATTTCATAGGACAGCAGGCCCGAGTCGGGCGTATTCACAAGTTCGCGCAACATCCGAGGCATAGCAGCCATTACCGGAAGCCACTTGTGAATTTTCCATAACTTATTGATGCGCATGCCTATCAGGAAGACCACAAAGTCGCCATCCAATTGAGCAGTTAGCCGTTCGGTACGAATCATCTGGAATTCCTACGCAAAAGAATTAAACACCCTGCGCCGCGATCCACTCGTCCACCACCTGCTCCAGCACCGGCAGCGGCACGTTGCCGGTCTCCAGCACCACGTTGTGGAAGGCCTTGATCGAGAACTTGTCACCCAGCGCTTTCCGCGCCTTGGCGCGCAGGTCGAGAATGCGCATCATGCCGATCTTGTAGGCGCAGGCCTGGCCCGGCATGGCGACGTAGCGCTCCACTTCCGCCGCAGGGATGCCGTAGTCTATGCCCTGCTGGCGCGTCCACCTCATCGCGTGCAGCCCGGTGTCCACCACCAGCCGGCGCGCGCGGAACAGTTCCGCGTCCAGCTGGCCCAGGTGGCCGACCACGTCGCCGTCGTACCAGTTGTTTTCCGCCGCCAGCTGCTCGGCATATAAAGCCCAGCCCTCGCCATACGCCGAGCCGACCGCGAACACGCGATCGCGCCGGTAGCGCGGCAGCTTGTCGTTCTCCTGCTGCAGCGCGACCTGGAAGTGGTGGCCCGGCACCCCCTCGTGATACACCAGCGTGCGCATGCCGACGATGCGGAATTCCGGCCCCGGCATCGGCGCCCAGAAAATGCCCGGCCGCGTGCCGTCCTTGGCCGGCCCCGTGTAGTGGGCCGCCGCCGTCTTCTCGGTGAAGGACGGCTCGCGCTTGACCACCACCGGCGCTTTCGGCGTGACGTCGAACAGCTCCTTGGCGCGCGCCTCGGCGTCGCGCAGCACGCCGTCATAGCGCGCCAGCAGCGCCGGACGCGGATCGGCATCCTTCGGCTGCGAGTCCTTCTCCAGTTGCGCCATGCGCTCCTTGATCGTGCCAGCGCTGTAGCCCAGCGACGCCAGCAAGCCATCCATCTCCTTCTCGATGCGCGCCACTTCCTGCAAGCCGATGTTGTGGATCTGCTCCGGCGTGTAGTCGGTGGAGGTCATCTGCCTGAGCAGCAGCGCGTAGGCCTTGTCGCCATTGGGCAGGCGCCACAGGCCGGCGTCGTTGGTGGTGCGCGGCAGCTGCTCCTGCAGCATCGCGCGGGCGCGCTGGAACACCGGGATAATCGATTGCCTGACGATGGTTTCAGCCGCCGCCGCAAACCTGGCCTGCTGTTCCGGCGACATATCCTTCAAGCCGCCCATGCGCTGCTTCAACGTGGCGACGAAGACGTTATTCTCCGGCGCGTCGCCAAGGAAGCGGTCCAGCTGCCCGATCGAGGACTGCGTCAAAAAGGTCGGCATCAGGATGCCGTGGCTGGCGGCGCCGCGCGCCTGTACGATGCCGGTGTCCATCTTGCCAGCCACCGCCTTCAAGCGCACCAGGTAGTTTTCCACGTCGCGCTGGTTGCGGATCGGGTGCGCCTGCGTCAGGAAATTCACCAGCTGCACATGCAGGCCGCCGAACTGGTTGAACACGAAGTTGTAGTCCGCGTAAGGCCAGGCATCCACGGCGCCGCGCAAATTCCAGGCGATGCTGGCGGCGCTGGCGCGCTGCTGCGGCGTCAGCGTCTGCTGGTCGATCCTGGCCAGCTGCGCCAGCGCGGTCTTGGCGGCGGCCACTTCGCCGGCGCGGTAGACGATGGAGTTCGGCGTCAGCTTACGGTCCAGGCGATCCTGCTCCTTGCCGCTGAAGTACTGCTTCTGCGTGGCCTGTTCAGGGTCGTTGCGCACCTTGGCGTTGGCGACCTTGTCGGCCCAGTCGTCGAAACTGGCGCCATGCGCGGCCAGCGTGAAGGATGCGCCGGCAAGCAGCGAAATGAATCTGGTTGAAGTATGCATGGACGTGGGCCTTGTGGAAGAACCGCACGAGTGTAGCGCAGTTCAAGCGTGGCAGGCCAGCGCCCATTCGACGTGCTCGCGCACCAGTTCCGACGGGTGCTCGCGGCGCGCCGTCAGCGCCGCGACGATGGCCGCATCGCCCTTGGCGCCGGCCGCCGCCGCGTTGCCCAGGCCGACCGCGATGTTGCGCAGCCAGCGTTCGTGGCCGATGCGGCGTATCGGACTGCCTTCCATCTTGCGGTTGAATTCTTCCTCGGTCCAGGCGAACAACTCCACCATCGAGGCGCTGCCCAGGCCGTGACGCTCGTCGAAGTCCGGCAGCACCGCGCGCTGCGCGAACTTGTTCCATGGGCAGGCGGTCTGGCAATCGTCGCAGCCGTAGACGCGGTTGCCGATCAGCGGCCGCATCTCCAGCGGAATCGCGCTTTTCAGTTCGATCGTCAGGTAGGACACGCAGCGCCGCGCATCGAGCTTGCCCGGCCCGAGGATGGCCTGGGTCGGGCAGATGTCGATGCACGCCGAGCACTGGCCGCAATGGCGGCCGGTCGGTTCGTCGACCGGCAGCGGCAGGTCGACCAGGAATTCGCCCATGAAGAACATCGAGCCGGCGGTGCGCGACAGCAGCAAGGTATGCTTGCCGCGCCATCCCAGGCCGGCCTTCTCCGCCAGCGGCAGCTCCATCACCGGCGCCGAGTCGGTGAAGACGCGGTAGCCGAACTCGCCGATCTCCGCCTTGACCTTGTCGGCCAGCTGCTGCAGGCGCGCGCGCAGCACCTTGTGGTAGTCCCTGCCCCGCGCATAGACCGAGACCACGGCGGCGCCGGGATCGGCCAAACGCCGGGCCTCGCGCTCACGCCAGTCCTTGTCGCCGCCGGTTTCCGTGTCCCTCGGCAGATAGTTCATGCGGGCGCTGACCACGCGGATGGTGCCCGGCACCAGCTCCGCCGGACGGGCGCGCATCATGCCGTGGGTGGCCATATAGTCCATTTCACCGTGCATGCCGGCGTCCAGCCACGCCTGCAGGCCCGCCTCGGCGTGACTGAGGTCGATGTCGGTGATGCGGATTTCGGCGAAGCCCAGCTCCACACCCCAGCGCTTGATGCTGAGGGCAAGTTCGGCTAAATTGGTGACTGGCAGGGACATCGGTAGCAGGTGGCGGTTACAATGGCTGGCGATCCAACCAACACGACATTCTAATTGATGCAGCACTTCCAAGCCCATCTCCATGACGAAGCCGGCACCGCCGCCCTGGGCACGGCCCTGGCGCGCGCCCTGGCGCCCGGCCTGGTGATCTACCTGCACGGCGACCTGGGGGCCGGCAAAACCGCCCTCACCCGCTCCCTGCTGCACGCCGCCGGCCATGTGGGCACGGTCAAAAGCCCGACCTACACCTTGTCCGAACCGTATGCAATCGAGCTCGACGGTCGCAGCGTCAGCGTGATCCATTTCGACCTGTACCGCATGGGCAGCCCGGAGGAATTCCTCGACGCCGGCTTCCGTGAAGACTTCAACGGCGACAACATCTGCATCGTCGAATGGCCCGAAAAGGCCGACCGCGTGCTGCCTGCCGCCGATATCAACCTGTTTCTGACTGTGGCCGGCAACGGCCGTGATGTAGAATTGCAGGCGTCCACCGCACTGGGTAACTCATGCCTTCAACGCCTCAAATTCGCCCCGAACATGTAAACAAGGGGGTGAAAAACCCGCCTGTTTCGCGCCGCACCGTGCTCAAGGCCGGCGCCACGCTGCTGCTTTCCGTGGTGGCGCCGATCCGGGCCTACGCCGCGCAGATCCTGGCGGTGCGGGTCTGGCCGGCGGAGGACTATACCCGCGTCACGCTGGAAAACGACGCCGCGCTCAAGGCCACGCACTTCATCGTCAAGGACCCGGAACGCATGGTGGTCGACATCGAAGGCCTGGAGCTGAACCCCACGCTCAAAAGCCTGGTCGCCAAGATCCAGTCCAACGACCCGTACATCAAGCAGGTACGCGTGGGCCAGAACCGGCCCAACGTGGTGCGCCTGGTGTTCGACCTGAAGGAAGAAATCACCCCGCAAGTGTTCACGCTGGCCCCGGCCGGCAACTACAAGCACCGCCTGATCTTCGACCTGTACCCGGTCAAGCCGGTCGACCCGATCGCCGCGATGATCGAAAAAGGCGACTGGTCGACCGACGGCAAAGCGCCGCCGTCCAGCGCGGCCGCCGCCGGCAGCGCGCCCAAGGGCGACATGCCGCCGCTAAAAACCTCCGAAGCCGATGCCATCGCCGCCACGCCGCAGGCGCAGCTGGAGGCGCTCAAGCCCAACACCAAGGCCGAGCCGCGCGCGGAACTGAAGAACGAGCTGAAAACCGCCGAAGCGCAGACCCGCGCCAGCGAAAGAACGGACAAGAACGGCAAGCTGATACGCATGCTGACCGTGGTGCTGGACCCCGGCCACGGCGGCGAAGACCCCGGCGCGTCGGGCAAGAACGGTAGCCGCGAGAAGGACATCGTGCTGGCCATCGCCAAGCGCCTGAAGGACAAGATCGAGGAGTTCCCCAATATGCGCGTGATGCTCACGCGCGACGGCGACTACTTCGTGCCGCTCGGCACCCGCGTCGACAAGGCACGCAAGGTGCAGGCCGATTTGTTTGTCTCGATCCACGCGGACGCCTTCGTGCAGCCGACCGCGCGCGGCTCGTCGGTGTTCGTGCTGTCGGAAAAAGGCGCCAGCTCGTCGGCGGCGCGCTGGCTGGCGGACAAGGAAAACCTGGCCGACACCATCGGCGGCGTCAACGTCAAGACCCAGGACCGCCAGCTGGCCAGCGTGCTGCTGGACCTGTCGACCACCGCGCAGATCAACGATTCGCTCCGACTGGGCAAGTCGGTGCTGGGCGAGATCGGCGGCATCAACCGCCTGCACAAAGGCTCGGTCGAGCAGGCCGGCTTCGCGGTGCTGAAGGCGCCGGACATTCCGTCGATCCTGATCGAGACCGCCTTCATCTCCAACCCGGAAGAAGAGGCCAAGCTGCTCGACGACGGCTACCAGAACCAATTGGCCGATGCCATCGTCAAGGGCATACGGCGTTATTTCGCGAAGAACCCACCGCTGGCAAAGAACCGGCTGACCTGATTAAAACGGACGAGACATGGCTGTCATAACGAACACGGAATACGGCGCACTGCCGGCAGTACAAATCACGGCGGCCGACGGCAGCCAGGCGACGGTGTCGCTGTTCGGCGCCCACCTGCTGTCATGGAAGACCGGCGACGGCAAGGAGCGGCTGTTCGTCAGCTCGCAGACGCCGCTGGACGGCAGCAAGGCCATACGCGGCGGCGTGCCGGTGATCTTCCCTCAGTTTAATGTGCGCGGCCCCGGCCTGCGCCACGGCTTCGCCCGCGTCAGCACCTGGCGCCTGACCGGCAGCGGCGGCGACGGCGGCCAGTCCTTCCTCGAATTCAGCCTCAATCAAAACGACCTGGCGCCGGACCACGCGCAAGCCTGGCCGCACGCCTTCGAACTGACGCTGCGCTTCACCCTGCACGGCGAGTCGCTCGACGCGCAGTTCACCGTGCATAACAGCGGCGCGCAGGAGTTCCCGTTCGGCGTCGCGCTGCACACCTATTACGACGTCGGCCAGCTGGCGGCGACCAGCATCAGCGGCCTGCAGCACATGCGCTGCACCGACCATCACCAGGAAACGCTGACGCAGGAGCATCCGGCGCTGCACTTCACCGCGAAGCTGGACCGCCTGTACCAGTCCACGCCGACGCTGACGCTGAACACGGCCAACGCCACGCTGCGCCTGGAGCAGCAAGGCTACGACAACTGGGTGGTGTGGAATCCGGGCCAGGACGACGCCAGGGCGCTGGTGGACCTGGCGGACGACGAGTACCTGCGCTTCGTCTGCATCGAGCCGGCGCGCATCGACCAGCAGCAGCTGGCCGCCGGCGCCACGTGGACCGGCAACCATCGCATCACTGCGGATTAATTCGACTCTTTGACGATGCGGCCGGAACCCGGCTGGATGGGCCGCGCATTCAATGGATAGAGGCGGCTGAACAGCGCCATCTGCGCCGGCGAGGCCTGCACCGGCTCCTTCATCACCAGCCACAACACGCCCTCGGAACACGGCGGCGTGGTCAGCGAACCCATAAACGTGAAGTAGTCGCGGCGCGCCGGCAGCAGGTCCATCGGATCGAGCACGGTCGATGGCGCCAGCGTTTCCAGCTTCTCCAGCGGCAGGTTGTTCCACACCGTCTGGATCACCGGCTGCGGCTTGCCGCGCTCGAGCAGCAGCGCCAGCACGGCCAGCTTGCCCTCTCCGTCCTTGTGCACCAGGTGCATCACCATCTCGTAACCCTTGCCGTTGATGCGCTCCTCCGACGGCCGGTGGAAGTGGAACTGGATCAGTTCATACATGCGGTTGTTCACCGTGATGAAATTGCCGCCGCCGAGCATGACCTGCACCGTATGGCCGTTGTCGGTCACGTTGAACGAGGAGGGATGGTAGTCGAAGGCGATCTGTTCCAGCTCGACCTTCATGCCGTCGCGGATATCGATCGGCGACTGGCGGTTGCCGGTGCCGCACTTGGCCCACTCCGGATTGATCTTGCCCCAGTTGGCCGGGCCGTTCTCGCCCTCGTACGACCAGACATTGCTGTACACCCTGGGCGCCACCGGCGCGGCGGCGGCGACCTTCTTGGCCTTGGCTGCGGCGGCGGCGCGGGCCTGCTGGTTGGCGCGCATGATGGCCAGGCGCGCCGCGATCTTGGCCGACAGGTCGGATTCCGCCTCGGCCTCGCGCTCGCGCTCGGACATCTTGCGGGTAGGGGACGATGTGCCGGAAGAACCGCCGGAGGCGGAAGCGCTGGAAGAACCAGGACTGTTGGGACGGATGGACGCGATACCCCCGGTAGCGCCACCCACCGCCGATTTCGTCGAAGGCGAAATCAGCGGATCGTTTGCTGCGCTGGCGGTCGCGAGAACGCAGCAGCAGGCAATCAGGGTGAGAAGAGGTCGCATGTGTATCCAGAAAGAAGAGAATTCACACTGGTATACGGATGCATTTGGGCAAAACTTGAGCGGACTGGGCCTTTCCGCAGGACTTTATTTGCAGAACAGCACGCTCAGCGGCCCAGCATGCGGCGCGACAGCTTCCACATGCCGCCCAGCGCCATCGGCACCACGGCCACGCCGACGCCGAACAGCACGATCTCGGTCAGGTGTTCGCGCACGATGGCGATATTGCCGAAGAAGTAGCCGGCGGTGGTCAGCAGCGTCACCCACAGCACGGCGCCGGTGATGTTGTACATCTGGAAGCGGGCATGGGTCATGTCCGACACGCCAGCCACGAACGGGGCGAAGGTGCGCACCACCGGCACGAAACGCGCCAGCACGATGGTCTTGCCGCCATGTTTTTCAAAGAAATCGTGGGTGCGGCGCAGCGCATCCTTGTTGAGCCAGCGGTAATCGTGGGTGAACACGCGCTGCCCGATGGCCTCGCCTATCCAGTAATTGAGCGTGTTGCCGGTGACGGCCGCCGTAATCAGCAGCAGCATCAGCAGGAACAGATTCATTTCGCCCAGCGCGCACAGGGCGCCGGCAATGAACAGCAGCGTATCGCCTGGGAAGAAGAACAGCACCACCAGACCGGTTTCGCAAAAGATGATCGCGAATAGCACGGCGTAGACCAAGGTTCCGTATTGCTGAATCAGCACTTCCAGTGTTTTGTCGACATGAAGGATCATGTCAAAAAATTGCATAAAATCCATATTCTTCCCATAAAGTCTGCGCCGGAATCATACACCACCCTTGCTCCGGTCGCGGAAGTTTCCGGACCGGTGATATCCAGTTTACAATCTCCCGAGCGTCCGCAACAAGCAGGCGCGACCAACCAAGGAGATAATGGATGTCCCTGACCCACCCGTTCCGCGCCCTTCCCCTCTCCGCCCTGGCGATCAGCCTGGCTTCCCTGGCGCACGCCGCCGACCTGCCGGTGCGGCCCAGCGCCGGCGACATCGTCAAGCTGTCCAAGCCGTCCGACTGGCGTCCGCTGGACCCCAACAACACCTTGTACATGGAGCTGCCCAGTGGCCGCGTGGTGATCGAGCTGGCGCCGGATTTCGCGCCGCAGGGCATCGCCAACATCAAGACGCTGGTCAAGGAAGGGTATTTCGACGGCCTGGCCATGCTGCGCTCGCAGGATAACTATGTGGCGCAATGGGGCGATCCGAACGCCGAGACCAAGCCCAAGTCGCTGGGATCGGCCAAGGCCAAGGTGCCTGGCGAGTTCACGGTGCCGATGGCGAACGACAAGCACTTCGTGCGCCAGCAGGACGCGGACGGCTACGCGCCGCAGGTCGGCCATTCGAACGGCTTCCCGGTAGGCCGCGATCCCAAGGCCAAGACCACCTGGCTGGCGCACTGCTACGGCATGGTCGGCGTGGGCCGCGACAACGACACCGACAGCGGCAGCGGGGCCGAGCTGTATGCCGTCACCGGCAACGCGCCGCGCCACCTGGACCGCAATATCACGGTGGTGGGCCGGGTGGTATCGGGCATGCCGCTGTTGACCGGACTGCCGCGCGGCAGCGAGGCGATGGGCTTCTACGGCGCCGGCGAAACCCGCATGCCGATCAAATCGGTGCGGCTGGAGGCCGACGTGCCGGAGGCGGAGCGCAGCCACCTGGAGGTGATGCGCAGCGAGGCGCCTATTTACAAGGACGTGGTCGACGCGGCGCGCAACCGTGGCGGCCCGTGGAACAAATTCACGCCGCACTACGTTGAACTGTGCAATGCGCCGATTCCCGTGCGCGAGCATCCAAAGGACTAAACCCACAAGCAAGGGGTCTGACCCCGTCGGGGTCAGACCCCTGTCTCCGCCGTGCGGGGTAATCGGGCGCGGCGAGCAGTTATAATCTCGTGATGAACGCGCCCGACACTTCCCCCCGTACTCCCCGCCCCATCCAGGCCCTGCCTGACCAGCTGATTTCGCAGATCGCCGCCGGCGAGGTGGTCGAACGGCCGTCCGCCGTGGTCAAGGAGCTGCTGGAGAACGCCCTCGACGCCGGTTCCACCCAGATCACCGTGCGGCTGGAGGAAGGCGGCGTCAAACGCATCGCCATCACCGACAACGGCCGCGGCATCCCGCCCGAGCAGATGCCGCTCGCGCTGGCGCGCCACGCCACCTCCAAGATCGCCTCGCTGGACGACCTGGAAAACGTCGGCACGCTGGGCTTCCGCGGCGAGGCGCTGGCCTCGATCGCCTCGGTGGCCGCCGTCACGCTGACCTCGCGCACCGCCGACGCCGCCCATGCATGGGAAATCGTCGGCTCGCACAACGGCGCGGTGGCGCCGTCGTCCGGCGCCCAGGGCACCACGGTCGACGTGCAGGACCTGTACTTCAACACGCCGGCGCGCCGCAAATTCCTCAAGTCCGAGCAGACCGAATTCGGCCACTGCGCCGAAGTCGTGCGCCGCATCGCGCTGGCGCGGCCGGACGTGTCGTTCTCGCTCAGCCACAACGGCCGCACCATCGATCACTGGAACGTCAGCGAGATGGCCAAGCGCAGTGCCCACATCCTCGGCGACGGCTTCGCCGAGGCGCGCCTGCCGATCGACGAAAGCGCCGGCCCGCTGCGCCTGCACGGCTACGCCGGCCTGCCGACCGCCTCCAAGGCGCGCGCCGACGGCCAGTTCTTCTACGTGAACGGCCGCTTCGTGCGCGACAAGGTGCTGGTGCACGCCGTCAAGGCGGCCTACCAGGACGTGCTGCACGGCGACCGCTTCCCGTCCTACGTGCTGGCGCTCGACCTCGATCCTGCGCTGGTGGACGTCAACGTCCACCCGTCGAAGATCGAAGTGCGCTTCCGCGACAGCCGCGCGGTGCACCAGTTTGTGTTCCACGCGGTGCAGCGCGCGCTGGCGCAGACCTCGGCCACTTCGCACGGCAGCGTGCCGTCGCCGCTGCCGGCGGCCGAAAGCCTGGGCAGCTCGACCTGGCGCGGCGAGCAGACTTCGTTCGGGCCGTTGCTGGCGCCGGACTATTCACCGACGTTCTCGCCGTCGCCATTCGGCTCGCGTGACGGCGGCGCAAGCGGTGCTGGTGCAGGCGCAGGCTTCGGCGCGCCCCGCTTCGGCGGCAGCGAAGGCGGCGTGGCCCAGAGCACGGAAAAATACGGCGCCCTGTTCGGCGGCTCCGGCCCCGTCACCGGCTACCGCGCCGAATCGGACATGGCGCTGCCGCAGGCCAGCCCGTTCACGGTCTCCTCGGCCGCGATGGCGCAGGAAGAGTTCCCGCTCGGCTTCGCGCTGGCGCAGCTGCACGGCATCTACATCCTGGCGCAGAACAACAAGGGCATGGTGCTGGTCGACATGCACGCCGCGCACGAGCGCATCCTGTACGAACAACTGAAAACCGCCCTGGACAGCCGCGTCGCCGGCGAAGAGATGCAGGTGCAGCCGCTGCTGATCCCCGTCACCTTCTACGCCGACACGGTGGAAGTGGCGACAGCCTCCGAACACCAGGAGACCTTGCAAGCATTGGGCTTCGACATCGCCACGCTGTCGCCGACCACGCTGGCGGTGCGCTCGGTGCCGGTGCTGCTGAAAAACGCCGACGCCCAGACGCTGGCGCGCGACGTGCTGCGCGACGTGCGCGAATTCGGCGGCTCGCGGGTGCTGATCGAGCGCCAGAACGAGTTGCTGGGCACACTGGCCTGCCACACGGCGGTGCGCGCCAACCGCATCCTGTCGACGCAGGAAATGAACGCCCTGCTGCGCCAGATGGAAATCACCGAACGCGCCGACCAGTGCAACCACGGCCGCCCGACCTGGGTGCAGGTGGAGATCGGCGCGCTCGACAAGCTGTTCCTGCGCGGTCAATAAGATGAACACTCACGTTTCAAAACCGCTGGCGGTCACCATCATGGGGCCTACGGCGTCGGGCAAGACGGCGTCCGCGCTGGCGATCGCGCAGCGCATTCCGTCGGAGATCATCTCGGTCGATTCCGCGCTGGTGTATCGCGGCATGGACATCGGCACCGCCAAGCCCACGCGCGAAGAGCGCGCCGCCGCGCCGCATCACCTGATCGACATCATCGATCCGCTCGATTCGTATTCGGTGGCGCAGTTCCGCAACGATACGCTGCGGCTGGTCGACGAGATCGTCGCGCGCGGCAAGCTGCCCTTGCTGGTGGGCGGCACCATGCTGTACTTCAAAGGACTGGCCGACGGCCTCGATGACCTGCCCGGCGCCGATCCCGCATTGCGCGCCGAGCTGGAAGAGGAAGCGGCCCGCGTCGGCTGGCCGGCCATGCACGCCAAGCTGGCATTGCTCGATCCCGAAACCGCCGCCCGCCTGGCGCCGGCGGACGCGCAACGCATCCAGCGCGCGCTGGAGATCTGCGCCTTGAGCGGCAAGCCGATGTCGGAGCTGCTGGCGTTGAAGGAAAAGACCGAGCTGCCGTTCGACCTGCTGTCGTTCGCGCTGGAGCCGTCGGACCGCGCCGTGCTGCACCAGCGCATCGCGCGCCGCTTCGACATCATGCTGGAAGAAGGCCCGGACGGTAACCTGATCACCGAAGTGGAAGTGCTGCGCCGCCGCGGTGACCTGCATCCCGGCCTGCCGTCGATGCGCTGCGTGGGTTATCGGCAGGCGTGGGAGTACCTGGACGGCACCATCGACTACAAGACGATGCGCGAGACCGGCATCATCGCCACGCGCCAGTTGGCCAAGCGCCAGCTGACGTGGCTGCGCTCCATGCCGGAGCGCGTGGTGCTCGACTGCCTGGGCGCCGACCCGGCCAGCGCGATGCTGGCGCAGATCGCCGAGAGGCTGGGCTAGACGGTTTCAGGATTTCGCCGGCGGCGCGGTATCCATATAAATGATTTCCCACAAATGGCCGTCGAGGTCTTGGTAGCCGTGGCCGTACATGAAGCCGTGGTCCTGCGGCTCCTTGTAGGCGCTGCCGCCGGCTTCGATGGCCTTGTTGACCATCGACGTGACCTGCTCGCGCGACTCCACTTGCAGGCAGAGCAGCACCTCGGTCGAGGTGCGGGCGTCGCAGATGGGCTTGGGCGTGAAACCCTTGAAGCGCTCCTCGACCAGCAGCATGACGAAGATATTTTCCGCCACGATCATGCAGGTGGCGCTGTCGTCGGTGTATTGTTGGTTGAAGGAGTAGCCCAGGTGGCTAAAGAACTTGACCGAGGCGGCCAGGTCGCGCACGGGGAGGTTCACAAAGATATTGGTCGCCATATCGTCTCCGTTAAAAAAATGTTCACACCCAGCGAAACAGCATACCAATTTGACTATCTTTTGGCGACGCGATTCAAAATTTTAAAAAATTTTCGGAACGGTCGTTGACAGCGAAGGCTCCAACCCCCATAATGCTGGGCGTTGCAGGTGATATAGCTCAGTTGGTTAGAGCACAGCATTCATAATGCTGGGGTCGGTGGTTCAAGTCCACCTATCACCACCAAGAATTTCGAAGGGCGATAACTCGATGGGTTATCGCCCTTTTTGCTTGTGCGCGGCCTTATTTGCTTGTCGCGGCGGGACGGGCGGCGGCGCGTTCGGCGCCGTAGGTCTTGACCAGGTAGTCCACCATGTCGGGAATGTCGGCGTCCGAAAACTGGGCGCCGAACGGTTTCTTCATCTTCTTCACCGTGGCCTCCCAGTAGGCGCGCGGCGATGCCGGCGGTTGCGACTGGATGTAGTGCACCGAGTGGCAGAGCATGCAATTGCTCTGGACCAGCGCATAACCCGGCAGTGTGCTGGGTTTGAACAGCGCGGTCTCGGACGGCAGGTCGATGTCAAGCGCGAACGCGGGGGCCGCCATCATCAGGCCGGCGGCAAGCAGGGAACGGATCATCATGAGGCTCTCCTTAAACCGCGACGATGCGCGTCGATTCGACCACATTGCGCATGTAGCCGGGCGGGTTCCACAAGGCGCTGGCAGGCTGACCCTGGCCGATGCGGTTGACCGCGCGCACCAACAATTCGTGGCTGCCTTTCTGCCTGGGTGTGAACACCGCGCTCCATTCGCGGAACGAGTATTTGCCCAGGTCCTTGCCCAGTTGCGCGGCCTGCCAGTTCTTGCCGCCGTCCGACGAGAAGGCCACTTCGTTCACGCCATAGCCGCCGTCGAAGGCGATGCCGCGCACCACCGTCTGCTGCCCGGTCTTGACGTGCATGCCTTCGGTCAGGCTGGTCACGAAGGAGCGCACGTTCATGCGGTTGATCGGGACGGTCTTGGCCGGCCCTTTACCCGGTTCGGTGCAGGCGCACTGGTTGTCCGGGATGCGATAGGCGGTGCTCATCCAGAAGCCATCGAATACCTTGTCGGTCACGGTGATGTCGGACAGGTGCTTGACCCAGTACGTGCCGTAGTAGCCCGGCACGATCAGGCGCAGCGGATAGCCGTTCAACATCGGCAGGTCGGCGCCGTTCATCTGCCAGGCCAGCATGACTTCACCATCGAGCGCGTGATCGAGATTGAGCGCCTTGACGAAATCGGGGCCGTCGCCGAGCGGCGGCGTATCGAGGCCATTGAACGCCACCTGCACCGAGCCGGCCTTCACGCCGGCCTTCTCCAGCACCTTGCGCAGCGGGACGCCGGTCCAGCGTGCGTTGCCCATGGCGCCGTTCGACAATTGGCCGCCATTGGCGCGCGGCTCGAAATGGCCACGGCTGTTGCCGGAGCACTGGACCACGGCGACCACCTCGGTCGCATCGGCCATCTGGCGCAGGTCGGCCAGCGACAGCTCCAGCGGCGTATTGACGTTGCCGCCGACGCGCAAGCGATAGGCCTGGGGATCGATGGAAGTCGGAATGCCGCTCCAGTGATAGCGTACGAAGAAGGCGTCGTTGGGCGTGATCACCGATTCGTTGAATACGCTGAACGGCGTTTCCAGTTGCGGCGGACGGGCGGTGAGCAGGATCAGCGGCCGCTTCTGCGGATAGGCGACCAGTTCGCGCTCACCGTTCTCGAACGGCAGCGTGACGCGCCCCGGCTGCGCCGCCAGCGCCTCCAGCACCGGGTTGCCGAATGCGGCCGCGGCGCCTATCGTGCCGGCCTGCCGTAGAAAGGAACGGCGCCGCAGCGCCTCCGCCGTCAATACCAACGCTTTAGTCGCCATGCTCGTCTCCGTTCATGTGGTGAAGTCAGTGATGACAATAATGCCATAAATCGTCAACGGCACGCAGACGGCGGCACCGATTCCCAGCGCTTGAACGCACGGCGGAAATTGGCGACGTCGGTGTAGCCCAGCGCGTAGCTGATCTCCTGCACGCTCAACTTCCCGGCGCGCAGGTATTCCAGCGCCAGCATGCGGCGCACCTGTTCCAGTATCTGCTTGTATGAACTGCCCTCCTCCAGCAGGCGCCGGTGCAGGGTGCGCGGCGTCATGCACAGCAGCCGCGCAGTCAGTTGCAGCGACGGGAAGCTGCTGCGCTGCTCCAGCATCAGCCGCTGCACGCGCGCGCTCAGCGACACTTGCGCCGCCAGCTTGTCCAGCTCCCGCTGGCAGATCTGCACCGCGTGCGCCAGCGTCGCCGGATCCCCCATCCGCAACGGCACGTCGATGGCCGCCAGCGGCAGCACCATGCCGGTCCAGTCCTGGCCGGCGCGCACCTCGCAACGAAACAGCTCGCGCGCCAGCGCCGCGTCAGACGACGCTGCAAACCGGAAGGCGACGCTGCGGCACTGTGACGGTCCGCGCGGAATACAGTCCAGCACATTTTTAAACGCCAGCAGCGCCGCCTCCAGCACCGGCCGCGCGATGTCGCCCAGCGGCATGCGTTCGTGCAGGCGCACGCGGAACTCATCGCCCTGCTGTTCGAAATCGATCGCGAGCATCGTCGTGCGCAGCATGAAGAAGCGCTGCAGCAGCTCCAGCGCCTGACGCAGCGTGCCGCAGTTCATGGCGGCGTAGCCGAGGATGCCGTGCGTGTGCTCGCGCATGCGGTCGCCCACCAGCAGGCCCATGGCCGGCTCCCCGGTGAGCGCCACCGAATCGAGCACCAACTGGCGGAACACCGGGAACGACACGGCCAGCTCGCCGTCGTCCAGCTGGTCCGCACGCAGGCCGCTGCGCGCCAGCCAGTCGCCGACGTCGCCGCCCATGCTGCCGATTTGCTCGGCGATCTGGCGCAGGTAGCTGCTTGCCAGCGTGTGGTCGTTTGCCTGCATGGGGAGCGCCTGAATGGAGAGCTATCAATTGAGATGAATCGATTGTCAATAAATAACCCCTGCATGTCAATTCGGCACCTCCCCTGGAGGCGCCTGCGCTGCCTACAATGGACGTAATAACAACAAGGAGACCGCGTCGATGAACGTCCTGCACTACCTGAAGTTTTGCCTGTTCCATGTGGTCGGCCTGCTGGCCGCCGCCGCGCTGCATGCGGGCGGCGACACGGTCGCGGCGTCGCTGCTTGGCGTGGTGCTGTTCTACGTGCTGGGCGACCTGCTGGGCGGCGACGATCTGAGCACGCCGTCGCTGCGCCACCACGCCATCCTGACCGGGCAACTGTGGCTGGCGTTGCCGCTGCTGTTGCTGATCGTCGGCGCGGCGCTGGACAGCTTCATCGCCGGCCGCTACGCTACGCCGGTCCAGCTGGCGGCCGCCGTGCTGCTGACCGGGCTAATGATAGGCATGATAGGCACCATCACCGCGCATGAGCTGGTCCACCGCACCAAGGAACCGGTATCGCTGCTGATCGGCCGCTGGCTGCTGGCCTTCAGCTTCGACACCGGCTTCGCCATCGAGCATGTGTACGGCCACCACCGCTACGTCTCCACCCGCGAGGACCCGGCCACCGCGCCAAGGGGACGCAACGTCTACTGGCACATCGTCTGCTCCACCATCAAGGGCAACATCAGCGCCTGGAAGCTGGAGCGCAAGCGGCTGGAACGACGCGGCCATCGACAGTACAGCTGGCACAATATGGTGATACGCGGCCACCTGATGAGCGTACTGCTGCTGGCCGCCGCCTGGTACTGGGGCGGCGCTGCGGCGACACTGTTCTTCGCCGCCTGCGCGCTGTGGGGCAAGGCGCTGCTGGAAGTGGTCAACTACATGGAGCACTATGGGCTGGTGCGCAATCCGGCCAGGCCGGTGCAACCGCGCCATTCGTGGAACACCAACAAGCGCCTGAGCTCCTGGACCATGTTCAACCTGACGCGCCACTCGCACCACCACGCGCGCGCCGGCCTGCCGTACGAGGAGCTGCATCCTTATCCGGATGCGCCGATGATGATAGGCGGCTATCTGTCGACCATCCTGGTGGCGCTGGTGCCGCCGCTGTGGCACCACCTGATGGCGCCACGCCTGCAGGCCTGGGACCGGCACCAGGCCAACGACGAAGAACGCGCACTGGCCGCCCAATCCGGCAGGGATTGACAGCGCTGCCGTTGCGGGGCAATCTAGCGTGAACCGACCGCCGCGCCGGTTGCCTCCCTCCGCAAAGGCAGCTGATGATCAAACGTGCCACCTTCTGGGAACGGCCTGGCTGGCTGTTCTGCGTACTACTGTTCCTGCTCCATTTCGCCAGCGTCAAACTGACGCTGTTCTGCGCCGTCACGCCGGAAAAAGTGGTGGTGGTCTGGCTGCCGAACGCGGTGCTGCTGGCCGCGCTGGTACGCTTCAACGGCCAGCGCGCGCCGTTGATGGCGGCGCTGACCTTCAGCTCCGACATCTTCGGCAATCTCGGCACCTTCCCCTTGCATGAAGCGGTTCTGCTCAGCGTCATCAACCTGTTCGAGGTGATGCTGTCCTTCCTGCTGATGCGCCGCAGCGGCGCCACCTTCCGCCTGCAACGAACGCAGGACCTGCTGCGCTTCGTGGTGGCCGGGCCGATCGCCGGCACGCTGGCGGCCGCGCTGATGGCGGCGGTGGTGATGCAGCAGGTCGGCGGCGACACCACGCCCTACCCGACACTGGTCCGCCTGTGGTGGTTCGGCGACGCCCTCGGGCTGCTGATCTACACGCCGATGCTGCTAGCCTTCACCTACCCGCCCCGCCAGAAACGGCAGCGCACATGGCTCGACGACGCCAGCCTGGCGCTGACGCTCGTACTGGCGACGGCCGTGCTGTTCGCGCAGGGCGGCGCCATCGACGGCTTCCCCGTCACGCCCACCCTGCTGCTGCCGGCGGTGGCGGTCATCGCCTTCCGCTTCGGCATCCGCATGACGACATTGTTCGTGGCCCTGATTTCGCTCGGCATGACGATGACGATGACGGCACATTTCAAACCCTTCGGCGACGTGCCGGTGTACCTGGAGACGCTGCACGCCCAGGAGTTCATCCTGACGCTGTCCATCGTCGGCATCGGCTTCGCCGTGATGCTCAACGAACTGCGCATGCGCGAGCGCGAACTGGAAAGCCGGGTGCAGGAACGCACGCGCGAACTGGAACAATCGAACCAGCTGCTGGCCGCGATGAGCGCCACCGACGGCCTGACCGGCATCGCCAACCGCCGCCGCTTCGACGAGATGCTGAACGCCGAGTGGAGCCGCGCATGGCGCGGCCGCCAGCCGCTGGCGGTGGCGATGCTGGACGTGGACCTGTTCAAGCAATACAACGACCACTACGGCCACCAGGCCGGCGACGAGGTGCTGCGCATGGTGGCCCAGGCGCTGGCCGCCCAGGTGCGGCGCAGCGGCGATTTCGTCGCGCGCTATGGCGGCGAGGAGTTCGCGGTGATCTCGCAGTCGACCGATGCCGAACACACGCAAAAGATGGCGGATATGGTGTGCGAAGTGGTCGAGGCGCTGCGCATGCCCCATGCCTTGTCGCCCTACGGCGTGGTCACGGTCAGCGCCGGTGTCGCCGTGACGGTGCCCGATGCGGACAGCACCGCCGCCGACCTGCTCAAGCAGGCCGACGCCTCGCTCTACCGCGCCAAGCAGATGGGCCGCAACCGCGCCGAGATGGCCGACATCCGCGACATCCGCCTGCCGGTATGAGCGCACTCACCGTTCTAGCCGCTCTTGCCGGCCACCGCCAGCTGGCGGTACTGGGTCGGCGTGATGCCGGTGGTGGCCTTGAACTGGCGGGTGAAGGCGGAATGGTCGCCGTAGCCGCAGGCCTGGGCGATTTCCGCCACGCTGGCGCTCCCCTTCAGCAAGCGCGACGCGGCGTCGACGCGAGTCTGGATGATCATCTGGCGCGGCGTCAGGTGGAAGATGCGCAGGAAGTAGCGCTCGATCTGCGCCACCGACATATTGGCCGTGCGGGCCAGCTCGGCCAGCGGCAAGGCCTGGCCGTATTCCTGGTGGATCAGGTTCACCGCCGCCGCCACCTTGCGGTAGGCGGGGTTCTTCTTGTCCGCCATCGCCAGGTCGCGCGACACGCCGGTCAGGCCGACGATGCGGCCGTCGGCGTCGCGCAGCGCGGTCTTGCGCGTCAGGCACCAGCCGGGATCGCGGTTGGGATACAGATGCAGTTCCAGCTGGTCTTCGATATCGCTGCCGCCGGCCAGCACCGCCATGTCCTGCGCCAGGTAGGTCTGGCCGAACGGCCGCGCGAACACCTCGGCCGGGGTGCGGCCGATCAGCGCCGCCTTGTGCCGCTGGCCGCAACGCTGCACCAGCGTCTGATTGACCACCACATAACGGCATTCGACGTCCTTGACGAAGAAAACCACGTCCGGCAGCGCGTCGAACAGCGCTTCGGCGAAGAAGGGATCGGCGATGCCCGTGCCCAGGGCGCGGCGGGCGTCGTCGTGAGGGGTTTCTTTATGCATGAAGGCGATTGTGCCAGCGGCGCCGGGCGGCGTCTCCTGTTTTATCGCCGTTGTGCAGATTTCGTCATCGATCATGCGCAGGACGTGCAAGACAGCGAGCCGCAGGAGGCCTAAGATTTGAGCATGAAAACCATCTCCATCATCGACTCCCACACCGGCGGCGAACCGACCCGCCTGGTGACCGACGGCGGCCCGGAACTGGGCCAAGGACCGCTCAGCGAGCGGCTCGCCCTGCTGAAACACCAGCACGACCGCTTCCGCTCCGCCGTGGTGTGCGAGCCACGCGGCTCGGACGTGCTGGTCGGCGCGCTGCTGTGCCAGCCCTACGAGCCCGATTGTGCCGCAGGCGTCATCTTCTTCAACAATGTCGGCTACCTCGGCATGTGCGGCCACGGCACCATCGGCCTGGTCGCCTCGCTGGCCTTCATGGGCCGCATCGGCGCCGGCCGCCATCGCATCGATACGCCGGTCGGCGTGGTGGAGGCGGAGCTGCACGCCGACGGCAGCGTCACGGTGGACAACGTGGCCTCGTATCGCAGCCAGGCCCAGGTCACGGTCGACGTGCCGGGCCACGGCCCGGTCACCGGCGACGTGGCGTGGGGCGGCAACTGGTTCTTCCTGGTTTCCGGTCATGGATTGGAACTGGGAGTTGGTAACGTCGAGGCGCTGACCGCCTACACCGTGGCCGTCGGCGCGGCGCTGGAAAAGGCCGGCATCACCGGCGACGGCGGCGCGCTGATCGATCATATCGAACTGTTCGCGCCATCGCGCACCGGCGCCGACAGCCAGAGCTTCGTGCTCTGCCCCGGCAAGGCCTACGACCGCTCGCCTTGCGGCACCGGCACCAGCGCCAAGCTGGCCTGCCTGGCGGCCGACGGCAAGCTGGCCGAGGGCGCGCTGTGGAAGCAGGAGAGCGTGATCGGCAGCGTGTTCGAAGCCTCGTACCGCCATCGCGGCGAACAGCTGATCCCCAGCATCCGCGGCCGCGCATGGGTGAATTCGCAGGCGCAGCTGATCCTCGATCCGACCGATCCTTTCGTATGGGGCATCCGGTGAACACGAACGACGTGATCGTCATCGGCGCCGGCATCGTCGGTGCCGCCTGTGCGGATGCGCTCAGCCAGCGCGGCCTGCGGGTGATGGTGATCGAACAGGACATGCCCGGCAGCGGCGCCACCGCGGCCGGCATGGGACACCTGGTGGTCATGGACGACACCCCGGAGGAGCTGGCGTTGTCGGCGTATTCGGTCTCCTTGTGGAATTCGCTGGTGGGCGACCTGCCGCAGCGCCACGAGTACAGCCGCTGCGGCACCATCTGGGTCGCCGCCGACGAAGAAGAAATGGATGCGGCGCGCGCCAAGGCCGACACGCTGTCCGCCTACGGCATCTCCTGCGAACTGCTGGGGCCTGCCGCGCTGTATGCACGCGAGCCGCAATTGCGCACCGGCCTGGCCGGCGGCCTGCTGGTCTCCGGCGACGGCCTGGTCTACCCGCCCAAGAGCGCGCGCATCCTGCTGGACCGGGCGATCCGGCGCGGCGCCACCACGCTGCGCGGCAGCGTCGCCGCCATCGAAGACAACGGCGTGCTGCTGGCCGACGGCGCGCGCCACCAGGCGCAGCACGTGGTGCTGGCCGCCGGTTCGCGTTCGGCCGCGCTGCTGCCGGAACTGCCGGTGCAGCCCAAGAAGGGACATATCGCCATCACCGACCGCTATCCCGGCTTTGTCCACCACCAGCTGGTGGAACTGGGATACATCAAAAGCGCCCACGCCGCCAGCGGCGACTCGGTCGCGTTCAATTTGCAGCCCCGTCCTACCGGACAAGTACTGATCGGCTCCTCCCGCCAGTTCGACACAATCGATCTGGCGGTGGAGCCGGCCATGCTGCAACGCATGCTGCGCCATGCCGCCGCGTTCACGCCAGCCCTGGCGCAACTGAACGTGCTGCGCTGCTGGACCGGCTTGCGTGCCGCCACCCCGGACGGCCTGCCGCTGATCGGCCCCCACGCCGCGCGGCGCGGACTGTGGCTGGCGACCGGACACGAAGGACTTGGCATCACCACCTCGCTGGCGACGGCGCAGCTGCTGGCCGGCCAGATGACCGGCGACAGCACGCGCATCCCCGCCGCCCCATATTTACCGGGACGCTTCAATGACTGACGTCGTCCTCAACATCAACATCAACGGCCACCACGTTCAGGTGACGCAAGGCGTCAGCGTGGCTGCGGCGATCGCCATGGCCGGCAGCGCCGTCACCCGGCGCTCGGTGCGCGGCGCCGGGCGCGCGCCCTTGTGCGGCATGGGCGTGTGCCAGGAATGCCGCGTCACCATCGACGGCCGCATGCACCAATTGTCCTGCCAGACGATGTGCGCCGACGGCATGCGCGTGACCACCGGCGAGGCCCGCCCATGAGCCGCTACGACGTACTGGTGATCGGCGCCGGACCGGCCGGACTGGCGGCGGCGCATGCCGCCGTGGCGCACGGCGCGCAGGTCGGCCTGGTCGACGACAACCCGCTGGCCGGCGGCCAGATCTGGCGCGGCGGTCCGGAGCGGCAGCAGGACCAGCGCGCGCAAAGAATGTGGAGCGACCTGCGCGCCGCGCCCAACCTGACCTACCTGCCGCAGACGCGCGTGCTGTACGCACCGGCGCCGCAGCAGCTGCAAGTGCAGACGCCGTCGTCGTCGGCCACGCTGCACTACGAAAAACTGATACTGGCCACCGGCGCGCGCGAGCGGCTGCTGCCCTTCCCCGGCTGGACACTGCCCGGAGTGACCGGCGCCGGCGGCTTGCAGGCGCTGGCCAAGGGCGGCTATCCGGTGCAGGGCAAGCGCGTGGTGGTGGCGGGCAGCGGCCCGCTGCTGCTGGCGGTGGCCGCGACGCTGCGCGCCAAGGGCGCCGAGATCGCCGCCATCATCGAGCAGGCGCCCTTGCCGGCGTTGGCGCGCTTCGGCTTCGGCCTGTTGGCGACGCCGTCCAAGATAACGCAAGCGCTGCAACTGGCGGCGCAGCTGCGCGGCATCCCCTACCTGCGCGGCAGCCATGTGCACTCGGCGCTGGGCGACGGCACGCTGCAATCGGTCCTGATCCAGCGCGGCGGCGCGCGCGAGCTGGAAGCGCTGCAATGCGATTACCTGGCCTGCGGCTACGGCCTGCTACCCAACGTCGAACTGGCGCAGGCGCTGGGCTGCGTCACCGCATCGAACCACCGGCAAACGGCGGTGCTGGTGGACGACGACCAGCTGACTTCCGTGTTCGGCGTGTACTGCGCCGGCGAAGGCACGGGCGTCGGCGGCGTGGACCTGGCGCTGGCGGAGGGCTGCATCGCCGGCCTGGCGGCCACCCGCCAGCTCACCGCCGCACGGCAGCTGTACGCCGAACGCGCGCGCTGGAAGAAATTCGCGGCAAGGCTGGAGCGTGCCTTTGCGCTGCGGCCGGAACTACTGAAACTGGCCGGCGACGACACCATCGTCTGCCGTTGCGAAGACGTCTGCCACAGCGAGCTGCGCACGCACACCAGCTGGCGCAGCGCCAAGTTGCAAACGCGCTGCGGCATGGGGCCGTGCCAGGGACGCATCTGCGGCGGCGCCACCGAACTGCTGTACGGCTGGCGGCCGGATGCGGTGCGGATGCCGATATCGCCGGCCCGCATCGCCAGCATCATCGATTGATCATCATCGACTAAGCATCATCGTCATAACAACCACCGATTCATCACAAGGAGAACAGCATGGCAGCAGCAAAATGGGAAGGGGTCTTCCCCGCAGTAACGACCAAGTTCAAAGAGAACGAGGATCTCGACCACGCAGAGATGGAAAAGCACTTCAACTTCCAGATCGACAGCGGCGTGCACGCGCTGCTGACCTGCGGCTCGCTGGGTGAAGCCAGCACGCTGTCGTTCGACGAGAAGCTGGCCGTCACCAAGACCGCGCTGAACGTCGCCGCCGGCCGCGTGCCGGTGCTGGTCAACGTCAGCGAAACGCGCACCGCCACCGCCTGCCGCTTCGTCGAGAAGGCGCATGAGATGGGCGTGCAGGGCCTGATGGTGATGCCGTCGGTGCTGTACGCGGCCGATTCGCGCGAGGCGATGGACAACCTGCGCGTGATCGCCAAGGCGGCGCAGCTGCCGATCATGGTCTACAACAATCCGGTCTCCTACAAGGTCGACCTGACGCCGGAAGACTTCAAGGAACTGGCCGATTGCGAATGGATCGTCGCGATCAAGGAATCAACCGACAACGTGCGCCGCATCACCGATCTGCGCAACGCCGTCGGCCACCGCTACCAGCTGTTCATGGGCGTGGACGATCTGTCGTTCGAAGGCCTGGCGGTAGGCGCGGACGGCCTGCTGGCCGGCCTGGTGGTGGCGTTCCCGAAAGAGACCGTGGCGCTGTACAAGCTGATGAAGGCCAAGCGTTGGGATGAAGCGCTCAAGCTGTACCAGTGGTTCATGCCGCTGATGCACCTGGACGTGTCGACCAAGCTGGTACAGAACCTGAAGCTGGTGGAAACGCTGGCCGGCGTCGGCAACGAGTTCGTACGCCGTCCGCGCCAGCCGCTGCAAGGCGCCGACCGCGCCCGCGTCACCGCCGTGGTCCAGCAGGCGCTGGCCACCCGTCCGGACGTCAGCTCGCTGTTCTAAAATCACCCCGGGGTCAGGTCTGACATTCGGACACGAGCTCTGCTGTAACCATGGTTACAGCAGAGCTCGTGTCCGAATGTCAGACCTGACCCCGGGTTTTAGCGTTTGATGGTCGAGCCGCGCAGGATCAGCTGCGGTTCGATCATCGTGGTGGCGGGGGCCTGTTTGCCGTCGATGGCGGCGATCAGTTTTTCCATCGCGGCCACGCCCATGCGCTCGCTCTGCAAGTCCACCGTGGTCAGCGCCGGTGAGGTGTATAGTCCGTATTCGATGTTGTCGAAGGCCGCCACCGATATCTGCTCCGGCAGCTTGAAGCCCAGCGTCTGCGCCGCCTTCATGAAGCCTAGCGCCATCAGGTCGTTGTAGCAGATCAGCGCATCCGGGTGTTCGGCGCCCAGCATGATGGACGAGCATACGCGCTCGCCTTCGGCCGCCGTCGGCGCGCCGCCTTCATACACGGTCAACTCCAGGTCATGCGCGGCCAGGCAGGCGCGGATGCCGGCCAGGCGCTCTTCGTCGCGCCGCGAGCGCGGAAAGCGCAGGTAGCCGATGCGCTTGTGCCCCAGCGAGACCAGGTGCCGCGCCAGCATGTAGGCGCCGCGGTGGTCGTCGCTGATCACCCACGGGATCTCCAGCCGCGACAGGCGGCCGAAATACACCAGCGGCTTGCCCAGCTCCATCACCCAGTCCATCTCCGATTCCAGCATGCGCGAGAACATGATGATGCCGTCCACCCGCCGGCTCAGCGCTTCCAGCAAAGGGCGTTCGCGGTCCGGGTTTTCCTCGGTGTCGACCAGCAGCAGCGTGTAGCCGTGCGCCAGCGCGACGCGGTTGGCGCCCTTGACGATGCTGGTGAAGTGCGGATTGGCCACGTCCAGCACCGACAGGCCGATGCTCTTGGTGCGGCCGGTGATCATCGACGCCGCCAGCGGATTGGAGCGGTAGCCCAGCCGGGCGATGACTTCCTTGATGGTCGCCTCCACCGCCGGCGAGAAGCGCTGCGCGCCGTTGACGAACTTCGAGACGGTGGCGGTCGAGACGCCGGCCGCTGCGGCGACGTCCCGGATGGTTGCTACATTTTTTTTCATGTTCTGATTGTCGGGGATGCGTGGCCGCCGGTGCTTCGGCGGCGCCAAAGGACAATCTTAGCATGTCGGCATCTATCGGCCGCCCGATCACAGGTCGGTGATTTCCTTGTGGCGCGGGACCAACGCCTTCATCACGCACCACGCCACCAGGTAGGCCAGCGCACAGATGCCGAACATGATCATGTAGCCGGTGCGGATGTCGTTGACCGATTTGTAGTAGTCGAACACCCAGCCGCCCAATTTGGTCAGCAGCACGCCGCCGATGCCGCCGGCCATGCCGCCGATGCCGATCACCGAGGCCACCGACTTTTGCGGGAACATGTCGGACACGGTGGTGAAGATATTCGCCGACCACGCCTGGTGCGCCGAGGCGCCGACGCCGATCAGCAGCACCGGCACCCAGAAGCTGATCGCCCCCAGCGGCTGCGCCAGCAGCACCACCAGCGGGAAGAAGGCGATCACCAGCATGGCTTTCATGCGGCCGTCGTACGGCGCGTGGCCGCGCGCCATGAAGTAGCTGGGGAACCAGCCGCCGCCGATGGAACCGATCATCGTCATGCTGTACAGCACCGCCAGCGGCACGACGATGGCGTCGCCCTTCATGCCGTACTGCGCCGACAGATAGGTGGGCAGCCAGAACAGGAAGAACCACCACACGCCGTCGGTCATGAATTTGCCGAAGGCGAAGGCCCAGGTCTGGCGGTACTTCAACAGCTGGAACCACGAGACTTTCTTGCCGGCGGCCGGCGCTTGCACCGCCGCCGGCTGGTCGCTGCGGATGTAGGCCAGCTCCTGCGCCGACAGACGCTGCTGCTGGTCCGGTTTTTCGTACAGCGTGATCCACACGCTCATCCAGACGAAGCCCAGCATGCCGATCATGATGAAGGCGGCCTGCCAGCCCCAGATGCCGGCGATCAGCGGCACGCAGATCGGCGCCAGGATGGCGCCGACGTTGGCGCCGGAGTTGAAGATGCCGGTGGCGAAGGAGCGCTCCTTCTTCGGAAAGTATTCGGCGGTGGCCTTGATCGCGGCCGGGAAGTTGCCGGCCTCGCCGATCGCCAGCACCGCGCGCGAGATCATGAAGCCGAGGATGGACGGCGCGGCGACGATGCCGAAGGCGCCCAGCAGCACGCCCACGCCCTCGCCCATCGGCACCGAGAAGGCGTGCAGCAGCGCGCCCAGCGACCAGATCGTGATGGCCAGCACGTAGGCGGCCTTGGTGCCGATCTTGTCGACCACGCGGCCGGCGAACAGCATCGAGATCGCATACACGAACTGGAAGGCGGCGGCGATGTTGGCGTAGTCGGTATTGCTCCAGCCGAATTCCTTGGACAGGTCGGGCGCCAGCAAACTCAATACCTGGCGGTCCAGGTAGTTGACGGTGGTGGCAAAAAACAACAGTGCACAGATGGTCCAGCGGTATTTACCGACGGTTTTTCCCACCGCTTGCGCGTTCACAGGCTCGCTCAGGTTCATGGCATCACTTCTATTCTGGTTTTTGGTGATGATCTCTCGGTCTCCACGAGATCACTCTAGTCGTAAGTCATCGTACAACTATAAAACGCGATAGGCAAGCGGAAAGATGCGGATATACAAGGGATTGGCACAGGATCGCGCCATCGCGACAGGCCGGCGCTGCGACTGTCGCGATGGCGTTGTATGATGACATTTATAGCAATTACGGCGTCTTGGCGGTGCCGCCCTTGGCCAGCAGCAGCGCCACCAGGCTGATCACCGCCGCCGTCGACAGGTAGTAGCCGACGTATTGCAGGCCGTAGTTGGTGGCCAGCCAGGTGGCCGCGTACGGCGCCAGCGAGGCGCCCAGGATGCCGGCCAGGTTGAACGTCAGCGAGGCGCCGGTGTAGCGCACCTCGGCCGGAAACAGCTCGGACAGCATGGTGCCCAGCGGGCCGTAGGTCATGCCCATCAGGCCCAGCCCCAGCGACAGGAACACGGTCACCAGCGTGCTGTTGCCGGAACCGAACATCGGCGCCATCGCCAGCCCGAACACAGCGATCGCGACCGAGACCCAGACCAGCGTGATGCGGCGGCCGTAGCGGTCGGCCCACAGCGCGGCGACCGGGATGGTCAGGCCGAAGAAGATCACGGCGAACAGCTGCTGGATCAGGAAGTCCTTGCGGCTGAACTTGAGCGCGCTGGTGCCCCAGCTCAGCGCGAACACCGTCATCAGGTAGAACAGCACGAAGGTGGCCAGCGCGATCAGGGTGCCCAGCACCAGCACGCGGCGATGGTCGCGCCATACGGTCACCACCGGCACCTTGACGCGTTCGTTCTTCTCCAGCACCTTCTGGAAGTCCGGCGTTTCATGGATCTTCAGGCGGATGTACAGGCCGACGATCACCAGCAGCGAGCTGGCCAGGAAGGGGATGCGCCAGCCGTAGCTGAAGAACTCGGCGTCGCTCAGGGTCTGGCTCAGCAGCAGGAAGATGCCGCCCGACAGGAAGAAGCCGATCGGCGCGCCCAGCTGCGGGAACATGCCGTACCAGGCGCGTTTGCCCGGCGGCGCGTTCTCGGTGGCCAGCAGCACCGCGCCGCCCCACTCGCCGCCCAGGCCCAGGCCCTGGCCGAAGCGGCACAGCGCCAGCAGAGCCGGCGCCAGGGTGCCGATCGAGGCGTAGGTCGGCAAGGCGCCGATCACCACGGTCGAAATACCCATGGTCAGCAGCGCCGCCACCAGCGTGGCCTTGCGGCCGATGCGGTCGCCGAAGTGGCCGAACACGGCCGAGCCGACCGGGCGCGCGAAGAAGGCGATGGCGAAGGTGGCCAGCGATTGCAGCGTGGCGGCGGCCGGATCGCTGGCGGGGAAGAACAGTTTGGGGAACACCAGCACGGCCGCAGTGGCGTAGATGTAGAAATCGAAGAATTCAATCGTGGTGCCGATCAGGCTGGCAAACAGCACGGTGGCCGGGGAATTGGCCTTGGACGATCCGGGGTGAGACTGACTCATGCTTGACGCTCCTGCGGGTGGGTGTGGTGCGGCCCATCATACACACCCCCCTCGCCTGCTGCCAAGTAGATAAGTTTTCCGTTAAGTATCGATTTGCGCAAAGGCAACGCCGATCTGGTCGGCCTTCAGCGGCCGCACCAGGCGCGCCACTTCCTGGCCGTCGCGCAGGAAGATCAGCGTCGGCCACAGCTTGACGCGGTAGGAGCGGCCCAGCGCGCGGCCGGGGCCGTCCTCGATCTTGTAGTGGCGCACGCCCTCGTGGCCGGCGAACGCCTGCGCCAGCGGCGCCTGCGCGGCGATGCAGTGGCCGCACCAGTTGGCGCCGAATTCCAGCAAGGTGGCGCCGGCCAGGGCGTCGACGGTGGCGCGCTCGGGCGCGCCGGGCAGGTAGATTTTTTCCATGGCGTCAGGATTTGGATTTGGATTTGAGTTCGGCGCACGGGTCGGGACGGGGCTGGGGCGCCACGGTGTAGACCGCGTCGTAGCGGCCGGCGCCGTCCGCGCCTTCGACATAGCCTTCGCTGCGCACCGTCAGCGCCGGCGCCAGTTCGTTGATCCAGCGCGCCACGCCGATGTCCTTGCGCACGTGGCCGTTGCCGGCGATCAGCACGACGTCGCGCGGCAGCTGGTCGCGCACGATCTTGGCCATCCAGATGTCGCGCGACACCTGGGCGTTGATCATGCCGTCGACCATCATCTCCGGCAGCATATTGCAGTGGCCGGCAATGATTTCCTTGTACTGGGCGCCGCGCACGTCGGCCGGCAGCGGCTGGTCCAGATGGTAGTCGCGCACGCTTTTCGGGTCGAAGGTGGCGGCGATGCCGTCGCGCACCACGCGCGAGGCGTCGGCGCGCGACAGGTTGCCGGCAACCAGCGGCAACTGGTAGGTCAGCGCCAGCTGGATCACCGGGTAATACAGTTGCCAGTTCCAGCGGCCGGCGCCGACCACGCGGATCACGCACTGGGCGTCCAGGCAGCCTTTCTGGGCCTTGTTCAGCACATCCTGATTTTCGCGGTCGAACTGTTCCATGACGATGGCCGGGCGCCAGCCGGCCTCGACCCGCTGGCGCAGCAGTTCGTAGCGCAGCTTGTGGCCGGCGGCGTTGTCGTGCACCTCGCCCAGCAGCAGCACCTGCGGATTGGGTCCGGCCGGCGCCGGCACGGCAGCCGCGGTGGCGCCGCCCGCGCCCTTGCCGCCGCTGGCGCAACCGGCCAGCAACACCAGCGCCGCTGCGGCGAAAGGCCATCCCAATTTGCCGCCATATGTGGAAATCATCTGTATCCCGGCCTTCTGCTATCGAATTATTTCTTGTGAAGTTGGAAGCGTGTGCGCCACTGGCTAACAAGCAATAACCGTTGTTGCGCCGCACGATTTGATTGCCCTAAGAAAAATACAGATGGCAATATGTTATTAATTATGGTTTAATGAGAATCCGTTGAGCACGGTTGGATCCACGACCCATCTTAGCGTAATGAATATGTTTTAATGTAGCCTTAACGTCCTGCTTATGCAGCATAGTCAGGAGAGTACTGTGAAGAAGTTGAATTTTATAACGACATTATTGCTGGCCCTGGGAATGGCCGGAGCCGCTCAGGCTCAGACCGCCAGCCCGGACAACAGCAAAGTTGCAACCGCAGCAATCGTACTCGCCCAATGCGATGCCCACAGCACCACGCCGTGCGGCATCGATAGTTCCGTGGCCGCGGAGAAAACCGTTTCGGATCGCGATCCTGAAGCGCTGGCCAGCAACGCCCAGGCCAACCAGCAAGTCGTCGAGCCGGTGGCCGAAGTGCCGGAACCGCAGACCTTCGTCATGCTGATGCTGGGACTGGTGATTCTGGGCTTTTCCTCGCGCCGCGGCGGCGCCTCGGATAAATTCAGCGACTGAGCCTGACTGACGCTACAGGCCGCACACCCCATGGATGTTGGTGATCGCCACGCCATGCAGGATGGCGCGGCCGATGCAGGACAGTTTCTGCACGCCGTTATCGGTACCGAGTACCGCAAAGATCGCCAGCGCCAGCGCCACGCCGATCAAAATCACCAAACCCTTGAGTGTGTCTTTGTCCATCCGGCATTCTAGCGTGGCGCCGGACGCTTAAGCAACGGCGTCGCCCAGCGTGTAGTCGAAATCGTAGTAATGCTTGCCGCCCTCTATGCGGATCTGCAACGTCCCGCTCAGGCCGACCAGCTCGCCGCTGCCGGAATCGGCCACCACCACCACCTTCAGGCCGGCCGTGCCGCGTTCCATGGTGCCGCTGTGGTGCAGCAGGAAAGCGCCGCGCCGCCCTTCCAGCGTCCCCTGCACTTTTTCCATCGCCACGTAGGCGCCCGATCCCAGTTCGCGATCCATATAGGCCAGCATCTCGCCGGCGCCGGCGGCATCCAGCGCGCCGTGGTAGCGCTTGTCGAGCGACATGCGGCCGATGCCGCTCTCGGCCGCCACGGGGGACATGCTTTCGGGCGCCATCTTGACGCTGAATTCACCGCTGATTTTGGGCATTGCTGGCCTTTCAGGTATGGAGACGGGCATCCGCTTGCAGCGCGGCCGGATCGTCGACCGGCGTCACGCACGGCATGCGCAGCACGAAGCTGGCGCCCTGCCCCAGGATGCTGGAAACCGTAATGGTGCCGCCAAACTGCTTGGCGATCAAGTTGAACACGATATTGAGTCCGAGGCCGGTGCCGCCCTGCCCGCGGCGGGTGGTGACGAAGGGGTCGAACACCTTGTCGAGCATGTCCGGCGGAATGCCCTTGCCGTCGTCCACCACCTGCATCTCGATCCAGTCGGCCTTCAGCGCCACGCCGATGGTGATGCGGCCCTCGTCGCCGGGGTCGAAGGCGTGCTCGACGCAGTTGAGCGTCAGGTTGGTGATGACCTGGGCCAGCGCGCCCGGATAGCTGTCGAGCATGATGTCCGGCGGGCAGGCGATGCTGACGGTGATGCGGGTCTTCTTCAGCTTCGGTTGCAGGCTCGACACCACCTCGTTGATGTAGTCGCGCAGCTCGAAGCGGCGGCGCGCCTCGCTGACCTGGTCCACCGCGATCTGCTTGAAGCTGTGGATCAGGTGCGCCGCGCGGTAGGCGTTGTTCATGATCAGGCGCGTGCTCTCGGCCGCCGTTTCCAGGTAGCGCATGATGTCGGATTTCTTGATATTGCCGCTGGCGACCGACTGGTGCACCTTCTCGGTGGCCTCCATCAGCACCGAGGCGCTGGTCAGCGCGATGCCGACCGGCGTGTTGATCTCGTGCGCGACGCCGGCCACCAGGCCGCCCAGCGAGGCCAGCCGCTCGGCCTGCAGCAGCGATTCCTGCGTGCGGCGCAGGTCGTCGAGCGCCTTGGCGGTGGTCTGGGCCGATTTGCGGGCCTCGTCCTCGGCCTCGCGGATGCGCTGGATATTCGATTTGACCTTGCGCTGGATGGCGTTGAAGCCGCGGATCACCTCGCCCAGCTCGTCGTGGCGGCTGTCGGGCAGCTCCTCCACCTCGTCGCTGCCGCGCGTGGCCAGGTCGAACAGGCCGTCGCGCAGGCGCTTGAGCGGGTCGAACACGATGCGCAGCGACAACGCCAGCGCCGCCACCAGGATCAGGTCCAGCAGCAGCACCTCGGTGACCTTGCGGCGCACTTCGGCCGCCAGCGTGGCGTCGATCTGCGCGCGGCTGAAATTGACCACCACGCGGCCGACGATGACCGGCTTGAGCGAGGCGCCGGCGGCGCCGGAATCGCGGTAGGCCAGGTCGGCCACCACCGGCGAACCGCCGACGGCGGCGTCGTTCTCGATCGAGCTGACGCTGCCGTTTTCATTGCGCAGCTTGCCGGAGAACAGGCCGACCGAGGTATCGTAGACGCGGATCGACACCAGCTCGGGCGGCAGCATCTCGGCGGCGACGATGTTGTCGACCTTGGCCTTGTCCAGGTCCCACAGCGCCGACGGCAGGCTGGTTTGCAAACGGGTCAGCACGCCCTGGCGCAGCCGCTGGCTGCTCACTTCCAGCTCGTGGCCGAGACTGTACTGGGCGTACGTGCCGGAAATGCCCAACACCAGGGTCACGATGACCACGAAAAGCAGCGTCAAGCGGCCTTGGATACCAAACATCGACCAACCTCCGTGCAGTGATGGAATTGACGGCAACGTCCCAATGTACGGTATGACATGCGACTTGGCAAGTTATGGCCCATCGCCACGCTGACGCGGCAGACTTTGCTTGCCCGCAATGGTAAGATCGGGCAATGTAGACGAGGTGGCAAACCGGGAGGGCATCATGACAGGCAATTATCATCAACTGACGCTGGCGGAGGTGCGGCCGGGCATGGTCCTGTCGGACGTGCTGCTGGACGTGCAAGGCCATGTGCTGCTGCCGCAAGGCACGGTGCTGACCGAGGCCATGCTGGCGCTGATGCCGCGCCACGGCATCGCCATACTGCCCATCCTGAAAGAAGAAGTGTCGCCGGAAGTGGCGCAGGCGACGCTGGAGCACCACGAGGCGCGCATCGCCCACCTGTTCCGTAAAAACGACGCCGACAGCGACAGCGACTGGGCCACCGCGCTGCTGCGCCGCTTCGTGTCGGACTTCCGCCTGGGCCTACCGGAGACTCCCGAGCATGAGTAATACCCTCAGTTACGACGACGTCGTCCGCACGCTGGACGACCTGCCCTCGCTGCCGGCGGTGGTGATGGAGCTGCTCAACAGCATAGACCAGGACGATGTCGACATCTCGGTGCTGGCCAAGAAGGTATCGCACGACCAGGCGCTGACGGCCAAGACGCTGCGGCTGGCCAACTCTTCGCTGTACGGCCTGCAGGTCAAGGTGACCACCATCCAGCAGGCGATCACCTACCTGGGATTCCAGACCACGCGCAACCTGATCACGGCGGCGGCCGTCACCGGCTGCTTCGCCGAGGGCCATTGCCCCGGCTTCGACCACAAGGCCTTCTGGCGCCACTCGATCGCCACCGCCGCCTGCGCCAAGGTGCTGGCGCGGCAGATGCGTTTCAACCAGGACTATGCCTTCACGGCGGGCCTGCTGCACGATATCGGCCGGCTGGTGCTGGTGTCCTGCTTCCCGAACCAGTATTCGGAAACCATCGCCTACCGCGACGCCCACGATTGTTATTTGCTGGACGCCGAGCGTACCGTGCTGGGCGTCGATCATGTCGACGCCGGGCTGGCGCTGGCGGAGCACTGGAATTTTTCCGACACGATGCGGCTGGCCATCGGCGGCCATCACGACCCGGAAGCGCCGGGCGCAGGGTTCCTGGCCGCCATTATTCATGTGGCCGACGCCATCGTGCATGCGCTCGATCTGGCGCAGGTGCAGGACGATCTGGTCCCGCCGGTATCCACCGTGGCCTGGACTGCGCTGGGCCTCGATGAGGAAATCTATCTGCAATTGTTCCGCGAGACGGAACTGCAATATGAAGAAATTTCGATGGTGCTGTTGAGCTGAGCGAGCACCCTGCCGGCCGGCTTCAAATCAAGCCCGGCAACGGCAGGTGCAGGCGTGCGGGCGCATTAGTGGCGCGCGTAGTTTCCGGACTCTGCCTTCTCGGTGCGCTCTTCTGGCTTTGGACGGCCTTGAGCGTCGGACAGGCGGTACTTGGTGCGGCGGTCGCCCATCAAGTCACGCAGGTCGCGGATGCTCATGCCGGTCACTTCGTGCATGCGGATCAGCAGCGAGGCGCCGACCGGCAAGCGGTGGTGGCGGATCTTGCTGATGACCGGCGGCGCGACTTCCAGCAGGCGCGACAGCGCGGCGTCGTTTTTCAGTTGCATCTTGCCGAGCAAGATGTCCAGGAGATGGTTGGGGTTGTAGCTTTCCTGGGAAGCAAGTGCGTGATGTGCCATGATTTTCCTCGTTGATTAGGTGAATGAAGTGTGCAGGCCTGAACTTAAGGGCAACTTAGATTCCTAAGCCTAAGTTTTCCGGCTCCCTGCTTGCCTTTCGTGCAATATTATTCTATGCTCAAAAGGGCCTGTTCCTGCCGTTTTCCGTCGAGCGAAGATTGTTCGACATCAATCGCTGGCTAGAAACCTTAGCAACAATGCTATTTCATCACATGGGGCTGGAGGGTGTCGCACGCAAGAACTTGTAGGAAACTGTTACACAAAGCAAGTTCATCTTTACACAGGCTGGGAATGGGAATCAGGCGCCGTAACCCCGCCGGCTTTTAGCGATACGCATGAGGCGCCACTTAAGGGTCAGACCCCGTCCGGGGTCTGACCCTGCCTGGCATTGCGGGGGGGGGGGGGGAAGCAAAATCAGGCGGTGGTATCGATGTGGCGGCCCAGGGTTTTCTCGCTCTGGCGGCGGTCCTGTTCGGCGTGTTTGTCGGCGGCCTGGGCGGCGCGGCGCTGCAGCGCGGTGGCGTCGTCGTTGGCCTGGGCGCGGCTGCGCTGGGTGTCGGTATTCTTTTCCACGCGGGTCTGCACCGCGCGTTCGGCGCCGTTGCTGCGCTGTTCGCGCTCGACGCTCTCAGTCGAGCTCGCCTGCTGGGCGCGCTGCTGCTCGCGGTTGGCGCGGGTTTCACGCTGGTTGGCCGCCTGCACGCTGTCGAGCGGGGTGCTGATGCGCGAGGACGAAATCGCATTGGCTGCCATGAAACCCTCCAATAGAAATTGCCGGCAGGCTACTCTTTCACTGTAGAAGCTCAGGTGCTTGAAATCAAGGCCTATCGCATCTGGCGGCGGCAAATTACGTTAAACTATGGCCTGTGCCGGCACTGCCGGCCTCTCTCATAAAGCATCCCATTGAAAACCAAAACACCAGTCCAGCCGCACTACTTTGTCCCGGAACCGCTCGATAACGCGCGTCTGGCTCATTTGTGCGGCCCCCTCGACGAAAACCTGCGGCAGATTTCCGCCGCGCTGGACGTCACCATTTTCCGTCGCGGCGAGAAGTTCATCGTCAGCGGCCACAACGCCGAACGGGCGGTGCAGATCCTCGAACAGTTCTACGCGGTCGCCAACAAGATCGTGCCGATCGAAGAAGTGCAACTGGCGCTGGTCGAGCAACGCGCCGGCCTGGCGGTGGCCAACGCCGCCATCGCCGCCGCCTCGGCGCCGGACCAGCCGCGCGTGGTCGAGGCGCCGTTCGTCGAGCCCGACATCAACAGCCCCATCCTGAAGACCCGCCGCGCCGACCTGCGCGGCCGCACGCCGCACCAGATCCGCTACCTGCGCAACATCCTGGAGCACGACATCAGCTTCGGCGTCGGCCCGGCCGGCACCGGCAAGACTTACCTGGCGGTGGCCTGCGCGGTCGACGCGCTGGAACGCGACGCCGTCAAGCGCATCATCCTGACCCGTCCCGCCGTCGAAGCGGGCGAGCGCCTGGGCTTCCTGCCGGGCGACCTGGCGCAAAAGGTCGATCCGTACCTGCGTCCGCTGTACGACGCGCTGTACGACCTGCTGGGCTTTGACCGCACGCAGAAAATGTTCGAGAAGCAGGTGATCGAGATCGCACCGCTGGCCTACATGCGCGGGCGCACGCTGAACCACGCCTTCGTCATCCTCGACGAGGCGCAGAACACCACCGTCGAACAGATGAAGATGTTCCTGACCCGCATCGGCTTCGGCAGCAAGGCCGTGGTCACCGGCGACGTCACCCAGGTCGACCTGCACAAGAGCCAGAAGAGCGGCCTGGTGGACGCCGTCCAGGTGCTGAAGGATGTGCGCGGCATCGCCTTCAGCCACTTCAACAGCGAGGACGTGGTGCGTCACCCGCTGGTGGCGCGCATCGTCGACGCCTACGAAACGGCCCACAACCACGAAGCGGAAATCGCTCCCCTCCTCAAAGCCACCGCCCTCAAAAATGTCCGTAAAAAATAAACTGACGCTGTCGGTGCAATACCCCGACGCCCGCCTGCAGGAAAGCATCACCCGTCCGAAGATCCGCCGCTGGGTGCAGGCCGCGCTGTTCGCGCCGGCCGAACTGACGATACGCTTCGTCGACGCCGAGGAAGGCCGCACCCTGAACCGCGACTACCGCGAGAAGGACTACGCCACCAACGTGCTGACCTTTGCCTACAACGAAGGCGAAGAGTTGCCCGACGACGCGCCAACCCAGGCCGACATCATCCTCTGCACCGACGTGCTGGAGCAGGAAGCGGCCGAGCAAAAGAAAACCGTGGAAGAACACGCGGCCCACCTGATCGTCCACGGCGTGCTGCACGCACAGGGCTACGACCACATGGACGACGAGGAAGCGGCCGAGATGGAAGGCATCGAAACCGACATCCTGGCCGGCCTCGGCTACGCCGATCCCTACGCCGGGTAGTACAACCTTGTCGCGTCAGGCGACCCATCCGGTTTCCTGATGTGGCACCTGGATCACAGCCTCCTGCCACGACACCGACGTCGGCAGCACCGCAATGCGTCCATCGCGCAGAACCAGTAACGGGCCGTTGCCTGCCAGCGCAGCCAACGGATCCCGGGTACGCACATAATCCGCCGAGTTATAGAAAAACACCCAACCTTGCTCGATCTCCTGGGTATCATCACAAAGAATTTCAAACTCGTCCCCGCAAGCCGCCCCGAGCTCACGGACTTTCGCCTCCGCAAGTTTCAAGGCGCTGCTATCATTTATCGCGCTCATTAATTCGTCCTCAAAAATCGGAAGTGAATGTATCCATCCAGCGCTGCCGCATATCCGGTTTGGCCATCAAGGAAACGAACTACGCCCTTTTGATTGACGGCATTAAAGACATGCCCCACCCCGCTGCTTCGAATACCAAACACTATCCCTCGCGCCCCCGGACTAGCCGAAGTCAACACCTCGATCACTTTGCTGATAGCGCCAGGCTCGCCAAACTTTGCGCCAAAAAAATTTTCCAGTACGTCGGCCCGATAGGGGCCGCCAAGCAAGGCCGACGCACGATGACCAGCCAGCGTCGCATCAGTTGCGATTGAACAATTGACGCAATTTTTCGTGCCGCCAACTATATTTATCGCGCGAATCGATCCCGCAGTCACGTCCAAGTATAGCGCTACATCTTGGCAAAGGGAGTCCTCGAAAACGCTCATCACGGATCGGTTCCTAACGAATAATCCGTACAGCATGAGCCTGGAAAATTATCGGATATTGACATCGCCCAAAAGCGCCGACCTGCTGTCTTTTTGACAAAAACGGCTCCCCCTCCCCATTTGGTGTATCCTATACCCCTTCGAAACAACGGCTCACGCCTCCTATGCAAGAGCACTCTAGTGGCGTCAAGACTGACGCCAAACCCCATCGGTCACTGTTTGAACGCCTGACCGCACTGATTTCCCCAGAGCCAGAGAACCGCGCGGAACTGCTCGAAGTTCTGCATGACGCCCACGAACGCAACCTGATCGACGCCGACGCCCTGTCGATGATCGAAGGCGTGTTCCAGGTGTCGGATCTGTCCGCCCGCGACATCATGATTCCACGCTCGCAGATGGACGTCATCGACATCTCCAAGCCGATCGAGGAATGGATGCCGCAAGTGCTGGACACCGCCCACTCGCGCTTCCCCGCCATCGAAGGCGAGCGCGACAAGGTGATCGGCATCCTGCTGGCGAAAGACCTGCTGCGCTACTACGCCGAAGAATCGTTCGACGTGCGCGACATGCTGCGCCCCGCCATCTTCATCCCCGAATCGAAACGCCTGAATGTGCTGCTGCGCGACTTCCGCGCCAACCACAACCACATGGCCATCGTGGTCGATGAATACAGCGGCGTGGCCGGCCTGATCACCATCGAGGACGTGCTCGAGCAGATCGTCGGCGACATCGAGGACGAATACGATTTCGACGAGGAAGAAGACAACATCCTGTCGATCAAGGAAGGCGTGCACGGCCCGCGCTGGCGCATCAAGGCGCTGACCGAGATCGAGCAATTCAACGAAGAACTCGACACCGCGCTGCCGGACGACGACGTCGACACCATCGGCGGCCTGGTCGCCAAGCACCTGGCGCGCATGCCGCACAAAGGCGACGTGTTCGACATGGAGGGCCTGCGCTTCGAAGTGCTGCGCGCCGACGCCCGCCAGATCCACGTGCTGCTGGTGGAGAAACTGCCGGCCGCCGCTGAAGCCGGCGACGACGCATAATGCGTTTTCGCCGCGCCAATCCGAACGACCCACCCAAGCCGCAACGCTCCACCCGTGGCCGCATGGCCATCACCGCCATGGCCGGCGCGCTGTGCGTGTTCGCCTTCGCGCCGTTCGGCTGGTGGCCGCTGGAGATCCTCGGCCTGGCGACCTTGTTCTACCAGGTGCTGCGCAGCAGCGACGTCAAGGCCGCAGGGCTGATCGGCTGGGCCTTCGGCTTCGGCTGGACCGCCGCCGGCACCCACTGGCTCTACGTTTCCCTGCACACTTACGGCGCCATGCCGGCGCCGCTGGCGGCCGCCGCCGTGTTGCTGCTGGCCTGGGCCATGGGCTTCTACGTGGCGCTGGCGATGGGCGGCGCGGCCTGGCTGCGCAAGCGCTGGGCGCTGCCGCTGCCGGCCGCCAACCTGCTGGTGCTGCCGGCCATGTGGGCGCTGTTCGAATGGATACGGGGCTGGCTGTTCACGGGCTTCCCGTGGCTGTCGGCCGGCTACGCCCACAACCACAGTCCGCTGGCAGGCTTTGCGCCGGTGATCGGCATGTACGGCCTGGGCTGGCTGGCGGCGGTGATCGCCGGCGCCCTGCTGTTGCTGCTGCACCGCACCCGCCTGCGCGCGGCCGGACTGATCGTCGCCATCTCGGTGGCCGGCGTCGCGCTGGGCGTGCTGCATTGGACCTACCCGGAAGGCAAGCCGATCTCGGTGCGCCTGCTGCAAGGGAATATCCCGCAGGATGAGAAATTCAACGGCGCCCATGTGATGTCGGCGCTCAAGCTGTACCAGGACGCCATCACGGCGGCCCCGGCCGACCTGATCGCCACGCCGGAGACGGCCATCGTCATGCTGCCGCAGCAGCTGCCGCCGGACTACCTGCCCGGCATCGCCCAATTCCTCAACAAGACCAACAGCAACCTGATCCTCGGCATCCCGCTGGCCGACAGCCAGACCGCCTACTTCAACAGCGTGATCGGCATCCCGTCCAAGCTGGGCAGCAGCTACTACCGCTACGACAAGCACCATCTGGTGCCGTACGGCGAATTCATTCCGTTCGGCTTCCGCTGGTTCGTCAACCTGATGTCGATCCCGCTGGGCGACCAGACCAGCGGCCGCGACATCCAGCCCTCGTTCGCCATCAAGGACCAGCGCGTGCTGCCGAACATCTGTTACGAAGACTTGTTCGGCGAAGAGATCGCCGACCAGCTGAACAACCCGGCGCAGGGCCAGAAACCGGCCACCATGCTGCTCAACGTCTCGAACCTGGCCTGGTTTGGCGACACCATCGCCATCCCCCAGCATCTGCAGATCTCGCAGATGCGCACGCTGGAGACCGGCCGCCCGATGCTGCGGGCGACCAACACCGGCGCCACCGCCATCATCAATGGCGAAGGCAAGGTGGTGCAGCAGCTGCCCGTGAACACCTACGGCGCGCTGGCGGCCTCGGTGCAGGGCATGGGCGGCAGCACCCCGTACATCCTGTGGGGGAACAAGCTGTTCCTGGCGCTGGCCGCGCTGTCGCTGGCCGGTGCCTGGTTTGGGGCCAGGCGCGCAAAAAACCAGCCTAAAGCCGCTTAATCTCTACAGGCTCCCTGTAAAACCCGCTAAAATTGCCCCTTTAGCGAAACTGCAACCGCGCGCCCACGGGCTGCGCCACCGACCACACAAGATGCTGACATTTCAACAAATTATCCTGACCTTGCAAACCTACTGGGACAAGCAAGGCTGCGCCCTGCTCCAGCCGTACGACATGGAAGTCGGCGCCGGCACCTTCCACACCGGCACCTTCCTGCGCGCGATCGGCCCGGAGCCTTGGCGCGCGGCCTACGTGCAGCCATCGCGCCGTCCGAAGGATGGCCGCTACGGCGAGAACCCCAACCGCGGCCAGCACTACTACCAGTACCAGGTGGTGATGAAGCCGGCCCCGGAAAACATCCTGGATCTGTACCTCGGTTCGCTGGAAGCGCTGGGCCTGGACCTGAAGCAGAACGACGTCCGCTTCGTCGAGGACGACTGGGAATCGCCGACCTTGGGCGCCTGGGGCCTCGGTTGGGAAGTCTGGCTGAACGGCATGGAAGTGACGCAGTTCACCTACTTCCAGCAAGTCGGCGGCCTCGATTGCAAGCCGGTGCTGGGCGAGATCACCTACGGTATCGAGCGTCTGGCCATGTACCTGCAGGGCGTCGAGAATATGTACGACCTGGTGTGGACCACCTGGGAAGAGAACGGCCGGTCCGGCGCCCCGGAGACCAAGACGCTGAAGTACGGCGACGTCTTCCACCAGAACGAAGTGGAACAGTCGGCCTACAACTTCGAGCACTCGAACACCGAGCTGCTGTTCGCCCAGTTCAACAACCACGAATCGGAAGCCAAGCGCCTGATCGAGCTGCAACTGACGCTGCCTGCGTATGAGCAGATCATGAAGGCCTCGCACAGCTTCAACCTGCTGGACGCGCGCGGCGCCATCTCCGTGACCGAACGCGCCGCCTACATCGGCCGCGTGCGCGCCCTGTCGCGCCTGGTCGCGCAAGCCTACTACGATTCGCGCGAACGCCTGGGCTTCCCTATGGCTCCCGCCGCCGTCGCCGTTGCTGAATAATTCGATATAAATAATATGACTCAAACTCTGCTCATCGAACTGCTGACCGAAGAACTGCCGCCAAAGGCGCTTGCCAAACTGGGCAAGGCTTTCGCGGACGGCATCGTCAACGGCCTGAAATCGCGCGACTTCCTGGAAGCCGACAGCGTCGCCACCTCGTACGCCTCGCCGCGCCGCCTGGCCGTCTCCATCACCAAGGTGCGCGCCACCTCGCCGGACAAGTCGATCCGCGAAAAAGTGCTGCCGGTGTCGGTGGCGCTGGACGCCGCCGGCAACGGCACCCCGCCGCTGGCCAAGAAACTGGCCGCGCTGGGCTTCCCCAACCTGACCGTGGCCGACCTGGAACGCGCGCAGGACGGCAAGGCCGAAAGCTTCTTCTACACCTACACCGCGGCCGGCAGCGCGCTGCAAGCTGGCCTGCAGGCCGCGCTGGAAGACTCGGTCGCCAAGCTGCCGATTCCTAAAGTGATGAGCTACCAGCGTCCGGATGGCGCCACCGTGCAATTCGTGCGTCCGGCGCACAGCCTGATCGCGCTGCATGGCGCCACCGTGCTGCCACTGACCCTGCTGGGCCTGACCGCGTCGAACGTCAGCGAAGGCCATCGCTTCCTGACCGCGCCGGGCCAGCGCATGATCACCATCGCCAACGCCGACAGCTACGCCGCCACGCTGGCGACCGAAGGCAAGGTACTGGCCAGCGTCGAAGACCGCAAAGAGAAAATCCGCGCCGAACTGCTGGCCAAGGCCGGCGCCGACCAGGTGCTGATGCCTGAAGCGCTGCTGGACGAAGTGGCCGCGCTGGTCGAATGGCCGGTGGTCTACGAATGCAAGTTCGAGGAAGAGTTCCTGGCCGTGCCGCAGGAATGCCTGATCCTGACCATGCAGACCAACCAGAAATACTTCGCGCTGACCGACGCCAACGGCAAGCTGCGTTCGCGCTTCCTGATCGTCTCCAACATCGCCACCGACACGCCGACCGCCATCATCGACGGCAACGAGCGCGTGGTGCGTCCGCGCCTGTCCGACGCCAAGTTCTTCTTCGAGCAGGACAAGAAGAAGACGCTGGAGTCGCGCCTGCCGCTGCTGGAAAAAATCGTCTACCACAACAAGCTGGGTACGCAGGCCGCGCGCGGCGAACGCGTCGCAGCGCTGGCCGGCTACATCGCTACGCAGATCGGTGGCGACGCCGCACTGGCCACCCGCGCCGCCAAGCTGTCCAAGGCCGACCTGGTCACCGAGATGGTCGGCGAATTCCCTGAGCTGCAAGGCATCATGGGCACCTACTACGCCCGCAACGACGGCGAACCGGAAGACGTGGCGCTGGCCGCGTCCGAGCACTACCAGCCGCGCTTCGCCGGCGACGCCCTGCCATCGACCGTGACCGGCACCGCCGTGGCGCTGGCCGACAAGCTGGAAACCCTGGTCGGCATCTGGGCCATCGGCCTGGCGCCGACCGGCGACAAAGACCCGTTCGCGCTGCGCCGCCACGCGCTCGGCGTGCTGCGCATGCTGATCGAGAAACGCCTGCCGCTGTCGATTTCCGGCCTGCTGTCGCACGCTTCGGGGCTGTTCGCTTCCGTGGCCGGCTTCAAGGATCCGAGCGCCGACGTCTACACCTTCATGATCGACCGCCTGCGCGGCATCCTGCGCGAGCGCGGCTTCTCGCCGAACGAAATCGAAGCGGTGGTCGCCCAGAACCCGGACCGCCTGGACGACATCGTGCAGCGCCTGGAGGCCGTGCAAGCCTTCGCCGCGCTGCCGGAATCGGCCTCGCTGGCCGCCGCCAACAAGCGCATCACCAACATCCTGAAGAAGAACGAGGAAGCGCTGGCCGCCGCCGGCAACAGCGGCGTCAACGTCGCGCTGCTGCAGGACGCCGCCGAGAAGAACCTCAACGCCGCCGTGGTGCGCGTGCTGCCGGAAATCGACGCCGCCTTCAACCAGGGCGACTTCGCCGGCACGCTGAAAACCCTGGCGCAGCTGCGCGAGGAAGTCGACGCCTTCTTCAACGACGTGATGGTGATGGCCGAGGATGTCGCCCTGCGCAACAACCGCCTGGCCTTGCTGTCGTCGCTGCACGGCATGATGAACCGCGTGGCCGACATTTCGAAGCTGGCGGCCTAAATGGGTGCGCCGTCCATGAAACTGATCATCCTCGATCGCGACGGCGTCATCAACCACGATTCGCCGGACTTCATCAAGTCGCCGGCCGAGTGGATTCCGGTCCCCGGCTCGCTCGAAGCGATCGCCCGCCTGAACCAGGCGGGTTATCGCGTGGTGGTGGCGTCGAACCAGTCGGGCATCGCCCGCGAGTTCTTCGACATGTCGATCCTGAACGCGATCCACCAGAAGATGCACAACCTGGCGCAGCAAGTGGGCGCCAGCATCGACGCCATCTTCTTCTGCCCGCACGCCGCGGCCGACAGCTGCGATTGCCGCAAGCCGAAGCCGGGCATGTTCACGGAAATCTCGCAGCGTTATAAAATCAGCCTGAAAGGCGTGCCGACCGTCGGCGATTCGCTGCGCGACCTGCAGGCCGGCTACGTCAGCGGCTGCGTGCCCTACCTGGTCCTGACCGGCAAGGGCGAGAAAACCCAGGCCACGGGTGGCCTGCCGCCCGGCACCATGGTCTTCGCCGACCTCGCCGCGATGGTCAATCACCTGCTGAAAACCAGCGCCCCGCCGGCGCTGCACGTCGTTAGCTAAACAGTTTTGGAGTCTGCATTGGGTCATCCCGTCTTGTTTCTGCGTTCCCTGATTTTCACCATCGTCATGGTGGTATCGACCATCGTCTGGGCCTGCGTGTGCTTCCTGGCCGCGCCGCTGCCGTACAACAAACGCTTCTACGTCACCGCGCGCTGGAATGTCTTCATGATCTGGTGCCTCAAGATCATCTGCGGCATCCGCTACGAAATCAAGGGCGCCGAGAACTTCCCGGACGCGCCGGCCATCGTGCTGTCGAAGCACCAGTCGGCATGGGAGACCATCTTCCTGCTGCCTAACATGCCGCGTCCGCTGGTGTTCGTGTTCAAGAAGGAGATCTTGTACATTCCCTTCTTCGGCTGGGCGATGGCGCTGCTGCGCATGATCCCGATCGACCGCAAGCAGGGCAAGAACGCCTTCATGGACGTGGTCCGCCACGGCAAGCGCCGCCTGGCCGACGGCCAATGGATTATCATGTTCCCGGAAGGGACCCGCATCCCGGTCGGCAAGGCGGGCAAGTACAAGAGCGGCGGCACGCGCCTGGCCATCGAGACCGGCGCCGTGGTTGTACCGATCGCGCACAACTCCGGCGAGTGCTGGCCAAAAAATTCTTTCATCAAGCGGCCCGGCCTTGTTACAGTATCGATAGGCAAACCGATTTCGCCGGAAGGCCAGACCCCGGACAGCATGATGCAACAGGTGGAAAATTGGATAGAATCAGAAATGCGCGTCATTTCGCCCCACGCCTACAACGCTGGCTAGATGATCTAGCCACGCTGGTCAAGCCGGCGTCGCCACAAGACGACGCCAGCCAACTGGACCTGTTTGGACGGGAGGCGCAGTCGCAGGCCTCCGTCAAGCCGGTCTACACCGCACCGGTATGGTCGATTCCGACCGCACCTGCCTCGAATACCCCTCCTCCCGTTTCGCCTTACGTGGCGCCGCCGCAGACCGCCGTGCCGGTCAAGCCGCGCGCGCAGACGCCGCCGCCGTCGGACCAGATCCCCAAGCGCCAGCTGATGGTGGGCGACTTCGTGCTCGAATATTCGCTGCGCCGTTCGACCCGCCGCTCGATCGGCTTCATGATCGACGACGATGGCTTGCGCGTGACCGCGCCCAAGCGCATCAGCATCGCCGAAATCGACAACGCCATCCGCACCAAGCAGCACTGGATACTGAGCAAGCTGAAAGAGCGCCGCGAACGCCGCGCCGCGCGGCTGGAGAAGCCGCCGGTGGAGTGGACGGACGGCGCGCAGCTGCCCTATCTGGGCGCGGACATCACGCTGCGGCTGCTGGTGGGCGGACGCAATCGCAGCAGCTACAACCCGGCCACGCGCGAGCTGTCGATGGTGCTGGTGCCTGGCGCCACCGAGACGCTGTTGAAGGAACGGGTCAAGTCCTGGTACCAGCAGGAGGCCAAGGTGCTATTCGAGCAGCGGCTGGACGTGTTTGCGGAGCGGCTGGGGGTGCGTTACCACTCGTTCGGCCTGTCGTCGGCGGGCACGCGCTGGGGCTCGTGCACGGTGGACCGCAAGATCCGCCTGAACTGGAAGCTGATCCATTTCTCGCAGCCGCTGATCGACTACGTGATCGCGCACGAGCTGGCGCACATCCTGGAGATGAACCACAGCGCGCAGTTCTGGAACACGGTGGGCCTGATCTATCCCGAATACGAGGAAGCCAAGAACCTGCTGCGCAAGCGCGCGCAGGAGTTGCCGGTACTGTTCCCGTAGCCGCGCAGCTCTGGCCGGTTTGCTTGACACTTCAACAAAGCTGCTACCAAGTCAACAATTTCCAATTGGAAATTGCATATGTTACAATTGATAGTTCGAAAACTATTATTTAACTATTGCAATGAAATTGACGAAACTCGCTATCGCCTGCGCGCTCACTTCTGTCCTGGCCGCATGCGGTGGTGGTGGCAGCAGCACCTCCGCCCCAGACACCGGCCCGGTCGCCGCGCCGTTCCGCACTCTGAGCGGCATCGCCGCCAAGGGCCTCATCAAAGACGGTATCGTCAACGTCTATGCCTACGATGCCGCCGGCAACCGCTCAGCGGTGCCGATCGCCAGCGGACGCACGTCCAAAACCGACGGCAGCTATTCGATCAACCTGGGCAGCCGCACCGGCCTGTTCGTCGTCGAAGTCAGCGGCGACACAAGTACCACCATGGAAGACGAGTACAGCGGCACGATTTCCATGTCCGCCACGATGACGATGCGCAGCCTGGTTCAGCTCGACAGCGGCAGCAACACCACCGTCATCGGACACGTTACGCCGTTCACCGATATGCTGGTCACGGCGGCGATGAGCGCCGGCACGGCCAACAGCCTGACCACGGCCAACGTGGCCTCGGCGCAGACCGAAGTGACCAAGATCCTCGGCTTTAATCCGCTGACCACCAAACCGCTCAACGCCAATAGCGACGCCGCCGCCAATACAGGCGACGCGGCAGAAAAATTGCAATCCGTGGCGCTGGCGGCGATCTCGCAAATTGCCCACGCTAACCGTATGGGATGCGCCGGCACGCCAGGTGAAAAAGTCAAATGCGCGGTGACCGCAACGACCGGTACCGCAACGATGAAAAATGGCGTTGTCAGCATTTCCGGCGGCGCGAAGGATGCCTTGCTCGCGGCGCTGACCACGGTGGCCAGTGACACGGCCGTCAACAAAACGTCGCTGAAAACACTGGATGGCCAGAAGCTGTTCTCCGACGTCGCCGTCAATACCCCATCGCCTGTGCCAACGCCGGTTCCGACACCTGTGCCGACGCCAACTCCAACGCCGACGCCGACGCCGACGCCGACTCCTACGCCAACGCCGGCACCTGTACCGACTCCGGTTCCAACGCCCGTACCAACCCCGGTTCCTACTCCGGTTCCGACGCCTGTGCCAACTCCGGTTCCGACACCGGTACCAACCCCGGTTCCTACTCCGGTTCCGACACCGGTACCAACCCCGGTTCCTACTCCGGTTCCGACGCCTGTGCCAACTCCTGTACCAACTCCGGTTCCGACACCTGTGCCGACTCCGGTTCCCGTGCCAACGCCAGTGCCAACACCAACACCAACGCCAACGCCAACACCAACACCAACCCCATCAGACCCGGTGGGCGAAACGAAAGCCTTGTTCGCCAGTTTGCGCACCAACCTGCAAGCCTGGTCGGACGCCAACAAGGACGGCGGCGGCCTGCGCAGCAGCCTGGACGCGATGAAGGCCGATTTTGAAACCGCCGTGGCGCCGCTGGATCAAAGTCTGGCCGACTGGGTCGTCGTATCCGGTCGCGGTATCAAATTGTTCAACGACTACACGCAGGGCAAGTCCACGGCCATCACCGTCAACGACGGTTCGACAGCTTCCGCGCTGGGTTCGTGCACACTCTACAAGGATGCAGCGGCCACCATCGCCATGACGGCGGGCGATGTGCCATCGGTCACCCCGAGGAGCGTCGCCTGCGCATTGAACGGCAAGATCGTCGAGGGCTCGGAACGCGGCACGGGGTCCTTCGGCCAATACACCCGCTCCGTGATCGCCCGGAGCATCACACTGCTGCCGGTCGCCAGCGGCAGTTTCAGCTACACCGCCCAGACCCAACGCGCCTCGCAGGACTACCTGAAGGATCAGCAAGGTCTCGCCTATAGCATCCGGACACTGGGTGGCCCGGTTGCCGTCGGCAGCGCCGCAAGCGGCAGCATCACCTACACGATGACGGGCAACGCCGTCACCACGGCGCTGATTGTCGGCACCATGCCGGCGCGTACCGATGCCAGCGGCGTTGCGCTCACCGACTACGAAACCTGGCGCATCAATACCGCCACCACGGCCGAAGCGAACAACATCAACAAGTACGCGTTCTCCGGCTACGTCGACGCCATCAAGAACGGCGCGACGCTGGGCAACGTCAAGATCTCCGACGGCTCCTTCGTCCGTGTGGCCGACAACGGCGGCAGGTATCGCGTCACCGAAGGCAAACTGGGAATCGAAGTCGCCACCGCCAGCAGCAAAGTCAGCGGCACTTTATCCCTGAGCAAATTCGATACCGACAAATACGGCAATCGCTATCTGCCCAACTATGCGCAGTTCAGCGGCAGCTTCACCAACAATCGGGCCGAGAACTTCAACGGCGTCATCACCGCCGAAGTGCTGAACTACAAAGCCTACGACAGCTCGGCGCCGCAGTCCGCGACCAATTTCGCCACGGGCAGCGCAGCGTTCAAGGGCAGCCTGAAGATTGCCAGCCGTCCGCTGCTGGCGGTAACGTTTGCCGCCCGCGCCACCGGCTACAAGACCAGCGAGTTCAACGCCACCTACAACGACGGCGCGAACGCGATCTCCTTTGACGGCAACAACTCCTTGCCAAGAACGGTTCACATCGGCAGCGCCACAGGCGTCACGGTCAATGTGGTCGACGGCGACAAGTACTACGGTGTCTTCAAGAACAACGGCCGGACTGCGTTGATCAATACCAGCACCAAGATGATCAACTACGCCGACGGCAGTTTCGAGTCGATCTATTAATCCACCATGCGCTTATTTTCTTTACTGAGCGCCCTGCTTGTGACAGGCGGGGCGGCGGCGCAGACAGCCGTCGCCGACAGCGACATTGCACTGCGGGCCCCCAGCGCCGCTTGGCAGCTGTATGCCAAGACCCAAGCCTGGGCGGCCTACGACGCCGTGCCGATCCGCGAACTGAACCGCGACTGGAGCAGCGGCTACAGTCCACGCAACGGCCGCAACGCCTTCCTGCAACGGGACCGCGTGGAGTTCGGCGTGGAGAAAGACGGCTGGCGCCTTGGCGTGGAGTACCGGCTGGAACTCTCGCTGGAGGCGAACCGCGACACGGTGGACCTGTACCATCTCTATCAAAACCACCAGACGCCCGCCAAGGCCCGCGATTTCGCGGCCGATGCGCATTCGACGCAATGGGCGGCGGCGGGCGCGCGCCTGGGCCGTACTTTTGTGCTGCCCGAGCAGGGCGCCGGCCATCCCTTGCTGCTGGTGTCCACCGCACTCTACGGACACGTCCGCAATCACGATAGCGACGTGTCCGGCAAGCTGAGCTACACGCCCGACACCGCCTATCGGATCGATGGCACGTATCGGAATTCGAACACGGATTACGACTACCCGTTCAAGCCGGAGGCGACGCAAAAATCGTCGGGGGCCAGCATCTCGGCCGCCCTGCAATGGCCGCTGAGTAGTCAGCTGACCGCCAACCTGGCGGTCAATGACTTGTGGAGCCGCATGCGTTGGACCAAGTTGCCGTCGGTGGTCAAAGTCATCGCCTCCGACGTGCGCACGGTCGACAGCGACGGCTACATCAACTACCAGCCGCAGATGGTGGGCCAGAACAGCTTGATCGAGCGCACCGGCGCCATCGGCGCCAGCACCGCGCTGAACCTCACCTACCGCCACCAGCACTGGGCGCTGCGCATCGGCGCCCAGCGCATCGCCGGCACCACCATACCGGAAGCCATCGGCAGCTACGCCAGTCGCTGGGGAACGTTCAGCGCCAGCTATGACACGCGTTTCAACATGGTGGGACTGGGATACGAACAGGGCCCGCTCCGTCTGCGCGTGCGCACCGACAGCTTGCCGTTCAGCGAGGCGCGCGCATTCAGCCTGGAGACGACCATGTATTTTGTGTTCTGATTTTTGTGTTCTAATTAATGCCATGGATACCAAAACAAACTTCAGCCGCACCACCATCGCTCTGCACTGGCTGGTGGCGGCCAGCATCATCGGTCTGATCGCGCTCGGCATCTACATGGTCGAGACGGAATCCTGGCATCTGTACGACATCCACAAATCGATCGGCCTGCTGGTCTTCGTGGCGATCCTGGCGCGGCTGGCCTGGCGCTGGCGCAACGGCCTGCCGCAGCCGGTGCGGCCGGTGTCGCGGCTGGAGCACGTGACCGCCGTGGCGGCACACGTGGCGCTGCTGATCCTGACCGTCGTGATGCCGCTGAGCGGCATGCTCTACTCCGGCGCCAGCGGCCACGGCTTCGGCATCTTCGGCTGGGAGATTTTCCCCAGCCACCACCTCGGCGACCAGGCCGTGCCGCTCAGCGCCCGCTGGTCCGACATCGGCCAGGACATGCACGGCTTCCTCGGCTACCTGCTGCTGACGCTGATCGTGCTGCATGCCGCAGCCGCGCTCAAACACCACTTCATCGACAGGGACGCCACGCTGAAGCGCATGCTGGGCCGCACGCAAAAATGAAGATAACTGCAACACCATTATCCGAATCGCAAATATCTATCATTCGATATTAAAAGTTGCCGTATGGAATTTATCGTGATAACTTCTGCTGCACTGCCGCATAAGGGATAAATTTAATGCAACAAACTATGAAAAAGAAGACCGGCCTGGTCTTGGGTGGAGGCGCGCCGAACTCGCCTCTGATCGCCGGCGCGCTGGCTGCCTTCCTCGACCAGGAAGTCGAATTCGACGTGATTTCCGCTTCCGGAGCGGGTGTTCTGATGGGCCTGCTGTACGCGGCGCCATTGGAAGGCTCACCCCGCGAAGCGCTGAAACGCTGGGCCGATACCGGCGTCTCCGACAGCATCTACAAGATGATGCCGGTGAATTACAAAATCTTCCACAAGCCGGGCCAGGAAGCGGACGCCTTCCGCAACGCCTTTGCGCCGTCGAACAGCCATCCGGTGTTTGGTGCGATGCAAAACGTGTTCGCCAAGGGCTCGGTGCCGTGGACCGACTGGACGCAGTTGCTGATGTCGACCATGTCGCCATCCAACCTGTCGGCCAAGAGCCTGGGCTTGTGCGCGCATGCGCCGTTCCTGGAAGGCGCGGTCGATTTCTCCGCCATCGCCAGCATGAAGCCGGAGTTCTACATCAACGCCTACAACCTGAACCAGCATCGCATGACGATCTGGGACAAGCACGAAATCAAGGCGGAACACGTGCGCGCGGCGCTGTCCTTCCCCTTCCTGTACGCGCCGACTGAAATCGACGGCGAAGACTACATCGAAGGCGCCGCGCTGGAGACCTTGAACTTCGATCCATTCATCGAAGGCAAAGGCGATCACCACGACACCGACACGCTGATCGTGCTCGACATCCTCGGCGACGAACGCCTGCTGCGCAAGCCGCGCAACCTGTACGACGCATGGGTGGGTTCGATGATCACGCCGCTGGTGAAAATTTCGCAGAACCAGATCCGCCTGTTCGAGCTGGAACACAACACCGACCGCAAGACCGGCCTGCCCAAGCGCCGCCTGCTCAAGCTGGAGTTGATGGCCGCCGTGCCGGACGACCATATGCCGAACACGATGGACTGGTCGACGTCGAACATGCAGTTCCTGTTCGATATCGGCTACAAGGCCGCGACGCGCTTCTGCCGCCAGCACTCCACGGTGCTGCGCTACGCTGAAGAGATGGAGTTGGCCAGTTAAAGTTTGACCAGCGCCGGCAACAGCGCCAGCGTGCGGCGCGTGGCGCCGCGATGCTGGTTGGCGAAGGCCAGCGCGTTGCGACCCATCGCCGCGCGCGCCGCTTCGTCGTTCAGCAGGCGCCCTGCGGCGGACATCAGCTCCGCCGCATCGGCGACGCGTTGCGCACCGCCCGCCGCCAGCGCATCTTCCGTCACCAGCGCGAAGTTGAAGGTATGCTGGCCGATCAGCACCGGCTTGCCCAGCGCCGCCGGCTCGATCAGATTCTGGCCGCCCAGCGGCAGCAGGCTGCCGCCGACGAAGGCTACGTCACAGGCCGCGTAGTAGGCGAACATCTCGCCCATCGAATCGCCCAGCAGCACATCGACAAAGCCCGGCAACGCGGCATCGCCGCCGTCCAGCGCCAGCTTGCTGCGACGCTGCACGTTCAGGCCGTGCGCGCCGACCATCTTCTCGACTTCGTCGAACCGCTGCGGATGACGCGGCACGATCAACAACAATACATTGGACGGCAAGCCGGCACGCTGCTGGCGGAAGGCATCGAGTATCAACTCTTCCTCGCCCTCGCGCGTGCTGGCGCACAGCAGCACCGGACGGCCGCCGATCACGCCACGCAGCGCCGCGCCGATGGCCAGCGCCGCATCCGGCACCACCACGTCGAACTTGATGCTGCCGGTGATCTCCACGCGCTGCACGCCCAGCGAGCGCACGCGCTCCGCATCGGCCGCCGTCTGCGCCGCGACCAGCGAGATGCCGCGCGCGGCATCCACCAGCAAGGAACCGAAACGGCGCGACCTGCGCAGCGAACGCTCCGACAAGCGGGCGTTGGCCAGCACCACCGGCACGCCGCGCTTGCCGCATACCGCGATCAGGTTCGGCCACACCTCGGTCTCCATCAGAATGCAGACCGCAGGCTTGAAATGTTTGATGAAACTGCCCACCATCGTCGCCGTGTCATACGGCAGATACGATTGCACCAGCCGCGCGCCATGCCTGGCGAACAGCGTCTTGCCGGTGGCACGACCGGTCGGCGTCATGTGGGTGAGGACGATGCGGCTGTTCGGATACTCGGCCAGCAAGGCGTCGATCAGCGGTTCGGCGGCGCGCGTCTCGCCCACTGACACCGCGTGCACCCACAGCGTCTGCGAGGACGAGGCGGCGCCGCTGTAGAGGCCCAGGCGCTCGCCCCAATGCTGGCGATAGCCCGGCTCCTTGCGGCCTCGCAGCCACAAGCGGGTCAGCACCAGCGGCAAGGCCAGGCACCACATCACGGAATAGAAAATACGCATGGCGATTAGTTATGACTGCGCCAGCAAGCTGCGGGCCGCGGACAGCACTTCGGCCACCGACGGCGGCGCGCCGCGATCGCCCAGGTTGATGATGCGCGGCGACCAGTTGCCCTCGGTCTTCCAGCGCGGCGAATCGGCGTAGATCTCCACCGTCGGACGCACGAAGGCAGCGGCGATATGGGTCAATCCCGTATCGACGCCGATCACCAGGCCGGCGTGGCGCGCCAGCAGCATCGCGTCGGCCATCGACAATTTCGGCAGCACGCGCGCGTTCGGCAGGTTTGCGGCCAGCACTTCGGCTTCGGCCTTCTCTTTCGGCGAGCCCCAGGGCAGCAGGATGGGCATGGGCGCCAGTTCGCGGCCCAGCGCTATCCAGTTCTCCGGCGCCCACTTCTTCGGATCGCGCGCGGTGCCGTGGAAGTAGACGGCGTATGGCTCGGCAGGCATCCAGTCCGGACGTGGCTCGCTGGCCGACACTTCCGGCAGGCCGAAATCGGCCGGCGTGTCGACCGCGTAGCCCAGCGCCGCGCCGGCCACCAGGCGGCCGCGCGCCACCGCGTGCGTGCGCGGATCGGTCGGTATGCTCAGGTTGTGGAAGATGCGCGAGATGCCTTCGTAGCCGGAGCCTTCGCTGCCGTTGGCCAGACCGACCTTGCGGCCGCCCTTCACCACCCGGGCCGCGCCCATGATGATGCCGGTCTTGAGCAATCCCTGCGTGTCGAACACATAGTCGTACTGCTGCTGGCGCAGCGTACGGAAAAAGCGCTTGATCTCGGCGCGGGTCTCGGGCTGGCCGAGACTCTTGCGCCAGCGCCGCAGCGCAAACGGAATGATGGTGCGCACGCGGGCGTTGAGCCGCACCAGGCTGACGTAGCCCTCTTCCACCACCCAGTCGATATTCGCGTCCGGGAAATGGCAAGCGATATCGGCCACCATCGGCAGGTTGTGCAGCACGTCGCCCAGCGAGGAGACGCGCACCAGCAAAATGTTCAGCGGCTTGCGGCCGCCCGCTTGCGCCGTCATGCGCTTAGAACGGCAGTTCCGCGTCCGGCTTGGCAGCCAGGATCACGCTCTTGAACTGGCCCTGGATGCGTGCCAGCGCGGCCGGCGTTTCGGCTTCGAAGCGCATCACGATCACCGGCGTGGTGTTGGACGAACGCGCCAGGCCGAAGCCGTCTTCGTATTCCACGCGCAGGCCGTCGATGGTGATGATCTGCACGTTGCCGGGGAACTTGGCGTCGCTGCGCAGCTTGTCCATGACGATGACGTTTTCGCCTTCGCTCAGGTGCAGGTGCAGCTCGGGCGTGCTGTCCGACTGCGGCAGCGAGTTCAACAGCTTGGACGGATCGGCTTCGCGGGTCAGGATTTCCAGCAGGCGGGCGCCGGAGTACAGGCCGTCGTCGAAGCCGTACCAGCGGTCCTTGAAGAAGATATGGCCGCTCATCTCGCCGCCCAGCGGGGCGCCGGTTTCGCGCAGCTTGGCCTTGACCAGCGAGTGGCCGGTCTTGTACATCAGCGGCACGCCGCCGTGCTTGCTGATCCACGGCGCCAGGTGGCGGGTGCACTTGACGTCGTACAGGATCTGCTCGCCCGGATGGCGGCTCAGCACGTCTGCCGCGAACAGCATCATCTGGCGATCCGGGTAGATGATCTGGCCGTCCTTGGTGACCACGCCCAGGCGGTCGCCGTCGCCGTCGAAGGCGATGCCCAGCTCGGCGTCGGTCTCCTGCAGGCAGCGGATCAGGTCTTGCAGGTTTTCCGGATGGGCCGGATCGGGATGGTGGTTGGGGAAATTGCCGTCCACTTCGCAGAACAGTTCGACCACTTCGCAGCCCATGCCGCGGAACAGGTCGCCCGCGAACGCGCCGGCCACGCCGTTGCCGCAGTCCACCGCGATCTTGATCGGCCGCGCCAGCTTGACGTCGCCGATGATGCGCTCCAGGTACTGGGTGCGGATGTCGTGGGTGCTGTAGGCGCCCTTGTTGGCCGCCGACGAACCGTCGTGGTCGACGATGCGCTGGTACAGCGCGGTGATGGCGTCGCCGTGGATCGCCTCGCCGGCCAGCACCATCTTGAAGCCGTTGTAGTCCGGCGGATTGTGGCTGCCGGTCACCATGATGCCGGAGGCGGCGCCCAGCACGTTGGTGCCGAAGTACACCATCGGCGTGGCCACCACGCCCAGGTCGATCACATCCACACCGGCCGCTTGCAGGCCTTCGGCCAGCGCTGCCGTCAGCACAGGGCCGGACAGGCGGCCATCGCGGCCGATCACGACCTTCGTTTCGCCCTTGGCCAGCGCAGCCTGGCCGAAGGCCTGGCCGATCTGCCGCGCGACGCCCGCATCCAGGGTTTTATCGATAATGCCGCGGATGTCGTAAGCCTTGAAGATCGTTTTAGATAAAGAAACCATAGTGTGGAATGTATGCGAGAGGAATGAAAGCGGCTGGACTTGCCAGCCGCAGCTTATCGGAATGCAGGCAGTTTAAACCTTTAAGCCGGCGATGTCTTTACCGGCTTCCAGCCAGTCCTTGACCCATTTCGGCTGGCGGCCGCGGCCGGTCCAGAGTTGCGTGGCGTCGGCCGGATTGCGGTAGCGTGGCGCCACGCTGCCGGTTTTGGCGCGGGTGCCGGCGGCGCCGCCGACCAGGTCTTTCAAGGGCACGCCCACGCTTTGGGCAATGGCCAGTATCTGTTCGCGCGCCTTGGCCAGGTCCTGGCTTTCGCGCTGTTTTAATTCGCGTTTAACTTGCTCTTGCAGATTACGCAAATCGGCGGAGGACATATTCGACAGATCCATTTGGTATTCCTTTTAAGTGAGGTGATATAAAGCCCGGCGGGAATATATTACATCAACATAAAAAAGTCAGGTTTTCTTATGGCGTATCATCCAGCGCGGTGCTTTAAAGCGGACGATACGGACATATATCCAGATGTAACTGCTGATAAACAAAATACAGAAAACCATTAATGCCCAGGTATGGCGCCACAATACCGTGGCCGGTATCACCGCCATCAGCGAAAACAGCCATAAATAAGGCGAGGTCATCGAATTGCGGCGTATCAGCGCGCGCGCTTCTTTGCGGCCGACCGCCCATTGCACGATGCGGCGGAAGATCAGGCTATGCAAATGGATGCCGTCCGGCATGGCCGGAGACTTACCACGGACAAACATGCGGCGATAAACCGAAAATAAGGTTTCAAAGGTCGGATAGATTAACAGCAGCGCCGCGTACCAGGTAGAAACTTGCGGATTGCGCATCACCAGCAGCAATGCCAGTTCGCCCAGCATGAAACCGATAAAATACGCGCCGCCGTCGCCCAGGAAGATCATGCCGACCGGATAATTCCAGATCAGGAAGCCGGCCGTGGCGCCCGCCACCATCAGCGCCGCGATCAGCACGAACATGTCGTTGACCTGCAACGCCACATAGCCCAGCGACAGCAGCATGCAGATGCACACCACGCTGGCCAGGCCGTTGAAACCGTCGATGATATTGACCGCGTTGGCGATGCCGGCCACGGCCAGCACCGTCAGCGGCAAGGTCAGCCACATATATTGCAGCGGCCAGGCGGAAAACGCCCAGTCGATGCGGTCGACGCGGGCGTCGAGCAGGAAATAGCCGAGCGCGGCGGCGGCCATGGTCAGCACCAGGCGGCGCGTAGCGCTGACGCGGCCGGTGTAATCCTCGACGATGCCGCCGACAAACGCCACGGCGGAACAGGCCAATAGCGACATCAGCCAATGCGTCATGGCCGGCACCCGCCAAATGGAAATGAAGGAACTCAGCGCCACCGATAAGAATATCGATAAGCCGCCAATACGGGCGACATGGTGGGCATGCACTTTCTGTACGCCCATGAAATCGGAATCGAGCGCAGGACCGTGCAATCTCGCTTCTTTAATCACTAGCAGGGTTAGCAGCGCGGAAGCGACAAAGCTCAGTAAAAAGGAAAACATATTTTTCTATACAAAATTACCGGATGCGCTAACCGATAAGGATGGACTACACGCTAACTCGCGATTGTACCGGATTAAGCGGGCAGGTCCTGAATTGACGGCCGGTAATAGCCGCGCGGCGTCGAACATTAGACAGTTTTGCAACGTCAGGCGCGAAAAGACATGCCGGCGCGCTGCCGGGGCGCGTCGGCATGATAGCAGCAGTGTATGGCGAGGGTGAAAACGCTTACCAAACGATACAACTCGCCAGACCGCTCAGCGCATGCACAGGTGCAAGGCTTCTTTCCAGTCCGGCAAGTGGCAGAAGCGCGCCATCAGGCGCTCGGACGACAGCACCGAGTACTGCGGGCGTTTGGCCGGCACCGGATACTCGGCGCTGGTGATCGGCAGCACGCGGCACTCCAGCCCCGCCGCCTCGACGATGGCCTGGGTGAACTCGAACCAGGTGGTCTGGCCCTGCGCGCTCAGGTGATACACGCCGCTGTTCTGCACCCACCATTCGCGCCCGCCCGCGTGGGCTTGCGACAGCACCAGCGCGCTGGTGTCGGCGATGGTGCGGCTCCAGGTCGGCGCCCCGTGCTGGTCGGCCACCACGCGCAGCTCGTCGCGTTCCTTGGCCAGGCGCAGCATGGTCAACAGGAAGTTCTTGCCGCGCATGCCGTACACCCAGCTGGTGCGGAAGATCAGGTGCGGTATGCCGGCCGCGGCGATGGCTCGCTCGCCGGCCAGCTTGCTGGCGCCGTAGACGTTGAGCGGGCCGGTGGCGTCGTCCTCCACCCGCGCCGACGGCGCGCTGCCGTCGAACACGTAGTCGGTCGAGTAGTGCACCATGGCCGCGCCCAGCAGTTTGGCTTCCTGCGCCATCAGGCCCGGCGCTTCGGCGTTGACGCGGTGCGCCAGTTCCGGCTCGCTCTCGGCCTTGTCGACCGCCGTGTAGGCGGCCGGGTTGACGATCAGCCCCGGCTTTTCGCGGCGGATCACGTCGCGCACCTGGTCCAGGTCGGACAGGTCCATCACGCCGCGGTCCACCGCCACCACCTCGCCTATGCCTTGCAGGCTGCGCTCCAGTTCATACCCCACCTGGCCGCTACTGCCGGTCAGCAGGATTTTCATGCGAACACCTCGGCGTCGGCCAGCAGCACGGCGGCCTGGTCCTTGCCGGACAGCAGCGGCGCCCCCGCCCCATCCAGCGCCGGCCACGCGATGCCGATGGCCGGGTCGTTCCACAGCACCGAGCGCTCGTGCTCGGGCGCCCAGTAGTCGGTGGTCTTGTAGAGGAACTCGGCGGCGTCGCTGGTGACCACGAAGCCGTGCGCGAAGCCGGGCGGTATCCACAGCTGCTTCTTGTTCTCGGCCGACAGTTCGATGCCGTACCACTGGCCGAAGGTGGCCGAGCTCTTGCGCAGGTCCACGGCGACGTCGAACACGCTGCCGGCGGTGGCGCGCACCAGCTTGCCCTGCGCCTGCTGGATCTGGTAGTGCAGGCCGCGCAGCACGCCCTTGGCCGAGCGCGAATGGTTGTCCTGCACGAAGGGCAAGGTGACGCCGGTCAGCTCGGCGAAACGGCGGGCGTTGAAACTCTCGTAGAAGAAGCCGCGGTCGTCGCCGAACACGCGCGGCTCCAGCACCAGCAAGCCTTCCAGTGGCGTCGTGATGACATTCATCGTGGCACGACCTTGTCTTCGAGGATCTGCAACAGGTACTGGCCGTAGTTGTTTTTCTTCAGCGGCTCGGCCAGCTTGCGCAGCTGGGCGGCGTCGATATAGCCCTTGCGGTAGGCGATCTCTTCCGGGCAAGCCACTTTCAGGCCCTGGCGTTTTTCGATGGTGGCGATGAATTGCGACGCATCGAGCAGCGACTCGTGGGTGCCGGTGTCCAGCCAGGCCATGCCGCGCCCCATCACCTCGACGTTGAGCTGCTGCTTTTCCAGGTAGATGCGGTTGACGTCGGTAATTTCCAGCTCGCCGCGCGCGGACGGCTTGATGCTGGCGGCGATGTCGCACACCTGCTTGTCGTAGAAATACAGGCCGGTGACGGCGTAGTTCGATTTCGGCTTGAGCGGCTTTTCCTCGATCGACACGGCGCTGCGGTCGGCGTCGAACTCGACCACGCCATAGCGTTCCGGATCCTGCACGTGGTAGGCGAACACGGTGGCGCCGTCGGTCTGCTCGGTGGCGTGGCGCAGCAAGGCGTCGAGGTCGTTGCCGTAGTAGATGTTATCGCCCAGGATCAGCGCGGACGGCGAGTCGCCGACGAATTCCCTGCCGATGATGAAGGCTTGCGCCAGGCCGTCCGGCGAAGGCTGGACCGCGTAGCTGATGCTGATGCCCCACTGGCTGCCGTCGCCCAGCAAGTCCTGGAAGCGCGGCGTGTCCTGCGGCGTCGAGATCAGCAGGATCTCGGTCATGCCGGCCAACATCAGCACCGTCAGCGGATGGTAGATCATCGGCTTGTCGTAGATCGGCAGCAGCTGCTTGGAGACGCTCATCGTCACCGGATACAGGCGGGTGCCGGAGCCGCCCGCCAGGATGATGCCTTTGCGGTTAGGTATGCTCATTGCTGGCCTTCGCGGTTAAAGTAATTGGTTTCCACCCACTTGGCGTAGCTGCCCGACTGCACGTCGGCCACCCAGGCCTGGTGGTCCAGGTACCACTGCACGGTCTTGGCGATGCCGGTCTCGAAGGTCTCGGCCGGTTTCCATCCCAGCTCGCGCTCCAGCTTGCGGGCGTCGATGGCGTAGCGGCGGTCGTGGCCGGGGCGGTCCTTGACGTAGGTGATTTGCGCGCGGTAGCTGGCGCCGTCCGCTTTCGGTTTGAGGCGGTCGAGCATGTCGCACAGCGTGTGCACCACGTCCAGGTTGGCCATCTCGTTCCAGCCGCCGACGTTGTAGGTCTCGCCCAGGCGCCCCGCCGCCAGCACGCGGCGGATCGCCGCGCAGTGGTCGCTGACGTACAGCCAGTCGCGCACCTGCTGGCCGTCGCCGTAGATCGGCAGCGGCTTGCCGGCCTGCGCGTTGGCGATGATCAGCGGGATCAGTTTTTCCGGGAAGTGATACGGCCCGTAGTTGTTGGAGCAGTTGGTGGTCACCGTCGGCAGGCCGTAGGTGTGGTGGTAGGAGCGCACCAGATGGTCGGAGGCGGCCTTCGACGCCGAGTACGGGCTGTTCGGCGCGAACGCGGTGGTTTCGCTGAACGGCGCATCGTCCGGGCCCAGCGTGCCATAGACTTCGTCGGTGGACACGTGCAGGAAGCGGAAGGCGGCCTTCTCGTCGTCCGGCAGCGCCGACCAGTAGGCGCGCGCCGCCTCGAGCAGGCTGAAGGTGCCGTTGATGTTGGTGTTGATGAACTCGCCCGGTCCGAGGATGGAGCGGTCCACATGGCTCTCGGCGGCGAAGTGCACCACCGCGCGCGGCTTGTGCTGCTGGAACAAGGCCAGCACTTGCGCCTGGTCGCAGATATCGCCGCGCACGAAGGTGTGGCGCGCGTCCTGCTTCAGCGACGCCAGATTGTTCAGATTGCCTGCGTAGGTCAGCTTATCGTAGTTGATAACAGGCTCGTCCGACTGAGCCAGCCAGTCGAGTACAAAATTCGAGCCGATGAAACCCGCACCACCCGTCACAAAAATCATTTAGTATCCCGCTGCAAGAGTCAAAGTAGTCGCAAGCATGATTTTATGTGAAACTGCCCTGCTACCGGGCAAAAATCGACACCTCGCGCTCTGATTTCAGGGTATTTCAGATTCCAAAGCAACGAACCACAGAGCATCCATATGAAAACCTATGTAATCGGGGATTTGCAGGGCTGCCACGAGCAGACCTTGTTGCTGCTGGAGCGCGTCCGCGAACATGCCGGTGAGGACGAGCCCGTCATCCTGTTTGCTGGCGACCTGATCAATCGCGGCCCGGATTCGCTGGCCACGCTGCGCCATGTGCGCGCGCTGGCGATGGGCAGCGGCGGCCGCATCGATAGCGTGCTCGGCAATCACGACCTGCACTTGCTGGCGGTGGCCTACGGCATCCGGCCGGAGCACAAGTCCGATACGCTGGCCGAGATCCTGCACGCGCCCGACAGGGACGAGCTGATCGATTGGCTGCGGCGCCGTCCGCTGGCCATCCACACCCAGGGCCATGTGCTGGTGCACGCCGGCCTGCTGCCGCAATGGACGGCGGCGCAGGCGATGGCCTTGGCCGGCGAAGTGCAGCAGATGCTGCGCGGCGCCGGCATGGAGGAATTCCTGGCCGAGATGTACGGCAACCTGCCCGACCAGTGGAGCGACGAGCTGCAGGGCGCGGACCGGCTGCGCTGCATCATCAACGCGATGACGCGGCTGCGCTTCTGCGATGCCGACGGCGTGATGGATTTCAAGATGAAGGAAAGCGGCACGGCCGAGCCGGGCTCGGGCCTGATGCCGTGGTTCGAGGTGCCGGGCCGGCGCAGCCGCAAGGAGACGGTGGTGTTCGGCCACTGGTCGGCGCTGGGGCTGGTGCTGAAGCCGCATTTGATCGGGCTCGACAGCGGCTGCGTGTGGGGCGGCCAGCTGAGCGCCGTGTGCCTGGAAGACCGCAGCCTGCTGCAAGTGCAGTGCCCGGAGTTCCAGCAACACGGCGGCAAGAAATAACCCGCGAGCCTGGGGTCTGGGGAGGGCTGCGCCCGCATCTCGCAGTGCGAGATGCCCCCGTACGGGGTCAGACCCCGCCTAGCCGTGTGGGGTTGCCGTCACGCCCAGCGCGGCGGCGACGGCCTGGTGCGTGGCCTCGGCCAGCTCGCGCCGGTGCGCGCCGATGCTGTCGATCGCCGGCAAGATCGTCAAGCGCGCCTTCACCGGCGGCCCATCCAGGATCAGCATGATGCTCTCGGCGAAGGTGGTCTCACCGATGAAATCCACCGACGGATGCGAAGCGCCCGACGGCTCGCGGTAGGACAAGGCGATCGCCTGCACCGGCACCTTGGCGTCGATCGCCGCCTCGAACAGATTGGCGTGGAAGGGCAGCAGGCTGCCCTGCGCCGCCGTGGTCCCTTCCGGGAAGAAGGCCACGCGCTCGCCGCGCTCCAGGCTGTGCACCAGTCCCTTGAAGATGTGCCGCAAGTCGCGCCGGTTGCCGCGCGCGATGAACACCGTGCCGGCCTTCTCCGCCAGCCAGCCGGCCAGCGGCCACGAACGGATCTCGGCCTTGGCCACGAAATGGCTCGGATGCAGGCTGTGGATGACGAAGATGTCCAGCCACGACACGTGGTTGGCCACCACCATCGCCCGCTCCAGCAGGGGCACGCCGGCGCTCTGCTCCACCGTCACATTGCACATCGCCAGCAGCCGGGTCGACCAGCGGCGGATGTGGCCGTTACGCTTTTCCTGCCCGATCCAGGGGAACACCGTCGCACAGATCGTCATCCCGACCAGCACATGCAGAAACACCCGCACCAGGCGGAAGATCATCGTCAGCTTCATGCAAACCGATCAGCTGCGTTGGTAGGCGACGTGACCTGCCACGATGGTGGTGCGGACCTGCCCGGCCAGGTTGTAGCCGATGAAGGGCGTGTGCTTGCCCTGGCTGGCCAGCGCCGATGCTTCCACGGTCCAGCGCGCCTCAGGATCGAACAGGCAGACGTCGGCCGAAGCGCCGACCGACAGGGTGCCGGCGTCCAGCCCGGCCACGCGGGCCGCGTCGGAGGTGATGCGCGCCAGCGCGCGCGCCAGCGGCCGCACCGACCCGGTGTCCTGGGTGGCGGCGTAGTCGTCGGCCCATTTCAGCGCCAGCGACAGCAGCAGTTCCAGCCCGGTGGCGCCGGGCGAGGCTTCGCCGAACGGCAGCAGTTTCTCGTCGTCGTCGACCGGCGTGTGGTCCGAGCACAGCGCGTCGACCGTGCCGTCCAGCAGGCCGAGGCGGATGGCGTCGCGGTCGCGCTGGCTGCGGAACGGCGGCGTCACGCGCGCGTTCGAATCGAAGAAGCCGATGTCGGCGTCGGTCAGGTGGATGTGGTGGGCGCCGACGTCGCAGGTGACGGGCAAGCCTTCCTTCTTGGCGCTGCGCACCAGCTCCAGGCCGGCCGCCGACGACATGCGGCACAGGTGCACGCGGGCGCCGGTGGAACGCATCAGTTCAAAAATCGTGTGCAGCGCGATGGTTTCCGACATCACCGGCACGCCGGACAAGCCCAGGCGCGAAGCCAGCGGGCCGCTGGCCGCGATGCCGCCGCGGCCGATGTGCGCATCCTGCGGACGCAGCCACACGGTGTAGTTGAAGGTCTTGGCGTACTGCATGGCGCGCAGCAGCACATTGGTGTCCTCGATCGGCTCTTCCGCCTGCGCGAAGCCGATGCAGCCCGCTTCGGTCAGCTCGGCCATCTCGGTCAGCGCCTTGCCCTTGAGGCCGACGGTCAGCGCGCCCAGCGGGTGCACATTGGCCTGGTTCAGCGTCTTGGCGCGGTGCTTGAGCATCTCGACCAGGCCCGGCTCGTCGAGCACCGGATCGGTGTCGGGCGGGCAGATCAGGCTGGTCACGCCGCCTTGCATGGCGGCCTGCATTTCCGATTCCAGCGTGGCCTTGTATTCGTAGCCCGGTTCGCGCAGGCGCGCCGACAGGTCGACGAAGCCGGGCGAGACGATCAGGCCGCTGGCGTCGATGGTCCGGTCGGCGGTGAAGCCAGTGGGAGCCGCGCCCACCGCCAGCACTTTGCCGTCGGCGATGTAGAGGTCGTTCTTGCTGTCGATGCCGTTGGCCGGATCGATCAGGTGGCCGTTTTTAATGTGTAGTTTCATGCCTGCGCTCATCCCTGCGTCCCCGCCACTATGCTCATTACCGCCATCCGTACTGCGATCCCGAAAGTTACCTGCGGCAGTATCACCGCCTGCGGGCCGTCCGCCACCGCCGAGTCGATCTCGACGCCGCGGTTCATCGGTCCCGGGTGCATGACGATCGCGTCCGGCTTGGCCAGCGCCAGGCGTTCCGGCGTCAGGCCGTAGCTCTTGAAGTATTCCTGCGCCGACGGCAGCAGCGCGCCGCTCATGCGCTCGTTCTGCAGGCGCAGCATGATGATCACGTCGACGCCCTTCAAGCCCTCTTCCATATTGGTGAAGGTGCGCACGCCCATCTGCTCCAGGCCGCCCGGCAGCAGCGTGTGCGGGCCGATGGCGCGCACTTCCGGCACGCCCAAGGTGGTCAGCGCGTGGATGTCGGAACGGGCCACGCGGCTGTGCAGGATGTCGCCGACGATGGCCACCGTCAGGTTGGTGAAGTCCTTCTTGTAGTGACGGATGGTGTACATGTCCAGCAAGCCTTGCGTCGGGTGCGCGTGGCGGCCGTCGCCGGCGTTGACCACGTGCACGTGCGACTGTTTGGTGTCGTGCAGGTGCTTGGCGATCAGGTAGGGCGCGCCCGACTGCGCGTGGCGCACCACGAACATGTCGGCGTGCATGGCCGACAGGTTGTCGATGGTGTCGAGCAGCGATTCGCCCTTGCTGGCGGACGAGGCCTGGATGTTCAGGTTGATCACGTCGGCCGACAGGCGCTTCGAGGCGATCTCGAAGGTGGTGCGGGTGCGCGTGGAGTTCTCGAAGAACAGGTTGAACACCGACTTGCCGCGCATCAGCGGGACCTTCTTGACGTCGCGGTCGGAGATGCCGACGAACGACGAGGCGGTATCCAGGATGTGGTTGACGATGGACTTCGGCAGTCCCTCGATCGACAGCAAGTGCTGGAGCTCGCCGTGTTTGTTCAGTTGCGGATTAAGCATGGTCTTATTTTATGGTTAGCGTGAATTGTCCATCGTCGGCGCGCGACAGCACCAGCGCCTGCCCTTGCGGCACCTGCACGTGGGCGGCAACGAAATCGGCCGCCACCGGCAGCTGGCGCTCGCCGCGGTCGACCAGCGCGGCCAGCATGATGCGCGCCGGGCGGCCGTAGTCGAACAGCTCGTTGATCGCGGCGCGGGTGGTGCGGCCGGTGTACAGCACGTCGTCCACCAGCAGGATGTTGGCAGCCGCCACGTCGAAACTGATATGAGTAGGCTTGACGTCGGCCGGCAAGCCCTTCTTGGCGTAATCGTCGCGGTAGAAGGACACGTCCAGTACGCCGCAGCGGGCGGACAGGCCGAGGTCGGCCGCCAGGCGTTCGGCGATCCAGGCGCCGCCGGAGTGGATGCCGACGATGGCGACATCGGCCACGCCGGCCAGGCCGGCTTTGACGTCGGCCAGCAGGGTCGCGTACAGCGCTTCGGCGTCGAGTTGGTTGGGGTTCAGTGTGGACATGGGAGTTAGTGGGTGTCGAAATATTGTTGCAGGATGATGGCGGCGGCGCGGTCGTCGATGACTTCGCCGCGCTTGGCGGAAATCACGGCCGAGGAATAGCGCTCGTCGACCAGCTCCACCGGCAGGCTGAAGCGGCCGTGCAACTGGTTGGCGAACTTGCGCGCGCGCGCGGTCATCTCGTGCTCGGCGCCGTCGGGATGCATGGGCAGGCCGACCACCAGCCGCGCCGGTTTCCACTCGTCCAGCAGCGCCTGGATGTCGGCAAAGCGGGTGGCGTTGTCGATGGCGCTGATCACCTTGACCGGCTCGGCCTGGCGGATCATCGTATTGCCCATGGCCACACCGATGCGTTTGACGCCGAAATCGAAAGCGAAGATGGTCTCTATCGTCATTTAAGCGTGACCCGCCTCGGAGGCCAGCATCAGCGGATCGATGCCCAGCAGGCGCATCGCGGCCGTGTAGCGCTCTTCAATAGGCAGGTTGAACAGGATCTCCGGATCGGCGCCCACGGTCAGCCAGCCGTTGCGGCTGATCTCGTCTTCCAGCTGCCCCGGGCTCCAGCCCGAATAGCCGATCGACACCAGCATGCGCGGCGGACCGTCGCCGGCGGCCACGGCCTCGAGCACGTCGATCGAGGTGGTGAAGGCGACGTCCTCGGTCACCGTCAGCGACGACGAATAGCGCTGGCCCGGCGTGTGCAGCACGAAGCCGCGGTCGTCCTGGACCGGGCCGCCGAACATGATCGGGGCGTCGACGTCGACGCCGGACTCCAGCTTGAGGTCGATGCGCTCGAACAGCACCTCCATCGTCATGTCGGTGGGTTTGTTGATGACCACGCCCAGCACGCCGTTTTCATTGTGCTCGCACACGTACACGACGGTGCCGCCAAAGACCGGATCCTGCATGGAAGGCATTGCAATCAGGAAATGATTTGCCAGGTTCAGCGTCGCCGCCATACCGCTTCCAGCGGATTCCAACGGATCGCCGGCTTCCTGCAACAGGCCGGGTACATGGAGAGTTTTGCCGATTTTGCTTTTCTTCATATGCGTGTTCTTTCTGTGCTGCTGACAATTACTGTAGTATTCGCGCGGCTAGCAACTCTGTCTAAACGATAGTTTACACTGAATTGCGGATGCGGCCATGATTGAGTTCCCCCACCCGATTGACACAGCCCCAATGAAACTGAATTCCTCCCTGGTCTGGCTGCGCCGCGATTTGCGCGTTTTCGACCATGTCGCCCTGCACCAGGCCCTGCAAGACAGCGAGCGCGTGTATTGCGTTTTTGTCTACGACACCACCATCCTGGCCGGCTTGCCGCGCCGCGACCGGCGGGTCGACTTCATCCACGCCAGCATCGCCGAAGTGGCGGCCGAACTGCAACAGCTGGGCGGCCACCTGATCGTGCGTCACGCCGATCCGGCCGCCGCCATCCCGGCCCTGGCCGCCGAACTGGGCGTGGACGCCGTGTACTGCAACCACGACTACGAACCGCAAGCCATCGAGCGCGACGCCGCCGTGGCGCAGGCGCTCCATGCCGACGGCCGCCGGTTCTTCAGCTACAAAGACCAGGTGATCTTTGAAAAGAGCGAAGTGCTGTCGCAGACCGGCGGCGTGTTCTCGGTGTTTACGCCCTACAAGAACGCCTGGCTGAAGAAGCTGGAGGCGGACCCGTCGGTGCTGGCGCCCCACCACATCGAACCGCATGCGGCGCGGCTGGCGCCGCCGCCCGGCCAGGCTCAGCCTCTGCCGACGCTGGCCGAGCTCGGCTTCGAGCCCAGCAACCTGGCCGACATGAAGATCCCCACCGGCATGTCGGGCGCGGCGCAACTGTGGGAAGATTTCCTGCCGCGCATCGCCAGCTACAAGGATGCACGCGACTACCCGGCCGTGAAGGGACCGTCCTATCTGTCCATCCATTTCCGCTTCGGCACGCTGTCGGTGCGGCACCTGGTGCGCACCGTGGTCGACCTGATGGCGCGCGGCGCCGGTGGCGAAGGCGCGCCGGTGTGGCTGGCGGAATTGATCTGGCGCGAGTTCTACGCCATGATCCTGTTCCACAACCCGCACGTGGTGGGCGGCGCCTACAAGCCGGCCTACGACGCCATCGAGTGGGAAACCGGCCCGCAAGCCGACCAACTGTTCGCCGCCTGGTGCGACGGCCGCACCGGCTACCCGCTGGTGGACGCCGCCATGGCCCAGCTGAACCAGACCGGCTATATGCACAACCGCCTGCGCATGGTGACGGCCTGCTTCCTGATCAAGGACCTGGGCATAGACTGGCGGCGCGGCGAGGAATATTTCGCGCTGCACCTGAACGACTTCGACCTGGCCTCCAACAACGGCGGCTGGCAATGGGCGTCGTCGTCGGGCTGCGACGCCCAGCCCTACTTCCGCATCTTCAATCCGATCACGCAATCGGAAAAATTCGACAGCACGGGCAAGTTCATCCGCCGCTACCTGCCGCAGCTGAAGGATTTAAGCGACAAGGAAATCCACGCGCCGTGGCTGGTGCCGCGCATGCTGCCGCTGGACTATCCCGATCCCATCGTCATGCACGACGAGGCGCGCAAACGCACGCTGGAGCGCTACGCGGTGGTGAAAAAACCGGACTAGCGCATTTGTGAGCGATTTGTGGGACGCTCCAAACGACACTGGGAACACCAGGACTGCTGCAAACAGGCCTGACGTCATCATTCCCACTGTCCACAGGAGTTCCCATGTTGCAAGTACCAACCGCCCCAACCCCGCTGCTTGGTTCCGTCGTCTGCACGCCTGCCGTGGCCGCCATCGGCGACAGCGTCTGCGTCGAAGTCAAGGCGCCGAACGGCCAGTCCTACGATAACAACGAAAGCGGCAACATCTGCATCAACGGCGTGCCCGGCTCCAGGCAGTACCTGGTGTGGAACCGCGCCGGCAAAAAGACCATCAACGTCACCGCCGGCAAGCGCGGCGCCATCGAGAAGCTGAAGGCCGAAGTCCAGATCAACGCCCCCGCCGACGGCAAGCAGCCGCCGATGCTGACGGTGCGCAGCGCGCCGCATAATCCGACCGCGATGATACTGACGGTGCAAAACGCGCCCGAGCGCCGCACCCAGGGCACGCCGCGTCCGCGCATCGAGATCAAGCCACGCAACCCATCCGCGCCAGCCACGCCGGCCGTGCCGGTCGGCCCCATCGTGCCCCGCAAAACGGCGATGAGCGCGCACACCATCACCGCGCGCGACGCCGCCAGCCATCCGATCCTGCTGCCGACCACGCAACCGCGCCTGGCCATCAACGCCGGCGGCGGCGCCACCGCCGCCGTCTACAACTGGCAGCTGGGCGCGGTCGCCCTGGGCAGCACGCATCCCACCCTGCAGCACGATTTCGCCGCCCAGCTCAACCCCAACCGGCCGCACACGGTATTCCACGTGCAGGTGACCGTGCAGCAGCCGGGCGGCGCCCCGCGCGTGATCCAGCGCAGCGTCAGCGTGGCCAATCCCTACTTCCTGGCGCGCCAGCGCGGCGTGTTGCAGCCGCCGGTGGACAGCAGCGACTTCAGCGCGCAGTTCGTCGACGGCAGCTTCCGCGCCAGCTTCGTGGTGCGCAATCCCGAAGCGAACAACCTGACGCTGAGCAGCATGCAGCTGGAGCTGGCCTATGAAGACGGCCCGCGCGAATTCGAGCTGCGCCCCGCCGTCGCCAGCGCCATCGTGCTCAAGGCCCAGGCCAGCACCCGCATCGACGTCGCGATCCCGAAAGCGCAGCTGCCGCAACAGGCCGTCGCCTTCAGCGTGCACTACAAGGGCACGGCGCCGAACGGCCTGCCCGTGCGCGTCAGCGCCCACTTCGACCTGCCCCAGCACATGAGCAAGAAGCTGCTGGTCAACGCCAACGCGCAGACCCTGCTGACCGACCTGGCCAGCCGCCAGCTGGTCGCCAATCCCGGCTTGATCACGCTGGATGAAGTGGCGCGCCTGGGCAGCTACGGCATGCTGCCGGCCGCCACCTCGTCGGCGCTGCAAGTCGAGATGGGCCGCGTGCCCGCCGCGCTGGCAAGCGCGCTGCAGCCGGTGCACGCGCTGACCGCGATGGACGTGCACGAGGCGCCGCCATTCCCGGTCGAGGACCAGGAATGCAATCCATGGAACCTGCCGGACCACATCCCCGACGGCATGTTCTGCATGCCGACCCAGGAAAAACGCTGGATGCAGATGCGGCCGCGCTTCATGAACGCCAAGAAGGGCGACTTGATCCTCAACCCCAGCAACGGCAGCCTGATCTCCGCCGTGCTGCAGACCGTGACGCCGCCGCAGCGCTATTCGCACTCCGGCATCATGACCCGCAACCACGACGAGATCACCCACTCCACCGCCTCGGAAGACCGCCTGATCGAATTCATCGACGGCGACGGCGCCCGTCCCGACGTGCTCAAATACATGTGGCCGGGCGTGGTGACGCAGACCGTCGAACACGCGGTCGACGGCGAGGACATGATCGATCCCGAGACCGGCACCAAGCACACGATCGCCGGCTTCGCCACCATCGAATCGAAGATGGACCTGGGCGGCGTGGCGCCGGAGATCGTGCCGGCTATGGTGGTCAAGCCCGATCCGCTGAAGGAAACGCTGGAGATCCGCCAGACGCTGCACGGCATCGCCGATTTCGCCGCCCAGCAGGCCGGCAAGAGCCACTACCGCTTCTTCTGCTACACCAATCCCGCCCTCGGCCTGACCGACAAGGCGCCGGCCAGCGCCAAGTGGGCCGCCAACACCTTCCCCACCGTGTGCTCGTCGCTGCTGTGGATGTCGATCCGCCAGTCCGGCGTGCCGATGGAGGGCGGCATGCTGGAACAGAGCGACCTCGCCACCGGCGCGCAAATCGTGCCGTCGACGCCGGACGGCCTGTACGTCTACCAGTCCGACGAGCGCATCGCCGCCGGCGAGGTGCTGTATTCGAAGATCCACGAAATGGTGCTGGAGAGCGCGGGCTGGTTCGGCAACGCGCTGACCGACGCCGCCGACGATACCGCCAACCAGATGCTCAACGCCTTCGCCTCCGACTGGGTCGACAACGGCTCCAAGGACTCCGACGCCTGGCGCCAGACCGGCGACGCCAACGCCGTCAGCCCCGCCAACCTGTGCTTCTTCGACGCGCCGCTGTACGGCTACTGCGAACCGCTGATCTACCGGCCGGCGCGTTTCGAGGAAGTGACCATCTACAAATGGAAAAAAGTGGCGCAGACCGGCGCGCTGCACGGCGTGGTGCATTTCGAAGGCAAGCCGGCGGCCGGCGTCAGCGTGCAGATCTCGCAGAACCAGTTCACCCACACCGCGGCCGACGGCAGCTTCACGCTGACCGGCGTGCCGGTGGGCAGTGTGCTGGTCACCGCCGACAAACAGGCGCTGCACGGCGAGGCATCGGTGACGGTGGCGGCGAACCAGACGGCCAGCGTGACGGTGGACCTGAAGCAGCCCTCGCACCTGTTCCGCCGCCTGACCATCGATGGCTGGATGGCGACCACCGACTATGAATTCGCCGCCGCGGCCTATCCGCACAGCGTCGGCGATTTCTACAACCTCGCCGAGCTCAGTCCCTCGTCCACCACCCACGTGGTCAAGGTGTTCGACCAGGTGGCCGACGATGCGATGGGCCGCCTGATCCTGACGCTGGACCTGCTGGCCAACGACGTTATCCAGGTCAAGGCCACGCTGCGCTGCTACGGCGAAGGCTATGCCGACGGCGACAACTACCAGGAGGGCCACCTGGCGCCGTTCACCATCGGGCCGAACAAGAGCGGCACCTGGTGGATGTTCGTCGACGGCGACAACTACGCCGAGGCGCACTTCACGCTGAGCAACAAGGTCGATCCGGTCTGACCCCGCACTGCGGCCCGAAGGGGTCTGACCCGTACGGGTCAGACCCCAGCCTCTCCGGGGTAGCAACACGAAAGTTGTCGAAATAAAAGATTTGTTCTTTTCACAATCAGAATTAAACTAGTGGTTCCCGCGCAGTCCGCTTCCAGGAACCGCCATCATGGCTTCACTTGCCAAGACCTCCCGTCCCGTCGCCCGTCTGATCGGCCGCCACAGCGCCGTGCAGGCCATGCTCGACACCCCCGCCACGCTGACCTGGATCGCCGCGCCGGCCGGTTCCGGCAAGACCAGCCTGGGGCTGGAATTCTGCCAGGCCGCCGGCCCCACCGTTGCGTGGCTGCGACTGGACGAGGCGGACATCGACCCGGCCAGCTTCCTGCTCTACTTCGAACAGGCGATCGCCAACGGCGGCGTGGCGCCGGGCTGGCAACCGCCGCCGCTGCTGCGCGAACACCTGCCGGCGCTGCACGGCTACTTGCGGCTGTACGTGCGCGCGCTGGGCGCGGCGCTGGCGCCGGCCAGCTGCATCGTGCTGGACGACGCCCACCGCTGCCAGGACGCGCCCTTCTTCCGCCAGTTCCTCGAAACGCTGGCCACCGAACTGCCGCCGGCCAGCAAGGTCGTGGTGCTGAGCCGCGCGCTGCCACCGGCCGCCTGCGCGCGCCTGCTGGCGCACGGCGACATGCATGAACTGGACGGCGCGGCGCTGGCCTTCAGCCGCGACGAAACCGAAATCCTGCTCAACGTGCTGGGCATCGTCCACGCCGACAGCGTGGCCGACAGCGTCTACAACTTCACGCGCGGCTGGGCCGCCGGCATCGCGCTGGTGGCCTCGTGGCTCAAGCGCCGCCCCGGCGCCGCGCTGGCCGCCGAGGACGTGCTGTCGGAAGCGATGGTGGGCTACCTGGCCGAGGAAGTGTTCAACGCCTACAGCGACGAGGAACGCGCCACGCTGCTGGCGGTGTGCTGGCTGCCGCACTTCAGCGGCGCCTGGGCGGCGGCCTTGTCCGGCGCGCCGCACGCGGCCGACATCGTGGCCCGCCTGGCGGCGCAGGGAGCGCTGATCTACGAATACCCCGGCCGCCAGTACGCGCTGCATCCGCTGTTCCAGGGCTTCCTGCGCAAATGGGCCGCCACCCGCATCGACGACGCGCAGCGCCGCGCATGGATCGCCGGCTGCGTCGACACCCTGCTGGCCGACGGCAGCGGCGACACCGCCATCAAGCTGGCACTGGAATTCGGCATGCCCGAACGCGCGGCCGGCCTGATCGAATCGCGCGCCGAAGCGATGCTGGCCAGCGCCCGCCACACCACGCTGGCGCGCTGGATCGACGCCCTGCCCGAAGCCCAGCGCAGCCCGTGGCACTACTACTGGCTGGGCCTGGCCGTGTTCATGAGCGACACCGCGCGCGCCCGCGCCGCGCTGCTCAAGGCGCTGCAAGCGTTCACGCAACAGAACCGGCCGATGCACCGCTTCCTGGCGCTGAGCGCCATCATCAGCTCCTACTTTTTCGACGGCGCCGCCGAACAACCGCTGCGCGCCTTCCTGCAACAGCACGTGGACCCGTCGGAAGACTACGACCAGTTGCCGGACCCCGGCCTGAAAGCCCACCTGACGCACAGCATGTGGAGCGGCTTGTTCATGACCGATCCCGGCCACCAGGACATCGACCTGTGGGAGCGGCGCGCGCTGGACGTGCTGCGCCAGCCGGCCGATCCCACGCTGAAAGTGCGGCTGGGCGCGATGCTGGGCCAGCACTACTACCAGTCCGGCCGCTATGCCGCCGTGCGTTCGGTGCGCGTGCTGCTGGACGCGCTGCCGGAAGCGGCCGCGCTGCCGCCGTACGCGCGCTACCTGTCGCACCTGGTGCAGCTGTACGATGCGCTGGCCGCCATGGACCATGGCCGCGTCGACGCCGTCTTCGCCGCCTGTCGCGCCAGTTCGGAAAGCAGCGGCATCCGCATCATGGACGCGCACTACTTGCTGCTGTACGCGGCCGCCTGTCTGCTGCGCGGAGAACTCGACAAGGCCGCCGCCGCCACCGCCGACGTGGCGGCGCAAACGCCGCCGCAGCATCACAACCTGGTGGCCCATCTCCAGCTGACCCAGACCTGGCTGGCCAGCTGCCGCGGCGACGGCCACGGCGCGCTGGCGCATGCCCGCCTGGCGCATGAAGCGGCGCTGCGCTTCGGCAGCGTGCCTTACGAAATCTACGCGCAGGCGGCCAGCTGCGTCGCCTACACCTTGCTGGACCGCGAGCGCTGCGCCACAGAAACCGTCGTGCTGCGCCAGCATGCCCGCGACTACAGCTCACCGCTGGCGGCAACCTGGGCCGACCTGCTCGAGGCGTGGCTGTTCATCACCGGCGCCGACGGCAACGCCCAAGCACTGCCGCAACTGCAACGCGCGCACCCGGCGCAGCTGCTGCTGGCGCAGGACAAACTGCGCCGCGCGCTGAACCACATCGCCTCGCAGGGCGGCGGCTACCTGACCTTCGCCACGCCGCACATCCTGCAACCGCTGTGCGCGCACGCGCTGGCGGCCGGCATCATCCCCGGCGCGGCCAATATGCTGGTGCGCGCCTGGCGCCTGGCGCCGCCGGAAGACGCCGGCGACAACTGGCCGTGGCCGGTGCAGGTGCGCAGCTTCGGCGGCTTCGAACTGCGCATCGCCGGCGAGCCATTGCGCTCGCAAGGCAAATCCAAGCACCGTCAGCTCGACATCCTGAAGCTGATCGCGGCCCACGCGCCATCCAGCATATCGCTGGAGCGCGCCGCCGAGCTGCTATGGCCGGACGCCGACGGCGACACCGCGCGCCACGCACTGGAGACCACGCTGTCCCGTTTGCGGGCGACGGTGGGCGCGGGCTGCATCGTCCTGGAACAGGGCACGCTGTCACTGGCGCCGCAGCAGTGCTGGAGCGATACCGCGGCGCTGGAACGGCTGCTACCACGCCTGCAAGCGCTGACGCAGGAATGGGCCGCCGCCGGCGACGCCGCCCCGGCATCGCACGAAGCCGCGCTGCTGGCAACGGCCGCGCAGGTACTGTCGCTGTATCGGGGAGAATTGCTGGTCGGGGAAAGCGCGCCGTGGCTGCTGGCGCGGCGCGAACTATGGCGCGGCAAACTGGCGCGCGCGCTGGGCGACGCCGGACGCCAGCTGGCCCGTGCCGGCAATACGGCCGCCGCCACGCAATTGCTGGAGCGGGCGCTGGAGGCCGACCAGTACTGCAAGGCGCTGAGCGTGGACCTGATGCGCATCCATCTGGACAACGCGGCATTCGAAGCGGGACTGTCGGTCTACCGCCGCTATCAACGCATGGCATTGAGCGCGCTGGGCGCGCCGGTGGCGCCGGAAATCGAAGCGCTGGCGCAGCAGCTGCTGGCCGGCGCCGCGCAATCCGGCCCCGCCCACTTTGCGGGCAAGGCCGGACCGACGCGAACTACATGATGTACTTCAGGTGCTGGGCAGGGATGCCCATGGCCTTGGCCAGTTCGGGATTGGCGCGCATCTGCTGCTCCACGCCCTCCATCGCCGGCACCTCGTGCACATCCAGCCGCACGTTATGCGCTTCGGCCGCGCCGGCTTCGGTGCGGCGCGTGACTTTCTGCATGTCCGGCGACAGGCGCAGCACCACGCCGCCGTGATCGCGGGTGGCGTTGAGCAGCGTGCCGTGTTCGTCGCTGTGCACGGTCAGGCCGGCAAAGCCGGCTTCACGCAGCAGCGCGCAGATGTCGTTGACCAGTTTTTGATCCTTATCCATTTTCATTTTCCTTTTAAGCTAAGAGCAGGCCGAGCGACGCATCGCTGCTGGCGTTTTGTACGAAGGCGCCAGCGGCTTTTTTACCATCGCCGGGCAAGAAGTAAATCTTGGAGAACTTGACGTTGGCGATCGCCGCCGTCAGTTGCGGCAGCAGGTTCTGCACCTCCTTGCGCACCGCCGGCATGGCGGCCTTCAACGCGTCGGAAGCGGGGCCGGCGCAGAACGGCGAGCCGCCTTCGAACGAGAACCAGGTGCCGTCGACCGTCACGTGCAGGTGCTTCTGGCTGTCGAGGAAGACGAACAGGAACACCGAGATGGTGCCGTCGATATCGCTGCAGAACCACGGCGTCTCGATATGGAAATCGAAATTGACCTTGGCTAGCATGTCGAAAGGCTTGTGCGCGGCCGGCGACTGGATAAAGTAAGGGACGCTGATCCACGGCGTGCCCTGCACGCGCAGGCCGCTGGTGAGCGAGGCGCCGGCGCCGATCAACTGCTTGGCGACCATGCCGACGTTGGCGTTGGTGTTAATCAGCTTGCCGAGATCGACCACGTTCTCGCCGTTGGGACGGTGGACGACGAACACGCCGCTGCCGGGAGGCGATTCGGTGAACAGTTGATCCGCTGCGCTCACGGCGTTCTGGCCGACAAAGACGCCGTTGAAGAACCCTTGTATGAATGAGTATGTGCTGGTGACTGACATGATGCTTTCTTCCTGTAGATAAAGCGCCGCCGATGGAATATCGGTGACCGCTGGAAGAACGTTAATCTTGTCCGCCCCACAAATGACTTGCAAATGCCGGCTAGCCAAACGGCAAGCTCGCGCCGCCCCGTCAGAAAGCGGAGGTAGACTATGTCGGCCAACCATTAAAAGGAGGATGACGATGAACAAGAACACGCTCTGCCTGTGGTATGACCATGACGCGGAAGAAGCCGCACACTTCTACGCCCGCACTTTCCCCGACAGCACAGTCGGCGCGGTGCATCGCGCGCCGTCCGATTTCCCGGGTGGGAAGGCGGATAGCGTTTTGACAGTCGAGTTCACCGTGTGCGGCATCCCGTGCATCGGCCTCAATGGCGGGAAAGCGTTCACGCACAGCGAAGCGTTCTCCTTCCAGATCGCCACCGACGACCAGGCCGAGACCGACCGCTATTGGAACGCCATCGTCAACAACGGCGGCAAGGAAAGCGCCTGCGGCTGGTGCAAGGATAAATGGGGCCTGTCGTGGCAGATCACGCCGCGCGTGCTGACCGATGCCATGGCCAAGGGCGGCGACGTGGCCAAGCGCGCGTTCGCGGCGATGATGGAGATGCGCAAGATCGACGTCGCCAAGATCGAAGCGGCGGTGCGCGGCTAGCGTTTTCTTGGGACTTCCAATCCGTACGTCCTCAGGATCGCACGCCAGGCGGGATCGGCGTCCATCTTGAGCACGACTTCTTCGATATCGTTGCGCTCCCTGTCCATGCCTTGCTGGAACATCAGGTGGCGTGTGTAGCTTCCCAGGTTTTGTGTGGAGACGTGGATTTTACCGTCGACGTGGATGTCCTTCTTGACCAGATAGCGGACGGATGAATCGGCCAGCGTAATCACATCGAGACGGTCCATCAACAGCATGCGCAGCAGCGCACCCTCGTTGTTGTTGCGGTGCGCGCGTATCTTTCCCCGGTCCATGTCTTCGGCCAGCGCCGGATAGGCATGGCCAAGCATGGCGCCGAATCGAAGGTTTTTCAGCGAGGCCGGACCGCCATATTCGAATGGCAGCGAGGTGCGCGACACCAGGTCCTGCCGGTCATCGAACAAGGCTGACGTCCACAGGTACTTCCCTCCTGCCGGACCGCCAAAGATGACGGACGGCGCAAACAGGACCATGCCCTTGTCGCCGTTATCGAGCATGGAGCCCAAGCGGGCGCGCGGCAGAAACATGAGACGGATTTCATATTTCCCTGCCAGCTTCTGATTCAGGTATGCCACCAAATCCTGATCCAGCCCGGCACTGGTTTCGGCGTCGGTCATGAACGGCGGCGCCGAGTAATAGGTCCACGCCTTGATTACCTCGGCCGGCTGCGCCAGCGCCAGACCCTGCGAACAACCCAGCAGCGACAGTACAACAGCCAGTGCAATCTTCATGCCGGTTCCCGGGTGCAGTGGGACTACTGTTTCAACAGTCCCTCAATCGCGTCCAGCAGCACCGGCTCCTGGAACGGTTTGCCGAAGTAGGCGTTCACGCCCAGTTGCAGCGCGTAGTTGCGGTGCTTGTCGGCGCTGCGGGAGGTGATCATGATGATGGGGATATCCTTGGTGCGCTCGTCGCCGCGCACGTTGCGGGTCAGGTCGAAGCCGTCCATGCGCGGCATCTCGATATCGACCAGCATCAGGTCCGGCGTGGCGCCTTGCAGCTGCTCCAGCGCGTCGACGCCGTCCTTGGCCAATACCACGCTGTAGCCTTCGCGCTCCAGCAGGCGCTGGGTCACGCGGCGCACCGTCATCGAATCGTCCACCACCATGATCGAACGGCCCGGCGCGCGCGGCGCAGGGCTGTCGCCGGCCGCTGCCGCATAGTGCTGCTTCATCTCGGGATGGTGCGCCAGGTGCTGCGCCAGCGCCACCGGGTTCAGGATCAGGACGATGTCGCCCGAACCGAGCACCGTGGCGCCGGCGATGCCGACCATTCGCGCCAGCTGCGGGCCGATGTTCTTGATGACGACCTCGCGGTTGCCCAGCACTTCATCGACCCGCACGGCCAGCCGCTCGTTGCCGTTCTTGAGCATCATCACCGGCGCGGAGCGCTGCACCGGCGGATGCGCCGCGCCGCCCAGCAAGGCGGGCAGGTAATGCAGCACGGCGTGCTGGCCTTGAATCGGTACGTAGCCGTTGTGATGCGCTTCGACCAGCGCGGCCTCCTTCATTTGCAGCACCTGCTCGACCAGGATGGCCGGCAGCGCGTAGGTCTTGCCGCCGGCAGCCAGCAGCACGACCTGCGTGACGGCCAGCGTCAATGGCAGGTGGATGGTGAAACGCGTTCCCTTGCCACGCTCCGAGAACATGTCCACACGGCCGCCCAGCGCCTGCGCTTCGGACTGCACGATGTCCATGCCGACGCCGCGCCCGGAAAGTTCGGTCAACGCTTCGGCGGTGGAAAATCCCGGTTCGAAAATCAGGTCGGCGATCTGGGCGTCGGTGACTTCTTCGTCTACTTGCAGCAGGCCGTTGCTGATCGCCTTGGCGCGGATGCGTTCCAGATCGAGGCCGGCGCCGTCGTCGGTGAATTCGATGACGACTTCATTGCCCTGCTGCGTGACCTGCACCAGCAGTTCGCCGGTTTCGTTCTTGCCCGCTTCGCCGCGGGCGGCGCGGCTTTCCACGCCGTGCGCGATGGCGTTGCGCAGCAGGTGCTCGAATGGCGCGGCCATGCGTTCCAGCACGCTGCGGTCGACTTCCACGGCGCTGCCGCGAATATCCAGGTTGACGCGCTTGTCGACTTCCTTGGCGCTCTGGCGGGCGACGCGGAACAGGCGCTCGGAGATGCTGGCGAATGGCACCATGCGCACGCGCATCAGGTCCCGTTGCAGGTCGCGCGTGAGGCGCGCTTGCAGCACCAGGTCGTCGCCGGCGTTGTCGACGCTGCGGGTCAGGCTTTCGTGGAAGGAGGCGACGTCGTTGACGCTTTCCGCCATCATGCGGGTCAGCTCCTGCAAGCGCGTGAAGCGGTCGAATTCGAGCGGGTCGAATTCGCGTTCGCTGGAGATCGACATGCGGGAGGCGATCTGCGATTCGGCCTGCATTTCGACTTCGCGCAGCTGACGGCGCAGGCGGGTCAGGTTTTCGGAGAAGTCGAACAGCGAGGCGCGCAGGGTCTCCACTTCGTTTTCCAGCTTGGAGCGGGAGATCGATACTTCACCGGCCTGGTTCACCAGACGGTCAAGGATGTCGGCGCGCACACGGACCAGCGGCGATTTGACGCTCGATTGCAGGTCGTCGGCCGGCGCCTGTGTCGCCGCCACGGCCGGCGCGGCAGGTGCGGCCGGGCTGTCGATGGCTTCGGCGGTGATGTCGTTGGTGCCGGCGATGGTGGGTTCGCCGGTCTCCATGCTGGCGACATCGGCGGCCAGGCCGGCGGCGGCTTGCTGCAAAGCTTCCGGGTGCTGGAGCTGTTCGAACAGCAGCAGCGCGTGGTCGTAGTGGGCCAGCAGTTCGTCGAACGCTTGCGGCGTGGCGGAACCCGCGTGCACCATGTTTTCAATGTGCGTTTCGATTTCGTGGGCGTGCTGGCCGAGGCGCATCGCGCCAGCCATGCGGGCGCTGCCCTTCACGGTGTGCAGGAGGCGCAGCAGGCTTTGGGCGTGCGCGGTGTCGGCGGGGTTGTGCTGCCAGGCGCGCAATGCTTCGCCTACTTGCGGCAGCAGGTCCGCGCCCTCTTCCAGGAACACTGGCAGCAGGTCGGCGTCCAGTTCGTCGTTGAAGATCGCTGGTGCAGCGGTCAGGATTTCCGGTTCGGCGGGAGGGAGTTCGAGGATCTCGGCTTCCAGCTCAGGTTCAGGTTCAGGTTCAGGCTCGATGGCTTGCTCGATCTCGATCTCGGGCTCGGGCTCAGGCTCAGGCGCGACAGCTACCGGCTCGGGCACTGGCTCTGGCTCCTGGGCCAGCGGCTCCGCGATCTTGAGCGGCGGTTCGGCGAAGGCGTCGTCAAACGCGGCGTTGAACAGGTCATCGATGTTGTCGTCGGTCCGCGCTTCCACCTTTTTCGGTGCCTCCACTGCCGCAGGGGCATCGGATTCCGGCACGCTTCCACTGAGCGCATCGAACGTCTCGCGGAACAGCCGGTCCATCATCGACTCCATCGGCGCGGGCGGCGCGCGGGTGATGTCGTGCATCGTCTCCGCGACCAGATCATCGAGCCGCGCTTCGATCGCATTGCTGGCGGCAGGCGGTGTAGCCTCCAGCTCAGCGCGCAGATCGTGCAGCGCCGTGACCAGCTCCGGCTGCGCAGACGGCATGTCGCCGGCCGCAAAACTGTGCAGCATCTGGCGTATGCGCTCTATCGTAAAGTCCAGCAAATCATGCTGCACCTGGTCCAGGTGCGGCGCAGGCGGCAGCAGCGCCTGGAGCGTGGACTCCAGCGCCAGCGCCAGCTCGCGCAAGGCCTTGAAGCCCACCGTGCCAGACGTACCAGCCAAAGTATGCGCCGCCTGCAGCGCCTCCGCATTGACCGGACGACGCGGCTCATGGCGCCACTCGCCAAAGTCCTGTGTCAGCAGGCGAACCAGTTCGTCCGTCTCGTGCAGATAAATGTTGTACAGCGGCAGAGGGATTTCCAGCTCGCCGATATGCTTGACGTTGTCATCGCGCGGCACCGCCGGCGTGATGGTCGGGAATTCGATGACGTTGCCGGTGGCGGCAAACACCGGGGGCGCATCGACCACCGGCGCATCCGCGGTTGCAGCAACCGCAGGCTCCTCCTCCGCCACAACTTCCGGCGGCGGCACAGGCGACAGCGTCGCCGGCTCGGGCGATGCATCGACCGCAAAATCGCCGCCGTCCTGCACGCGCACCGCAGCAGCGACCAACGCATCCGCGTTGCGCGCCGAAACGCCGGTAGCCACCAACTCCGCCACCCAGGCGCCCATCTGCCGCGCCGCTTCGTTGAGCAGCTCAAACAACGCATCCGTGGCCGGCCGTGCTTCCGCCAGCCACACATTCATCACCCGCTCGATGCCGTGCGCCGCATCGGCAAACTGGTTCAGGCCCACCATCCGTCCGCTGCCCTTCAACGTATGGAAGGAACGCCGCAGCATGGTCAGATTCTCCTCGCTGCCCGACTCCGCGCGCGGCTTGGCCAGCGTCGCGTCGACAAACTTCAGCACATCCTGCGCCTCGGAGATGAAGATATCGAGCAGCTCGGCCTCGACCGCCGCGTCGCTGCTGGCTGGCGCAGGCGCCTGCACCGGCATGGCAACGGGCGCCGGTGCGGGCACCTGCTGGTCCAGCACCGGTATCGATTCCGAACCCGCCATCTTCTTGAAGGGCACCGAACGGAAAGTGCCATGCTCCGCGTCGAACGCAAAGCGCTCACGCGCGCCGGCCGCGTTCTGCGCCAGCATATCGACGAAGAAGCCCAGCGCGCCGACGTTCTGCGCGATATCGTCCAGCGCCTTCGGCTCCAGCGACGGATCGCCCTCGCCGATCGCCAACGCATGCACCGCAGCCTTCACATGCCGCGCCGCCTGCGTCGCGCCTTCCTGGTCGAGCATCGCCAGCGCGCCCTGCAACTGGTGCAGCACCTTGTCGAGCTCCACCAGCGACGGACGCCTCGAAGGATCGATGTAATACTCGTCGAGCACCTTCTCCACCTGCCGCAGGCCGGTCTTCATTTCCATCGCCAGCGCGACGACGGTGTCGTCCTGCTGCATCTGCTGCGCCAGGCCGCGCTGCCACTGCGCCGGCTCCGGCGGCGTGTCTCCGGACACCAGCGCCAGCAAGCGCGCGCCTATCGTGTCGGCGTGCGCGGCGAAATCGTCGGGCAGATGGCGGATCTGCTCCAGTCCATGTTCGGCGAACAGCAGCGCGGTGGCCATCTCCAGCGCCAACTCCTCGCTGCGGCCGGCGGAAATGGCGGTATGCGCCACCTCGGCCAGTTGCCGCAGCAGCACGCTCAGCGCCGGCATCTCCAGTTGATCGCAAGCCCCGGCCACCTCGCCCAGCGCGCCAGCGAAAGCCGCATCCAGCGCCGGATCGATTTCGGCCCCGGCCAGACGGTCCCAGTTGGCCTTCGCCTTCGCCATGCCGGCCTTGGCGCGTTCCAGCGCCTCGAGGTCGATCTGGCCGTAGCGGCGGCGTTCGTAATCGGCCGGCACCAGGCCGTCGAGCGCGAACACGCGGCGCAGGCGCTGCACCGTTTCCGAGGCCGACGCAGGTCCTGCGGCGGCGATGAAGAACAGGGCGTCGCGCAGCATCGTATCCGGCTGCGCGGCGGTGCCCTGGCTCAGGCGGCGTATCTGCAAATTGATCATGCCGAACAACTGCTTGACGTACAGGCCACCCGCCAGCTCGCCATTGGCCACCAGTTCGGCAAAGGCCTGCATCGCCAGCCAGAAGGTGCGCGCCTTGGCGTCCTGCTGTGCGGAGGCCACCAGTTTCACTGCCTCCAGCAGCGCGGCGGCATGCTCCTGCTGCTGCCCCGCGTCCGCGCTCTTCAGGTATGGCAGCAGCGATTTCTCGAAGCGCTGACGGTAGGCCGTGTAGTCGGCGGCGGGAACTTCACCGGCCGCCGACAGATCGGCGCTGCGCGACAAATCGGGATAGAACAAATCGGCCGGATGGATGCGCTCCGCACCCAGCATCTCCTGCACCGCGCGATAGTAGGGGAACAGCTTGACCGGTTGCGACGGGCCGCCTTCCAGCAGCTCCTGCAAATACTCGACCAATGCCTGATACAGCTCCGCCAGCGTCTGCGCATGGTCGGTGCTGCATTTGAGCGCGCCGGCCTTGAAACGGTCCAGCGCATCCTCGGCCACCTGCGTCATCAGGCCGACGCCGTCCACGTCCACCATCATCAGCGCGCCGTGCGCCTGGTGCAGATGCGACTTGGCGTGTTGCAGCTGGGTCGCCTGATCTTCCGGCGCCCGGCCGCCCGCTTCGAACAGGGCGGTCTTCGAGCGTGCCAGCGACTCGCGGATTTCCACCATCACCCACGACAAGGGGCCGGTATCGAACTGCGGTTGCGGCGGATTCGGAAAATCAGTTGTGGTCATGCTTGCCTCGGCCTTTCAATGATGGGCGGTTCAGGACGCGATACGGAATCGCGCCACCGAGTTTTTCAATTCCTGCGCCAGCACTGACAGCTTATGAATCGATTGTGCGGTTTGCTGGGTGCCGTCCTGCGCCTGCTCGGTCACCGTCAAAATGTGTTGGATGTTCTGCGCCACGCCGTTCGCCGACGTGGCCTGCTGGCCGGTCGCCAGCGAGATGCCGGAGATCAGCTCCGCCAGGCGGTTCGACACCTGCGAGATGTCGTTCAGCGCCGCGCCGGCCGCGTCGGACAGGCGCGCCCCTTCGACCACGCCCTGGGTCGACTTCTCCATCGCGGCGACGGCGTCGTGGGTATCGGTCTGAATGGTGCGCACCAGCGCGCCGATCTGCTTGGCCGCTTCGGCCGAGCGTTCCGCCAGCCGCTGCACCTCTTCCGCCACCACCGAGAAGCCGCGCCCCGCCTCGCCGGCCGACGCGGCCTGGATCGCCGCGTTCAGCGCCAGCACGTTGGTCTGCTCGGTAATGTCGGAAATCAGTTCGGTGATCTCGCCGATCTCCTGCGACGATTCGCCCAGGCGCTTGATGCGCTTGGAGGTATCCTGGATCTGCTCGCGGATCTCGTGCATGCCCTTGATGGCGTTTTCCACCGCCGTCGCGCCCTGCTGCGCCGCCGCCACCGACTGGCGCGCCACGTCGGCCGATTCGCTGGCCGAGCGCGAGACGTCGGTAATCTCGTTGGCCATCTTCACGACCGTGGCCGACGCATCCTGGATCTCGCGCGACTGCTGCTGCGACGCCAGCAACAGGTCGCTGGAGATGCTCTGCGCGTGGGTGGACGCCTTGGTCACCTGCTCGGCGGTGGCGGTCACGCGGCCCACCAGGCCGCGCAGCTCTTCCACCGTGTAGTTGACCGAGTCGGCGATGGCGCCGGTGATGTCCTCGGACACCGTGGCCTGCACCGTCAAGTCGCCGTCCGCCACTTCCTGCAATTCGTTCATCAGGCGCAGAATCGCCGCCTGGTTCTGGTCGTTCATGGCCTTGGCTTCTTCTTCCTTGCGCTGCGATTGCTGGCGCATGGTCTCCGCTTCCTGGCGGCGGCGGTCGGCGCCGCGGGTGCGGTTGTACGAATCGACCAGCAGCACGCGGCCGATGGCCGCCGCCGAGATCAGCGTCAACATGCCGCCGGCCACCATCAGCCAGAAGGTCATACCGAGCGAATCCTGGTCCTGGCGGTAGGCCTGCTGCAAGACCGACAGGCGCTGGCGCAGCGCTTCGTTGTCGGTGAAGATCAGCTGCTCCGCGGCTTTGGCGGCGCTGAATTTATCCAGCTTGTCGAGGATGCCGGTGACCAGCTTCTGGTATTCCTCGAATTCGGTTTTGAGCGCCGTGAACTTCTCGCGCAGGTCCGGCTCGCGCACGGCGGCCAGTCCGAGCGGCGCGCTGCCGTTGAGGAAGCCGTCGACGGTATTGCGGAACACCGTGGTGTCGCGCCCCAGCTGGAACGCGCTGTCCGACTTGATGCCGCCGCCGATCAGGAATTCGCCGGCGCTGCGGCTCATGCGCTGGGTCAGCATGGTCAGCTTGCCGAGCGCCGCGATCTCGCGCGCCGAACCGCCGCGCTGCACCTTGAGCGCGGAGATTTCCTCGGTGTGGGTCAGCAGGCCCGGCGACATGGCGTTCAGTTTTTGCAGCGTCTTGTCGACCGCGCTCAGGTCGGCCTTCAGCAGCAGGATGGTGTTGGCCGCCTTGTCCGTCTGGTTCCACTGCTTGCGGGCGGCGGCGACGACCGGCGCCAGCGACGAAATCGGCTCGCCGATCTCGCGGCCCTGATAGCGGCCGCCGCGCGTCATCAGCACGAAGTCGTTGTTCAATTCATTGCGGCTTTCCTCCAGCTGGCGGAAGCCTTCGGCGCTGCCCTGCACCGCGTTCGGGGTCGCTTTGCCGATGCGCTGCGAGTGCATCAGCGCATCGCTGGCGACCTGGGTCTGGGTCGAGCGGTTGGCGCTGTGGATGGTGTTCAAGGCGACGAACAAGCCGCTCAGCAACAGGCTGACCGCCAGCGTCGTCGAGAGTATGCTCAGCTGGCGCTGCGCCGGCAGGTGGCCGATCAGCGGCAGCTTGAAGCCGGCGCCCGCTTCGGCCGCCGCGACGGGAGCGCCACGCCGGCCCAGCGCGTCGCGCAGGCGCAGCGGCGCGACGCTATCTTCGCTGTTGGCGTGAGCGGCGCCGGCGGGCGCCTGCTCCGCTGGAACAGCGGTGTGCATGAACTGCGAATCGGCCGCTTCGCCGAATTCTGAATTCGCTGCCAGATCCTGGCCGGCATTCCGGTTGCCACGCGAGAAAAACCCCATCTTGAAAGCCATTCCACCCTCTCCGGATTAGTTGCGACCTACACCAGTATGCCGCCCTTACAAACCAACTTGCAGAAAACGTGCTTCGCGCACCAGCTGCGCCAGGTCGATGCGGGTCCATTGCTGGCCCTCGCCGTCGGTGAAATGCTGGCGGCGCCATTCGGGTCCGCCATCGTCCGACGCCGCCACGGCCTGCATGTCGGCCAGCTTGCGCAGGCCCAGCACGCGCTCGGCCAGCAGTGCGCAGTTGAAGCCCAGTGCGGGCGCGAATGTGATCAAACGACAGTCGGAGGCCGCGGCGTCGCCGCCGTCCTGGCCCTGGTAGCGCGCCAGGTCGATCACGCCGGTCAGGTTGCCCCGTATATTGGCCAGGCCCTGATACCAGTCCTGCGCCAGCGGCACCGGCGTGACCGGCTGCAGCGGCACGATCTCGCTGATCTGCGTCAGGTCAAGCAGGCAAAGACGGCCGCCTATCAGCACGCCCAGTTCGCGGCCGCCGACGGCGACGCCGGTCTTGGCGGCCTGCATGCGCTCCAGCAGCTGCACCTGGTACTGGCGCAGGCGGCTGCGGCGTTCCGGACCGGCCGGTGTGGAGGGGGTATCGGGCGTCTGGCTGCTCATCGTTTAGCCGAGGGCGGCGATTTTGGCCAGCAGCTCGGCCGCGTCGACCGGTTTCACCAGGTAGTCGCGCGCGCCCTGGCGCAGGCCCCAGATGCGGTCGGTCTCCTGGTTCTTGCTGGAGCAGATAATCACCGGCACGTCCTGCAGGTCGGGATCGCGGGCGATCGCGCGCGTGACCTGGAAGCCGTTCGCGCCGGGCATGACCACGTCCATCAGGATCAGCTGGGGTTTGTCGGCCTTGATCTTGGCCAGCGCTTCCTCGCCGTTTTCGGCGGTGGAGACGGAAAAGCCGTTTTTAACCAGGATGTCGGTCAGGTAGTAGCGCTCCGTGGGCGAATCGTCGACGATCAGAATTCTTTGTATGGTCATGGTATTCCCCTGAAGCTTAGTTATTCTCTTAGTTATTCTTGTGTGGAGACGCCGCCGCCGGTGTGCTCGCGCACCGCGGCCAGCAGGCTGTCTTTGGTAAATGGTTTGGTGAGGTAGGCCGCCGAGCCGACCATGGCGCCGCGCGCGCGGTCGAACAGGCCGTCCTTGGACGACAGCATCAGCACCGGCGTGGCGTGGAATTTGGCGCTCTTCTTGATCAGCGCGCAGGTCTGGTAGCCGTCGAGGCGCGGCATCAGGATGTCGCAGAAGACCAGCGCAGGATGATGATCGTTGATCTTGGCCAGCGCGTCGAATCCATCCTCGGCCAGCACCACCTGGTAACCGGCCTGGGTCAGGAAGATCTCGGCTGAACGACGTATCGTGCTGCTATCGTCGATCACCATGATTTTCAGGGCATTAGCGTGCGGCGTGGTCGTCGTCATAGTCGGTTCGCTGGAATGGTGGCTACACCATAGCATAGGCCGGAGGCGGCCGGCGCGGGTATCAGATGGCTACCATCTCGAAATCGTCCTTGCGGGCGCCGCATTCGGGGCAGCTCCAGTTCATCGGCACGTCGGCCCAGCGGGTGCCGGCGGCGATGCCTTCGTCCGGCAAGCCGGCTTGTTCGTCATAGATCCAGCCACAGATCAGGCACATCCAGGTCTGGAACTCCTGCGTTGTTTCATTGCTACTCACGTTCTGCCACCCTTCAATCAAGTAAAATGCTGAATTAGGTATCTTAATCTACCCGCCGTGCAAAACCAAACATCTCCTCTCATATTAAGCTTCGGCGCCGCCGATCCGGCCGGCGCGATCGGCGTCCAGGCCGACCTGGCAGCATTTTCCGCCCTCTCCTGCACCGGCCTGGCGGTGACCACCGCGTTGCTGATCGGCGACAGTGCCCGCGTCGAAGACGCGCAGGACATCGATCCCGACTGGGTTTCCGACCAGGCCCGCGTGATCCTGGAAGACATGACGATGGCCGCCTTCAAGGTCGGCGCGTTGAACAATGTCGAACAGGTGGCGGCCATCGCCGAGATCCTGTCCGACTATCCCGATGCGCCGCTGATCCTCGATCCGTTCAGTTCCCGCCTGCCCGATCCGGCCGACGCCGACGAAGTCGAGGAGCTGCTGACCGCCTTGCGCCAGCTACTGGTGCCGCAGGCCACACTGCTGATGCTGTCGCAGGTGGAGCTGGGCCGGCTGGCCGAGACCTGGCGCGAAGGCGCCGAGGACACCATGGAATCGGATGTCGAGCATTTGCTGGCCCTGGGCTGCGAATTCGTGCTCGTCACCGGCACCCACGCCGGCTCGCAGCACGGCGAGACGGCCGCGCCGAACACGCTGGCCAACACCCTGTTCGGCGCCGACGGCATGATCAGCCACGACGCCTGGCAGCATATGCCCGGCCCGTTCCTCGGCGCCGGCGGCACGCTGTCGGCGGCGATCACCGCCTTCATGGCGCGCGGCAGCGACGTGCCGGACGCGGTGAAGGCGGCCCAGGAATACACCATCGGCGCGCTGGCGCACGCCCAGCGCTACGGCATGGGCAAGTTCATACCGAACCGTTTCTTCCACATGCAGCAGGCTTTACCAACTTGATATTGAAGATGCCATCATGACCACGACTTCCAAAAACCAGGTTTCAAAGAACGACGAGCTGTTCGAACGCGCCCAGAAAACCACGCCCGGCGGCGTCAACTCGCCGGTGCGCGCCTTCCGCTCGGTGGGCGGCACGCCGCGCTTCATCACCCGCGCCGAAGGCCCGTACTTCTGGGACGCGGACGACAAGCGCTACATCGACTACATCGGCTCCTGGGGCCCGGCCATCGTCGGCCACGCGCATCCGGTGGTGGTGAAGGCGGTGCAGGAAGCGGCCGCGCGCGGCCTGTCGTTCGGCGCGCCGACCGAAGGCGAGATCCTGATGGCCGAGGAAATCTGCCGCCTGGTGCCGTCGATCGAGCAGGTGCGCCTGGTCTCGTCGGGCACCGAGGCGACCATGAGCGCGCTGCGCCTGGCGCGCGGCGCCACGGGCCGCGACAAGATCATCAAGTTCGAAGGCTGCTACCACGGCCACGCCGATTCGCTGCTGGTCAAGGCGGGCAGCGGCCTGCTCACCTTCGGCAATCCGACGTCGGCCGGCGTGCCGGAGGACTTCGTCAAGCACACGCTGGTGCTGGACTATAACAACGTGCAGCAGCTGGAAGAGGCGTTCGCCTCGTTCGGCGACGAAATCGCCTGCGTGATCGTCGAGCCGGTGGCCGGCAATATGAACCTGATCAAGGCCACTGAGGCTTTTTTACAGGCCATGCGCGCTCTGTGCACCAAGCACGGTTCGGTGCTGATCTTCGACGAGGTGATGTGCGGCTTCCGCGTGGCGCTGGGCGGCGCGCAGCAGCTGTACGGCATCAAGCCGGACCTGACGGCGCTGGGCAAGGTGATCGGCGGCGGCCTGCCGGTGGCGGCTTTCGGCGGCAGCGCTGAGCTGATGAGCAAGATGGCGCCGCTGGGCGCCGTGTACCAGGCCGGCACCTTGTCGGGCAATCCGGTGGCGGTGGCGGCGGGCATGACGACCCTGAAGATCATCCAGGAGCCGGGCTTCTACGAGAAACTGAGCGCGACGGCTGCGCGCCTGGCGGCCGGTTTGACCAAGGCGGCCAGGGATGCGGGCATCGTGTTCTGCGCCGACGCGGTGGGCGGCATGTTCGGCCTGTACTTCAGCGAGACGCCGCCGAACAACTACGCCGAGATGATGGCCGGCGACCGCGCGCGCTTCAATGTGTTCTTCCACGCGATGCTGGATGAAGGCGTGTACTTCGCGCCGGCCGCGTTCGAGGCGGGCTTCGTCTCGGCGCAGCACAGCGACGCGGTGATCGACGAAACCATCGCCGCCGCCGCCCGCGTGTTCAAGAAGCTGGCGTAAAAATCCGGGGTCAGGTCCCCCATTTATTCATCAGCTCGGTTATTCAACCGAGCTGATGAATAAATGGGGGACCTGACCCCGGGTTAGATTTCGTCTTCCTCGTCCTCTTCGGACAGCTGGATCACGCCGGTGTTGAAGTTGTATTCGAACAGGTCGCCGTAGCGGCCCCACTCGATGGCGACGCGCAGTGCGCGTTCCGCTTCTTCTTCGCTGAGCGTGAAGCGCAGCAGCTTGAGGAACAGGTCCTCCGGCAGGTCGCCCGACTTGTCCTGCTGCAGACCGTGGCAGATGTAGGCGATCAGCGGCACATGCTCCAGCAGCTGCTTGCCGAAGATCTCCTGCCGCTCCGTGTTGCTGGCCGCCGCGTACTTGCCGCCCAAATCGGTCAGCAAAATATCGCCGTTGGTCAGGTAGGCAAAACCCAGCAGTATCAATCCGTTCAGCACTTCCAGCAGCTCGGCGTCGGTCAGCTCCGTTTCTTCGGCCAGCTGCGGCAGGTCGGCGCGGCCGGAGAACGGCTCTTCCGACAGCAGCTCCAGGATACCTTCCATGTGCGCGATGTCGGCCTGCGGCAGGCGGTCGCCCAGCTGCAGCTTGACCTCCTTCTCGCTGATCAAGCCACGGCGGCCGGCGCCGGCGGTCATCAGCTCATACACCTTGTCGATCAGCTGGCGTACTTCAGGCCCTTCAGCCTTGCGCGGCTGCGGCAGCGAGATCGGCAACTCTGCGCGCACGCGGCCAGGATCGCTGGCGAAGATCAGCACCCGGTCGGCCATCATCACCGCTTCCTCGATGTTGTGCGACACCACCAGGATCGCCTTGGTCGGGATCTGGCCGGACTGCCACAGCTCCAGGATCTCTTCGCGCAGGCGCTCGCCGGTCAGCACGTCCAGCGCGGAAAACGCCTCGTCCATCAGCAGCACTTCCGGCTCCATCACCAGCGCGCGGGCGATGCCGACGCGCTGGCGCATGCCACCCGACAGCTCGCGCGGCAGCGCGCCTTCGAACCCGGACAGGCCAATCAAATCAATCACCTTCTCGGCGCGGCGCGCGCGCTCCTCGGCCGGCATGCCTTGCGCTTCCAGCCCCAGCTCGACGTTCTTCTGCACCGTCAGCCATGGGAACAGCGCGAACGACTGGAACACCATGCGGATACCGCGCGCCGTGCCATACAGCGGCATGCCGCGATACAGCACCTGGCCCTCATCTGCCTGGATCAGCCCCGCCATGATGCGCAACATGGTCGATTTGCCGGAACCCGATTGGCCCAGCAGCGCGACGATCTCGCCTTCGTGCAGCGTGAAGTCCACGCCCTCCAGCACCGAGCGCGCGGAGCCGTCGGCGCCGCGAAAATGCTTGCCGACCGATTTCAATTCGACGATAGGAGTGCTCATAATTCGATCTCAATACTAGAAATGCAGCCGGCTCTCGGCCATGGTGTACAGGCGACGCCACACGAAGTGGTTGAAGCCCATGACGAAGATGCACATGACGCCGATGCCCAGCGCGATGCGCGGGAAATCGCCGGCGGTGGTCATCTCCTGGATGTAGCTGCCGATGCCGTGCGCCTTGAGCGTGGTCGGGCCCCAGCTGACGTATTCTGCCACGATGCTGGCGTTCCACGAGCCACCGGTGGCGGTGATGGCGCCGGTGACGAAGCTGGGGAAAATCGCCGGCAGCAGGTAGCGCCGCCATTTGAGCCAGCCGGTCAGGCCGAAATTCTTGGCGGCGTGACGCAGCTCGGTCGGGATGGTGGAGGCGCCGGCGATCACGTTGAACAGCAAATACCATTGGGTGCCGAGTATCATCAGCGGCGACAGCCAGATGTCCGGATTCAGGTGATAGCGCACGATCAGCACCACCGCCACCGGGAACACCAGGTTGGTCGGGAAGGCCGCGAGGAATTGCGCCACCGCCTGCGTGCGCGAAGCCCAGCGCGGGTTCATGCCGATCCAGACGCCGACCGGCACCCACACCAGGGCGGCCAGCGCCAGCAGCAGGATCACGCGCGCCAGCGTGTACAGGCCGAGCACGAACACATGCCCGACTTCGGCCCAGCCGACTTCCGTGCTGATGAAGTGGCCCAGGCTCCACAAGGCGTAGAACACCACGGCGGCGATCACCGCATCCCACACGCGCTGCGGCACCAGCGACGGTTGGTCGCGGCGGGCGCGGATCGAGGTGCCGTCGTGCCCCAGGCGGAACAGGGCGATGGAGCGCGACAGCAGGTTGCCGAACCACTCGACCATGGCCTGCGTGCGCTCGGTGCGGCGCAGCCAGGTGAGCAGCCACGATTGCTGGGCGGTGTCGCTGCCGGTTTCCTCGAAGCGGAACTTGTCGGCCCACGCCAGCAAGGGGCGGAAGAACAGCTGGTCGTACATCAGCACCCCGACCAGCATGGTGAGGATGGCCCAGCCGATGGCGCCCATGTCGCTCTTGGCGATGGCCATGGCGATATACGAGCCGATGCCGGGCAGCTTGATGTCCTGGCCGGAGACCGAGATCGCCTCCGACGCCACCACGAAGAACCAGCCGCCGGACATCGACATCATCATGTTCCACAGCAGGCCGGGCATGGCGAACGGCAGCTCCAGGCGCCAGAAACGCTGCCAGCCCGAGAGCTGGAACACGCGCGCCGCTTCCGACAATTCGGCCGGCACGGTGCGGAAGCCCTGGTAGGCGGAGAACGCCATATTCCAGGCTTGCGAGGTGAAGATGGCGAAGATCGCCGCGCATTCCACGCCCAGCAGGCTGCCGGGGAAGAAAGCGATGAAGGCGGTGACGGTAATCGACAGGAAGCCCAGGATGGGGATCGACTGCAGGATGTCGAGCATCGGCACCAGCACTTTTTCGGCCAGCCGGTATTTGGTGGTGAGGGCGGCGAACACGCAGCTGAACACCACCGACGCGCCCAGCGCGATGAACATGCGCAGCGTGGTGCGCAGCAGGTAGTAAGGCAGATAGCTCGGGTCCAGCGACAACGGCAAGGTCTGGCCCACCTCGTACGGGCGGACCATTTGCTGGCTGCCGTAGGCCAGCAGGACGAACAGCGCCAGCACGATGGGCAGCAGCGCCCAGTCCCAGCGATTGCCGCCAGCCTCGACCACCTGACGGGGGAAAAATTGCCGTTTTTTGCTCATTCTTTGTGCTTTCTTCGGCCAGAATAACCGATGCGAGTGACCGGAGAGTGACACAGGCCGCCATTCTAAGGGATAACTTCTGTGAAATTAATTACGAACGTGAAAGTTGGTGACTATTTACGGCCCTTGTAAGGCGCATAATTGTGTGACTTTCGGAATAATATTGCGCGTTATGAAATTGATTGCTGAAAAACGGTCCAAGACCGACAAATATGATGTTTTGCGCTTCGTGCGCAACAACGGCAGCTGCACCGACACGGTGATGCCGCGCCAGGGTATTTTGCCGCACGATCTGTTGCATTACGTGGTGGAGTCGGCCTTGCCGCTGCGGCACGGCTTCCTCAGCCTGCTGGCGCGCGGCGCGGACGCGCAGTTCGTCATGGAGGCGGTGCACGACGCCTCCAACAAGGATGTGGAGACCGAGGCGGTGCAGGCGGAAGCGATCGTCGAGGGGCTGCAGGCGCAGTTGTGGTCGGGCGCGTTCGACGAGCAAGCCTTCCTGGCCGGCGCCGCCTCCGCCTGCACGGCGCGCGACAAGCAGCCTTTCGACTTCGGCAAGATCGGCATCGACATCAAGGCGGCCCTGTACGACCGCGCGCTGTCGCTGAACGAGAAATGGAGCTCGGCGCCCTACTTCAGCACCTTGTCGCTGGAGTTCAGTCCGCAGCCGGTGTGATGCTCAGGGCGGCGTGCCGCCGCGAAAGATCCAGTGCTCAGCAAGAAAATGCGGGCGTCGCAACCTGATTGTGGCTTCCGCCTGCGCTGCCGATAAAATCAACCCATCCTGCTCAAGGTAGAGCAGGAAAGCCAAGGTACTAATCAAAGTGCAGGACGGGTGAAAAGACGCTCGATTTTTGATAAACCAGCGGTCTTCAAATCAAATCTTCCCGTATCGCCTGGCTTCCAAAGCTGCGCGAATTTCAGGCTTCAGACAGGCTCGCAAAGCCTCCCTCCCCTCCTCAACCTGACGCTCTATTTCAGCCCTATCCAGGGTGAATAACCACATGCCGGCTTCCCTTGGCAAATCCAGCGTCCAGCCGGCATCGGTCAGGCCGAGCAGATAGGTTCCCTCCATCAAGCCAAATTCGCCGCTGCTTAAGCCAGCGAGAATTTCATTCTTGCGCGCTTCGGAGACTTTGACCTGCGGGCGATGGTAACTGGCAGGCTTGGCGATGGTGGAATCGGTCATGGTTGCACCTCGATGGGATACACCATTTCATCTTCGGATGGGAATCGTCCTTAGTCAAGCTGAGCGGAACGTCCGATACGCTTCCGTATGACTTACTTCAACCAACCGCGGCGGCGGAAGTACCAGAACGGGGCGATGGCGCTGGTGATCATCAGCACGATGGCGAACGGGTAGCCCAGCTGCCACTCCAGCTCCGGCAGCCACTTGAAGTTCATGCCGTAGATGGAGGCGATCAGGGTCGGCGGCAGGAAGGCCACGCTGGCCACCGAGAAGATCTTGATGATCTTGTTCTGGTTGATGTTGATGAAACCGACCGTGGCGTCCATCAGGAAGTTGATCTTGTCGAACAGGAAGGACGTGTGGCCGTCCAGCGATTCGATGTCCCGCAGAATCTGGCGCGCTTCCTCGAACTGTTCCGAATTCAACAAGCGCCCACGCATCAAAAAGCTGACCGCGCGCCGCGTATCCATCATGTTGCGGCGGATGCGGCCGTTCAAGTCTTCCTCGTGGGCGATGGCGTTCAGCGCGGCGGCCGCGTCCTGGTCGGTGAACTCTTCCTGCAGCACGCGGCCGCTGACTTCTTCCAGGTTCTGGTAGATGCCTTCCAGCGCGTCGGCCGAATATTCGGCGTCGGTCGCGTACAGGTCCAGCAGCACGTCCATGTAGTCGGCGATCGAGCCGGGCCGCGAGCGGGCGCGCATGCGCACCAGGCGGAACACCGGCAGATCGTCGGTGTGCACCGAGAACAGCATCTTGCGCGCCAGGATGAAGGCCACCGTGACGATGCGCGACGGACCGTCCTCTTCCTCCAGCAAAAAGTCGGTGCGCAGGTGCAGGTCGCCGTTTTCCGCTTCGTAGTAGCGGGCCGACGCTTCGATGTCCTTGACTTCGTCCTCGCCCGGCAAGGTCACGCCGTAGATGGTCTTGACCCATGCGCGTTCGTCGTCCGTCGGGTCGGTCAGGTCGACCCAGACCGGCTCGACCTGTTCCAGGTCTGCGCGACTGTCGATGGGCACCTGGTTGAGCCGGCCATTCTGGAGAACGAAAACATTAATCATGGGTACGCGAGCCTTCTGGAAACAGCGCAAGTGTACCCGCAAAGCCCCTGCCGAGGCCAGCCTGCCATGCGGTATTTCGGCCTAGCGGGTGGCTTTTTCTATCATTTTGTCGGTGGCCGACTGCGGGGCTGCGTCGGCCGGTTCCGGCTTGGGTACTTTGGGCGCTTCGATGCCGCGCGTGTCGATGGCCTTGACCACCTTGCCGTCCTTGCAGTCCACGTCCGACAGCACGGTTTTGCCGTCGATCACGCACTTGCGCAGCACGCCGGCCGGGGCCGCCGGAACGGCAACCGTGGCCGAGGCTGAGGCTGAGGCCGACGCCGGCGCCGACGCGGCCGCCGGCGCCTGGCCGGTCAGCTTGGCCAGTCCTTCGGCGAAGAAGTTGCGCTCATGGCGGGCCGACATCAAAAACGCCATCGCTATCGCCGCCAGCGAAGCCATGATGATGGCCACCTGTATCAATCCGAGTCCACGCTGCTTGCTTAACATCGCTGCCTCCTAAGGTAATTCCGCCGATCCCATGCGGCGCAGGATCACGCCGGTACGCCGCGCCAGATAGCCCGAATCGCGGTGCTTGTCGAAGAAGCGCGGATTGGGCAACATCACCGCCAGCTTGGCCGCCTGGGCCGCGCCCAGGTTGGCCGCGCTGACGCCGTAATAATGCCGCGCCGCCGCCTCGGCGCCGAAAGTGCCGGTGCCGAACTCCACCACGTTCAGGTAGATCTCGAAGATGCGTTCCTTGTCCATCATGGTTTCCAGCATGTAGGTGATGATCAGCTCCTGACCCTTGCGCACATAGCTGCGCGAGCCGGACAGGAACAAATTCTTGGCCAGTTGCTGGGTGATGGTCGATCCGCCCGACACCACCTTGTGCTTCTTGTTGTTCTTCTCGTAGGCCTTTTGCAGCGCCTCCCAGTCGACGCCCTCGTGCTCGGAGAAATTGGCGTCCTCGGAGGCGATGATGGCGCGCTTGAGGTTGTTCGAGATGCGATTGTACGGCACCCACATCTGCTGGATGTTGGCGTCCGGGTTCTTCTCGCGCAGCACCGAGCGCTGCTCGCGCATGAAGCTGGTCGTCGACGGATTATGGTCGACCCACCACCAGATCTGCAGGAAGAAGTACAGCTGCACGGCCAGGAACAGCAAGATCGGCAGGACGAAGATCCACTTCACCCAGCGCCATTTGCCCGCCTTGGCCGCGCTCACAGTTGGTCCCGCAGCGATTGCAACACTTCAGCGGTGGCCGGCTGCACGCCGCGCCACAGGCTGAACGCCTCGGCGGCCTGCTCGACCAGCATGCCCAGGCCGTCGCGCAAGCGTGCGCCGTGCTGGCCCGCGAACTGCAAGAATACCGTGGGGGAGGCTGCATACATCATGTCGTAAGCAAGCGAACCTGGCGCAAATACCGACGCCGGCACCGGCGGCAGCTCGGCGCTCAGGCTGGCCGAGGTGGCGTTGATGACGATGTCGAACGCGCCTTCGATGTCGCCGTAGCCGCAGGCGGACACCACGCCCTCGCCGCCCAGCGCGGCAAACTGTTCCACCAGCGCCTCGGCCGTGGCCACGGTGCGGTTGGCGATGACCAGTTGCGCCGGCCTGTGTTCCAGAATAGGCAGTACCACGCCGCGCGCGGCGCCGCCCGCGCCCAGCAACAGCACGCGCTTGCCGATGATCTGCACGCCGGCGTTGTTGACGATGTCCGCCACCAGTCCCGCGCCATCGGTGTTGTCGCCGATGATGCCGTCTTCGGTGAAGTGCAGCGTGTTGACGGCGCCTGCCGCGCGGGCGCGGATGGTCAACGCCTGCGCCACTTTCACCGCGTCCAGCTTGAACGGCACGGTGACGTTGGCGCCCTTGCCGCCCTCGGCGATGAAGGCTTGCACGGCGGCGGCGAAGCCGTCCACCGGCGCCAGCCGTTTTTCATAAATCAATTCCTGCCCGGCCTGGGCCGCGAACGCGGCATGAATCTCGGGCGATTTGCTGTGGGCAATCGGATTGCCGAATACGCAGTAGCGGTCCATCAACGTCCTCCGCCGCTTAAGTCGGCTTGTAGTTTGTCTTCGCGGGTGAATTTGAAAGTCGTGACGATCACCCACAGATCGTCCTTCTCGTTCGACAGCATATTCGGCGGGAACTTGCCGAATGGCGCGGCGCGGCGCACGATGTTCATGGCCGCCTCGTCCAGCGCCTGGTTGCCGGAGCTGCGGTCGACCTTGATGCCGCCGTCCCTCTCGTAAATCGTCCCATCCTGGAACACCGGGATCGACAACACCAGCTGGCCGTACAGCTTGCGGCCGTTCTGCTGCGGGAAGTTCAGCGTACCGATGTCTTCGATGCGCTTCTGGATCGATTTGTAGTACATCGCGTAGCCTACCCCGCGCGTGCTCGGCGTGATGAAGGTCTTCTTCGGACGCTTGTTCTGGTCCTCGATGGTTTCGCTGATCTCGGCGGCGCGGCGGGCGATGGCCTTGCTGGCGTCCAGCAGGTCGGCGCCGGTCGGCAGCGGATCGGGCTTGCTCTTTTCCGTCACCGGCGGCGCGGTGAACGGAGTCTGTTTGGCCGCTTGCGTCAGCAGGTTCTTCTGCTGCTCTTCCAGCTCGGCGATGCGGCGCTTGGCGGCCTTGATGCTGTCGCCCGTTTCCATCTTGCGCATGTCGGGCATGGGCGATTTGGAGCGGCCCTTGTCGACGGTGCCGCCGCCGTCCAGGTTGGCCTGGGCCAGCGCGTCGGCCTTCAGCGGCGCCTTGCTGTGCTTGGCGTTGACCAGGATCACTTCCAGCCCCGGATCGGTGGCTTGCACCGGCGTCGGCTTGGGCGCGACAAAGTGCACCGCGAGCAAGGCGCCATGCGCCATCAGCGAGAGGCCGATGGCGAGGTACAGCAAGCGATTTTCTTTGAAAGACTTCACGCGAGGCCGGGGTAGGAAAGTTAGGGCTGATTTTACGTCAAAGCAAGCGCGGGGCTGTAGGTTTTTGCCTGCGAACCCCGGCGGCTGTCGCCGTTTGGGGTCAGACCCCGTACGGGGTCTGACCCCGGTTTGGCTCCGGGTTACTCGGCCTCTGGCGCCTCGGCAGCGGCTTCGACAGCCACCTCCGGCGCGGCGACCGCGTCTTCCGGCGCTTCCTCTTCCTCGTAGTCCAGCTCGGCATCGGCGGCCACCGTTTCGGTGGTCGGGATTTCCAGGATGCGGGCTTCGATAGTCAGCTCCACTTCATCCCAGCGCAGGATGTCGAGCTTGACCTGCGCGCCGCGCGCCACTTGCGGCATGCCCGGCAGGCGGATGATCAGCGGAATGTCGACCAGGCGCAGCACCTCGTCCTTGAGCACCACGGCCTCGACCTGGCGCGCCTCCTGCTGGCCCAGCCAGCGCAGGCACCAGTAGCGTTCCATGTTCGACTGGTGGTCGCCATAGGCCGCGTAGGCCGCGTCGAACTGCGACACGATCGCGAACAGGTTGGCGTCCTTGTGCTTGAAGTGCGCGACCAGCGGCGCGGTCACGCCGTGCTCGGCACAGGCCAGGATCTGCCACTGGTTGACCAGGTCGGTATAGCGGCGCAGCGGCGAGGTGCTCCATGCGTACTGGTCCACGCCCAGGCCCTGGTGCGGCGCCGCATGGGTCAGCATGCGCACCTGCATCTTGGCGGCCCAGCCGCCCACGCCCTGGCCCTGGCTGCGATAGATGCCCGGCACGCCATGGTCGTGCATCAGCTTGCCCCAGGTGCTGTTGGCGAAAATCATCAGCTCGGCGACGATCTTGTCCAGCGGCGCGCCGCGCTTGCGGCGGCTGACGGTGACCACGTCGTCTTCCACGTAGAAGTTGAAGTCCACGCGGTTGTTCTGTTCCGGCTTCAGGCCGAAGCCTTCGCGCTTGACCATGCGCGCCGCTTCCAGCACTTGCGCCCATTGCCAGATCAGGCCCAGTGCTTCCTTGTGCGGATAGTCGCCCTCGCCGCTGGCCAGCGTTTCTTCGTTGACCAGGTCGTCGAGGTCGTTGTGGCGCAGGTTGTTCGCGATCGGCACCATCTCGGCGCGGGTCTCGGTGGCGAGCACCGACCAGTCGGCCGGATTCAGGGTGGCGTACAGCGACAGCGCCGGGCAGGTCTTGCCTTCGGCCAGCGTGAACGCCTCGACGATGGAATCCGGCAGCATGGTGATCTTATCGCCTGGCATGTAGACGGTGGACATGCGCGCGCGCGCCATCTTGTCGACCGCGTCGTCCGGCTTGATGCCCAGGCCCGGCGCGGCGATGTGGATGCCGATCTTGATGTTGCCGTCGTCCAGTTTGGTGACCGAGAAGGCGTCGTCGATCTCGGTGGTGGTGACGTCGTCGATCGAAAACGCCTGCACGTTCGCCAGCGGCAGATTGGTCGGCGGCACCGGCACCGGCACCTCCGGGAAGCCGGCGCCGCGCGGGAAATTCTCGAACAGGAACTTGGCCATGTGCAGCGCCTTGGGCGAGGCCACGCCGCCGGCCGCCAGCATCAGCCGCTGCGGGTTGGTGTGCAGCTCGTTGCAGGCCGCTTCCAGCGCCTTGTATTCGATCGAATTCTTGTCCGGCTTGAACAGCAGCTGCATGACGATGTTCTGCATCGAGGCCGGCAGCTTGTTGGCCTTCAGCTCTTCAACGTACTCGGCCTGGATCAGCGCCTGTTGTTTCTTTTTCTCGATGCCGGCTTGGGCGGCGCGCAGCGATTGCTCGGGCGCGGCCTTGTAGCGGCCGCGGCCTTTTTTGTAGAAGTAGATCGGCGCCGAGTGCAGGCTCAGGATCAGGCCGGCGGCTTCGGCCGGCAGCGGCGCGTGGCCGAAGTACTCGGCGCCCAGTTCGGCGAAGCCGAATTCCTCCTCGCCCGCCACTTCCCACAGGAAGTCGAGGTCGATGTCGGCGGCGACCGCCTTGGCCTGTTCCATCAAATCCGTCGGCGACGGCTTCTCGTACTGCAGCAGCACGTCCTTGATCTTGACCTTGGTGCGCTTGCCGCTGGCCATTTCAACCTGGTAGGCCTCGCCTGCTTGCGACATCATGGAGCCGACCTTGAAATCGCCGGATTCTTCGAAAAATAGATTCATTGCTAGCTTCTGTTCGTTGTTATTAGTTTCAATTCCAGCACGGAAGGCAGAAACACTTCCGTCACCAGCAGGGTACCCTGACGGCGCCGATATAAACAGCGCCGTGCATATAATATGAGTTCTTGCGGACCATCCAACCCTAGCGCCTTGCGCGCGCGCTGCGCCAGGGGATGTCCTTCCCGCAATCTTGCAAATTCCAAAACACCGCGCCGCACTTGCGGGTCGCCAAACAAGGTCGATCCCAGCGAGCGCTCGCCCAATGCGCTGAACAATGGCCAGTCCGTGGCCGTGGCCGACATCGGCACCACCGTGTGCGCGAACACCACCGGCGTATTATCACACCGCAGCAGCACTTCCCTCTCCCAGACGCGGCCGGGCCGGTGCATGCCGATCGCCACCGCCTCGTCCGTCAGGCAGCGCCCGGTGGTCTGGTGCAGGCACTGCACGCGGAACGCCTGGCTATGATCCTTCAGCTTGGCGGTCAGCGAACCATCGGCCGTCAGCCACTGGCGGTAGGCGTGCGGCGCGTTGAGCGCCAGCACATGCGGCTGCCACTGCGTCTGGCGCAACGATGATGTACGCACAAACGCACGCGTCGACGCCGTCACTGCCCTGCCTCGACACCGCAAAACTCCAGCACCGACTCCACATAGTCGGGGAACTCCGAAATGCCGTGGTCGCTGCCGTCGATGACCAGCTGGCGCGCGCCCGCATAGTGCGCCACCATGTCGCGATAGTCCAGCACTTCGTCGCCGGTGGCGGCGATCAGGAAGTAGCGCTCCTGGCGCGTGACCGGATTGACGGCCAATGCGCGCAGTTCCTCGATGTATTCGCGCTTGAACTCGAACGGCTCGTCGGAATGGTATTGCGTGGTCACGCCGACGTGCTTGTCCAGGTCCTTGAGCGGCACGATGGCCGGATTCAGCAGCGCAGCGCGGCAGCCGATGCGCTCGGCCAGCCAGGTGGCGTAGTAGCCGCCCAGCGAAGAACCGACGATGGTCAACTCGCTGGCGGGTATGCCCTCTATTAAAGAGAGCGCCAATTCCATCGCCAGCTTCGGCGAGGCCGGCAGCTGCGGGCAGATGAACTGCGCCGACAAACCCAGCGCCGCCATGCGCTCGCCCATCACGCGCGCCTTCATCGATTTCGGCGACGAGCGGAATCCGTGCAGATAAAGAATCATCGCGCCAGCGCTTCCAGGATCTTGTTGTGCACGCCGCCGAAGCCGCCGTTGCTCATCACCAGGATCTGGTCGCCCGGCTGCGCGGCCTTGACGATGGCGGCGACCAGCACGTCGATGTCCTCATAGGCGCTGGCGACCTGGCCGAGCGGCGCCAGCGCGTCGCCCAGGCTCCAGCCCAGCGCCTGCTGGCTGCCGAAGCCGAACACCAGGTCGGCGTCGGACAGGCTGCCCGGCAGCGCATCCTTCATCGCGCCCAGCTTCATGGTGTTGGAGCGCGGCTCCAGCACGGCCAGGATGCGAGCTTGTTTGCCTATCTTCTGGCGCAGGCCGCCGACGGTGGTCGCGATGGCGGTCGGATGGTGGGCGAAATCGTCATAAACAGTAATATCGTTTACCACGCCGCGCACTTCCATGCGGCGCTTGACGTTCTCGAAGGTGGCCAGCGACTTGGCCGCCTGCGCCACCGGCACGCCAACGTGGCGGGCGGCGGCGATCGCGGCCAGCGCATTGGCGCGGTTATGCTTGCCGGTCAGGCTCCACTCCACGCGGCCGGCCACTTCGCCGCCGAAGATCACGTCGAAGCTGCCGTCATCGTATTCGTTCATCGTCCAATCGGCGCCCTCGGTGCGGCCGAAGCTTTCCTTCTCGCTCCAGCAGCCGCGCTTCAGCACGCGTTGCAGCGCAGGCTCGTCGGCGTTGAACACGACCCGGCCGATGCCGGGCACGGTGCGCACCAGGTGATGGAATTGGGTTTCGATCGCGCCCAGATCGGGGAAGATGTCGGCGTGATCGTATTCCAGGTTGTTCAGGATCGCGGTCTTGGCGTGGTAGTGCACGAACTTGCTGCGCTTGTCGAAGAAGGCGGTGTCGTACTCGTCGGCCTCGATGACGAAGAAGATCGAATCCTTATCACCCTGCATGCGGGCGGAGACGCCGAAGTTCATCGGCACGCCGCCGATCAGGAAGCCGGGCGCGTAGCCGGCGTCTTCCAGGATCCAGGTCAGCATGGCCGAGGTGGTGGTCTTGCCGTGCGTGCCGGCCACGGCCAATACCCATTTGTCTTTTAATATGTGGTCGCCGATCCACTGCGGGCCGGAGACGAAGGGCAGGCCGCGATTCATGATCTCTTCGATCAGCGGATTGCCGCGCGAAACGACGTTGCCGATCACGTACAGGTCGGGGTTGAGCTGCACCTGTTCCGGGCCGAAGCCCTGGATCAGTTCTATGCCCTGGGCTTCCAGCTGGGTGCTCATGGGCGGATACACGTTGGCGTCGCAGCCCGTCACGCGGTGGCCCGCTTCTTTTGCCAGGACGGCCAGGCCGCCCATGAAGGTGCCGCAAATACCGAGGATATGAATATGCATAGTGATCAAGACGACGAATGAATACGGGATTTTACCCGACCCGACGCCCTTTTCCCGGTTAAGAGTATTATCTCGTCCATGACGCCGAATGTTATCGAAGAAGTCCTGCTGCTGCGTGCGGAGATCGCCGCGGCCGCCGCACGCCTGATCGCCCAGGACGGCCTGGACTACAACGCCGCCAAGCGCAAGGCCGCCAGGCAGATCCTCGGCGACACCCAGCCGCCGCCCAACCTGCTGCCGGACAACGCCCAGATCGAGGCGGAAGTGCGGATCTACCAGTCGCTCTTCCATGCCGACACCCAGCCCGCGCGCCTGTTCCGGCTGCGCACCCTGGCGGTCGACATCATGGACGGCCTGGCCGCCTTCCATCCCTACCTGACCGGCGCCGTATTAAATGGCACGGCCGGCCCGCACGACGACATCCACTTGCAGCTGTTCGCCGACAGCGCCAAGGAAGTGGAGATCTTCCTGCTGAACCGTAATTTGCAAATCGACATCTCCGAGACGCCGCACTTCAAGGGGCCGCGCCACGGCTCGGTCGAAACCGTCAGCTTCATGTGGCACAAGGAAGGCGTGCACGCCGCTTTATATGAGCTGGACGATTTGCGCGGCGCCGTCAAAACCCGCGGCGACGGCAAATTGATGCGCGCCGATATCGCCGCCGTACGAGCCCTACTAGTTAACAGTACTCACGAAAACCCTGATCAAACTCAACCATGAACCAAAAACATCTCGCAGCCTACGTTGTTGTCGCTTTGCTATTCGCCGCATCCGGCGCCTATGTCGGACTAAATAAGCAACCGCCGGCGCCACCGCTGACCACCACCCAGCCGGCCGGCGTCACCGGTCCGGTGGACGCTTTATATAAGCAGTCCCTGCCGGACGCAAAAGGCGTATCGCAGTCCCTGGCCCAATATAAAGGCAAGGCCATGCTGGTCAATTTCTGGGCTCCGTGGTGCGGCCCCTGCGTGCAGGAGATGCCGGAGCTGTCGGCGCTGGCCGCCGGAGAAGAGGGTAAGAAGCTGCAAGTTATCGGAATTGGTATTGATTCGCCAACAAATATCGCCGAATTTAGCGACAAGTTCAAAATCAGCTACCCGGTCTTCGTGGCCGGCATGGCCGGCACCGACCTCTCCCGCTCGTTCGGCAACGGCGGCGGCGGCCTTCCCTACACGGTGCTGATCGGCGCCGACGGCCAGGTCAAGAAGACCTATCTGGGCCGTCTGAAGTTTGACGAGCTGCGCAAGGACCTCGCAACTCTGTAAATAGTTTTACAAGTTTTTTTCTCTTGCCAATGCCGGCGGTTGGCGGCAAAATGCGGAACTTTCGCGGAAAACGGTCCTGAACCATGGCAAAAAACCTCCTACTGCTCAACGGTCCCAACCTGAATTTACTGGGTAGCCGTGAGCCCGAGGTCTACGGCGCTAGCACTTTGGCCGACATCGAACACGCTGCCCAGGCACAAGCCCAGGCAGCGGGCGCGAGCTTGTCCTGCTTCCAGAGCAACCACGAAGGGGCGCTGATCGACCGCATCCATGCCGCCAGAGCGGAAGGCGTGGACGCCATCGTCATCAATCCGGGCGGCCTGACGCATACCAGCGTGGCCCTGCGCGACGCCCTGGCGGGCGTGGCGATACCGTTTGTTGAAGTGCATATTTCGAATATTTACCAGCGCGAGTCGTTTCGCCACCACTCATTTCTTAGCGCGATCGCTATAGGTACTATTTGCGGACTGGGTATCGAAGGATATCGGTTTGCCATCGACTTCGTTCTTAAAAAGCGATAATCTACGCGATCTGCGCGCAATTTCGCGCGGCTCCGCTCAAAAAGCGCTGCCGTTCATACTTACATAACAAGACATTCCTGGGGGTTACATGGATTTACGCAAGCTGAAGACCTTGATTGATTTGGTCGCGGAATCGGATATCGCCGAGCTCGAAGTGACCGAAGGTGAGAGCAAAGTACGCATCGTCAAGTCGTCCGCCCTGCCGCAAAACCAGATGGTGATGATGCAGCCGCAAGGCATGCCGCAATACCACGCCGCCCCGGCACCAGCCGCCGCGCCAGCCGCCGCTCCGGTGGCCGCCGTCGCCGCCGAGCCAACCGGCCACGTGGTCAAGTCGCCGATGGTCGGCACCTTCTACCGTTCGTCCGCACCTGGCTCGCCGGCATTTGTCGAAGTGGGCGCCGTGGTCAAGGAAGGCGACACCCTGTGCATCATCGAAGCGATGAAGCTGCTGAACGAAATCGACGCCGACAAGTCCGGCACGATCACCCAGATCCTGGTCGAGAACGGCCAACCGGTCGAATTCGGTCAACCGCTGTTTGTGATAGGCTAAGACCGGCCTGCGCCCTCCCCATCGGTGACGGGCGCGCCGGCTTGGTCCGCATTCCCTCCTCTACCTGACGTTACCGGCTTGCCGGTGCTCACAGACATACGCGAACCTATCATGTTTGAAAAAATCCTCATTGCCAACCGTGGCGAAATCGCCCTTCGTATCCAGCGCGCTTGCCGCGAACTGGGCATCAAAACGGTTGTGGTCCACTCGGAAGCGGACAAAGACGCCAAATACGTGAAGTTGGCGGATGAATCGGTGTGTATCGGCCCAGCGCCGTCGACGCTCAGCTACCTGAACATGCCTGCCATCATCAGCGCCGCCGAAGTGACGGACGCCGAAGCGATCCACCCGGGCTATGGCTTCCTGTCGGAAAACGCCGACTTCGCCGAACGCGTGGAAAAATCCGGCTTCGTCTTCATCGGCCCCCGCTCCGAATCGATCCGCATCATGGGCGACAAGGTCTCGGCCAAGCAAACCATGATCAAGGCCGGCGTGCCGTGCGTGCCGGGTTCGGAAGGCGCGTTGCCGGATGATCCTAAGGCGATCGTGCAAATTGCGCGCAAGGTCGGCTACCCGGTCATCATCAAGGCGGCCGGCGGCGGCGGTGGCCGCGGCATGCGCGTGGTGCATACCGAAGCCGCGCTGATCAACGCCGTGGCGATGACCAAGACCGAAGCGGGCACCGCCTTCGGCAATCCGGAAGTCTACATGGAGAAGTATCTGGAAAATCCGCGTCACGTGGAAATCCAGATCCTCGCCGACGAACACAAAAACGCCGTCTGGCTGGGCGAACGCGACTGCTCGATGCAGCGCCGCCACCAGAAGGTCATCGAAGAGGCGCCAGCGCCTGGCATCCCGCGCAAGCTGATCGAAAAAGTCGGCGACCGCTGCGCCGAAGCTTGCCGCAAGATCGGCTACCGCGGCGCCGGCACCTTCGAGTTCCTGTATGAGAACGGCGAGTTCTACTTCATCGAGATGAACACCCGCGTGCAGGTCGAACACCCGGTCACCGAAATGATCACCGGCATCGACATCGTGCAGGAACAGATCCGCATCGCCGCCGGCGAGAAGCTGCGCTTCCGCCAGCGCGACGTGATGCTGTCCGGCCACGCCGTCGAGTGCCGCATCAACGCCGAAGACCCGTTCAAGTTCACGCCGTCGCCAGGCCGCATCACTTCCTGGCACGTGCCGGGCGGCCCGGGCGTGCGCGTCGACTCGCACGCTTATGCGGGGTATTATGTACCGCCGCACTACGATTCGATGATCGGCAAGGTGATCACTTACGGCGCCACCCGCGAGCAGGCGATCCGCCGCATGCAGATCGCGCTGTCGGAAATGGTGGTCGAGGGCATCCAGACCAACATCCCGCTGCACCGCGAGCTGATGGTCGACGCCCGCTTCATCGAAGGCGGCACCAACATCCACTATCTGGAACAAAAACTGGCGGACATGCCAGACCTGCATAAACTGAGTTTGAGTAACAAGGCGCCACAATAATGAGCTGGACTGAAATCGTCATCGAAATCGCCCGCGACCACGCGGAAGCACTGTCGGAAGCCCTGATGGACGTGGGCGCGCTGTCGGTGTCCGTGGAAGACGCGGACGAAGGCACCGACGCGGAAAAACCGCTGTTCGGCGAGCCGGGCATGGAACCGACCGAAGCGGCGTGGGATCACAGCCGCGTGGTCGCCCTGACCAACGAAGACGACGACCAGGCCGTGATCGTGGCGGCCGCTGCAGGACAGGTCGGCTTGACCACCCTGCCGAAGTTCACCACCCGCAAGGTGGAAGAGCAGGACTGGGTGCGTCTGACCCAGTCGCAGTTCGCGCCCATCCACATCGGCAAGAACATCTGGGTCGTGCCGAGCTGGCACGAAGCGCCGGACGCCAACGGCCTGATCCTGGAACTGGATCCGGGCCTGGCCTTCGGCACCGGCTCGCACCCGACCACCCGTCTGTGCATGGAGTGGCTGGAAGCGAATCCGGCGCCGGGCAAGACCGTGCTCGACTACGGTTGCGGCTCCGGCATCCTGGCCATGGTGGCCAAGAAGGTCGGCGCCGGCGAAGTGGTCGGCGTGGACATCGATCCGCAGGCGATCGAATCGGCGGCCGACAATGCCCAGCGCAACAAGTGCGAAATCGAGTACTTCCTGCCGGACACCTTCGCGCAATCGAAGCATGCGACGCAGCGTTTCGACATCGTGGTGGCCAACATCCTGTCCAGCCCGCTGAAGCTGATGGCGCCGATGCTGTCGGGCCGCGTGGCCGACGGCGGCGCGCTGATCCTGTCCGGCGTGCTGGCGCGCCAGGCCGAGGAAGTGGCCGCTGCCTACGCCCCGTTCATCAAGCTGGGCGTGTGGGCTGAGCAAGACGGCTGGGTGGCGCTGCACGGCCGCCTCGGCAGCGATGTGGTTCCAGCGGCGCGCTAACCACAGCAATGGCGCTCGCCACCAAATGCCCCCACTGCAACACGATATTTCGGGTCGCCCATGACCAGTTGAAATTACGTGGGGGCATAGTGCGCTGTGGCTCCTGCAATGAAGTCTTCGACGGCAACGCGGCCCTGCTGGAGCCGCTCGCCGCGGCGCCACCGGCGCCCGCATCCTCCCCCGCCCCACTGCCTGACACCACGCCCTTCGACCAGAAGATGGCCGCGCTGAACACCCGCGCCGCCGAAGTGCTGGGCAGCGAATCCGCAGAACCCATTTACACGCTCGAGCTCGATACCGCGATGGACGCGGTCGAAGCAGTCGAAGCGGACGAACATATCGACGCGCCCGCCGCAGTCGAAACCGAAACTCTGGCCGACGCCGACCCGCCCTACGACGACGGGCGCTACGACGACGAACCGATCGCCACCAACCCGCTGACATTGCCAGCCGAGCCGCCCCTGCCACCAGCCGTGGAAGAAGCGCTGGACCTCGATCTGGACGTGGAGCCGGACGCCGAGCCTGAACCGGAGACTGAACCGGCGCCTGAGCCTGCCTCAGCCGCCGCCCAGGAACCGCAGTGGGACGCCGAACCCGACGCCGACGCCGAGCCGCTTGAAAACGCGCTCAGCATCGAAGCCATGTCGGACGAAGAATTGGCAGCCGCGCTGGAAGCCGAGCTGGCCGTCATCGAGCAGAACGACGCCGAACCGGGCGCCGAGGCCGCGCCCACCGCCTTCACCTCCATGCTGGCCGACGAGCGCCGCGAGCCGACGCTGGATGCGGCGCCGGCCGCCGCCATCGCCGCCGCAGCCGTCAGCGAGGCCGAGCGCTTCAACGAACTCGAAGCAGTCGACGAGGAAGCGCTGGTGCAGCTGTCCTCCGCCGGCCTGGCCGAGTCGCAGATCCAGGCCGTCCACGCGCACGCGCTGCTGCCGGACGAGCCCGCCATCGAAGAAGCCCCCGCCACTGAAGACGACGCCGAAGAACCCGGCTTCATCAAGCGCGACCGCCTGCGCCAGAAGTTCGGCAAGGCCGCGACCATCGGCATGAGCCTGGGCGTGCTGCTGCTGCTGGCGACCCTGGCGGCCCAGGGACTGACCACCTTCCGCAACCAGATCGCCGCCGCGCTGCCGCCGCTCAAGCCGGCGCTGACGGCCGCCTGCAACGCGCTCGGCTGCAAGATCGAACTGCCGGCGCAGATCGACGACCTCGGCATTGAACAGGGCGAACTGCAAACCCTGAGCGAGACCACCTTCTCCTTCACCACCCAGCTGCGCAACCAGAGCGCCACCGCGCAAGCCTGGCCGCATATCGAACTGGTGCTGGACGACGCCAGCGACAAGGCCGTGTTGCGCCGCGTGTTCACGCCGCGCGAATACCTGGGCGCCGACGTCGCGCTCGACAAAGGCTTTGCCCCGCACACCGAACAATCTGTCAAACTGTACTTCGAATTGAAACAGCTGAAAGCATCCGGCTATCACATCGCAGTCTTCTATCCTTAAAGACCTATCATGACCCAGACTTCTTTGATTTGCGGCTCGATCGCTATCGACACCATCCTGCAATTCCCCGGCCGCTTCGACAGCATCCTGCTGGCCGACCAGCTGCACAAGGTCAACGTCTCCTTCCTGGCGCCGACCATGCGCACCGAGTTCGGCGGCTGCGCGCCCAACATCGCCTACAACCTGAAGATGCTGGGCGGCGACCCGCGCATCGTCGGCGTCATGGGCCAGGACAACGCCGCCTACATGGAGCGCTTCCGCAAGCTGGGCCTGTCCACCGACAACATCCTGGTCAAGCCGGAAGCCTACAACGCCCAGTGCTTCGTCACCGCCGACGAAGACAACAACCAGATCAACGCCTTCCACCCAGGCGCCATGTCGTACGCGCACGAGAACGACATCGCCAAGGCCGGTCCAGCCGCGCTCGCCATCATCTCGCCGGACGGCCACCTGGGCATGAAGAAGCACGCCGTCGACCTGGCCAAGCTGCAGATCCCGTTCATCTTCGATCCGGGCCAGCAGCTGCCGATGTTCAGCTGCGACGAGCTGATCGAGTTCATCGACAAGGCCACCTACGTCACCACCAACGACTATGAGATCGAACTGCTGATGGACCGCACCGGCCTGACCGTGCCGGACATCGCCGGCCGCCTGAAAGCGCTGATCATCACGCGCGGCGACAAGGGCTCGGAAATCTACACCGGCGGCCAGCGCATCGAGATCCCGGCGGTGCCGGTGGACGCGGCCATCGACCCGACCGGCTGCGGCGACGCCTACCGCGCCGGCCTGCTGTTCGGCATCACCAAGGGCTGGAAGTGGGAAACCACCGGCCGCCTGGCCAGCCTGCTGGGCGCGATCAAGATCGCCAGCAAGGGCGCGCAGAACCACCAGCTGACGGCCGCCGAGATCGCTGACCGCTTCGAAGCCGCCTTCGGCTACCGCTACTAACCCGCACGGCGTGCCGTAAGGGTCTGACCCCGTACGGGGTCAGACCCCAGCCTCACCGGGGTAAAACGCCGCTCAATCGAAGCGTGAATAAAAAAAGGGCAGGCCTCAATGGTCTGCCCTTCTGCTTTAGGGGAGCGCTTATCAGCGTCCGCTGAACAGCATGCCCAGCACCAGCAACGCGATCTGCAGCAGGATCAGCGCCACCAGCAGCGACAAGTCCAGGTTGCCGACCAGCGGCACCACGCGGCGGATCGGCCGCAGCAGCGGCTCGTTGAGCGCGCGCACGAACGGCGCCAGCGGCGCATGCGGATTCACCCAGCTGAAGATCGCCTCGATCACCAGCAAGGCCATGAAGCCGTACAAAATCCATTCCAGGAAGCGCTGGAAGGCCATCAGCAGCACCAGCGGCGTGGTCCAGCCGGCCAGGTACATCACCGAGGTGGCCAGCAGCACGATCAGGAAGGCCCCGATCAGGCTGGCCCAGTCATAGCCGCCCACGCCGGGCACGATGCGGCGCAGCGGGCGCACCAGCCAGTCCGACAGCTGGAAGGTAAATTGGGCCACCGATGCCGGCGGGCGGACACGGATCGCTTGCATCCAGAAACGTAACAATAAAGCCCCGCCCAACAGGGTGGCGATGGCGTCGACAATCAACTTAACGATACTAAGCACGAGTCCCCTCCAAAAAAAAGCCGCTGTGTGATTGTCTCACACAGCGGCCCATTGCCTCAGCAGGCATCCAAGCTATTTAATTAGCTAGGACGGGTGCTGGTTGGGAACGGCCATGCTGCGGCCGGTGCCAACACGGTTTTTGCTGCAGGAGCGGCGGCCGGAGCTGGAGCGGCTGGCTTGGCGACAGCTTCCTTCTTCGGTGCAGCAGCCTTTTTCGGCGCAGCTTTTTTCGCGGCTGGCTTGGCAGCGGCAGGAGCGGCGGCTGCCACCACTGGAGCTGCGGCCGGAGCGGCTACCGGTTTAGCGGCGGCCTTCTTGGCGACTGGCTTTTTAGCAGCTGGCTTGGCAGCCGCTGCTTTAACCGGCTTTTTTGCTGCTGGCTTAGCCGCTGCCTTTGCAGCCGGTTTGGCTGCTGCTTTTACCACTGGTTTTTTGGCGACAGCTTTTTTAGCTGCTGGCTTGGCTGCTGCTTTAGCGACGGCTTTTTTCGCTGCTGGTTTAGCCGCTACTTTTTTCGCTGCTGGCTTGGCTGCTGCTTTTTTCGCTGCTGGTTTAGCGGCTGGCTTGGCGGCTGCTTTTTTAGCTGCTGGTTTGGCGGCGGCTTTGGCGACGACTTTTTTAGCTGCTGGCTTGGCGGCGGCTTTCTTCGCTGCTGGCTTGGCTGCTACTTTTTTCGCTGCTGGTTTCGCTGCTGCTTTGGCGACGACTTTTTTCGCTGCTGGTTTAGCGGCTACTTTTTTCGCTGCTGGCTTGGCTGCTGCTTTTTTCGCTGCTGGTTTAGCGGCTGGCTTGGCTGCGGCTTTTTTAGCGACTGGCTTGGCGACAGCTTTTTTCACTGCTGGTTTAGCTGCTGCTTTTGCTGCTGGCTTGGCTGCTGGTTTAGCGGCGGCTTTTTTCGCGACTGGCTTGGCAGCGGCTTTTTTCACAGCTGGTTTAGCGGCTGGTTTGGCGGCAGCTTTTGCTGCTGGCTTGGCGGCGGCTTTCGCTGCGACAGGCTTTTTCGCTGGGGCGGCGGCTTTAGCGGCCGGTTTCTTTGCTGCTGGTTTCTTTGCGGCTGTTGCCATTTTTAGTTCTCCTTCATCGGGGATGGGAAAAATTCATTACAAGATTTAAACCCGTCCGGCCCGGAATTAGGCCAGGCGAATTATTCATCGGCACAAACGAACGACGGTTTGCGCTAATGAATTCGGCACCAGCTGAACTGCTGCAACCCCTCACGAGTGCAGCACTTCAGCCATTAACCTGGTCGCCGTCCGTGGCCGGGCGGCGCTCAGGTACAAATCTTGTTGCGACGTTTTGCGGATGGTCGGGCGTGTACTCAGCTCCAGGGACCTACGTCGCTGACCTCCACCGTTTTCGTTTTCAAACAAAAAGCCGCCCAGCCTGAACCTAATCAGGCGAGACGGCTAAACAAAAACGGTGTGGTCTTGTGCATATCTGTGTGAATCTGTATCCCGTATCGCGATCATTTCTGCGGCGTGTGCGACGTCAAATTTCTGCACACTTCAAAACACGCATTTTCAATCTCGTAAAGTACACGAAAACCTTGTCGGTGCGCAACCAGCACGATAGATATTCATGCGCTTTTTTTCGCGTTAAGCGATTCAACTCACATGCGCATGCCGATTCTGCATGCCCGCTTGCGTCGTCGCGCCGCGATGTGCGCGCTCAATCGAGTTCGAAAAAACGTTCGCGGTCTCGCGCGAAAAAGGAGTGCTTCAAAGCGCGCCTTGTGCCGTCTGGGTTTCTGCGACGCCGTCGTCGCCGGCGAAAAAATCCGCACCACCCGCTGTCGAATCCGAGAGCGCTTGCGCATCGCTTGCGCGCCGCCGCTACTCACTGTTTTAATTTCGTCGCGATTATGAGACAGAGTGCGGCGAATGGCAAGCAGAATACTGCGGTGCGCGCCGCCGTTGATGCGCTGCGCTGCGGATCGCGGCGCTGTTCGCGCAGCGCGCACACGTGCGCGACGCGCCGCGCGATCGGATCGCGTTCACTCCTCGTCGTCGATTTTGCGGCGGTACAGCCAGGCGTTCATGTCGCCGGCGAAGCGCTTCATCAAGCGCGACAAGTCGCGTCGTTCGGTCGCGGTCCAATCGGCCATCAACTCGGCGACGATGTTCTCGCGCATGCGGTCGATGGCGTCCGCCATCTCGCGGCCGAGCTCCGTCACCTCCGCTTCGCGCACGCGCTTGTCGCGCGTGCCGGCGCGCCGCACCACCAGACCCAGTTCGTCGAGGCGAGCCACCTGCCGGCTGACGGTGGTGTAGTCGCGGCCGACCATGTCGGCCAGCTCCACCACGCCGAGTGGACCGCGCCGGTCGATGCGCACCAGCAGCGGCAGCAGCGCGCGCTCCAGCGGCATGGCCATGTCGGCCATCAGCGTATGGTCGGGCTCCGGACGGCTCATGAAGCCGATGATGTCCAGCAGCGCGTCATGCAAATCTCGGATGTCTTTATTCATATGTGCATTATACACATAGTTATTGACACGATTTTGAGGCCGGAATAATATGTGCAAAATACACATACATAGGAGCCCCGCATGAACACCATCCACACCGACATCCTCATTTGCGGCGCCGGCGCCGCCGGCCTGACGCTGGCGCTCGACCTGGCGCGGCGGCATATCGGCTTCCTGCTGATCGACCAGGCGGAGGCGCCGTTCACGGGTTCGCGCGGCAAAGGCATCCAGCCGCGCAGCCTGGAGATCTTCGAAGCGCTGGGCGTGGCCGACCGCATGGTGGCGGCGGGCGGCTACTATCCGCCGCAGCGCAAGTACCGCGCCGGCGGCGGCTACGACGAGCAGCCGTCGACCGAAGCGGCCGCGCCCTCGCCGGCCGAACCTTACGGCCAGCCGCTGATGCTGCCGCAGTATCTGACCGAAGGCGTGCTGCGCCAGCGCCTGGCGGAGCTGGGCCACGCACCGCGCTACGGCCACGCGCTGGCCGGCTTCGAGCAGGATGCCGACGGCGTCAGCGCGCGCGTCGCCACGGCGGACGGCGAGACGGCGGTGCGGGCGCGCTACCTGGTCGGCGCCGACGGCGGCCGCAGCTTCGTGCGCAAGGCGCTCGACATCGGCTTCCCCGGAGCATCCATGAAGGTGCGCGCGGTGGTCGCCGACCTCGCGCTCAGCGGTTTGGAGCGCGGCGTCTGGCACCGCTGGGGCGACGGTCCCCGGCAGCTCGGCCTGTGTCCGCTGATGGGCACCGGACTATTCCAGCTGCAGATGCCGGTGCCGCTGGAAGGCGACGTCGACGTGTCGGAGGCGGGACTGTCCGCCGCCATCGCCGAACGCACCGGGCGCGCGGACATCGTGCTGCATGCGGTGCATTGGCGTTCGGTATACGAGATGAGTTCCCGGCTGGCGGAGCGCTACCGCGTCGGCCGCGTCTTCATCGCCGGCGACGCCGCGCACGTCCACCCGCCGACCGGCGGCCAGGGCCTGAACACCAGCGTGCAGGATGCCTGGAACCTCGGATGGAAGCTGGCGGCGGTATTGGACGGCGCGCCGGATGCGCTGCTCGACACCTACGAGACGGAGCGGCGCGCGATCGCCGCCGGCATGCTGGGACTGGCGACCCGGCTGCTCGACGCGGCGCGCCAGCAGGGCGACCTGCGGCGCGGCCGCGAGACGCAGCAGCTGGACCTGGGCTATCGGACGTCGCCGCTGTCGCTCGACGAGCGGCCGCAAGACGCAACGCGGCAGGACGCGCTGCACGCCGGCGACCGCGCGCCGGACGCGCCCTGCCGCGGCGCCGCCGGCCAGCCGCTGCGTTTGTTTACGCTATTGAATAGCGGCGACTGGTCGCTGCTGCGCTATGAGCCGGCCATGCCGTCATCGCCGGCCGACGCGCGACGCGGCCTGCGCACCATCGACATCGGCGCCGCCGGCGAACTGCGCGACGACGGCGGCCATCTGCGCGACGCCTACCGCTTCACGCCCGGCGACCTGGCGCTGATCCGGCCCGACGGCTACATCGCCGTGCTGAGCCACGATGAGCGCTCGCCGGCGCTGGCGGCGTACCTGGCCAGCGTGGGGCAGTCGCCTCGGTGACGCGATCTGTTTCAGGCCGCGAAAAGCAAAAAGCCCGGCAAATGCCAGGCTTTTCGTTTGATGCTGTCCAACCGGGTCGGGATCAGTCCCAGTTCAGCGCGCCGCCGGTCTGGTATTCGATGACGCGGGTCTCGAAGAAGTTGCGTTCCTTCTTCAGGTCGATCATCTCGCTCATCCACGGGAACGGGTTTTCTTCCTGCTCGAACAGCGTCTCCAGGCCGATCTGGGTGGCGCGGCGGTTGGCGATGAAGCGCAGGTAGCCCTTGAACATGGTGGCGTTCAGGCCCAGCACGCCGCGTGGCATGGTGTCTTCGGCGTAGGCGTATTCCAGGTCCACGGCCTTCAGGAACAGCTGCTTGATCTCTTCCTTGAACGCAGGCGTCCACAGCAGCGGGTTTTCCATCTTGATCGTGTTGATCAGGTCGATGCCGAAATTGCAATGCATCGATTCGTCGCGCAGGATGTACTGGTACTGCTCGGCGGCGCCCATCATCTTGTTCTGGCGGCCCAGCGCCAGGATCTGGGTGAAGCCGACGTAGAAGAACAGGCCTTCCATCAGGCAGGCGAACACGATCAGCGACTTCAGCAGCTGCTGGTCGTTGTGCACGGTGCCGGTGGTGAAGGCCGGGTCGGTCAGCGTGTTGATGAACGGGATCAGGAACTCGTCCTTGTCGCGGATCGACTTCACTTCGTTGTAGGCGTTGAAGATCTCCGCCTCGTCCAGGCCCAGCGACTCGACGATGTACTGGTAGGCGTGGGTGTGGATCGCCTCTTCGAAGGCCTGGCGCAGCAGGTACTGGCGGCACTCGGGGGCGGTGATGTGGCGGTAGGTGCCCAGCACGATGTTGTTGGCGGCCAGCGAGTCGGCGGTGACGAAGAAGCCCAGGTTGCGCTTGACCAGACGGCGTTCGTCTTCGGTCAGGCCGTTCGGGTTCTTCCACAGCTCGATATCGCGCTGCATGTTCACTTCCTGCGGCATCCAGTGGTTGGCGCAACCGGCCAGGTATTTATCCCATGCCCACTTGTACTTGAACGGCACCAGCTGGTTGACGTCGGTTTTGCCGTTGATGATGCGCTTGTCGTCGGCATTGACGCGACGCGCGACTTGCTCGGCATTGGCTTCGCCGGTGGCCAGTGCGGCTTGATTGACTGCAGCTTGTGGTGCGGCCGATGCGGCCTCTTCGTCCCAGGACAGCGACATAATGGATTCCTTCTGAATTCGGTGTTAAAAGAACCGCCCGGACGGGCCGGGACGGTTCACTCTCTATATTAGTACGTTTTTACTGGCAAGCTTCGCATTCCTCGAAACCGTCGTCGCCCGGACGCAGGTAGCAGGCCGCGCCGTCGGCTTCGGCTTGCGCCACCGACGAGGCCGATGCCGCCGAACCCGCCAGGGCCGCCGTCGCCGGACCGGCCGCCGACATGGCGCTGGCCGACATGCCGCCGTCCACGGCCACCGCGTTCAGCGCGCCGGTCTTGGAGGTCGATTTCTCCATGTGGGTGGCGGCGATGGTGCGCAGGTAGTAGGTGGTTTTCAGGCCACGCAGCCATGCCAGTTTGTAGGTCTCGTCCAGCTTCTTGCCCGACGCGCCGGCCATGTAGATGTTCAGCGACTGCGCCTGGTCGATCCACTTCTGGCGGCGCGATGCTGCTTCCACCAGCCAGGTCGGCGACACTTCGAACGCGGTTGCATAAATGTCACGCAGGTCTTGCGGGATGCGGTCGATCTTGGCCAGTGAGCCGTCGAAGTACTTCAGGTCGGAGATCATCACCTCGTCCCACAGGTCGCGCGCCTTCAGGTCGCGCACCAGGTAGGCGTTGATCTCGGTGAACTCGCCCGACAGGTTGGACTTCACGTACAGGTTCTGGAAGGTCGGTTCGATGCAGGCCGACACGCCGATGATGTTCGAAATGGTCGCGGTCGGAGCGATCGCCACGCAGTTCGAGTTACGCATGCCGAACTTCTTGATGCGGTCGCGCACCGGGGTCCAGTCCATGGCGGCCGAGGTATCCTGCTCCAGGTAGCCGCCGCGTTCGTCGGCCAGCAGCTTGATCGAGTCCTGCGGCAGGATGCCGCGGTCCCACAGCGAGCCTTTGTACGACTGATAGTGGCCGCGTTCTTCGGCCAGTTCGGTCGAGGCCAGGTAGGCGTAGTAGCACACCGCTTCCATCGAGGTGTCGGCGAAGGACACGGCTTCGTTCGACGAGAACGGAATGCGCATCATGTGCAGGCAGTCCTGGAAGCCCATCACGCCCAGGCCCACCGGACGGTGGCGCATATTGGCGTTGCGCGCTTTGTCGACGGCGTAGTAATTGATGTCGATCACGTTGTCCAGCATGCGCATCGCGGTGCGGATGGTCTTCTTCAGCTTGACGTGATCCAGCTTGCCCTCTTTCATATGGGCTGGCATGTTGACCGAACCCAGGTTGCAGACGGCGATTTCGTCAGGACCGGTGTTGAGCGTGATCTCGGTGCACAGGTTGGAGCTGTGGACCATGCCGACGTGCGACTGTGGCGAACGGATGTTGCATGGGTCCTTGAAGGTGATCCATGGGTGGCCGGTTTCGAACAGCATCGACAGCATCTTGCGCCACAGGTCCAGCGCGGCGATCTTCTTGAACACGCGGATTTCGCCGGCGGCGGCCTTGGCTTCGTAGCCCAGGTAGGCTTTTTCGAAGGCCTTGCCGACCAGGTCGTGCAGGTCAGGCGTATCGGATGGCGAGAACAGGGTCCAGTCGCCTTTTTCCATCACGCGCTTCATGAACATGTCCGGGATCCAGTTGGCGGTGTTCATGTCGTGGGTGCGGCGGCGGTCGTCGCCGGTGTTCTTGCGCAGGTCCAGGAACTCTTCGATGTCCATGTGCCAGGTTTCCAGGTAGGCGCACACCGCGCCCTTGCGCTTGCCGCCCTGGTTGACCGCGACGGCGGTGTCGTTGACCACTTTCAGGAACGGCACCACGCCTTGCGATTTGCCGTTGGTGCCCTTGATGTGGGCGCCCAGTGCGCGCACCGGGGTCCAGTCGTTACCCAGGCCGCCGGCGAACTTGGCCAGCAGGGCGTTTTCCTTGATGGCGTCGTAGATGCCTTCCAGGTCGTCCGACACGGTGGTCAGGTAGCACGACGACAGCTGCGAACGCAGGGTGCCCGAGTTGAACAGCGTCGGCGTCGACGACATGAAGTCGAAGGTCGACAGCAGGTTGTAGAACTCGATGGCGCGCGCTTCGCGGTCGCTTTCGTTCAGGGCCAGGCCCATGGCGACGCGCATGTAGAAGGCCTGCGGCATTTCGATGCGGACGTCACGCACGTGCAGGAAGTAGCGGTCGTACAGGGTTTGCAGGCCGATGTAGCCGAACTGCAGATCGCGGTCGGCGACCAGCGCCTTGGACAGGCGGGCCAGGTCGAACTCGGCCAGTTTGACGTCCAGCAGTTCGTTGGCGATACCCTTGGCGATGTATTGCGGGAAGTAGGTCACGTATTCGGCTGCTGCCGCGCCCTGCGCGACTTCCTTGCCGAAGACTTCCTTGCGGATCGTGTGCAGCAGGATGCGGGCCGTCACTTGCGAGTAAGCCGGATCTTTTTCCATCAGCGCGCGGGCGGCCAGGATGGCGGACTTGTGCAGCTCTTCGACCGGCACGCCGTCGTACAGGTTCTTCAGCGTCTCGGCCAGGATGGCGTCGGCGTCGACGTGCTTTTCCAGGCCGATGCAGGCGGCGTTAATCAGGCCGGTGACGCGGTCCATTTCCAGCGGCTTGCGCTCGCCGTTTTCCAGCACGTGGATTTGCGGCGCTTCGATCGCGGCGGTGGCGCCTTGCGCTTCCTTGGCGGCGCGGCGCTCTTCCATATGCTTGGCGCGATACAGCACGTAGGCGCGGGCGACATCGTGTTCGCCGGAGCGCATCAGCGCCAGTTCAACCTGGTCTTGCACGTCTTCGATGTGGAAGGTGCCGCCCGATGGCTGGCGGCGCACCAATGCGGTGACCACGCTGGCGGTCAGCTGTTCTACCAATTCGCGCACGCGCGCCGAAGCTGCGCCCTGGCCGCCGTTAACGGCCAAAAAAGCCTTGGTCACGGCGATGGCGATTTTCGACGGTTCAAACGCGACGACCGCGCCGTTACGGCGGATGATGCGGTAGTCACCGAGGTCGCTGGCGGCCGTGACCGGGCTGCTGGCGGTGCTCGCAGCGGCTGCTGGTACCAGCGCTGGATTGATGGTGATGTCTTGAGTAGATTGCATTTAAGCTCCCCGATAACAGCGTGCAGTCAGTGCTGCGCGACGTAATGTTGTATGAAAAAAGGCCAAAATGAAGCGACCGGCCAAAACCTGCCTGGCTGGTTAAACTGCAATAAAATGGGTGGTGAACTGGCCTTGTCGGCTTGTAAATAGTTTAAGAACCAGTGTCATGAGAACTACTATATCTAGTGATTGGTGTGAATCGATACACTGATTGTAGTGGTCAGGTCAGGCTAAGACAAGTGGAAATTTTGAGGTTTACGGCAATTTTTCTATTGACTTTGCGGAAGCCCTTTTGCGAAGCGTAGTCCGGCGCTAGCACCCACTAACGCGAGCTCATCCGGTGCCTTTTGATTAAGCAAAGTCTGCCAGATTTTCCGATAACATTCCCAATCGAACAACGGTCCCGGGTCGGTTTTCCGGCCCGGCGCGATGTGTTCATGACCCTGCACATCGGTCAGCGGATAGCGCGTTTGCAGCGCCAGCGTCAGCGCCGCCAGCGCCTGGTACTGGGCCGGCTCGAAGCCGCTGTCGTCCGTGCCTTCCAGCTCCACGCCGATCGAATAGTCGTTGCACTTCTCCCGCCCCTGGAAGGCCGACAGCCCCGCGTGCCAGGCCCGCTCGTTGGCAGAAACATACTGCACCACGCGGCCGTCACGGCGGATGAAGAAGTGGCTCGACACTTTCAGCCCCCGCAGGTCCGCGAACGAGGGGTCAGTATTATAGTCCAAGCGGCCGCTGAACAGGTCGGACACGTGCGGGCCGCCGTAACAGCCGCCCGGCAGCGAGATGTTATGGACCACCAGCAGCGTGATGTCGGCCGGGTCGGGACGGCAGTCGGCATGGGGGCTGTCGTAGCGCCGCGCCGGCAGCCACCAGCCGTCGGCGCCCAGTTCCGGCGGCCTCACGCCTCCGGCTCCTGGATGTTCAGCTTCTGCATCTGGTAGCGCAGCTGGCGGAAGCTGATGCCCAGCAGCTGGGCGGCCTGGGTACGGTTGAACTGGGTCTGCGCCAGCGCCCGCAGGATGATGTCGCGCTCGATCTGGTTCAGGTAGTCGGGCAGGCTGCTGGGCAGCGCGTCCAGGTGCGGCAGCGGCAGCGTGCCGGCGGCGGACGGCGCCGGCTCGGCCGGCTGCGGCGTCGGCAACGGCGCCACGTCCAGCGCGGCGGCTTCGGTGACGGCCATGTATGGCGCCGGCAGCGCGGGTGTCGGCAGCGGCACGATCGCCTCGACCATGCGCGCGCCCTTCAACGCCAGGTCGGCCACTTCGATCACGCCGTCGTTGGCGAAGGCCAGCGCCCGTTCCAGGATGTTTTCCAGCTCGCGCACATTGCCGGGGAAGGAGTAGCCGCGCAGCGCATCGAGCACGCCCTCGCCCAGCAGCACCTTGTGCTCGAAGGTGCCCAGCCGCTCCAGGATGGCGCCGGTCAGCACGGCCAGGTCGTCGAGCCGTTCGCGCAGCGGCGGCAGGCTCAGTTCAATCACGTTCAGGCGGTAGAACAGATCCTGGCGGAAGCTGCCCTGCTCCACGCACTGCGCCAGGTTCTTGTGGGTCGCGCTGATGATGCGCACGTCGACCGGTTCCTCGGCGGTGGCGCCGATCTTGCGCACGCGCCGCTCCTGGATCGCGCGCAGCAGCTTGACCTGCATCGCCAGCGGCAGGTCGGCCACTTCGTCGAGCATCAAGGTGCCGCCGTTGGCCGCCTGGAAGAAGCCGTCCCGCTCATCGGCCGCGCCGGTGAAAGCGCCCTTGCGGTAGCCGAAGAACTCGGCCTCCATCAGCGCCTCGGGGATGGCGCCGCAGTTGACGGCGATGAAAGGCTTGCCGTTGCGCGAACTCTGGGCGTGAATCTCGCGCGCGGCCAGCTCCTTGCCGCTGCCCGATTCGCCGTTGATGGCGATCGGCGCCATCGAGCGCGCCAGCCGCGCGATCTGCGCGCGCAGCGCCTGGATCACGGCCGATTCGCCCTTCAACCGGCTGGCCGGCGGCTCGGTGCTGAGCGCTTCGCCCGGCGGTTCGGCGTTCAGTCGCAGCGCCGACTGCACCATCACCCGCAACTGGTCCAGCGCCACCGGCTTGGAGATGTAGTCGAAGGCGCCGGCCTTGAGCGCGATGACGGCGTTGTCGGCGCTGCCGAAGGCCGTCACCACCGCGATCGGCGTGTTCTTATATGCGGCGCTCACTTCGCGCACCAGCTCCAGCCCCAGGCCGTCGGGCAGGCGCATGTCGGTCAGCACCAGCTGGTACTCGCGTTCCGGCGTGGCCAGCAGGCCGCGCGCCTGCGCCAAGGTGGCGGCGCTGTCGACGTCCAGCCCCATTTTCAGCAGGGTCAGTTCCAGCAGCTCGCGCAGGTCGGCCTCATCGTCGACGACCAGCACGCGAGGCGCGCGTTGGGAACCTCTAGCACTCATCAAACAGCCTTTCTACGTCTGCGCCGGATGGGCGAAGGTGATTACAAATCGCCCGCGCGAGCGGGGAGTCCCATCGGGGCTGGCTTTGATATCAAAACGATATTCGTAGTCCAGTCGCGCCTCGTTATTCAAACACAATTCGCGCGCCAGATATAGTCCCAGCCCGGTACCCTTGCTGGATGTGGTGTAAAACGGCTCGAACAGGTGGGCGCGCACCTCGGGCGAGATGCCGGGGCCGTCGTCCTGCACGTGCAGCTCCATCCTGCGCGCCTTGTCGCTGACCAGGTCCATGCGGATCGAGTCCGGCCCGCCGCTGGCGTAGCGCACCGCGTTGTTGAGCAGGTTGAGCACCACCTCGCGCAGGTGCAGCGCGTCGAAGCGCACCAGCGTGCCGGCCGGCGCCGAAGCGCCGATGATGTCCGGCGTCAGGCCGTGGGTCTCGATGAATTCGGTTTTCAGTTCGGCCAGGAAGACGTCCAGCGCCAGCGGCTCGCTGTGCGGCTGCACCTTGCGCGACAGCTGCAGGATGTCCTCGACCATGCGGTTGACCCGCGCCACGTTGTCGCCGACGATCTTCAGCAGCCGCAGGTGGACCGTGCTGTCGAGGTCCTCGCCCAGCAGCGCGGTGGCGTGGCCGATGGCCGACAGCGGATTGCGCACCTCGTGCGCGATGCTGGCGGTGAGCCGTCCCATCGACGCCAGCTTCAGTTGCTGCGCCTGGTTTTCGATGCCGGTCACGTCCTGCAAAAAGATCACGCTGCGCTCGGTGCCCAGGCCGGCCGTGTCGACCGCCGCGAAGCGCACCTTCAAATGCGCGGAGAGGTCGCGGCGCGCGCTCCAGGCGGCCGTCACGTCCTGCAGCGCCGCCTCGGCATACGGCTTGATGGTGACATAGGAAGTGCTGCGCGCGGCGTCGGCGCGCCATTCGGCATAGGCTTGCGCCAGCGGCGCCAGCGCGGCGGCGGCCGACAGGCGGAACTTCATCTCGGGGCCGACCATGCCCAGCATCTGCTGCGCCGCCGGATTGCCGGCGAACACCTGGCCGTCGGGATCGACCACCAGGATGCCGTCGCCGACGTTGGCCATCACCAGCCGGTTCACGGCCTGCTGCACGGTGATCTCGACGCCGCGCTGGATCGCCAGTTCCTCCTGGCCGATCAGCTTGGCCGCCATGCGGTTGACCACCAACACCGCGGCAAAGAAGGCCGCGCCGTACAGGCCCGCCTGCAGGTAGGGCTGGTCGCCCTCCATCATGAACACCTGCCAGGTCGATTCGGCCAGCATGAACAGCGCCACCAGCGCGGCGCAGAACAGCGACAGCAGCAGCGGCGCCAGGATGGCCGAACCGGCCAGCGGGAACAGGTAGAGGATGGCCAGGCCGCTGCGCAAACCGCCGCCGGCCACATACAGCAGCGAGATGATGGACAGGTCGCAGGCGATCTGCGACAGCAGCTGCAACAGGAAGCGGCGCTGCCAGTAGACCGCCGTCAGCGCGAACACGATCGCCAGGCCCAGGTAGATCAGGCAGATCTGCAGGTAGAGATAGGGACCGGAGGCGCGCAGGCCGTGGTTGTCGAAGCTCAGGTAGACCAGCAGCACCAGCGCGATCACCACGCGGGTGGCGTTGAGCGTCTGCAGCGAGCGCCAGAAGGTTGCGCGCGATTCGGCCGACAGGGCTTGCAGGCGCGCGATCACGCGCTAGACCTTATGCCGCCGGCAGCGTGGCGTGGGCCGCGCTGCAATAGTCGCGGCCGCGCGCCTGCACGGATTCCGATGCCGGATAGAAGATGCCGCAATGGGCGCATTGCAGCATGGTCTCGGCCTCGGCCACGACCTTCTCGTGCGAACGCGCGCCGCCCCCTCCCGCAGGTTGCTGCGGCTCGCGGAACTGCTGCTGGTGGCGCTTCTGCGCCTCGCGGATCTTGCTGCGAACGGCGAAGATCACCAGGAACACCAAGGCCAACCAAAAGATAATACGGCTCATGCCCAACCCTTATGCAAAACCACTTCAAACACAAAACGGCTGCCGACGTAGGCCAGCAACAAGGTGGCGAAACCGGCCAAAGTGAAGCTCAGCGCGGTCTTGCCGCGCCAGCCGCGGAAGCGGCGGCCCGCCAGCAGCGCGGCAAACAGCACCCACGACATCAGCGTGAACACCGATTTGTGGTCCCACTTGAGCGCCTGGCCGAACAGCTGTTCGGAGAACACGATACCCGATAACACGGTCAGGCTGAGCAAGGCGAAGCCGATACCTATCATGCGGAACAACAGCTTTTCCATCGTCAGCAGCGCCGGCAGCCGGTCCAGCGCGCCGGACATGAAGCTCTTGCTGTCGGTGCGGGCGTGCAGGCGTTTTTCCTGCAAGGCCATCAGCACCGCATGGAAGGCGGCCACCGTCAGCGTGCTGTAGGCCAGCGTGGCGATGGCGATATGCCAGCCGAACAAGGGCGACTTGCCCTCCAGCGGGATCACGTTGCCGGGGAAGCCCAGTTGCAAGGCCGCCGCCAGCGCCGCGTTCGGCATGACCAGGCGGCGCATGCCGTCCAGGCTGAAATTCTGGTTTTCTATCCAGTACGCGCCCACCGACACCCACAGCGCCGACGACAGCATGGCGGCGAAGCCGATGCGGATGGAGCCCGCGCTGGTGCCGGGAAAACCCGCCACCTCGGACCACAGGCCGGCGCCGTGCAGCAGCCAGGCGGCGGCCGTCAAGCCGGAAATCAGGACGGCGCGGCGCGACGGCAGCACCGCACAGAGGAGGTACAGCGCGATGGCTGCGAAGAGTAAGGAAGTCTGCATGTCCTTCAGTTTACACCATCGCTCAGTCGACGGCTGCCATGCGCAGCTCGTCGTTGTGATGGCGTTGCTGTTCTTCCATCACCAGTTGGCCCAGTTCGCGCTTGAGGGCGTTGAACTCGGCCGAGGCCGGATCGCGCATGCGCGGCAGTTCCACCATCAGGTCGCGCTTGACGGTGCCGGGACGGTAGGTCATCACCACGATGCGGTCGGCCAGGTAGATCGCTTCCTCGATGCTGTGGGTGACGAAGATGATGGTCTTCTTCAGCTCGGCCCAGATGCGCAGCAGTTCGTCCTGCAGATTGCGGCGGGTCAGCGCGTCGAGCGCGCCGAACGGCTCGTCCATCAGCATGATCGGCGAATCGAGCGCCAGCACGCGGGCGATCGCCACCCGCTGGCGCATGCCGCCCGACAGGTCCTTGGGAAAGCGGTTGCGGAAGTCGCTCAGCGACAGCATCGCCAGCAGCTTGTCGACGATGGCGTTGATCCCGGCCTTCGGCATGCCCTTGATCTCCAGGCCGAAGGCGACGTTGTCGGCCACCGTCATCCACGGGAACAGCGCGTATTCCTGGAACACCATGCCGCGCTCGGGACCGGGCGCCGTCACTTCCTTGCCGTCGGCGATGATGCGGCCGGAGCTCGGCGGCGCGAAGCCGGCGATCGCGTTCAGCAGGGTCGACTTGCCGCAGCCCGAAGGCCCCAGCAGGCAGACGAACTGGCCCTGCGGGATCTCCAGCTCGATGTCCTTGAGCGCCACCAGCTGGCGCTCGGCGGTCTGGAACACCTTGCTGACGTTGGCGACGACGATGTGGGTAGCGCTCATCTCAGTTCTCCAGGCCGCGGTGCCAGCGCAGCAGATGGTTGTTCAGCTTGTTGACGGCGGTGTCGATGATCAGGCCGATCAGGCCGATGGTGATCATGCCGGCCATGATCTTGTCCGACCAGAAGTACTCGCGCGCCTCCAGGATGCGGAAGCCCAGGCCGTTGTTCACGGCGATCATCTCGGACACGATCACCACGATGAAGGCGGTGCCGATGCCGATCCGCACGCCCGACAGGATGTAGGGCACGGCGGCCGGCAAGATCACCCGCACGAACATGGTGCTGCCGCTGGCGCCGAGGTTGCGCGCCGCGCGCAGGTAGATGCTGTCGACCTGGCGCACGCCGGCGATGGTGTTCATCAGCACCGGGAAGAAGGCGCCCAGCACGATCAGGAAGATGGCCGGCGGATTGCCCAGGCCGAACCACAAAATCGACAGCGGGATGTAGGCGATCGGCGGAATCGGCCGCAGCAGCTGCATCAGCGGATTGAGCCAGGCGTACACGGTCTGGCTGGCGCCCATCACCAGGCCCAGCGGCAGCGCCAGCGCGGCGCCGATGGCGAAGCCCACCACCACGCGGTACAGGCTGCCCAGGGCGTCGACGATCAGCTCGCCGGACACGGCCCACATCAGCCAGCTGCCCTGCTCCGGGCTGTACGGCTGGATCGGCAGCAGATAGGCGATCCAGCGTTCCAGCACCGCCAGCGGCGACGGCAGCATCTGCGGGTTGACCCAGCCCTTCATCGACACCAGCTGCCAGACGCCGATCACCAGCGCCGGCACGATCAGGCCGACGCCGGCCTCCTTCAGCTTGAACTTGGCCATTTACTTGACGCCCAGGCTTTTCTTGGCGGCGTCCAGCAGATCGGTCTTGACCCATTCCTTGGCGGCGGGCGGCTTGCTCATGCGGCCGACGCCGGTCTTGAACATGACGTCGGTGGTGATCTGGATGTGCTCGGGCGTGATGTCGTAGGAGTACGGCGAATTGCCGATGGCGTCGTCGAAATCGTCCTTGCTGATCTGGCCCTTGAACACCGTCTCGCGCACATACTTCTCGGCCACGGCCGGCTGCTCGATGAAGGTCTTGGTGGCCTCGACGAAGCAGCGCATGAACTTCTCGGCCAGCGGCCGCTTCTCCTTGTAGAACTTCTCGGTCATCACCATGGTGCGGATCGGCTCGCCGATCGGCGTGTCGTAGGGCTTGAGGATCTCGTTGCCGTAGCCCTTGTTGATCGACTGCGACGATTGCGGCTCGGAGTTCATCATGGCGTCGATGTTCTTGCCCAGCAGCGCCTGGTTCAGGTCGGCATAGGCCAGGTAGATCAGCTGCACGTCCTTGCCCGGCTGGTCGGACGCGGAGAGGCCGGCCTGTTGCAGCTCGGCCAGCAGCAGCACTTCCTGGATGCCGCCGCGCGTGACGCCGACCTTCTTGCCCTTCAGGTCCTTGACGCTTTTCAGTTTGAGCTCGGCGCGCCCGACCAGGCGCGCGCCGCCCTTGGCGAAACCGGCCACGACGAAGATGGGCGCGCCGCTGGCGCGGCCGGAGATGGCCGCCTCCGACGCGGTGGTGCCGACGTCGAGCTCACCGGCGATAATCCCCTGCATCACATCCAGTCCCTTGGCGAACACCCGCTCCTCGACCTTGATGCCGCACTTGGGGGCGATCTCCTTGATGTAGGAGACGGCGCCGTAGTGGGCGAACTTCAGGTTACCCAGCCGAACCACTTCCTGCGCCTGCGCGGCGCCGGCGGCGGCCAGCATGGCGGCGATGCTCAAGGTTTTGCCGATAGCGTTCAGATTCATCCATCTCTCCTGTCGTGGGTGGTACGGCTTGGAAATGCAGATCATACCAAGCTAGCGATGAGTTGCCTATCGCCGTCAATCCTTCAGGTATTTGTCGTAGATCGCCCGGTAGCGGCCGCTCTTGTGCAGCTGCGCCAGGCCGGCGTTGAAGTCGTCGCGGATGGCGGCGTCGCGGAACACCGGACGGTAGTCGTTGGGGTCGGCGCGGGTGAAGCTGTGCTCGTCCAGCGCCGGCATCACGAAGCCGGGCTGGCGCTGCCTGAGCAGGCGGGTGTAGTACTGGAAGATGCTGCGGTCGCTCAGCACCACCTCGTAGCGGCCCAGCGCCAGCAATTGCGGCTGCGCCTCCTGGCGGTTGCTCTCGACATAGTCGCGGCTGCGGACCAGCGCCTGCAGCCAGTTGGGGTAGCGCGCGGCCGCGCCGACGAAGGCATTCACGCTGTGGCCCCGCAAGTCCGGCGGCGTGCGGATCTGCAGTCCGCGGCTGGCCAGCGTGTAAAACACATTGTCGTAGATGACCGGCGCACTGCCGTAGTGGCCGCCGTAGCGCGTCATGTCCTCGCCGACGTCCATCATGATGGCGTCGATGGCGCCGGCCTTGAACGTGACCGGGATGCGGCCCATGGGCAGGTAGCGCGCCTGCAGCACGTGGCCGCGGTAGGCCAGCGCCTCGCGCACCAGCTCCACTTCGATGCCCGCATCCTCGCGCACTAATATAAAGGGCGGCAAATTGTCGCCGAAGGCCATGCTGACGGTGGCGGCGCCGGCCGGCCCGGCCAGCGCCAGTATCGTCGATAGGAAGAGGTAGGCTCGGTTCATGCGGCAAATGATAACAGGCCCGCCGCCGCCCGCGGCCTGCCCGATGGGGTAAAATGACGGCCACTGTTCATTCCGGGTTCATCATGCTAGACAATCTTACCCAACGCCTTGCCAAGGTCGTTAAAACCATGCGCGGCGAGGCCCGCCTGACCGAAGCCAACACCGCCGAGATGCTGCGCGAAGTGCGCCTGGCGCTGCTGGAGGCCGACGTCGCCCTGCCCGCCGTGCGCGAATTCATCGCCAAGGTCAAGGAAAAGGCCCTGGGCGAGGAAGTGATCTCCTCGCTGACGCCGGGCCAGGCCCTGGTCGGCGTGGTGCAGCGCGAGCTGGCCGCCATCATGGGCGCCGACCTCGGCCCCGAGGCCTCGCAGCTGAGCTTTGCCCAGCAGCCGCCCGCCATCATCCTGATGGCCGGTCTGCAGGGTGTGGGCAAGACCACCACCGTCGGCAAGCTGGCCAAGTACCTGAAGGAAGAGAAGAAAAAGAAAGTGCTGACCGTCTCGGCCGACGTGTATCGTCCCGCCGCGATCGCCCAGCTGCAGTCGGTCACGGCCCAGGTCGGCGCCGACTTCTTCCCGTCCACCGCGCAGGACAAGCCGGTCGACATCGCGCTGGCCGCGCTGGACTGGGCCAAGAAGCACTACCACGACGTGCTGATCATCGACACCGCCGGCCGTTTGGGCATCGACGAAGAGATGATGAAGGAAATCGCCGCCGTGCACGCGGCGGTCAAGCCGATCGAAACCCTGTTCGTGGTCGACGCCATGCTGGGCCAGGACGCGATCAACACCGCCAAGGCCTTCAACGACGCGCTGCCGCTGACCGGCATCGTGCTGACCAAGCTCGACGGCGACGCCCGCGGCGGCGCCGCGCTGTCGGTGCGCCACATCACCGGCAAGCCGATCAAGTTTGCCGGCGTGTCGGAAAAGCTCGACGGCCTGGAGGCGTTCGACCCGGTGCGCATGGCCAGCCGCGTGCTGGGCATGGGCGACATCATGGCGCTGGTGGAAGAGGCGCGCAAAGGCGTCGACACCAAGGCGGCGGCGGAACTGGCGGCCAAGGTCAAGTCGGGCGGCAAGTTCGACATGAACGACTTCAAGGCGCAGCTGGGCCAGATGAAGAAAATGGGCGGCATGGCCAGCCTGGTCGATAAACTGCCGGCGCAGTTCCAGCAGGCCGCCGGCGGCGCCAACATGGACCAGGCCGACAAGCAGGTGCGGCGCATGGTCGGCATCATCGACTCGATGACGCCGCAGGAGCGCGCCAAGCCGGAGCTGATCAAGGCCACCCGCAAACGCCGCATCGCGGCCGGCGCCGGCGTCCAGGTGCAGGAAGTGAACCGCATGCTGACCCAGTTCGAGCAGATGCAATCGATGATGAAAAAGCTGTCCGGCGGCGGCATGATGAAGATGATGCGCTCGATGAAGGGCATGATGCCGGGCATGCGCTAAGCTCGGGAAAAGCCTGCGCGGCAGAGGCAAACGCGGGAAAAGCGCGCCGTCGCGGTGCGCTGCCCGGCGAAAGCCCGTGTTTACGTGGTGTTTCCGGGAAAAAACGCGAAAAACACTTGCATACTCGGTAAATCACCACCAATATTAGCCGGTGCGATCAATTGCGCAATTTTCCATGTGTTCGTTAAGGAGGCTCGAAGATGGCAACAGCCAAAAAAACCCCAGCAGCAGCACCAGCTAAGAAAGCCGCCGCGAAACCGGCAGCCGCAAAAAAGGCAGCACCCGCAAAAGCAGCAGCCAAGCCAGCAGCAGTGAAAAAAGCAGCCGCACCGGCCGCACCGCGCAAACCGAACGCCGCCTTCATGAAAGCGATGACGCCATCGGCCACTCTGGCCGCCGTGGTTGGCGCAGCACCGCTGCCACGCACCGAAGTCACCAAAAAAGTCTGGGATTACATCAAGAAGCTCGACCTGCAAGATCCGGCCAACCGCCGCATGATCAATGCCGACGACAAGCTGAAAGCTGTGTTCGGCGGCAAAGCACAAGTGTCCATGTTCGAAATGACCAAGCTCATTTCCGACCACCTGAAATAAGCGCAGCGGCCAGTACAGCCGCGCCGGGATGCCGTCCTCGCTCACGCGATGACGGCATTTTTTATGGGCGGGATTTACTGCACCTTTTACTGCACCTTCCAGTTGTTCCAGGCCGACAGCACGGCGTTCGGATACTCCGGCTTGCCGCGGCTGCCGTTGTAGCGGCCCAGCGCCAGGTAGAGATTGCCCGCTTCCATGTCGATATACATGCGCAGGATGGCGCAGCCGTAGCGCAGGTTGGTCTGCATATTGAACAGCGCGCTGCGGTTGCGGTCGCCGATCACATTGGTCCAGAACGGCATCACCTGCATGTAGCCGCGCGCCCCCACCATCGACACCGCGTACTTGCGGTAGGCCGATTCCACCTGGATCAGGCCCAGCACCATGCCCGGCTCCAGGCCGGCGCGGCGCGCCTCGTACCAGACGGTGGTCAGGAACTCGTTGCGGGTTTGCTCGTCGGGCAGCTTGCGCTTCAGGCGCGACGACACCTGCGCCAGCCAGCCCTGGTAGCGCAGGCGCTCGCTGTCGGTGCGGAAGGTGGGCTGCGGCGGAGTCGCATCCTTGATGGCGTTCGACAGCGCCAGCCGAACCGAATCGGCCAGCGCTTCTTCCTTCTGGTTGCCGGCGTGGGCGGCGCCGGCCAGCGCCAGCGCCACCACACACCCGGCCAGCGTGCGCTTCACGTTCACGCCGCCATTTTGCCTTTGATGAAGCTGACGATGTCGGCCACCGGCACGGCGGTCGCTTCGGTGTCGCGGCGGCCCTGGTATTCCAGGTTGCCTTCCTTCAGGCCGCGGTCGCCGATCACCACGCGGTGCGGCACGCCGATCAGCTCCCAGTCGGCGAACATGCCGCCCGGACGCAGGCCGCGGTCGTCGAGGATGACGTCGATGCCGGCCGCCTGCGCGTCGGCGTACAGTTTCTCGGTCGCTTGCTTGACCGCCTCGCTGCGGTCCATGCCCATCGGGCACAGCACCAGCTCGAACGGTGCCAGCGAGGTCGGCCAGATGATGCCCTTGTCGTCGAAGTTCTGCTCGATCGCCGCGCCCAGGATGCGGGTCACGCCGATGCCGTAGCAACCCATCTGCAATGGCGCAGGCTTGCCGTTCTCGTCGAGGAAGGTGGCCTTCATCGATTCGGAGTACGCGGTGCCCAGCTGGAACACGTGGCCCACTTCGATGCCGCGCTCGATCGCCAGCACGCCCTTGCCGTCCGGCGAGGCGTCGCCCGCCACCACGTTGCGCAGGTCGGCCACGATGGTCGGCTCGGCCATGTCGCGGCCCCAGTTGGCGCCGGTGTAGTGGAAGCCGGCGTCGTTGGCGCCGCACACGAAGTCGGCCATGTTGGCGACCGTGCGGTCGGCCACCACGGTGACCGGCGCCTTGGTGCCGATCGGGCCCAGGTAGCCGGGCACGCAGCCGTACACTTCCAGGATCTCGGCTTCGGTCGAGAAGCGGTGCGCCGCCAGGCCGGCCACTTTGCCGACCTTGACTTCGTTCAGTTCGTGGTCGCCGCGCAGCAGCAACATGAAATACTGTTTAGCTACTTTGCCGTCGGTCTCGGTTTCCACCGTCAGCGCGATGGTTTTCACCGTCTGCGACAGCTCCAGCTTGAGCAGCTCGGCCACCGCTTCGCACTTGGTGGCGTTCGGGGTCGAGGTCTTGGTCAAAGCCTGGGCGGCGACCGGACGGCTTGCCGCCAGCGGCAGCGCCTCGGCCGCCTCCATATTGGCGGCGTAGTCCGAGGTCTCGCAATACACGATGGCGTCCTCGCCGGTGCTGGCGATGACGTGGAATTCGTGCGAACCGGTGCCGCCGATGGCGCCGTTGTCGGCCGCCACGGCGCGGAACTTCAGGCCGAAGCGGGTGAAGATCGAGACATAGGCGTCAAACATGACTTTGTACGACGCTTGCAGGCCGGCCAGGTCGCGGTCGAAGGAGTAAGCGTCCTTCATGGTGAACTCGCGGCCGCGCATCAGGCCGAAACGGGGACGGCGCTCGTCGCGGAATTTGGTCTGAATGTGGTAAAAATTCAACGGAAGCTGCCGGTAGGATTTAATTTCCGAACGCACCACATCGGTGATGACTTCTTCCGAAGTCGGCTGGATCGCGAAATCGCGGCCGTGACGGTCCTTCACGCGCATCAGCTCCGGACCCATCTTGTCCCAGCGTCCGGTCTCCTGCCAGAGCTCGGCCGGCTGCACCAAAGGCATCAGCAGCTCAATGGCGGCGGCCTTGTTCATCTCTTCGCGGACGATGGCCTCGACTTTGCGGATGACGCGCAGGCCCATCGGCATGTAGGTATAAATGCCCGAACCGAGGCGTTTGATCATGCCGGCGCGCATCATCAACTGATGGCTGACGATCTCGGCGTCGGACGGCGCTTCTTTAAGCGTGGAAATAAAAAATCGTGAGGCGCGCATACGGTGAATTCTTTTTAAAAAGAGAGAGTTATAATCAACCTAATTTTAAAGGATTAGCTGGCTGATGCGTCCATACTTTATACAAATGCGTTCAATTGATGCCTCTCCGGCCGTTTTCGTACCCCGAAAACCCAGCCGGAGCGCGGTTTTGTGGGCAAAAATATAAGCAGGGAGCTCGGTCGCAGAAAGTTTGAGGTGCAAAATGCTCGATCGTGAAGGGTTCCGGCCCAACGTCGGCATCATCCTGCTAAACGCCCAGAACGAGGTGTGGTGGGGCAAGCGGGTGCGCGAGCACTCATGGCAATTTCCGCAAGGCGGCATCAAGTACGGAGAAACGCCGGAACAGGCGATGTATCGGGAGCTGGAAGAAGAGATCGGATTACGGGCGGAGCATGTCAAAATCGTCGGCCGCACGCGCGATTGGCTGCGCTACGAGGTGCCCGACCACTTCATCAAGCGCGAGATTCGCGGCCATTACCGTGGCCAGAAGCAGATTTGGTTCCTGCTGCGCATGTGCGCCCGCGACAACGACGTCAACCTGCGCCTGACCGACCATCCCGAATTCGACGCCTGGCGCTGGCACGATTACTGGGTGCCGCTGGACGTGGTGATCGAATTCAAGCGCGACGTCTACCAGCGCGCCCTGCAGGAGCTGTCGCGCTTCCTGACCTGGCCGGCCAACGGCCACGAGCGCCGGCATCACGGTTCGCGCTACCTGCGCCAGCCGCACCCGCCGCGGCCGAATCCGGAAGCGCCGGGCTCGACCTGCGGCACGGAAGCGCCGGCAGAGGCGGCCGCGGCAGCCGAGCCGCAAAAGAAGATCGGCTGAAGTGATCGGCCAAGCAAAACGGGACAGTCTGACTGTCCCGTTTTTTTTACCCCGCACCGCCATGCGGGGTCTGACCCCGGATGGGGTCAGACCCCTAAGTGGCATGGCAAGCGTATCGCTTAGGCACGCGGGTTTGTTCAGACGATGCGGCAAGCCTCGTCGAACGCCAGGCGCGGCGCGCGCGGGCGCAGCTTGGCGGGGTCGCCATAGCCGAGGTTGCACAGGAAGTTGGACTTGACCGCGCTGCCGACAAAGAAGGCCTGGTCCACCTTGGCGTTGTCGAAGCCGGACATCGGTCCGCAGTCGAGGCCGATGGCGCGCGCCGCCATGATCAGGTAGCCGCCTTGCAGCGACGCGTTGCGGAAGGCGGTGGACTGGATCGCCGCATCGTTGCCGGCGAACCAGGAACGGGCGTCGACCGCCGGCGACAGCTGCGGCAGCTTTTCGTAAAACTCCATGTCCATGCCGACGATGACGGTGACCGGCGCCGCCATGGTCTTGTCGGCGTTGCCGGCCGACAGCGCCGGCAGCAGCCTGGCCTTGGCTTCCGGCGAGCGCACGAACACCAGCCGCGCCGGCGATCCGTTGGCCGAGGTCGGCGCCCATTTCATCAGGTCGTACAGCAGTTCCAGCTGGGCGTCGCTGACGGCGCGGTCCAGCCAGCCGTTGTGGGTGCGGGCGGTGTAGAACAGGGTGTCGAGGGCGGTTTGATTGAGCATGGTCGATCCATCAAGTTTAATGAATTGCTATGGCGATACAGGGTCACAGTACACATTTTATCCAGCGGGTACAATGGCGCCATGTTTAATCCATCTTCCGACGACGTGCGCCGCTTCTTTTGCGAGACCTTCCGCAAGCAGCGCGCCAACGAAATCCTGACGCCGCTTGAAACCATGGCGGCCGACTGGGTGCGCCACCATCCCGAATACCACGACGTGCTGAGCGACGTCGACGCCGCGCTCGCGCGCGACTACTCGGTCGAAGGCGCGCAAGCCAACCCGTTTTTGCATTTGTCCATGCACCTGTCGATCGACGAGCAGATCTCGATCGACCAGCCGCGCGGCATCCGCGACGCCGCCACCGCGCTCACACTGAAGCTGGACGACGCCCACGCGGCGCACCACGAAATCATGGAATGCCTGGGCGAGATGATCTGGAACGCCCAGCGCAACGGCCTGCCGCCGGACGGCGACGCCTACATCGAAGCGGTCAAGCGCCGCCTCAAATAAGTCGGGGGTCAAGTCTGACATTCGGACACGGCCTCTGCCGTAGCAGCCGCTACGGCAGAGGCCGTGTCCGAATGTCAGACTTGACCCCCGTGGTTTTTTTGCTGACTACGGTCGGCTTAGCGGTGGACTGCCAGCGTGCCGGGCAGGCTGTGCAGGTAGGCCGCCAGGTCCTTGATGTCCTGGTTGCTCAGCGGCTTGACCTGGCCGGTCATGATCGCGTTGTTGCGGCCGTTGGCGCCGTCGCCGCGCTTGTAGGCGGTCAGCGCGTGCTCCAGGTAGTCCTTGTGCTGGCCGGCCAGCTTCGGATAGCTGGGGTCGATCGGGGTGTTGAAATCCTTGCCGTGGCAGGCGAAGCAGCTGTACTTGTCGGCCAAGGCCTTGCCGGCGTCGATATTGCCGCCGGCTATGGCGGAGAAGGAAACGGCGGAGCAGAACAGCGCGGTGATCAGTTTTTTCATGTCGTCGGTCCTCATTTCGCGGCGGTGGCGGTGGCGGTCTGCTGCGAGTAGAACGCGGCAACGTCGGCGATGTCCTGGTCCGACAGGCTGCCGGCGATGCCCTTCATCGACGGATGCTTGCGGTCACCCTTTTGATACGCCTTCAACGCACCCTCGATGTACTTGGCCGACTGGCCGCCTATCATCGGCACCTGGAACACTTCCGGGAACGTGGCCTTGTAGCCGGGGATGCCGTGGCAACCGATGCACATTTCAATCTTGCCCTTGGCGTTCTGGGCATTGCCCACGATGTCCGCCGCCGTGGCGAGTTGGGCGAGGCCTGCGAGCACGAGGAGTGCGGTGATTTTTTTCATGGTATTTGCAAGGTAAGTAATCGGATACTACCGCGGATGCAAAACTTGACTTTTGCACTATTAACCTGCGATTCTAACTCAAGACTTTCGGCTACGCTACAGGGAATCATTGCCGCAACAACACACTGTCAAGCCCGGCCGGCCGAGCACCTCCTCTAACGAACTCCCCTATACTCTTGCCTATCCTCCCTACTTTTTGAGATCGCCACGCATGCACGCCAAACAACGCTTTGAAGGTTCCGACCAGTACGTCGCCACCAATGACCTGAAACTGGCCGTGAATGCGGCTTTGACGCTGCAGCGCCCGCTGCTGATCAAGGGCGAGCCGGGCACCGGCAAGACCATGCTGGCCGAGGAAGTGGCGGCCGCGCTGAACATGCCGCTGATGCAATGGCATATCAAGTCCACCACCAAGGCGCAACAGGGGCTGTACGAATATGACGCAGTGTCGCGTTTGCGCGACTCCCAGCTGGGCGACGAGCGCGTGCGCGACATCCACAACTACATCGTCAAGGGCGTGCTGTGGCAAGCGTTCACCGCGCCCGAGCCGGTGGTGCTGCTGATCGACGAGATCGACAAGGCCGACATCGAGTTCCCCAACGACCTGCTGCGCGAGCTCGACCGCATGGAGTTCTACGTCTACGAAACCCGCGAAATGGTGCAGGCCAAGCACCGCCCGCTGGTCATCATCACCTCCAACAACGAGAAAGAGCTGCCGGACGCCTTCCTGCGCCGCTGCTTCTTCCACTACATCAAGTTCCCGGACCGCGACACGATGGAACAGATCGTCGCCGTCCACTATCCGAATCTGAAGAAAGAGCTGCTGGCGCAGGCGCTGCAAACCTTCTACGAGGTGCGCGACGTGCCGGGCCTGAAGAAAAAGCCGTCGACCTCGGAATTCCTCGACTGGCTCAAACTGCTGCTGGCCGAGGACATCCCGGCCGAGGCGCTGCGCAGCAAGGACGCCAAGGCCATCGTGCCGCCGCTGCACGGCGCCCTGCTCAAGAACGAGCAGGACGTGCACCTGTTCGAACGCCTGGTGGCCATGAACCGGGCCAACCGCTGATGAACCAGCTCGCCCGCCCCGCCGCCCCGATCGCCCCCGTCACGCTGGAACTGCACGGCGTGCGGCTGGAACCGCTCGGCCCGCAGCACGCCGACGGCCTGCGCGCGGCCGCCGACGACGGCCAGCTGTGGCAACTGCGCGTGACCTCGGTGCCGGAGCCGGAACAGGTCGACGCCTACATCGCCACCGCGCTGGAGATGCGCCCCGGCCGGCTGGCGTTCGCCGTGGTCGAGGTCGCCAGCGGCGCCGTCATCGGCACCACCAGCTACCACGACATCGTGCCGGCCATCGCCAGATTGGAGATCGGTTATACCTGGTATGGCAAGAGCCGCCAGCGCAGCCACGTCAACACCACCTGCAAGCTGCTGCTGATGACGCACGCCTTCGAGACGCTGGGCGCGGCGCTGGTGGGCCTGCGCACCGACAATTTCAACTTCGCCTCGCAGGCGGCGATCGAGCGGCTGGGCGCGAAGAAGGACGGCGTGCTGCGCCACCACGCGCTGCGCCGCGACGGCACCGTGCGCGACACCGTGATGTACAGCATCGCCGCCGGCGAATGGCCGGAGATCAAGGCGCAGCTGCGCTACAAGCTGGCGCAACACGGGACCCTCTGACATGCTGATCGATTTCTTCTTTACGCTGAAGGACGCCAAGATCCCGGTCACGATCAAGGAGTTCCTGACGCTGCTCGAGGCGATGCAGCAGAACGTCATCGAGGCCTCGATGGACGACTTCTACTACCTGTCGCGCCTGACGCTGGTCAAGGACGAGGCCCACTTCGACAAGTTCGACCGCGCCTTCGCCCAGTACTTCAAGGGCATCAACGCCGCCTTCGAGACCAACGCCGCGATCCCGCTGGACTGGCTGCTCAAGCGCATGCAGCGCGAGCTGAGCGAGGAGCAGAAGGCGCAGCTGGAAAAATTCGGCTACGACAAGCTGATGGACCGCCTGAATGAACTGCTGAAGGAACAGAAGGAACGCCACGAAGGCGGCAGCAAGTGGATCGGCACCGGCGGCACCTCGCCGTTCGGCAACGGCGGCACCAATCCCGAGGGCGTGCGCATCGGCGGCAAGGGCGGCAACCGCACCGCGGTCAAGGTGTGGGAGGCGCGCGCCTACAAGGACTACGACGGCGAACGCGAGATCGGCACCCGCAACATCAAGGTGGCGCTGCGCCGGCTGCGCAAGTTCGCGCGCCAGGGCGCCGAGGACGAACTGGCGCTGGACGCCACCATCCGCGCCACCGCCAACAACGCCGGCTTCCTCGACATCAAGATGCAGCCCGAGCGCAAGAACAACATCAAGGTGCTGATGCTGTTCGACGTCGGCGGCACCATGGACGACCACATCGAGCGCACCGAGGAGCTGTTCTCGGCCGCCAAGACCGAGTTCAAGAACATGGAGTTCTTCTACTTCCACAACTGCGTGTACGACTACATGTGGAAGAACAACCGCCGGCGCAACTCGGAACGCTTCCCGACCTGGGACATCCTGCGCAAATACCCGCCGGACACCAAGCTGATCTTCGTCGGCGACGCCACCATGAGCCCCTACGAGGTGCTGCAGCCGGGCGGCTCGGTCGAGTACAACAACGAAGAGGCGGGCAGCGCCTGGCTGGCGCGCTTCACCGGCGCCTTCCCCAAGTTCGCCTGGCTCAATCCGGAGCCGGAGGGCGTGTGGCAGTACCGGCAATCGATCGCCATCATCCGCCAGCTGATGAACGAGCGCATGTTCCCGCTGACCATGGACGGCCTGGAGCGCGCCATGCGCACGTTGAGCAAATAAGCGCCGTCAGGCCGGCAGTTGCAGCCGGTAGCCGACCGCCGTCTCGGTCAGCAGGTAGCGCGGCTGGGTGGGGTCGGCCTCCAGCTTGTGGCGCAGGTGGCCCATGTAGATGCGCAGGTAGTGGCCGTTCTCCGACTGCGACGGGCCCCACACGGCGCGCAGCAGCTGCGGGTTGCTCATCACGCGCCCGGCGTTGCCGACCAGGACGGCCAGCAGCCGGTATTCGGTCGGCGTCAAGTGCACATGCTCGCCGCCGCGCGTGACGCGGCGGTTCTGCAAGTCCACCGCGACGTCGCCGAACTGGATCACGCCGGCGTGGTCGGCGGCCGGCTGGCGCTGGCGGCGCAGCGTGGCGCGCACCCGCGCCAGCAGCTCGCCCACGCCGAACGGCTTGGTCAGGTAGTCGTCGGCGCCGGCGTCCAGCGCGCGGATCTTGTCGGCCTCGTTGACGCGCGCCGACAGCACGATCACCGGCACGCTGGACCACTTGCGCAGGTCGGTCATGAAGTCGATACCGTCGCCGTCGGGCAGGCCGAGGTCGAGCACCACCAGGTCGGGCTTGCGGGTGCCGGCGTCGATCAGGCCGCGCTGCAGCGTGGCCGCCTCGTGCACCTGCCAGCCCTCCTCTTCCAGCGCGCTGCGCACGAAGCGGCGGATCTGCGGTTCGTCTTCCACCAGCAAGGCGGTGGGGGCGCTATCGGTCGTCATCATCAGTGTCCTTCGGTTTCCGGTTCCGGCATGGCCGGCGGGGTGCCCAGCGGCAGCGTCATGACGAAGGCCGCGCCGCCCAGCGGCGACGGCGCGGCGTGGATGCGGCCGCCGTGCGCGTCGACGATGGCGCGGCAGATCGCCAGCCCCAGTCCCACGCCCGGCTTGGCCGATTCGCGCTCGCCGCGGGTGAATTTTTCAAACACTGCTTCCTCGCGCCCGTGCGGCAGGCCCGGTCCGTCATCATAGACCATGACGTCGATCCAGGCCCCGCGCAGCGCGGCGGCGATCTCGATGCGCGAACCGGGCGGCGTGTACTTGGCGGCGTTCTCCAGCAGGTTGCACAGCACCCGCTCGATCAGCACGGCGTCATAGCTGAGCAACGGCAGGTCGGGCTGCAGCCGGGTGCGCACCGCGTGCCCTTGCAGCAGCGAGGCGCTGGCGCGCAGCGCGCTGCCGACCACCTCCTCCAGCGGCTGCCATTGCAGGTTGAACCTGACTTCGCCGCTCTGGATGCGCGCCATGTCGAGCAGGTTGGACACCAGGGCGCTCATGCGCAGCGCTTCGTCGTGCAGCAGCGACGCCACCTCCAGCTGGGCCGGCGCCAGCGCCGGCCTGGAGCCGGCCAGCGTTTCCGACAGGCCCACCAGCGACGTCAACGGCGTGCGCAGGTCGTGCGACAAGGCCGCCAGCAGCGAGTTGCGCAGGCGTTCCGATTCCATGTTGACCAGCGCGTTCTGCGCCACCTCGATGTAGTGCACCCGCTCCAGCGCGATCGCGGCCAGCGCGGCGAAGGTGTCGAGCTGCTGGCGCTGTTCCGGGATCAGGATCCAGCGCCGCTGCTCTGGCTCGATCGCCAGCACGCCGCGGGTGCGCATCGGCGCCACCAGCGGCAGGTAGAAGATGCGGCTGGCCGGCAGCGTGTCGGTGCCCAGGCCGGCGCTCTCGGCGCGGTCGAAGGCCCATTGGGCGATGCCGATGTCGAGCACCGTGCGGTGGGCGCGGGCGTCGCCGTCGGCCCCGCCGGGCGCCGCCGGCGGCGGAGGCAGCAGGCGGCCGGCGTCGTCCGGCACCAGCAAGGTGGCGCGGGCGCGGAAGGCGCGCTGGATGAAACCCTGGGTGGTCTCGAAAATCTGTTCGGTCTGCAGCGCGCCCGACAGCTCGCGGGCGAACTCGTACAGCGCGCGCGAGCGCTTCTCGCGGTGCGAGGCCACGCGCGCCTGGAAGCGCAGGTCGGCCGTCAGGTGGCCGGTGATCAGGCCCACCGCCAGCATGACGACGAAGGTGATCAAATACTGGAAGTCCGACACCGCGAAGGTGAAGCGCGGCGGCACGAAGAAGAAATCGAAACAGGCCACGCTGACGCAGGTGGCCAGCACCGACGGCCCGCGCCCGAAGCGCACCGCCACCAGCACCACCACCAGCAGGAACAGCATGGCGATGTTGGCCAGGTCGAGGTAGGCCAGCAAGGGCGTGGCCAGCAGTGCGGTGGCGACGCTGGCGGCGCTGGCGGCCACGTAGCCGAGCACGCGCTTGCGCGTCAGCTCCGGGTCCGGCTCGCCGTCCGGGCCGCCGTCGGCGGGGTTGGCGGCATGGGCGCCGCGCGCGGCCGGCGCCGCCTCCCTGCTGGGCGCGCCGATCTCCACCAGGTCGATGTCGGGCGCATAGCGCGCCAGCCGCTTGATGTGCGGCGCGCGCCACGGCCAGCTCGGGTGGGCGCGCCCCAGCACGATCTTCGACAGGTTGTGGCTGCGCGCATAGTCGACCGCGGCCTGCGCGATGTCGTGGCCGGACACCACGGCGGTGGTCGCGCCCAGGTCTTCGGCCAGCTTCAGGGTCTTGAGTATCTGTTCGCGCTGGGCGGCCGGCAGCCGCTGCAGCGACGGCGTCTCGACATAGATCGCGTGCCAGCCGGTGCCCAGCTGGCTGGCCAGGCGCGCGGTGCTGCGCACCGTGTGCTCGCCGCCCGGACGCGGGCCGACGCAGGCCAGCAGCGCGGCGCCGGTCTTCCAGATGTCGCCGATCGACTGCTCGACCCGGTAGGCGCGCACGTCGTCCTCGATGCGGTCGGCGGTGCGGCGCAGCGCCAGCTCGCGCAACGCGATCAGGTTGCCCTTGCGGAAAAAATTCCTGGAGGCGCGCTCGGCCTGCTGTTCCTGGTAGACCTTGCCGCTCTTGAGGCGGGCCAGCAGCTCGTCGGCAGGGATGTCGACCAGCACCACCTCGTCGGCCTGGTCAAACACGGTGTCGGGCACGGTTTCGGCGACGCGGATGCCAGTGATGCCGCCGACCACGTCGTTCAGGCTTTCCAGGTGTTGCACGTTGACGGTGGTGAGCACGTCGATGCCGGCGTCGAGCAGTTCCTCGACGTCCTGCCAGCGCTTGGGATGGCGCGAACCGGGCGCGTTCGAATGCGCCAGCTCGTCCATCAGGATCAGCGGCGGCCGGCGCGCCAGCGCGCCGTCGAGGTCGAACTCGGCAATCTGCTTGCCGCGATAGGCCACCTGCTTGAGCGGCAGCAGGTCCAGTCCCTCCAGCATGGCCGCGGTTTCGCTGCGGCCATGGGTTTCGATCACGCCGACCAGCACCGGCTGGCCGTCGGCCTGCAGCTTGCGGGCTGCCGCCAGCATGGCGTAGGTCTTGCCCACGCCGGCCGAGGCGCCGAAGTAGATGCGCAGCTTGCCGCGCGCGGCCTTGCGGTCCAGCGCTTGCACCTGGGCCAGCAAGGCGTCCGGATCGGGGCGTTCTTTATCGTTGGGGAACATGAAGTGTCGCTAAATTAATCGCTTAAAACGCTGATTTAGCGAGTATGCGCACTTTCCGCGTCCAGCGCCAGATTCAGCGCCAGCACATTCACGCGCGGCTCGCCGAAAAAGCCCAGGTACTGCGGCCGGCGCTGGGCGTCGACCAGGGCTTGCACCCTGGCCGGATCCAGCTTGCGCACGGCGGCGACGCGCGCCACCTGGTAGCGGGCGCCGGCCACGCTGAGCTCGGGATCGACGCCGCTGGCCGAGGCCGTGACCAGGTCGACCGGGATCGCCAGAGGGTTGGGCTGGCCTTGCGGCTCGGCCGCCCTGAGGGCGTCGATGCGGCCCTTGACGGCGTCGTTCTGGGCCGGGTTGGTCGGGCCGAGGTTGCTGCCGCCGGAGTTGGCGGCGTTGTTGGGCATCGGGCCGGTGGCCGATGGCCGGCCCCAGAAGTACTTGGGCGAAGAGAAGGACTGGCCGATCAGCGAGGAGCCGATCGCCTTGCCGTTCACTTCGATGATGCTGCCGCCGGCCTGGGCCGGGAAGGCGACGTTGCCGACGCCGGTCACGGCCAGCGGGTACAGCACGCCGCAGATCACGGTCAGGGCGCCGAACAGCACCAGCGCGGGACGAATTTGGGATGTCATGATTGCTCTCCGTACGATTACACGAGGTGGAACATGGCCAGCACCATGTCGATCAGTTTGATGCCGACGAACGGCAGCACCAGGCCGCCCACGCCGTACACCCAGATGTTACGGCGCAGCAGCGCGGCGGCGCCGATGGCGCGGTAGCGCACGCCCTTCAGGGCCAGCGGGATCAGGAACACGATGATCAGCGCGTTGAAGATCACGGCCGACATGATGGCCGAGTTCGGGCTGCTCAGGCGCATGACGTCGAGCGCCTTCAACGCCGGGAAGGTGCCCACGAACGCCGCCGGAATGATGGCGAAGTACTTGGCGACGTCGTTGGCGATCGAAAAGGTGGTCAGCGAGCCGCGCGTCATCAGCATCTGCTTGCCGATCTCGACGATCTCGAGCAGCTTGGTCGGGTTCGAATCGAGATCGACCATGTTGCCGGCCTCTTTCGCGGCCTGGGTGCCGGAGTTCATCGCCACGGCCACGTCGGCCTGGGCCAGCGCCGGCGCGTCGTTGGTGCCGTCGCCGGTCATGGCCACCAGCCGGCCTTCGGACTGGTAGCTGCGGATCAGCTTGAGCTTGTCCTCCGGCGTGGCCTCGGCCAGGAAGTCGTCCACGCCCGCCTCGGCGGCGATGGCGGCGGCGGTCAGCTTGTTGTCGCCGGTGATCATCACGGTCTTGATGCCCATGCGGCGCAGCTCGGCGAAACGCTCCTTGATGCCGCCCTTGACGATGTCCTTGAGCTCGACCACGCCCATCACCCGGCCGGCGTCGACCACCACCAGCGGCGTGCTGCCGCGGCGCGCCACGTCGTCGACGGCGCGCGCCACTTCGGCCGGATACGGCTGGCCCATGGCTTCCACGTACTGCTTGACGGTGTCGGCCGCGCCCTTGCGCACCGCACGCACCGCACCAGGATCGCCGAGGTCGACGCCGCTCATGCGGGTCTGCGCGGTGAACGGCACGAACAGCGCGTTCAGCGCCGCCATCTCGCGCTCGCGGATGTTGAACTTCTGCTTGGCCAGCACCACGATGCTGCGGCCTTCCGGCGTTTCGTCGGCCAGCGAGGCCAGTTGCGCGACGTCGGCCAGCTGCTGTTCGGTCACGCCCGGCGCCGGCATGAAGGCCGAGGCCTGGCGGTTGCCCAGCGTGATGGTGCCGGTTTTATCGAGCAGCAGCACGTCGACGTCGCCGGCCGCCTCCACCGCGCGGCCGGAGGTGGCGATCACGTTGGCCTGCATCATGCGGCTCATGCCGGCCACGCCGATGGCCGACAGCAGGCCGCCGATGGTGGTCGGGATCAGGCACACCAGCAGCGCGATCAGCACCGTGATGCTGATCGGCGAACTTGCCAGACCCGCAGCCTTGGCCGCCTCCACCGAGAACAGCGAGAACGGCAGCAGGGTCACGGTCACCACCAGGAACACGATGGTCAGCGCCACCAGCAGGATGGTCAGGGCGATTTCGTTCGGGGTCTTCTGGCGCTTGGCGCCTTCGACCATCGAGATCATGCGGTCGAGGAAGGTCTCGCCCGGATTGGCGGTGACTTTGACCACCAGCCAGTCCGACAGCACGCGCGTGCCGCCCGTGACGCTGGAAAAGTCGCCGCCCGATTCGCGGATCACCGGCGCCGATTCGCCGGTGATGGCGCTCTCGTCGACCGAGGCCACGCCTTCGATCACTTCGCCGTCGATGGGGATCACGTCGCCCGCTTCGACCAGCACGTAGTTACCCTTGCGCAGGTCGGCGGCCGACTGCGGCAGCCAGGTGGTGCCGTGCTTGGGCGAGGCCAGCTTCTTGGCAGTGACCGACTGCTTCAGGCTGCGCAGCGAGGCCGCCTGCGCCTTGCTGCGGCCCTCGGCCAGCGCTTCGGCGAAGTTGGCGAACAACACCGTGAACCACAGCCAGATGCTGGTGGCGAGGATGAAGCCGGGCGCCGCCTCGCCCTGGCCGTACAGCGCCTGGACATACAGCAGCGTGGTGATGATGCTGCCGACGTAGACCACGAACATGACCGGGCTGCGCAGCTGCACGCGCGGGCTCAGCTTCTTGAACGAATCGACGATGGCCGGCACCAGCAGCTCGGAGTCGAACAGCTTGAGCTTTTGCGCTGGAGGATTGGTAAACAACGTCATCTCTTTTTGAGTAGCTTGTGACATGGTGATTCCTTATTTGGCAAACAGCTGCAGGTGTTCGACCACAGGGCCGAGCGCCAGCGCCGGAACGTAATTGAGCACGCCGACCAAGGCGACCACGCCGATCAACAGGCCGATGAAGATCGGGCCGTGAGTCGGCAGGGTGCCGGAATTGGCTTCCAGGCGCTGCTTGCCGGCCAGCGAACCGGCGATCGCCAGGATCGGCACGATCACGCCAAAGCGGCCGAACCACATGGCGACGGCCAGCATGGTGTTGTAGAACGGCGTGTTGGCCGACAGGCCACCAAAGGCGCTGCCGTTGTTGTTGGCGGCCGAGCTGAACGCGTACAGGATCTCCGAGAAGCCGTGCGCGCCGGGGTTGAGGATGCCCGCCTTGCCGGCGTCGCACATGACGGCGACGGCGGTGCCGGCCAGCACCAGGGTCGGCGTGACCAGGATGGCGATCGAGGTCATCTTCATTTCATACGACTGGATCTTCTTACCCAGGTATTCCGGCGTGCGGCCTATCATCAGGCCGGCGATGAACACCGCCATGATGGCGAAGATCAGCATGCCGTACAGGCCGGAGCCGACGCCGCCGAAGATCACTTCGCCGAACTGCATCAGCAGCATCGGGATCATGCCGCCGATCGGCATGAAGGAATCGTGCCAGGCGTTGACGGCGCCGCACGAGGCGGCCGTGGTCACCGCCGCGAACAGCGTGGTGGCGCTGATGCCGAAGCGCGCTTCCTTGCCTTCCATATTGCCGCCCGGTTGCAGCGCGTTCATCGACTGGTCGACGCCCATCGCCTGCAGCGCGGGGTGGGCTTGCTGCTCGGCGCCCATCACCGTGACGGTGCACGCCACGAACAGCAGCGTCATGGCGGCCAGCACGGCCCAGCCCTGGCGCTTATCGCCGACCATGCGGCCGAAGGCGAAGCACAGGCCGGCCGGGATCAGGAAGATGGCCAGCATCTGCGCGAAGTTGGTCAGCGCGGTCGGATTCTCGTACGGGTGGGCCGAGTTGGCGTTGAAGAAGCCGCCACCGTTGGTGCCCAGCATCTTGATCGCTTCCTGCGAGGCGACCGGACCCATGGCGATGCTCTGGGTCGAGGTGGTCAGCGTTTCGGTGACCGGCTCGCCCTTGGCGTCCTTCAGCGGCTGGCCGTCGGCGCCGACCTTCGGCTGGGTGTAGGTGACCGGATCCATCAGGGCCACGTCCTTGTAAGCCGAGAAGTTCTGGATCGCGCCCTGGCCCACCAGGAACACGGCGAAGATGAACGACAGCGGCAGCAGCACGTACAGCGTGGAGCGGGTGACGTCGACCCAGAAGTTGCCGATCGATTTGGCCGAGCGCGACGAGAAGCCGCGGATCAGCGCATAGGCCACAGCGATGCCGGTGGCGGCCGAGAAGAAGTTCTGGCCGGCCAGCACCAGCATCTGGGTCAGGTAGCTCATGGTCGATTCGCCGCCGTAGCCCTGCCAGTTGGTGTTGGCGACGAAGCTGACGGCGGTGTTGAACGACGAATCCGCGCTGACGTTGGCCAGGCCCTGTGGATTGAGCGGCAGGTACAGCTGCACCCGTTGCAGTCCGTAGGTGACCAGCGCGCCCAGGCCGTTAAACAGCAGCAGCGCGATGGCGTAGGCCTTCCAGTTCTGGCCTTCGGCCTTGCCGTCCTTGCCGGCGATGCCGGCGGCGCGGTACAGCAGCGATTCGATCTTGCCCAGCCAGCCGAAACCACGCATCGGGCTAACTGCGGCGCTGCCGTCGCCGACGCGGGCCAGCAGCATGCCCAGCGGGTAGGACAGCGCCAGCAGCGCCACCAGGAACACCACCAGCAGGATGATGGATTGCGTAGTCATCACAGGTCCTCCGCTTTCAGCAAGGCCACCACCAGGTAGACCAGCAGGCCGGCCGCAGCCAAGGCCCCAATCAGGTAAAAGGTGTTCATTGCTTACCTCCCAGCTTGTCGCAGCCGATGGCGAACGCCACGGTCACGGCAAAAAAGACCACCATTGCGCCGATAAATACTATGTCCATCACACCCCTCACAGGTCTTGTTTTTGATACTCGAAAGGTTAGCGGGAAGGGTCTAAAGATTGTGTAAAGACTTGGGGACGGGGTGTAAACAAGATGTAAAAATCGCCAGCATTTACGGTTTATTTACGGGCGCGGCCCGACTATTTAGAACATTTTTACGGGGGCAGGAATACGCTTTTTCTGTCGCAACTACCTGAAGAAAATATGCTTACCTCCCTACTGCAAGGCATCTGGGTGCCGCTGGTTACCCCCATGCATCATGGTGAAATCGATTTACCCCGTTTACAGCACTTGGCGGCCGGCCTGATCGCCCAAGGCGCGCACGGCCTGGTGGTGTGCGGCACCACCGGCGAGGCGCCGCAGCTGGACCTGGCCGAACAAGGCGCGGCGCTGGCCGCCGTGCTGGAAGTGGCGCACAAGCGCTGCCCGGTGCTGATGGGCATAGGCGGCAGCGACACCTACGCCGCCGCCAGCCGCGTGCTGCAGTTCGACGACATGGACCTGGCAGGCTATCTGGTGTCGACCCCGGCCTATGTGCGGCCGTCGCAGGAAGGCCTGGTGCGGCACTTCGAGACCATCGCCGCCTCGACCGGACGCCCCATCGTGCTGTACAACGTGCCGGCGCGCACCGGCGTCAACCTGGAGCTGGCGACCGCCACCCGGCTGGCCGAGCGGCCGCAGTTCGCCGCCATCAAGGAAGCCGGCGGCCGGCTGCGCCAGATCACCGACCTGGTGGAACATACGCCGCTGTCGGTGCTGTGCGGCGATGACGCGCTGCTGCTGTCCGCCTTGTGCAGCGGCGGCCACGGCGCCATCTCGGCCTCGGCCCACATCCGCGTCGACCTGTTCGTGCAGCTGTATGAACTGGTGGACGAACAGCGCCTGCCCGAGGCGCGCGAGCTGTTCGCCAGGCTGCAGCCCTTGATCCAGCTGATGTTCTCGGAACCCAACCCGGCTCCGCTGAAGGCCGCGCTGGCAATGCAAGGCCTGGTGCGCGACGAGCTGCGCCTGCCCATGACGCCGGCCACCAACGGCTGCAGGGCGCGCATCGCGACGATGCTGGAGGCGCTCGACGATATTCCCGTCTACACCTCGGCGGAGGCCATATGATCGTCGCCCTCACTGGCATGGACGGCAACGCCACCGTCTCCGACCTCGCCGAAGACCTGGCGATGCTGCGGGTGGCGGCCGGCAGCCGGGTGCTGCTGGTCAGCCCCAACCCCGGCGCCTACGATCCGCAGCTGTACGACGACCTGGTGATCGACGCCTCCCACCGCGACGCCGACGCGGCGCTGGCCCGCGCGGCCGTGATCGTCGCACTGGTGCGTCCGGCCGAGATCGAGCAAGGCCGCCACGCCGGTTTGCTCGGCCGCCTGCGACGGGCGCAGGAACGCAATCCCGGCGCCCGCGTGCTGGTGACCGTGGCCCACGGCAGCAGGCCGCTGACGCCCCACCAGACCGGATGCCTGCTGGTGTTCGTCGCGCAAATCCCCGGCGCGCGCCTGGCCGACACGCTGGAACTCGACCAGCGCGGCACCTACCACTCCCACCACAGCGAGCTGGAACTGGACTGCCGCAAGACGGCCTATGTGCTGTGCGCCCCGGAAGTCCGCCACCTCTACAGCGAAGTATTCCGCAGCGGCGCCAGCCGGGCGTACAGCTGAAAGAACAGGCTGTTCACGGATTTTCGGGAATATGTTTCGCCGCACGGCGCTTCCTGCGGCGGGCGCTTCTTCCAGCGCCGAACTTGTGCTGAATGCCATTGCCTTGCAGCGCTGCTCGTGCGCTGGCTGGGCGAACCGTCGGCAGCTGCGAGGCGCGAACACGCTCAGCACCTGCCGCTCGATTGGCTGCTTTAGGGCTTGGCGGTGGCTGCATGTCGTGCGGTATCCGCTCTGGTGCCACTGAACGCTGGCTGTCCGCCTGCGTGCCCTCCCCGTGCAAACGGATTGCCTCGATAACGAAGGGCTCCAGGCGCAGGGAATCCGACCAGAAATGGCCGGTGAATTCGCCCAACTCGACCAGCACATCGTCGGGTACGCGGATCGGGAATTGGAGGCTATACCCAGGCATGATGGGGGCTCCCTAAAATCGGTTTTTACTAAGCGCTGCTAACCACTACTGACCTTTACTACAGCGCGCTAACACTTACTAAAAATGCCGTGCCGAATGCTAAATGCCGCTAAGGGGCGCGCGCAAGGCGCCGCCCCTTTGATGACCGGCGCGAGCCCGATCAGAACACTTTGCTGATCATCAGCTGCAATGCGGTTTTGCCCAGGAACTTGCCGTTGGCTGGCGACGCGTAGGCAGTCTTGTCGGCGTTGGTGCCGATCACGGCCAGCGCGCCGGTCACCACGCCGAAGTCCTTGGTGACGCCGATTTTCCAGTCGCTATAGCTGGCCGCGCCGTTATGCTTGACGTTCTGGTGGCCGGCGTGCAGGTTGACCGTGTAACCCTCGCCCGCCTCGATGTTGGCGCCCAGGTCCACATAGCCGCTGTTCTTGCTGTCGACAAAACCAAACAGATTCGTCACCGAGTGCGAATACTTGATATAAGCCGGGCCATAACCCAGCTGGCCATACACCTCGGTGGTGTTGGCGTTGGCGAAGCCGCTGACGTGCGACAGGTCGTTCGACGGATAGACGTAGGTCAGCACGCCCACGTCGTAGGACACGTCGGCCGTCACCTGGCCGCGTTTGCCGGCGTAGATATCCCACTCGATGTCGCCGCTGCCGCCGGCGTCCTTGGTCCATTTGATGGTCGACAGCCAGGTGCCGGCGTAGAAGCCGGTCGGGTTGTTGGTGTAGTCGAAGCCGCCCTGCAGCGCCGGTTTCAGGCGGGTCTGCGAGATGCCGCGATAGCGGTAGTCGCTGATCACCGCCGCATTGAAGCTGGTTTCGTTGTCCGGCTTGGCGGCCGGCGCGGCATCCTCGGCGTAAGCCTGCGTGCCGGCGAAAGCAGCGGCGATGGCTGCGGCGAGTATGATTTTTTTCATGTTGCGGTCTTTCCTTCAGTGGTTAAGTCAAATTAAACGGTAAAAACTTCGCGGCACAGGGAGGCCACATCGGCCGGCGCCCGGCCGTGGATGACGGTGCTGGCCAGCGTGGCCGACATCACCTGCGCCACATAGGCGCACACCGCGGCGCGCTCGGCGTCCGTGGCCTCGCCCACCAGCACAAAATGCACGTGCAATCCGGGATTGAACATGCGCGCGGCATTCAAGCGGGCGATCAGCTGGTAGCGGGTCGACAGGTCGGCCTGTTCCGGCGTCAAGGGCACCAGCGCCAGCCGCGCGGCGGCCAGCGCGGCGTGGCTCTCGGCGCTGTCGCGGCCCTCGGCATCGACCAGCACCACCGCGCCGGGGCCGGCGATCATGCCCCGCCCCGCACCGTGAAGCGGCCGAATTCGGCGCCGGGCAACGACTGCATCACCGCCTCCATCACGCGCGCCACCAGGGCGGCGCCCACGCACAGCCACACTTTCATGCGGGCGCCGTGCTCGCAGGCTTCGATCCGCATAAACTGCAGTCCTTCGCCGCAAATGCGCATCACCATCTGGCGCAGCGTCGTGACGGCGGCGGTGTCCACGGTCAGCTGCATCACGCAGGCCGGCGCGGCCGGGCGATGGCTGGCGGCCCAGATCGAGCGGCGCTGGGCCGCCTTGGTATGGAAGAAAGCTTGCATATCGAACCCCTGGATTGATCGTTGCGATACAAAACAGCTTATCGACGGCGCCGTAAAAACGGTCTAAAAAGGCGGGCCGGGGTTGTAAACATCGTGTATAAATTGGCCCGCGCCGTTTTTTTGCCGCGATTACGCCCGGTTGAGGATAGAATACGCAAACGTCCGCATAAAACTGTACATAAACCCAGTATCGAAATTACAAGCTTGATCACGTATGGCCACTAAAAAACCAGTTTCCGACTACAGCGAAGCATCCATCCGGGTCCTCAAGGGCCTGGAACCCGTCAAGCAACGCCCGGGTATGTACACCCGCACCGAGAATCCGCTGCACATCATCCAGGAGGTGATCGACAATGCCTCGGACGAGGCGTTGGGCGGACATTGCAAAAACATTATCGTCACGCAGAACGCCGACGGCAGCATCACCGTCGAAGACGACGGCCGCGGCATTCCGGTCGGCCTGCACCCCGAAGAGGGCGTGCCGACGGTGGAAATCGTGTTCACCCGCCTGCACGCGGGCGGCAAGTTCGACAAGGGTTCGGGCGGCGCCTACGCGTTTTCCGGCGGTTTGCACGGCGTCGGCGTGTCGGTCACCAACGCGCTGTCCAAGCGCCTGGAGATCACCGTCTGGCGCAAGGAGCCCGACGGCACCGGCCTGCACAAGCTGGCCTTCGAGCACGGCGACGTGGTCGAGCCGCTGTCCTCCGTGGTCGCGCCGCGCGACGGCAAGAAGTCCGGCACCCGCGTCACCGCCTGGCCGGACGCCAAGTATTTCGACTCCCCCGCCATCTCGCAGACCGAGTTGCAGCGCCTGTTGCGCTCCAAGGCCGTGCTGCTGCCGGGCGTGACCGTCACGCTGACCAACGCCAAGACCGGCGAATCGCAGGTCTGGCAGTACAACGACGGCCTGCGCGGCTACCTGACCGAGGCGCTGGCCCAGGCCACCGACGGCGAGACGCTGATCCCGCTGTTCGAAGGCGCGCAGTTCGCCGGCCCGGACGCCGAAGGCTTCGCCGAGGGCGAAGGCGCGGCCTGGGTGGTGGCGTGGACCGAGCAAGGCGCCGTGGTGCGCGAATCCTACGTCAACCTGATCCCCACGCCCAACGGCGGCACCCACGAATCGGGCCTGCGCGACGGCTTGTACGGCGCGGTGAAGAACTTCGTCGAGATGCACTCGCTGCTGCCGAAAGGCGTCAAGCTGCTGCCGGAAGACGTGTTCGCGCGCGTCTCGTTCGTGCTGTCGGCCAAGGTGCTGGACCCGCAGTTCCAGGGCCAGATCAAGGAACGCCTCAATTCGCGCGACGCCGTGCGCCTGGTCTCGACCTATTCGAAGCCGGCGCTGGAGCTGTGGCTGAATCACCACGTCGACTACGGCAAGAAGCTGGCCGAACTGGTCATCAAGCAGGCGCAATCGCGTCTGCGTTCGCTGCAAAAGGTCGAGAAGAAGAAATCGTCGGGCGTGGCCGTTTTGCCGGGCAAGCTGACCGACTGCGAATCGACCGACGTCGCCCGCACCGAACTGTTCCTGGTCGAGGGCGACTCGGCGGGCGGCTCGGCCAAGATGGGCCGCGACAAGGAATTCCAGGCCATCCTGCCGCTGCGCGGCAAGGTGCTCAACTCCTGGGAGACCGACCGTGACCGCCTGTTCGCCAACAACGAGATCCATGACATCTCGGTGGCGATCGGCGTCGACCCGCACAGCGCCGACACCATGCCGGACCTGTCCGGCCTGCGCTACGGCAAGATCTGCATCCTGTCCGATGCGGACGTCGACGGCTCGCACATCCAGGTCCTGTTATTGACGCTGTTCTTCAAGCACTTCCCCGGCCTGATCGCCAATGGGAATATCTGCATCGCCCGTCCGCCGCTGTACCGCGTCGACGCGCCGGCGCGCGGCAAAAAGCCGATCCAGAAGCTGTACGCGCTCGACGCCGGCGAACTGGTGGCGATCGAGGACAAGCTGCGCAAGGACGGCCTGAAGGAAGGCGCCTGGTCGATCTCGCGCTTCAAAGGCCTGGGCGAGATGAACGCCGAACAGCTGTGGGAAACCACGATGAACCCCGACACCCGCCGCCTGCTGCCGGTGTCGCTGGGCGCCTACGCGCACGGCGAATCGTCGGCGCGCTTCAATATGCTGATGGGCAAAGGAGAAGCGGCCGCGCGCCGCGCCTGGATCGAAGAACACGGCAACGAAGCCGAAGCAGATATCTAAAGACTGACCGACTATGACTCATCAAGCAAATCTCTTTGACGAACCGGCGCCGGAAGCGGCGGCGGTGGCTCAACCTGCAGCACCTGCGCCCTTGGCCGAGTACTCGCCTGCGTCCGCGCAGGCGAGCGCCGGCGAAACCGACAATCCGCTGGACGGCGGCGCTGGCGGCACCGGCGGCGACAACGGCGGCAACGATGGCAACGGTGGCGGCAACGGCGGCAACGACGGCCCGCTGGGCGGCGGCGATGACGGCGACGGCGGCGACACGCTGACCCTGTCCACCTTCGCCGAACGCGCCTACCTCGACTACGCCATCTCGGTGGTCAAGGGCCGCGCGCTGCCGGACGTGTGCGACGGCCAGAAGCCGGTGCAGCGCCGCATCCTGTACGCGATGAACGAAATGGGCCTGAACAGCACCGCCAAGCCGCGCAAGTCCGCCACCGTGGTCGGCGACGTGCTGGGTAAATTGCACCCGCACGGCGACCAGTCGGTGTACGACGCCATGGTGCGCATGGCGCAGGACTTCTCGCTGCGCTACCCGCTGGTCGACGGCCAGGGTAACTTCGGCTCGCGCGACGGCGACGGCGCCGCTGCAATGCGATACACCGAAGCCCGATTGACGCCGATCGCCAAGGTGCTGCTCGACGAGATCAACCTCGGCACCGTGGAATTCCAGGCCAACTACGACGGTTCGACCGAAGAACCGTGCCTGCTGCCGGCGCGCCTGCCGATGGTGCTGCTGAACGGCGCCTCCGGCATCGCGGTCGGCCTGGCGACGGAAATCCCGTCGCACAACCTGACCGAGGTGGCGCAAGCGGCCGTCGCCATGATCCGCAATCCCAAGATCAGCCACGGCGAATTGATGGCGATGATCCCCGGCCCGGACTTCCCGGGCGGCGGCCAGATCATCACCCCGCCGTCGCAGATCAGCGACATGTACGCCACCGGCCGCGGCAGCATGAAAGTGCGCGCCCGCTGGAAGATCGAAGAACTGGCGCGCGGCCAGTGGCAGGCGGTGGTCACCGAACTGCCGCCGGGCACCTCGTCGCAGAAGGTGCTGGAAGAAATCGAAGAGCTGACCAACCCGAAGATCAAGATGGGCAAGAAGGCGCTGTCGCCGGAACAGATGGCGCTCAAATCGCTGATCCTCAATTCGCTCGACACCATCCGCGACGAATCGGGCCGCGCCGCGCCGGTGCGCCTGGTGTTCGAGCCGAAGTCGAAGAACCAGGACCAGACCGAATTCATGCTGCTGCTGCTGGCGCATACCTCGCTCGAATCGTCGGCCTCGATCAACCTGGTGATGATAGGCGGCGATGGCCGTCCGCGCCAGAAGGGCCTGACCGACATCCTGCAGGAGTGGATCGAGTTCCGCTTCGCCACCGTCACCCGCCGCACACAGTACAAGCTGGGCAAGGTCGACGCGCGCATCCACATCCTGGAGGGCCGCGAGACCATCCTGCTGAACATCGATGAAGTGATCCACATCATCCGCAACTCGGACGAACCGAAGGCGGCGCTGATGGAGCGCTTCCGCCTGTCGGAGATCCAGGCCGAAGACATCCTGGAAATCCGCCTGCGCCAACTGGCCCGCCTGGAAGCGATCAAGATCCAGCAAGAGCTGGCCGAACTGCGCAAGGAAAAAGGCCTGCTGCAAGACCTGCTCGACAACCCATCGTCGATGAAGCGCGCCATCATCAAGGAAATCGACGCCGACGCCAAGACCTATGGCGACGCCCGCCGCACCCTGATCGAGGAAGCGCAGAAAGCCGTGGTCGAACAGAAGGTGGTGGACGAACCGGTCACCGTCATCATTTCGGAAAAAGGCTGGATACGCGCCCGCACCGGCATCGGCCACGACGCCGCGCAATTCACCTTCAAGGCCGGCGACACGCTGTACGGCGCCTTCGAGTGCCGCACGGTGGACAACCTGCTGGCCTTCGGCAGCAACGGCAAGATCTATTCGGTGCCGGTGGCGGCCCTGCCGAACGCGCGCGGCGACGGCGTGCCGATCACCACCCTGATCGACCTGGCCAGCGGCGCCCGCATCCAGCACTACTTCGCCGGCACGGGCAGCACGCAGCTGCTGCTGGCCACCAGCGCCGGTTTCGGCTTCATCGCCAAGGCCGGCGACATGGTCAGCCGCATCAAGGGCGGCAAGGCCTTCATCACATTGGAAGACGGCGACGTGCCGCTGCCGCCGGCGGTCATCGCCGACAGCGCCAGCGCGGTGGCCGTGTTGTCGGCCAATGCGCGCGTGCTGGTGTTCGGCATGGACGAGATGAAGGTGCTGACCAACGGCGGCCGCGGCGTGATCCTGATGGAGTTGGACGACAAGGAAACCCTGATCGCGGCCAAGCCTATCAGCCAGAAAGGCGTGATCGTCGCCGGCATCGGCCGTGGCGGCAAGGCGCAGGAAGAGCGCCTGTCCGCTTCGGCGCTGGCGGTCCACTTCGGCAAGCGCGCCCGCAAAGGCAAGGCGCTGGCGACCAAGATCAAGCCAACCTCGCTGACGCCTATCGTCTAGAACACGCAGACGAAAAAAACCGCCGGCCCGAACGCGATCAAGATCGCGTTCAGTGCCGGCGGTTTTTTTATGCGCTGCTAATTAGTTCTTGGCGGCGGCGGCTTTGACGTCGGCGGCCGATTTGGCTTTGACGGCTTCGGTCTTGTTGGCGGCGATGGCTTTGTCTGCGGTCGCGTCAACAGCTTCCTTGATTGCCTTGGAGTCGGCTTTCACGTCTTTTTTGACGGCTTTTTCTTCAGCCTTGGCGACCGATTTGTCGCCCTTGGCTTCTGCCTTGGCTTTGTCTTCAGGATCGGCCTTGGCTACTTTTTCGTTGGCTTTGGCTTTTTCCACGTTGACGTGGGCGGCGCCGGTGTCATGGGTCTTGTTGGCTTTGGCGATAGCCTTGTCGGCTTTCTTGTCGGCCTTGACGTCGGCCTTCAATTCCTTCTGCTGCGCCTTGGCCACGTCCTTGTTGGCTTCATTTTCAGCCTTGACGACGGCTGGGGTCTGAACCGGGGTGGTTTGTGCGTAAGCGGCGGTTGCAAACAGGCCGGCGATCAGGGTAGCGATAATTTTGTTCATGGTGTTTCCTCTCAAAGTTTTATTTGGATGCGTTCTTGTTCTTGCCACGTATCCAGAATAGGCCGATGAGAGGAAGCACTCTGTACGGTAGCGTACCTAACGGAAATTACTTGCCTGCCCCCGGGCGCGAGTACAAATCGATGATGGCGCCGATGGCGTCGGCGCAGACGGCGCAGAACTTCTCGCTGCGGTCGAACATGATGCATTGCATCTGCGGCCGGTAGTAGCCGCTGGCCTCATAGTTCGCTCCCTCGAACGCGCCCACCGTGTGGAAGTGCGGGTCTTTCGAGAACAGCGCGTTGGTCGACTCCAGGTCCTTGCGGAACAAGGCGCTCATCTCCGACTCCGGCCGGTTGGCGGCCCGCAGCGCGGCCCGTTCCTTCTGGTAGGCGCGCGACGCGGTTTCATACGCCTCCTTGGCCCATGGCGTCGGCAGCGGCGTGCCGTCCTTGACGAACTTCTTCCATTTCAGATTGGCCGGATCGCGCAGCGCGGTCGCATTCGGCTCCCACGGCTCCTGGCGCGTGCCGTTCGACTGGTAGGCCACCGGCGAGGTGTAGTACTCGTCGGCCAGGCCGGCGAAGTGGTGGCCGAATTCGTGCACGAACAGGTAGTTGGCCCAGTCGTTGTTGGCCGCCGCGGTGCTGAACTGGCCGAAGATGCCGCCGCCGCCGTAGGTCTCGTTGTTCACCAAAATCTCGATGAACTCATAAGGCGCGTACTGCGCCAGTTCGCGCAGCGCGCGGTTATCGGTGGTGAGCACGTAACGCTCGCTGCCGAAGATGTCGTAGCGCGTGCCCAGCGGCGACGCGTGGTGCACGCCGGTCGACGGACGCGACACGCCCGATTCCTCGGTCGGCAGCGCCAGCGCCCAGACGTTGAAGTCCTTGGCGCGCTCCTTGAACGGCGAGGTGGCGAACAGGTGGTCGGCCAGCTTGCGCACGGTCGCCTCGAACTTGGCCATGTCGGCCTTGGTGTAGCCGTCGCCCAGGATCAGCAGGTCGACCTTGTCCGGCGACGGGCCGTTGACGCGGATGGCGATCGGTTTCGGCGCCGCCGCCATCGATGCGGGAGGCGTCTGCTTGCGCACCACGTCCATCGCATCGGTATCGACATCGGCGGTCCACACCACCGAGAAGGCGTTGCGGTCGTCGCGCTTCAGGATGCGCACGCGCACCGGGCGGTCCGGCTTGGGAAAGCGCACCGATTCCTGGAAGCCGCGATTGGCGTGCGCCGCCTCGTCGGTGCTGCGCCATTCGGCGAAGATGGTGGAAAAGCCGCGCGAGTACAGCAGCTCGCCGGTCTTGGCGTCCACCACCTCGACCATGTTGTTGCCGCGATTGGTGTTGTCGATGGTGCTGCGCATATCGCCCGCCCACGGCAGCGGCTCGATCACCACGCGCTCCATCGCATAGCTTTCATTGAGCGCGTTGCCGCTGTGGAGATAGTCGAGACGGACGGTGGCCGGTTGGGCGGCCATCGCTGGCAGGGCGGCGACGGCAGCGAAAGCGGCAAGCGCCAAGGATACGAAGCGGTTCATGGAACTCCTGTGGTTCAGTGTACGGTGACCGCCATTGTAATCCCGGCGGGATGCGGAGACGGGGGTGCCCGCCGCACTCCGTGCACTGGAACCTCCCGCTTTTTCAGCTGGATTTTACTTGTTTGTCCTGTTTTTACACCGCGCCGGCACTCCCCGTCCCCGGCCTCGCTAGTTTTTCTGTACCAGCGACTGGCCGATGTCGAGCGGCCGGATGTCCAGCCGCATGTTCAGTATCGAATAGCTCTGCGGCGCCGCCGACGCGTAGCCGACGCTGTCGCGCGTCTTGGAGAAGGTGAACTGGAAGCCCAGCTCCGGCAGCGGCGTATTGCGGCCGCTGGTGGCGATGCCGATCGCCTCGCTGCGGCGGTTGTTCATCAGGTTCTCCATCAGCTCGACCACCGCGTTCCTGCCCAGTATATCGGCCGAGAACACCGGCTCGTGCAGCACCGCCGCATGCGCCTTCAGCTTGCCGGACGCCTTGGCCTCGGACGGCGTGAAGGTGTGCGTGCCCAGGTCGTACTTGTCGCCCCGGTCCAGATAGCTGATGACGGCGTTGGAGACGTTGAAGCCGGCGCTGGCCGGATCGGTGGTGGCGCGCGTCAGGTCGATCAGCAGCGCGCCCTTGTGGCCGACGATCTCCACCCGCCGCCGGCTGTCGACCACCATCGCCGTGTTCTCGTCGATGCCCAGCCCGAACTTGTAGCCCTTCTTCAGCATCGCCGGGATCATGCGCGCGAAGCGGCCGCGCACCAGCAGGTGCTGGTCGACGAAGACGTCGTCGCCGATAAAGCCCAGCCCCGGCGCGATCTCCCTGCCCTCGGTCACGCCGCCGCGCAAAGTCGCGAACACCGTGTTCGGCGCATAGAACATGGTGCTGCTCATGATGGCCGCGCCGGCGCTGCTGCCCGCCACCACGCCGCCGTTGCGGTACAGCTCCCACACCGCGTCCAGCACCGCGCTGCGGCTGCCGTCCTCGCGCACCAGCGCCTGCGTGATGCGGGCCTGGTCGCCGCCGACGAAGAACACGCCGCCGGCGCCGCGCACCGCCGCCGCCAGTTCCGGATCGTCGGCCGCCTGGCGGAAATCGCTGTCGGCCAGCTTGACGGCCAGCGGCACCAGGAAGGCGTCCGCGCCGTACTGCTTGAGGAAGCCGACGATGGCCGCCCCCACCGGCGCCGGATCGGCGGCGGCCGACGGCAGCACCGCCACGCGCGCGCCCGGCCCGCCGGCCAGCTGCACGATGCGCTGCCAGACGTCGGCGTTATCCTGGCGCAGATTGCCGCCGATGATCACCAGCGTGCCCTTGGGAGCGGACGGCGCGGCCGTCGAAGCGGCCAGCGCCCCGCCCAGCGGCGCCGCCAACATCAGCGCCGCCTGCAAGCAATGCTTCAAGATTGACATCCGCATAAGCGCCCCCGCAATGAAAAATGGGATGGAGCCAGAGGCGCCATCCCATCCAATATACCCGATTTCGCCCGGCCGCTAGCGGTAGCGGTACAGCGGCTGCTGCAGCTGGATAGGCCGGATATCCATGCGCAGCTTGAGCACCGAATAGGCCTCGACCTCGGTCGAGCTGTAGCCGACGCTGTTGATGGTCTTACTGAAGCGGAATTCGAAGCCCAGGTCCGGATAGGCGTCGCGCGGATTGCCGAAGGCGATGCCGATGGCCTCCTGCTGGGCGTTGTCGATCAGGTTGACCATCAGGTCCAGCACCGCGTTGTTGCCCAGGATGTCGTTGGTGAACACCGGCTCGCGCGTGTCCGGCTGGTTGGGATCGAGCTTGTTGTCGGCCTTGTCCGGCGACGGCGTGAACTCGCGCGACACCAGGTTGAACTTGTCGCCCCGGTCCAGGTAGCTGATGGTGGCGTTGCTGATGTTGAAGCCCTTGATGCCGCGGTCGGTGATCGCCGCCGACAGGTCCAGCAGCAGCGCGCCGCTGTAGCCGATGATCTCGACGTCGCGCTTGGCGTTGACCACCATGGCGCTGTTCTCGTCGATGCCCAGGCCGATCTGGTAGCCCTTCTTCAGCATCACCGGGATCATGCGGGCGAAGCGGCCGCGCACCAGCAGGTGCTGGTCGACGAACACGTCGTCGCCGATGAAGCCCAGGCCCGAGGCGATTTCATGGCCGTCGTTGACGCCCTGCTTGAGCATGTCCAGCGTCGGCTTGGCGTCGTAGAACATGGTGGTGCTCATGATGGCCGCGCCGGCGCTGGAACCGGCCACCACGCCGCCGTCGCGGTACACGTCCCACACCGCGTCCAGCGCCGCCGTGTGCTTGCCGTCCGGGCGCACCAGCGCCTTGGTGATGCGGGCCTGGTCGCCGCCGGTGAAGTAGATGCCGGTGGCCGAGTGGATGGCCGCCACCACTTCCGGATCTTCGGCCGCCTTGCGGTAGTCGCTATTGGGCAGCGTGACGCCGAGCGGAATGAAGAACGCCTGGGCGCCGTATTGATTCAGTTTGTTGACGGTGTTCTGGGCCGACTTCTCGGGATTGATCGAGGCCGAGCCGAACACGCCGATGCGCGCGCCCTTGCCGCCGGCCAGCATGACGATGCGCTGCCAGACTTCGGCGTTGTCGGCCCGCAGGCCGCCGCCGATGATGACCAGGTTGCCCGCCGGCGGCGCCAGCACCGGCTTGGGCGGCGGCACCGCCTTGGCCGGCTTGCTGGACTTGACGGTCACCTTGGCGACCGGCGCGGATCCGCTTCCCTGGGCGGTCCCCTGCGCCGCACACACGCCGGCGCCGGCGAATACCAGCAGCCATAGCATGACGAGACGCCGCAGTGTAAAACCTGTTAATTTCATGTTGCCCTTCCGATGAAAACCGGCGCCGCGCTCGCGCGCGGCGCCGTCGATAATACAGATGATACCAATCAATTACTCATTCCGGCTTAAAGCATCATTACGTTACATTACTTGAAGGCGTAATTGGCGCTGGCATAGAAGCGCCGGCCGCGCGGATCGGTGTAGGTCGGATCATAGCCCGAGATGAAGAAGAAGGCCTGATTCGAGTACGGCGGCGCGGCGTTGAACAGGTTCTGCACCCCGGCGCGCAGCTTGAAAGCCTTGTTGACCTGCCAGGCGCCCGACATGTCCCACAGCGAATAGGCCTTCACATGGTTGGCCGCCACCACCGTGCCGTCGTCGGTGTTGATCGCCGAGTTCTGGTCCTCATAGCCGCTCGACCAGGTGTTCGACAGGCTGGCCGAGTACGGGCCGTGGTCCCAGTCGAAGGTGACGGTGTGGCGCCAGCGCGGCACCACGCCGTCGGTGACGAAGCGGCCCAGGTTGCTCAGGTAGGGATCGCCCACCGAGTTCTGGATCTTCGAGTTGAGCACATAGGTGCCCGACAGATGGCCGCCGAAGTTGCCGGCCCAGGTCTTCACGCCACGGTAGTCCAAGGTCAGGTCCAGGCCCGTGGCCAGCTGCGCGCCGCGGTTTTCCTTGCGCAGTTCGATGTAGTCGATGGCGTCGTCCGCGTCGCGGTGCACCAGGTTGCCGTACTTGGCCAGGTTGCCCAGGATGACGTCGTCGCCGATCTCGCTGATCAGGTCGGTGCGCTTGATGTTCCAGTAGTCCAGCGTCATTGTCGCTTGCCTGGACGGCTCGATCACCATGCCCACCGAGTACTGGCGGCTGTGCTCTGGCTTGAGCTGCGCGTTCGAATAGCGGCGGGTGTTCCAGTTGTCGGCGCAGTCGGCCAGGCTGTTGTCCGCCTTCGCGCAGGCGACCGGATCGGGCAGCGTGGCGGTGGCGCTGTAGACGGTCGGGCGGTACAGGTCCGACATCGACGGCGCGCGGAAGCCGCGCCCGGCCGAGGCGCGGAACAGCATGGTCTTGGCCGGCATGTAGGTCACGCCCACTTTCGGGCTGGCGGCGCCGCCGACCACCTGGTAATGGTCGTAGCGGGCCGACAGCTGCGCTTCCCACTGCTTGGTGAACGGCAGCAGCAGCTCGCCGTACACCGCCTGCACCGTGCGCTTGTCGCTGGTGGCGCGGCCGCCTTCGGGCGCGGCGTCGTTGTTGATGTTATCGCTCAACAGCAGCGCCGACGGCGTGAAGTCGGTGCGCTCGTGGCGCACCTCGCCGCCGATCGCCAGCGCCGCCTCGCCCCCGGCCAGCTTGCCGACCGCGTGCGAGACCTTGAAGTCGATCGAATCCATCACCCCGCGCGCATGGCGCACGTCGTCGTTGACCTGGATCGAATCGAGCAGCGCCACGCCGGCCGCGCTGGACGGGCCGAAGGGATTGATCACGCCGTCGTAGATGCCCTTGACCAGCTTGTCGTACAGCAGATAGCCGTGGGTGTCCTTGTCCTTGATGGTATTGACGCTGTGGTTCAAGCCGATGTCGTAATCGAAGCCGTTGGCGCTGCCGGTCAGGCCGACTACGAAGCGCTGGCTCTCGCTGGTCAATTCGCTGGTGCGGCGGCCGGCGTCATTGAGGCGGATGCGCAGCTCGACATCGCCGACCACGTCGTCGTCCGCGCTGGCCTCGTCCGACGCCAGGTCGTACTTGGCCAGGCCCGGTATCTTCTTGTAGTTGATCGGCGCCCGCACGCGCGCGGTCGAGGCCACGTAGCTGGTCTTCGAGCGGCTCAACGCGATCTCGGCGAACAGCTGGTTGTCGGCGTTCAGCTGCAGCACGCCGCGGCTGAGGAAATTGACCTTGTCCGACTTCGGATACAACTCGGTGTCGCCCATGTAGTTGTAGGTGCAGGCGTCGACCCCGCCGATACCGGCCGGCAGGTACAGATTGGCCGCCGGCGCGCAGCCCGGCACCGACAGGTTGATGGTGCGGTTGGTCAGCGGCTTGCCGTTGAGGGTGAAGCCGTTGTCGTTCAGGTAGTCGCGCTGGGCGCCGGTCAGGCGGATGTTGGCCGGAGAGGTAAAGCCGGACAGCAGGTGCGGCAGGCGCTCGGGGATCTGCAGGTTGCCGATGAACTTGCGCTGCGAGGTGCTCAGGGCGTCGGTGCGCTGCACGTCCACCACCGCGAACACATTGTAGCCATCCTTGTTCAAGTCACCGGTGCCGGCGGTCAAGGTGGCGGTGCGCTTGCCGGCGCCGCCCTCCTTGGTCTTGCTGCCGTAGGCGTTCAGCTCCACGCCCTGGAAATCCTTGCGGGTGATGAAGTTGATCACGCCGCCGATGGCGTCGGTGCCGTACAGCGCCGAGGCGCCGTCGAGCAGCACCTCGACGCGCTGGATGGCGGCGGCCGGGATGTTGTTCAAGTCGACGCCGGTGTCGTCGCCGGGCGAGGCGAAGTTGGCCATGCGGCGGCCGTTGAGCAGCACCAGCGTGGACGAGGTGCCGATGCCGCGCAGGTTGGCGCTGTTGAAGCCGCGCTGGTCGTGGCCGTCGGTGATGCTGGCGCCGTCGGTCAGGCCGCCGACGTTGGCCGACACGCGCGCCATCAGCTCCGAGGCGGTGGTCACGCCGGCCTTCTCGATCTCCTCGCGGGTGATGACCTGCACCGGCAGCGCGGTTTCCGATTCGATGCGGCGGATCGCCGAGCCGGTGATCTCCACCTTCGGCAGCACGGCCGGGTTGGCCGAAGTGGCCGGCGAATCCTGTCCCTGCCCCTGCCCCTGCACCTGCGCCAGCGCCGGCTGGCCCAGCAGGCCGACCACGGCGCCCGCGCTCAAGGCCAGGCGCACCGACCGCGCCATCATCTTCACCCGCATGCTTTGCACATCACCCATGATTTTCTCTCTGATTGTTATATAAATAATTCCATTAAACTAACTGTACGCACATCGCCGGGAAAACTCAAGAAACCGGGCCGCCTTTCGCCGTGCGGCGATTTACTTTGTGAAAATAGTGCTACATACTCAATCTTTGTCGAAAAAGTCCTTCCTGCCATGCAAGTACACAAACATCCGCTGTCCGGTCCGCACAGCAACGCCAGCTTTGAACTGACCAGCCTTCACTTCGGCCGCCCCGGCGCCGGCAAGAAGGTCTACATCCAGGCCTCGCTGCACGCCGACGAAGTGCCCGGCATGCTGGTGGCGCAGTATCTACGCAAGGAGCTGAGCGCGCTGGAGGCGGCCGGCCGCATCACCGGCGAAGTGATACTGGTGCCGGCCGCCAATCCGATCGGCCTGGCGCAGGCGATCCACGGCGCCGCCTTCGGCCGCTTCGACCTCACCACCGGCATCAACTTCAACCGCTCGTACAAGCACGTGGCCGACGACCTGAAAAAATCGCTGGACGGCCTGCTGGGCGCGGACGCCGACGCCAACGTGCGGCTGATCCGCGAGCACGCGCGCGCCTCGATCGCCGCGTGGCAGCCGGCCACCGACGCCGACACGCTGAAGAAAACCCTGATGACCTTGGCGATCGACGCCGACATCGTGCTCGATCTGCACTGCGACAACGAGGCGGCGCTGCACATCTACGCCGGCACGCCGCTGGCCGAGGGCGTCGCGCCGCTGGCCGCCATCCTGGGCGCGCACGCGCTGCTGCTGGCCTACCAGGCCGGCGGCGAACCGTTCGACGAAGCGTGCAGCCGCCTGTGGTGGGACCTGGACAAACACTTCGAAGGCCGCTATCCGATCCCGGCCGCCTGCCTGTCGACCACCGTCGAACTGCGCGGCGAAATGGAAGTGAGCTACGCGCTGGCAGAGAAAGACGCCGCCGGCCTGATTCAGTTCCTGACGCTGAACGGCGTGCTGCAAGCGCCGGACGCCGCGGCCGCAGCGGCAGCCGCCGTGCTGCCCGCGCCGCTGTGCGCCGCCACGCCGCTGGAAGGCGTCGAGCCACTGTACGCGCCGCACGCCGGCATCCTGGTCTACACCCGCGACCTCGGCGCGCGCGTGGCGCCGGGCGACGCCGTGGCCGACTTGATCGACCCGGTCAGCGGCGAGACCACGGCGATACGCGCCGGCGTGGCCGGCGTGTTCTTCGCCCGCAGCGCGCACCGCCACGTGATCCGTGGCATGAACGTCGGCAAAGTCGCCGGCGCCCAGGCTTACCGTGCCGGCGACCTGCTGAGCCAATAACGCTGTATAAAAAATGACCACTAAAAAATTCAAGCTGCCGCACACCTTCGTCCTGCTGTTCATCATCCTGGCCCTGATCGCGGCGGCCACCTGGCTGGTCCCCGGCGGCAAGTACGACACCCACCTGGTCAACGGCAAGCAGCTGATCGATCCGTCCAGCTTCCACTACATCGCCAGCGCGCCGCAGGGCGTGACGGCGCTGATGAAGGCGCCGATCAAGGGCTTCGTCGACGCCGCGCTGATCATCGGCTTCGTGCTGATCGTCGGCGGCGCCTTCTCGGTGCTGCAAAAGACCGAGGCGGTCGATTCGATGATCAAGTCGCTGGCGCGCGCGCACGACAGCTCGGTGTTCATCCAGAAGGCGCTGATACCGGTGTTCGTCACCATGTTCTCGATCGGCGGCGCCACTTTCGGCATGAATGAAGAAGCCATACCGTTTATATTGATTTTCGTGCCGCTGGCGCTGGCCCTGGGCTACGACACCGTCACCGGCGTCTCGATCCCCTTCCTCGGCTCGCAGGTCGGCTTCTCGGCGGCGTTCCTGAATCCCTTCAACGTCGGCATCGCCCAGGGCATCGCCGGCGTGCCGGTGTTCTCCGGCTGGGCCTATCGCCTGATCGTGTGGTTCATCGCCACCGCCATCACCATCGTGTTCCTGATGTGGTACGCGGCGCGCGTGAAGAAAAATCCGGAGCTGAGCCCGACCTACGCGCTGGACCAGGACAAGCGCCGCGAGCAGCCGCACGGCCTGGGCGAGTTCCACGGCATGACCGCGCGCCACAAGCTGGTGCTGGCGATCTTCGTCGGCTCGCTGGCGATCATGGTGGGCGGCGTGGTCGGCTACGACTGGTACATCGACGAAATCGCCGCGCTGTTCCTGACCATGGGCATCGTCATCGGTTTGGTGGGCAAGCTCGATTCGAGCCAGATCGTCGAAGGCTTCACCCAGGGCGCGCGCGACCTGGTGGGCACGGCGCTGGTGATCGCGCTGGCGCGCGGCACCATGATCCTGGCGCGCGACGCCCACATCATCGACACCATGCTGCACTCGCTGATGCCGCTGGTGCAGTCGTCCAGCCCGATCTTCGCGGCGTGGAAGATGTTCGGCATCCAGACCGTGATCAACTTCTTCATCCACTCCGGCAGCGGCCAGGCCGCGTTGACGATGCCGATCATGGCGCCGCTGGCCGACCTGGTGGGCGTGACGCGGCAGACCGCGATCCTGGCGTTCCAGTTCGGCGAGTTCACCACGCCGATGATACCGACGTCGGGCATCACCGTCGGCGTGCTGGCGCTAGCGCGCATCCCGTGGATCACCTGGGCCAAGTGGATGGTGCCGCTGCAGCTGATCTACGCCGTGCTGGCGCTGGCGCTGCTGGTGCCGCCGTGCCTGATGAACTGGCAGTGACATCACTCCCGCGCAAGCCATCGTGCTAGCGCAGCCGGGGTTGTTGCTGAACTAGTAGGCGACGTCTTCCAGCCGGTAGCGGAACTTTCTGCGCTCCGGTAAATCCCAGCCGGGTTCACGGTCGGTGTTGCGGGGTAGCGCGGCCGCCGGCGGTGCGGGCTGCGGCGCGGGTAATGCTGGCGCTGGTGCCGCCGGCAATGGCAGGGCCGCGGCAGGGACAAGCACGGTCGTAGCCGCGGGCGCCTTCGAGGCGGCGATCAGTTCGTCTCGCAGTCGGCTCGCAGTTTTGAAGGTCTTGTCGCCCGGGCGGCGGATGAATAAATCATGCCATGCATTGCGCGTCGAGCGCGCGAACGATTGCGCGAACTGGTTCGGAGACACCGCGCGGCCATTGTGGATGATCTGGTCGCCTTCAACGCGCGCGTAATTGTTCTCTCCGTAGCTCCATGATTTCAACACGGTGCCTTCGGGCAGAAACAGTGTTTTCCATTGGTAGCCGTGTAAGCCTGCGGGATCGGCTCCGGGGGCGAATGCGGCCGGGTCTGCTAGCCAGCGTTCGACGGCCAAAGTCATCGCTTCCGAGATATCCTGCGAGCCGCCACGGCGGCGTAGTCGTTCAATCAATTTGAGCAGGGTATCGGTGGGCACCTGCACGGTCATTGTGGTATTCATTCGATTTCCCCCCCTATTTTTTTCGGCTTTCCCAGATTTAGATCGGCAAATCCGGCAATAGTTCAATGCTTGAAAAAATCGGGGAAAATCGAAGAGAAAATCGTGGTTTTGCTACAAGGAGCGTGGCGGCGCATCCAATAGGCATACTCCCAAGCGCAGATGAGCGCGATGTTCACGGGGATGACGACAGCTAGCCGAGGTAGACATCGCTCTTGAAACGCCAGGCATAGCTCTGGCTGACCTTGAGCTGCTCGGCGTGCCCCCGCAGCTCCACCGTCAGGTTGCCCAGTTCGTCGCGCTGCGCGCGGGCAATGGCGCGCAGCGCCACCAGGGTGCCACGGTGGATCTGCCAGAACTGCGCCGGGTCCAGCCCCTTCTGCAACTGCTTGATCGTGGTCCGTACCAATCCTTCATCGGTGGCGCTGACCACCCGCGTGTAGCGGCTGTCCGACTCGAAGAACAGCACTTCCTCGATCGGGAATATCTTGATGGTGTTGCCGGCGTTGGTGCTGATCCAGCGTATCCGCTCGGCCTGCGCGTTGCTGCGCAGTTGACGGTCAAACTCCCCCATCATCCGCAACAGGTCGGGCATGGCAGCCCCTGTCGCCAACTGCCCGCGCAAACGCTCCACGGTCTGGGACAGGCGGTTCAGCGCGATGGGCTTGAGCAGATAATCGAGCGCCCCCAGGCCGAAGGCTTCGATGGCGTGCGCATCGTAGGCGGTGGTGAACACCACGCGGCAGCGGCCTTCGCTGGCGCGCGCCACATCCAGTCCGCTGAGCGCAGGCATGCGGATATCGAGAAAGGCCACGTCCGGCCGGTGCTGGGCGATGGCGGCCAAGGCTTCGCCGCCATCTTCGCATTCGGCCACGATCTCCAGCTCCGGCCACACCTGCGCCAGCAGGCGGCGCAGGTCGCCGCGCTGCAGGTCTTCATCGTCGGCTATCACGGCGGTCGGCATCTAAGCAGCCTTTCCGGGTAATGCCTGCAATGGCAGTTCGATGCAGGCTTCCAGCCCGCCGAGCTCCCTGGCCGTGAGCCGCAGCGCGGCCAGGTCGCCATACAAATGCTGCAGCCGCTCACGAATGTTACTGAGGCCGATGCCGCTGCCGCTGCTACTGCCGCCGAAGCCGACGCCGTCGTCGGCCACCGCCAGCACCAGTTGTTCGCCGCCGGCGGCCTGGCGCCGGGTGACGCTGACGACAATCTCGACCGCCCCCTTCTTCGGCTCAATGCCGTGGGTGACGGCGTTCTCCACCAGCGAAATCAGCATCAACGGCGGAATCGCGCAGCGCTGCAAGTCGTCGGGACATTCGACGCGGAAGGCCAGGCGCGGCAAGCGGGCATGGATCACACCCAGATAAGCGCGCACGGCGTCAAGCTGCGCGCCCAGTTCCACCAGCAGGTGCCCGCCCTCATTGCGAATCTGGGGTATCGTCGCCCGCAGGTAGTCGACCAGATGGTCGATGATGGCCACGCCGCGCGCCGGATCGCTGAGGATGGCGGCGCGCACGCCGGACAGGGTGTTGAACAGGAAGTGAGGCTCCACCTGGCTGGCCAGCACCGACAATCGCATCGCCACCTGGTTGCGCTCGTCCTTGTAGCGCTCCATCTGTTCCTGCAGTTGAGCGTCGCGCAGGCGTTGCCGCTGCCGCAGGTAGGCCAACAGGTCGCCGGTTCCGCCCAGCCACGACACCACCATGGACCAGACCACCAGATTGATCAGGCGCTCGGACGGATCGCTTTGCATGCGGGTGAACTGCGAAATGTAGGCCGCCACGCACATGCCGCACAGGAGGGCCAGGAGCACGCCGGCCAGCTCCCGGCGCCTGGACCATCCGCGCTGGCACACCAGCACCGCCAGCCAGCGCCCCAACAGCAGCGCCACCACCACCAGCGCCCACAGCGCGCACATGGGCCATCGCATCGACGGCGTCCCGGGCCTGGTCGGCGTCAAGGCCGATAGGACCATCAGGAAAATGCTGAAGACCACCATCGGCAACAGGAAAGAGCGCGCGCGGTAAGCAAACCAGGTGCGGCCGAACACCGGGTATTGCCGCGCCCTGGCCGACCACCCCGCCAGTTGCCCGGCCAGGCTGGCGGGAATCGGCTGCTCTTTCGCGGTGTCGGGTGGTAGCTGCATATCCATCATATCCATTCAAATCGTCGGCTTACTGAACCTGCTGGCGTATCCAGTCGCTCATCGCGGCCAGCGCCGACGGCGCCAGCGTTTCCTCGAGCTGGGCATATTCGTCGCCCGCACCGGTCTTCGCGGTCTGGAACAGGTGGTTCAGTTTGGGTAGCTCTTGTACCACAGCGCGCGGATTGTTGACCAGTGCCGCGCGGATCGCGTCGAGATCGAGCCTGGCCGGCACCTGCCGATCCAGTTCGCCATTGAGCGCCAGCACGGGCTGGCGCATGGCCTGCAACGCCGGGCCGGGTTCGAGGCGGAGAAAGGCATGGAACCACGGGCTGGTATAGCGCTGCGCCGTCGCCGCCGCCGTGCCGGCTGCCAGCAGGCCATCGCGCTCGCCCTGCTCAAGGATGGCCGTCGCCTTCAGCCTGGCCTGCTCCAGGTCAGGTGCGGCGGCGATGGCGCCGAACAGCGCGCGGTTCATCGTGCGCTCCCTGGCGATCTGTTCCGGCTTGGCGCCTTCGGATTCGGAACTCAGCGCGCGTTGTTCGACCATCAGCAATTCGCCGCGCACGCCCGGCCCGGCCATCATGACGACGAAGCCCAGTTGCGGCTCGCGCGCCGCCACCACCGGCGCGATCAGCCCTCCTTCGGAGTGGCCGACGATGCCGATGCGGCGGGCATCGATATCGGGACGGGAGCGCAGGAAGGCGACGGCGGCTTGCGCATCGGCCGCGAAATCGAGCGTGGTCGCGGCTTTGTAGTCGCCCGTCGATCCGCCGATGCCGCGTTTGTCGTAACGCAGTACCGCGATGCCCTGGCGCGTCAGGTGATCGGCCAGCACCAGGAAGATCTTGTGCCCCAGGATATCCTCGTCGCGGTTATTGGGGCCGGAACCGTGCACCAGCACCACCGCCGGCCACGGGCCTGCGCCCTTGGGCAAGGTCAGACTGCCGGCCAGCTGCACTGTGGCGCTGGCGAAGCGAACCTCCTCGCTGGCATAAGGTGCGGCTGCTGCGGCGATGGCTTGTTCCTGCGGACGTTTCGGCTGCAGCGCGGCGACAGCGGCGGCATCGGTGCGCCGCAAATTCAACGGCGCCGACTGGCCCTGGGTCCAGGTCCCGGTCCAGGCTTTGCCCTGCTCATCCCAGGTGGCCTGGTAGCTGGCATTCAGTCTGGCGATGGCAAAACTGATATGCGTGGCATCGGTGGCGAACTGCTCCACCTTGGTCGAGAAGCCCTGGCTGGGGGTCGACAGCGTCGCCTCCCACCCGCCGCCCGCCGTTTGGCTGACGATCAAGACGACGGTCAACTCGCCGGCGATGGAGCCGCTCCACTGTCCTTGCGCATCCTCCGCGCAAGCCGGCAACGCCGCGCCCAATGCGGCCAAGGCCCACAGGCCCGCTACAATTTTCTTCAAGATGGTCCACTTCCTGAAAACGAGAAGACCCCACCTTAGTCCAACGCCACACGCCACGCCGCAACAAGCGGCCAACGGCGCATTGGCTGTCATGAACGGCCTGTTTGCGGTCATGGACGCGCACGCAAAAGTTTGGCGCCCCGCAGGCGCATCAAGAGATCTTGCAATAGATCGTCATCAATACTCGTCAAACCGGGCATGCCAACTTGGTCCCCACCTCGCCGCACACCCGGTGCGATGGGAGCCATTTTGATACCCATTCCCAAACCATCCTATCTCGATCAGTGCGTCTACCTCGGCGCGCGTCATGGTGAAAAGCGCTGGCGATCCAAGGATAGGACTAAACTATATACGCGGGATTGGACGCACGGAGAAATCGAAGTGTTCAATAAGCGCGGCCGTCACCTTGGCAGCATAGACGCCGTCACCGGGGAGTTGCTCAAAGGCGCAATCGCGGGGAGGAAAATCGATGTCTAACTTCATTGAAAAATGCCTGCTACGCGAAGCCAAGCCGGAAGACATCGATGACTTCATCGAGCTATGGCATGAAAATCCGGGCGCCCAACCGTTGCACGACTTCCTGGGCATGACGCGCAACGAGTACGCGTTCTGGATTGCCGACGTAGCCATTCTGCCAACCATCATCAGCATCCGCTCTAAGCGTCAAAGCATGGACCAATTCCTTGCCGAGTCTGACGGCCAACTGCCGGCGGCGGCCAAGTCAGCCACTCCGTCGGGAGCCCAAGCTCTCATGACCTGGCTACAAGCCCACAGCACCTAGTTACTGTAAATATTCGGGAAGTAGCGCTCCATCAGCGTGGTCGGCCGGGCCGGCGGCGTGAAGCCGAACTTTTCGTACAGGCCGTGCGCGTCGCCGGTCGCCAGCGTGAAGCGGCGCAGGCCCTGCAGGTCCGGGTGGCCCAGCACCGCCTCCATTAACTGCTTGCTGTAGCCCCGTCCCCGAAACTCCGGCAGCACGAACACGTCGACCAGGTTGGCGAAGGTGGCGCAGTCGGTCACCACCCGCGCGAAACCGATCTGCCGCCCGTCCAGATAGGCGCCGAAGCACAACGAATTGTCGATCGCCCGCTCCAGCACCGCCAGCGGCATGCCGATCGCCCATGTCGACTGCTCGCTGATAAATTGATAAATCAGCGGCACGTCCAGATCCGCCTTGTTGGTGCTGATGTGCAGAGTCGTCATGATTTCGATAGCCAAAATAGTAATGTTGACATATTTTTGAGCAGCTGGCGGTTTATAATCGGTGCTGACACTACTCATATCACTCACGCGCACAAGCCTTCCCCACTATGACAGCACAACTTTCCAAAAAAAGCGAAGCCTGGTCGGCCCGTTTTAACGAACCCGTTTCGGACCTGGTCAAACGCTACACCGCCTCGGTCTTCTTCGACAAGCGCCTGGCCAAGGCCGACATCCAGGGCTCGCTGGCCCACGCCGAAATGCTGGCCGCGCAGGGCATCATCAGCGCCGCCGACCGCGCCGAGATCGAGCGCGGCATGGCGCAGATCTCCTCCGAGATCGAAGCCGGCCAGTTCGAATGGCTGCTGGACCTGGAAGACGTCCACCTGAATATCGAAAAACGCCTGACCGAACTGGTAGGCGACGCCGGCAAGCGGCTGCACACCGGCCGCTCCCGCAACGACCAGGTGGCCACCGACATCCGCCTGTACGTGCGCTCCGCCATCGACGACGTGGTCGACCTGCTGGCGGCCCTGCGCGGCGCCCTGACCGACCTGGCCGAGAAAAACGCCGACACCATCATGCCCGGCTTCACCCACATGCAAGTGGCGCAGCCGATCACCTTCGGCCACCACATGCTGGCCTACGTCGAAATGTTCGGCCGCGACGCCGAGCGCATGGCCGACTGCCGCAAGCGCGTCAACCGCCTGCCGCTGGGCGCCGCCGCGCTGGCCGGCACCACCTTCCCGATCGACCGCGAACGCGTCGCCAGGACGCTGGGCTTCGACGACGTCTGCCACAACTCGCTGGACGCCGTCTCGGACCGCGACTTCGCCATCGAGTTCACCGCCGCCGCCTCGCTGATCATGACCCACGTCTCGCGCATGTCGGAAGAGCTGGTGATCTGGATGAGCCCACGCGTGGGCTTCATCGACATCGCCGACCGCTTCTGCACCGGCTCGTCGATCATGCCGCAAAAGAAAAACCCGGACGTGCCGGAACTGGCGCGCGGTAAAACGGGCCGCGTGTACGGCCACCTGATGGGCCTTCTGACCCTGATGAAAGGCCAGCCGCTGGCCTACAACAAGGACAACCAGGAGGACAAGGAACCGCTGTTCGACACCGTCGACACCGTGGTCGACACGCTGCGCATCTTCGCCGACATGGCCGGCGGCATCAGCGTCAAGCCGGACGCGATGCGCGCCGCCGCGCTGCAAGGCTACGCCACCGCCACCGACCTGGCCGACTACCTGGTCAAGAAAGGCCTGCCGTTCCGCGACGCCCACGAAGCCGTGGCCCACGCCGTGCGCGCCTGCGACGACCTCAAGATCGACCTGTCGGAAATGTCGCTCGACCAGCTGCGCGCCTACTCGACGCTGATCGACGACGACGTCTTCGCCGTGCTGACGCTGGAAGGCTCGGTCGCCGCGCGCGACCACGTCGGCGGCACCGCGCCCAACCAGGTGCGCAAGGCCATCGCCCGCGTGCGCGCACAACTCGCCAAGTAAGGCAATGGCGCGCCCGACGCTCACCTATCGCAAACCGCAACTGGGGCGCGACTACTGGGTCATGGATAACATCCTGCCGAACGCGCAGGAAGTGGCCCGGCGCTGCTTCGCGCGCGAGGACTGGGAACTGGGCGCGCCGCATCGCCCCGAGCCGTGGCCCGGCATGCGCAGCAAGGGCGCGCTGCTGCCGGACGAACTGGCGCAGGTGGAAGCCTGGGTCAGGAAAGTCACCGGCGCCAAGAAGCTGTGGCAGGAAGCCACGCCGCAAGGCAGCACCCTCAATCACAACTACGTGCAGCTGGTGGGCGGGATCGAATCCGGTCCGCGTCCGCACACCGATTCGCTCAAGCTGTGCCGCTACGCCGCCGTGATCTACCTGTCGCCCGATCCGCTGCCGGCGGCCGGCACCTCGTTCTACCGCCTGCGCTACCCGGACGGCACGCTGGGCGGCAATTACTGCAGCCCGCCGCACGCCAACCTGCGCGAGGCGCTGGGCGTGACCAGCCTGCCGCCGCAGGCCTGGCAGGAAGACCAGCGCGTCGACAACCAGTTCAACCGCATCCTGCTGTACCGCGCCAACCTGGTGCACTCGGCCAGCAGCTACTTCGGCTGCGACCACGACGACAAGCGCATGACCGCCGTGTTCTTCTGGATGGCCTGATAGCGTCTACTGCGTCACGATCTTCGACAGCACGGTAAACGCCGCGCCGGTCTGGTTCTGCTCCAGCAGGATGGTCAGCTCGGTGTAGGTGCAGATCATGTTGACCAGGTTGATCTTGTCCCACGCCAGCTGCTTGAGGATGGCGTGATAGATGCCCGGCGTGCGGCTGGTGTCCGGGTTCAGGTGCAAGGTCACCGCGTTCAGGTTGTCCTGGCGCGCCAGCAGCCGTTCGCCGGCAAACACCTCCTCCACCATCGCCGTCAGCACGCGGCTGCAAATGACCATCACCTCGTTGACGCCGCGCGTGACCGTGACGAAGGCGCCGCGCATCGGCTCCGCCTTCGACAACAGCTGGCGATGGCATTCGTTGATGCTGTCCGAATAACGGTAGGTGTACTCGGTCAGTTCGGTGCGGGTGGTCAGCTCGCCGGTCTTCTGCGCCAGCGCGAGCGGCTGGTTGCTGGCCTCCGGCAGGCGCTCGGCCACGCGCCGCAGCGCCATCACCACCGCCGCCTGGCCGACCGGCTTCCACATATCGCTCTCGAGCTGCGGCTGCAACTGGCGCGCCAGCTCCGACAAATTGATCAAATTGCGCCGCAAGCCTTCCGTGAGGAAGGACGATTCCATGACGATGCGTTCTACTTTGGTTGCAATCGACAGCATACAAGCTCCCCTGTCCGCGCGCCGGCGGACAAAAACTCTACTGAACTGCAGGCGCTGCGCCAGGCGGCGCGCCTTGGTAGGCGCCCGCGCGGCGACGCAGTCCCGCTGCCGGCGCCTCGGATGGAGGCGCGGCGGCAGTCAGGATGCGGCAAGCGGTGATGATTGGAGGGCGATGCTAAGCCGGTGGCGGCGCCGTTGTGTGGGCGGCGCGCAGTGCGCGGGCGGAACTGACGTTATGCGTTGGGTGTGCGGTCATTATCTTCTTCCTGTGGTTCCCGTTGCGCTTGTTACCAAGGGTCGTGCCCTGCGCTTTTTATATGCCAGTCACGAACCATAATCCGAGCTGGCATCAACTAGTTTAATTCGCAATATTAGAACTCTGCAACCATGATTTGCTGAAAATTTGTGCATTGTGTTGCGTAGCCACCGAAAATAGAGGGCCGCACCTAGTTCGTTGTTGATATAAGACAAACTGGCCCTATCGTGCGCATTCATGCGGCTTACATCTGGTATGGAGGCCGCCGCGAGCCCCCTGTTTCGCCGCCCTTCGAGTGTCTCATTTCGGACATTTCTTACTTCCTTGACTATTTTTCCAAGTTTTTTGACTTCGTGATCTCGACAGGAATAGTGTCGCCCCTACTCGTCGTTTTAGCCGCAAAAAAACGCTGCCAGGCCAACCGCCGACGCAGCGTCGGGAACGCCGAGTTGGCCACTATCCCGGCCAAGGCCGCACCTAGCGAAAACACATAGACCCCATGGAGAAGAGATGAATTTACGTAAGACCCTACTTGCTGCTTCCATCGTCGCCGCATTGCCGATGATGGCTTCCAACGCAGCGCAAGCGGCGGCACAGCTGATGTCCGCACCAGTGGCCCAGGCCTCTCCACAAGAGAGCGCAGGACTGGTGGCCAAGCTGTCCGCGCTGGACAGCCAACGCGGCCTGTCCGCCGACCATAGCTTCCGCATCGCCAGCCAGCACCCGGGCGTCGTCGGCGAGAAGATCACGCGCGCCAACCACACCTACAAAGGCCTGCGCGTGTTCGGCTCCGAATCGGTGGTGGTGACCAACAGCGCCGGCGACATCGTCAGCGAGTCGGTCTCCGACCGCCGCTCCGCGCTGGGCGCCCCGGCCGCATCGAACGGCGGCCGCTCGGCCACCGTCGCCCCGGCCGACTGGAATCCGACGCTGAGCGCCGGCGACGCCATCGCGCAGGTGGTCAAGGCCGTCGCGCCGAGCGGCACCCACCGCTGGGAACCAAGCGCCGAGCTGCTGATCTACCCGGTGATGAAATCGGTGCGCGTGGCCTCGGCCCTGAACAAGTCCGAAGCCGCGCTCAACGCCATGGACCTGGAACAAGTGGTCGACCACTATGAGCTGGCCTACCTCGTCAAGACCCGCATGGCCGACAAGGGCAAGCTGGTTTACTTCGACACCGTGGTCAACGCCAAGACCGGCGCCGTGATCGCCCAATGGAAAGCGCTGCAGACCGTGGTCGGCACCGGCAACAGCCAGTACAACGGCTCCGTGCCGATCCAGACCTCGCTGTCGGGCAGCACCTACAAAATGCTGGACTCCACGCGCGGCACCGGCGGCGCCTACGGCGGCATGGCGATCACCAACGCCAACCACAGCTCGGCCAACAATCCGAACGCCGGCAGCATCTACACCAACACCAGCAACACCTGGGGCGACGGCCAGCAGTACATCAACGGCGGCAGCACCACCAACGCCAACGGCCAGACCGCCGCGGTCAACGCGCTGTGGGGCCTGATGAACACCTACGACGCGCTGAAAAACGTGCTGGGCTGGCAGTCGCTGGACGGTAACAACACCGCCACCTACATCGCCGCCCACGTCGACACCCAGTACGACAACGCCTTCTTCGAACCTGGCTGCAAGTGCATGTACATCGGCGACGGCTCCAGCTTCTACAGCCTCGGTTCGATCGACGTGATCGGCCACGAGATGTCGCACGGCGTCACCGACGCCACCTCCAACCTGACCTACTCCGGCGAATCGGGCGGCTTGAACGAATCGAACTCGGACATCGGCGGCGAGATGGTGGAAGCCTACGCCCGCGCAGGCGGCACCGGCAGCGTGATCCCGGCATCGGGCAACGACTGGATGATGGGCAAGGAGATCAGCAAGTCCGGCCAGCCGCTGCGCTGGATGTACAAGCCGAGCAAGGACGGCGGCAGCCCGGACGCCTGGAGCAGCACGATCGGCAACCTCGACGTCCACTACTCCAGCGGCCCTAACAACCGCATGTTCTACTTCCTGTCGCAGGGTTCGAACTCCAGCTCGACCAGCGACTACTACTCGAAATACCTGGTCAAGAGCCCGGCCGCGATGACCGGCATCGGCAACGACAAGGCGTTCCGCATCTGGTTCAAGGCGAACACCACCAAGTTCACCTCATCGACCAACTACGCCGACGCCCGCACCAAGGTGCTGGCCGCTGCGACGGAACTGTATGGTGCGGGCTCGAAAGAAGCCATCGCCGTGCAGCGCGCCTACGCGGCGATCAACGTCGGCGCCGACATCGACGAAACCGGCGCCACCGGCGGCGTGTCGATCACGACCCAGCCGTCCAACGTCAGCGTCGCAGCCGGCTCCACCGCGTCGTTCAGCGTGGGCGCCACCGGCGGCACCTCGCCGTACACCTACAAGTGGTACCGCAACGGCGCCGTCATCACCGGCGCCACCTCGGCCACCTACTCTCTGACGGCGCAGACGGCCGACAACGGCGCGGTGTTCAACGCCGTGGTCAGCGACTCGTCGTCGCCGGTCAAGACCGCCACTTCGGGCAACGCTACGCTGACCGTCGGCACCACCGGCGGCACCACCGAGCGCGTCACCAACGGCGGCTTCGAGTCCGGCGCCACCGGCTGGAGCGGCACCACCGGCGTGATCGGCAACTACAGCGGCCAGAGCGCCTACGAAGGCACCATGTTCGCCTGGCTGGGTGGTAACGGCACCACCGCGTCGGAAACCATCACCCAGGCGGTGACGATTCCTTCGACCGTGACCTCGGCCACGCTGACCTTCGCGCTGCACATCGACACCGCTGAAACGGGCAGCACCGCCTACGACAAGCTGGTGGTGACCGTGAAGAACAGCGCCGGTTCGGTGCTGGGCACCCTGGCCACGTATTCGAACGTGAATGCGGCCAGCGGCTACCAGGTCCGCACCTTCAACATGAGCGCGTACAAAGGCCAGACCGTCACGCTGTCGTTCGCCATGACGGAAGACTCGTCGCTGCAAACGTCGTTCGTGGTGGACAAGGTCAGCCTGATCACCCAGTAAGTGTGAAACCCAGCCCCGCCTGACCCGACGGGGCTGTATTTGTCGGGGCGGCAGCCCATCGCCGTCCCGTTTTTTTCCGGCTGAGTGTTGAAGGCAGTACGCATGCAATGCAGTACCATTTACAAGTGCAGGGTGGGCCGAACGGCCCGCAAAACATAGCGATCGACGCCGCCAGCGAGGCGGAAGCGATCCGCCAGGCGGCGCGCAACGGCTGGCGCGTGCTGGCCATCGGCAGTACCGAATCCACTGGTGCGGGGGCGCGCGCGCCCGCGCGCCTCAGCAAGCAGCCCTTCCCGCTGCTGCAATTCAGTCAGGAGCTACTGGCCCTGCTGGAAGCGGGGCTGAACCTGAGCGAAGCCACCGCCACCTTGCTCAACAAGGAAACCCGCGGCGGCGCGCGCGCCACCTTGGCCGCGATCCAGCGCTCGCTGCAACAGGGGAAAAGCTTCTCCGACACCCTGGCCGACTTCCCTGCCGTCTTCCCCGACCTGTATGTCGCCACCGTGCACGCGGCCGAGCGCTCGGGCAATCTGCCGGAGGCGCTGGCGCGCTTCGTCGGCTACCAGTTGCAGTTCGACGCCATCCGCAAGAAGCTGGTCTCGGCCGCGATCTATCCCACCATGCTGCTGGTGGTGGGCACGCTGGTCACGCTGTTCTTGATGGGCTACGTGGTGCCCAAGTTCAGCGTGGTGTACGAAAGCTCGGGCCGCGAAATCCCGTGGGCCTCGCAGATGCTGCTGTCCTTCGGCCAGACGCTGGCCGCGCATCCGTGGCTGAGCGCAGGGGCGCTGGGCGGCGTGGTGCTGGGCGTGGTGTTCGGCCTCGGTAACGCCGCCATGCGCCGGAAGCTGGTGCTGGCCGTGCTGCGGCTGCCGGTGCTGTCGGCCAAGGCCGCCGAATTCCGCTTGGCGCGCTTCTACCGCGCGCTGTCGCTGCTGCTGCACGCCGGCATACCGCTGTCGAAGGCGCTGGCGATGACCAACGCCATGCTGCTGCCGGAGCAGCAGGTGCAGCTGGTGCAGACGCGCCGCGCGGTGGAACAGGGGCTGCCGTTTTCCACCGCGCTGGAACAGAACGCGCTGGCCACGCCGGTGGCGCAGTCGCTGCTCAAGGTCGGCGAGAACACCGGCCGCCTGGGCGACATGCTGGAACGCTCGGCCAAGTTCCACGACGAGGAATTCGCGCGCTGGGTGGACTGGGCCTCGCGCCTGCTGGAACCTGTCTTGATGACGCTGATCGGCGTGGTGATCGGCGGCGTTGTCGTATTGATGTACATGCCGATCTTCGAATTGGCTGGGAGTCTGTCATGAACGCACGCGAACCGGCTGTCCTCAGCCCCGAGATGCTGCACGGCGCGCGCGCCGCCGCGATGGCGCAGGGCCGCCCGACCATGGCGCTGCTGCAGGAGACCTCCGGCCTGACGCCGGAGGAGCTGACCCGCCAGCTGGCCAACCTGTTCTGCTATCCGGCCTGGCCGATGAGCAAACTGCAAGCGGCGCTGCCGGCCTTCGACCTGCTGTCCTACACCGACTGCGCGCAGCGCGACTGCGTGCTGCTGCGCGACGAAGGGAACACCAACGCAGCGCCGGTGCTGGTCATCGGCAATCCGTTTGCCGAAGATACCCTGCAGTGGGCCGACTACGCCATCGGTTGCGCCTACAGCGTGGCGCTGGCCCATCCCGACGACCTGGGCGCCTACCTGGTGCAGCAGGAGAGCGTGCAGCAGGCCATGCAGGACATGATGGAGGACGGCAGCCACGGCGAGCTGGCGGACCTGGACCAGACCATCGAGGACATCTCGCTGATACGCATCAGCGAAGACAGCAGCCCGGTGGTCAAGCTGGTCAACTCCACCATCTACGACGCGCTGAAGTTCCAGGCCAGCGACATCCACCTGGAATGCGACGCCGCCAGCCTGGTCATCAAGTATCGAGTGGACGGGGTGCTGGTGCAGGCCGGCACCGTGCAGGGTTTGCAGATGGCCGAGCAGATCATCTCGCGCATCAAGGTGCTGGCGGAGCTGGACATCGCCGAGCGCCGCGTGCCGCAGGACGGCCGCTTCAAGGTGCGCGTCAAGGGCAGCGAGATCGACTTCCGCGTCTCCATCATGCCCAACATCTTCGGCGAGGACGCGGTGCTGCGCCTGCTGGACCGGCGCGCGCTGACCGAAGCCGCCGCCGCGCTGCGGCTGGAAAGCCTGGGCCTGAACGACGACGCCATCGTGCAGATCCGCCGCCTGGCCGCCAAGCCGCACGGCATGCTGCTGGTGACCGGACCGACAGGCTCCGGCAAGACCACCACGCTGTACGCCGCCATCACCGAGATCAACACGGGCCGCGACAAGATCGTCACCATCGAGGACCCGGTCGAATACCGCCTGCCACGCGTGCTGCAAATTCCCGTCAACGAGAAGAAGGGCCTGACCTTCGCCCGCGGGCTGCGCTCCATCCTGCGCCACGACCCGGACAAGATCATGATCGGCGAGATCCGCGACGACGAAACCGCGCAGATCGCGGTGCAGGCTTCGCTGACCGGCCACCTGGTGTTCACCACCGTCCACGCCAACAACGTGTTCGACGTGGTGGGACGCTTCCTGCACATGGGCGTGGACCCGTACAGCTTTGCGGCGGCGCTGAACGGCATCGTCGCCCAGCGGCTGCTGCGCCTGAACTGCGAGCACTGCGCGGTGGAGGTGGCGCCCGACCCGCAGGACCTGATCGACAGCGGCCTGGCCGCCGACGCCGTGCGCGACTGGCGCTTCAAGGCCGGCAGCGGCTGCGGCCATTGCCGCGGCACCGGCTACAAGGGCCGCAAGGCCGTGGCCGAGGTGCTGATACTGAACGACGCCATGCGCGAGATGATCTGCACCCGCGCGCCGGTCAGCCGCATGAAGGAAGAAGCCGCGACCATGGGCTTCCGGCTGGCGCGCAGCGCCGGGCTGGATCTGGTGCGGCAGGGAGAAACGACTTTACTGGAGCTCAATCGTGTCACTTATTGAACGCCTTGGCCTGCTGGCGCCCTTGTCGCCACGCCGCCTGCGCGTGCTGCTCGCGCCGCAGCAGCTGTTGTGCGTGCTCCGCCAAGGCACGCGACTGGTGGAAGGCAGCGCACAGCGAATCGCCGTCGATGGCGCCGGCGGACATTGGCAGGCCAGCATCGACGCGCTGCGCGCGCTGTTGCAGCAACCGGACATCGCGGCGGCCAGGCTGCCGCTGGAGATCAGCCTGTCGGGCCGCTGGAGCCAGCTGGTGCTGGCGCCATGGAGCGAAGCCCTGCTGTCGGAGCCGTCGGCCAGCCGCTTCCTGCAAACGCAGCTGGCGGCCCTGTACGGCGACAACGCGCGCGGCTGGAGCGTGGTCGGCGACGACGCGCCGTACGGCCACACACGCTTGGTCTGCGGCGTCGACAGCACGCTGCTGCAAGCCCTGAAGGACGTCGCCGCCGAATGCGGCCACGCCTGCCGCGTGATCGAGCCGCTGCTGGGCACCGCCCTGCGCGCGCAGCAGGTATCGCAAGCGAAGCGGCTGCGCAAAGGCACGACTGCCGCTACTGGCGTGCTGGCGTTGATCGAACCTGGCCGCATCACCATGGCGGCGCTGCGCGACCAGCGCATCGTCGCCATCCAGTCGCAGCCGGCCAGCGAAGCGTGGCGGATCGAACTGCCGCAAGCCTGGCAGCGCTGGACCCTGCGCGCGCCGGAGCTGGCCGGCATCGAGCAGGTCACCGTCACGGACCTGAGCGCATTGCCATCGGCGGTTGCGGCCACGCCTGCCGCCGCCGCGCTGCATCTCGTGCCCAGCGCATTGCCCTCGCGCTTCCGCCTGAGCGCCAATCCGTTCGGCGAACACGCCGCCATCGCCGCGGCCACGGCCCAGCAGCCGCCCGCGGCATCGCCGGAGGTGGCGGCATGACGCACCTGAACTTCCTGCCCCGCTCCACACAACCCACCGGCTGGCGCCTTGCCCTGCTGGCCGTCGGCCTGCTGATGCTGCTGCCCGCCGCCGGCAACTGGATCTCGCAACTGCAAACCGTCAAACGACTGGAGGCACGGCTGGACGCGCAAACGGCCGCCACGCAACCGACGCGTTTGACGCGGCCCGCGCTGGCGCCGGCGCAGCAGCACGAACTGGATCTGCAGGTGAAGGCGGTGGCCGAAGCGGTCCGCCAGCTCAACCTGCCGGTGACGCGGCTGATCAAGGCCATCGTCGCACCGGCCGACGTGCGGGTGGCGCTGCTGGCTCTGGACCTCAACGGCCAGCCGCCCCAGGACGGCGCCGACACCGCGGTCCCTTCCGGCGCGCTGAAGATCGTCGCCGAAGCGGAGACCGCGCAAGACATGATCAACTACCTGGCCTTCCTCAACCAGCAGCCGATGTTCCGCTCCGTGTACCTGGTCAAGCACGAGATGGCGGCCGGCGCCGGCGAACGGCCCTATCACTTTCAGCTGGAGGCCCAATGGCGGCAATGAAATCCGGCGCGCTGCCCAAGCTGAAGCTCGCGCCCAACGTCGCACCCAGGCTGGCGTGGCAAGCTCGCCGCCTGCTGCGCCAGGCCGGTCCCGGCGCGGTGGCTGGCATCGCCTGTGCGCTGCTGGCCGTGCTGGCGCAATGGCACGCAACGCAACTCGACGGGCACCAGGCGGCGTTGACGCGGCAGCTCAACACCGCCGCCCGCGCCGCCGCCGTGCCGCATACACCTGCGCCCACGGCCGCCGGCGGCGTCGCCGCCTTCCATGCCTACCTGCCCGCGCACGACGCCATCCCCGACCAGCTCAAGGAACTGGTAAAGGTGGCGCAGCAAAGCGGTATAGCGCTGAACAAGGCGGAGTACAAACCTGAAGCGGACGCCAAGGCCGGCTTCCTGCGCTACCGTATCACGCTGCCGGTCAAAGCCGATTATGGGAGCGTGCAGGCCTTCATCATCGGTGCGCTGCAGGCGCTGCCGACGCTGACGCTCGACTCGGTCGCCTTCAAGCGCGAGCAGATCGAGTCCGGCGACATCGAGGCACGCATCCAGTTTGTGCTGCTGGTGCGGCAGGAGGTGCGGCGATGAGAAAGATCGTGATCGGCGCCGCCGCCGTCGCCACACTGCTGGCGGCATGGTTCGCTCCCGACCAGGACGGCGGCGTGGTCGGGCCAGCTGCCGCCACCACGCGCGAAGCCGCGCCGGTGGCCGCCGCGCAGGCGCCCATGGCTGCCGCCACGCCGCAGGCAGAAGGCATCGACCTGCAAATCCACCCACGCGTCGCCGACGACGAGATGGGCAATGTCTTCGCCAAGCAAAGCTGGGCGCCGGAGACACCGAAGAAAATCATGATGGACCAGGCGCAGGCGCAAGCGGCGCAGCAGGCCAACACGCCATCCGGCCCGCCGGCCCTGCCCTTCCAGTTCATGGGCCGCTTTACGGATGAAGGCAAGACCGCCTACTTCCTGCAGATCGACGGCCAGAACGTCGTTGCCCGTCCCGGCGAAAAAGTCAACGACAGCTATCTGCTCGACAGCGTCAGCGGCAATACGATGAACTTCATCTACCTGCCGCTCAACCAGAAACAAACCTTAGTCGTAGGGGACACCAATTGAAACCGACCGCCCACCGCCTGCACATGCTGGCCGTCACGCTGCTGCTGAGCGCCTGCGCCGGCAGCCAGACCTTCAAGGAAGGCAACGCCCTGCTGGACGCAGGCCAGATCGACCAGGGCCTGGCCAAGCTGGAACAGGCCTCGCGCGACGATCCGCACAACGCCGAATACCGCATCGTGCTGCTGAACCGCCGGCTCAAACTGGTCAACGCCATGAACGGCCAGGGCGACATGCTGCGCGCGAAAGGCCAGCCCGCCGAAGCCGGCGCGATGTACGACCGCGCACTGGCGCTGGACCCGGCCAACCAGGTCGCGCGCCAGGGCAAGGCGGCGCTGGAGCAGGATCAGCGCCAACAAAAAGTGACGGGCGACGTGGAAGCGCTGGTCCAGCGCGGCGGCGACGCCAATCTGGCGCAGGCGCAGGAGCTGCTGCGCCCCCTGCTGGTGGAACGCCCCAACCAGCGCGACCTGCTGCGCCTCAAGACCCTCGTCAGCGACGCCCAGACCCGCCTGCGCCCCGCCGGCGGACGGCTGGCCATGGCCTACCGCAAGCCGGTCACGCTGGAGTTCCGCGACGCCCCGCTGCGCGCCGTCTTCGATTTCATCAGCAAGGTATCGGGCCTGAACTTCGTGTTCGACCGCGACGTGGATCCCAACCTGCGCGCCACCATCTCGGTGCGCGACACCAGCATCGAGGAAGCCATCGGCATGCTGTTGAGCGCCAACCAGCTGGAACAGAGCATCACCGGCGACCGTTCGATCACCATCTACCCCAACAATCCGCAGAAGCAGAAGGACTACCAGCAGCTGCTGGTGCGCAGCTTCTTCCTGGCGAACTCCGACGTGAAGACGGTGGCGTTCTCGCTCAAGACGCTGCTCAAGGCGCGCGACATCGTCACCGATGAACGCATCGGCACCATCATCATGCGCGACACGCCGGAGATGATACGCATGGCCGAACGCATCATCGCCGTGCAGGACGTGGCCGATCCAGAAGTGATGCTGGAAGTGGAAGTGCTGGAAGTGAAGCGCTCGCGCATCCAGGAGCTGGGCGTGCGCTGGCCCGACACCGTCGGCCTGACCCTGCTGGGCAGCGGCCAGTACGGCCAGCTGAACGTGGGCGACCTGCGCAAGATCACCGGCAACACCATCGGCGTGGGTTTCGGCGCCGTCACCATCAACGCCAACAAGAACGACACCGACAGCAACATCCTGGCCAACCCGCGCATCCGCGTGCGCAACAAGGACAAGGCCAAGGTGCTGATCGGCGACCGCGTGCCGGTGATTACCGTCACCACCAACAACGGTGTCAGCTCCGACAGCGTGAACTACGTCGACGTGGGCCTGAAGCTGGACGTGGAACCCAACGTCTACCTCGACGACGAAGTGGCGATCAAGATCAACCTGGAGGTCAGCAGCGTGGTCAAGGAGATCGTCAGCAAATCCGGCACCCAGGCCTACCAGATCGGCACCCGCAGCGCGGCCACCGTGCTGCGCCTGAAGGACGGCGAGACGCAGGTGCTGGCGGGCCTGATCAGCGACGAAGACCGCACCACCGCCAACAAGGTGCCCGGCGTGGGCGAGCTGCCGGTGCTGAGCCGTTTGTTCGGCAGCCAGAAGGACGACTCCACCCGCAGCGAGATCGTGCTGTCGATTACGCCGCGCGTGCTGCGCTCCATCCGCCGGCCGGAATTGTCGGCGGCGGAGTTCAACTCCGGCACCGAATCCGATATCGGCGGCCGCAGCCAGATCGGCACCACGCTGGCATCCGTGCCCGATACGGCGGCCGACATGGCGCCCACGCCGCGCGACGCCGCGCCTGCTTTGGCACCGACCTTGGCGCCTGCTGGTTCCTCGATGAGCGGCAGCTCGGGCATGACCGGCGGCGACGCGCCGCCAGCGCCGCCCGCCAAGCCGGAACCGGTCAATCCCGTGCCCTACACGCCGCCGAAGAAGGGCCAGTAGCCATGCCGCGCGAGGCCCAACGCGGTTTCACCTTCATCGAGTTGATGATTACGCTGTCCATCCTCGCTACGCTGGCGATGGTGGCGGCGCCGATGGCGCAGGTGGCGCTGCAGCGCGAAAAAGAGCACCAGCTGCGCGCTGCGCTGATCGAGATCCGTGTAGCCATCGACGCCTACAAGCGCGCCGCCGACAACGGCCGCATCAAGCTGACGATGGGCGAATCCGGTTATCCGAAAAAACTGGAGGACCTGGTTACCGGCGTGCCGGACCAGCGCAGCCCGCGCAAGCAGAACATGTACTTCCTGCGCCGCATACCGCGCGACCCGTTCGCGCCGTCCGACGGCAACAGCAACGGCTTCGCCAGCAGCGCCGCCGGTGGCGGCTGGGCCGTGCGCTCCTACGCCTCGCCGCCGGACAATCCATCCGAGGGCGAGGACGTATTCGACGTCAGCTCCCGTTCCGCCGTCATGGGACTGAACGGCATCCCCCTCAAACAATGGTGACGCCATGAAGCGCAACAAAGGATTCACACTGGTGGAACTGCTGGTGGTGCTGGCGATCATCTCGCTGCTGCTCACCATCGCGCTGCCGCGTTATTTCAGCTCGGTCGACAAATCGAAGGAAGTGGCGCTGCGGGAGAACCTGCAGGTGCTCCGCAGCGGCATCGACAAATACTACGCCGACCGCGGCGAGTACCCTGCGGCGCTGGCGGATCTCGTCGCGCAGCGCTACTTCCGCAAGGTGCCGCTGGATCCGGTGACGGAGTCCGCCACCACCTGGCAGCTGCTGCCATCGGCCGACGCCGACAAGCCCGGCGTGGCCGACATCCGCAGCGGCGCCAAAGGAAAGACCCGCGATGGCATCCCGTTCGAACAGCTCTAGACGGCAAGGCGGCTTCGCCTACCTGTGGACGCTGATGCTGGTTGCCTTCATGGGCGTCGGCCTGACCATCGCCGCCGACCTGTATGCGACCGCCATGCGGCGCGACAAGGAGCGCGAGCTGCTGTTCATCGGCCACGAGTTCCGCCACGCACTGGAGGCCTACAACAAGGCCAATGGCGCCGGCCAGTATCCTCTGACACTGGACGAGCTGCTGAAGGACCCGCGCTTCCCCAACCCCAAACGCCATCTGCGCCGGCTGTACAACGACCCGATCACCGGCAAGCCCGATTGGGCGCTGGTGCTGCAACAGGGCCGCATCGTCGGCATCCGTTCGAGTTCCACCAAACGGCCCATCAAACAGGACAACTTCGACGACGACGACGCCGCCCTGGCGAAAAAGCCGCGCTACGCCGACTGGGTGTTCGCCTATCCGTATGACCTGTTCATCGTGCCGCAGAATGCCGAAGCAAAACGCTGACTTGTTGCGAATTTGTTGATATGGGACAGAACCCCCAAGCCATCCACGATCTAGCGTGATTCATCCGCCACGCGGAATCGGCGACATCATTCGATGCCAGCTGGAATGGTTGAAATTGGGAGGATGAGATGATCCTGCGTACACGCCTGCTCACCGTCACCACCGCCGTCGCCGCCGCGACGTCGATGCTGGCCGCCACCGCGACGTTCGCGGCAGACCAACTGATGGCCCCTCCGGTCAACACGCTCACGCCGCAGGACACCTCCGGCCTGGTCGCGCAACTGGCGGCGATGGACGCCGCGCGCGGCGTCTCGCCCGACCTGAGTTTCCGCATCAGCAGCCTGCATCCGGGCGTCGTCGGGCAAAAAATCGTCCGCGCCCAGCACACCTACAAGGGTTTGCGGGTGTTCGGTTCGGAATCGGTGGTGGTCACCAATGCCGCCGGCAGTATCGTCAGCGTGTCGAGCTCCGACCGGCGCGGCCAGCTGGCCACCGGCCTGGCGCCGGCCTCCATCAGCGACATGGTGCCCACGCTGAGCGCCACCGACGCCATTACCGTGGCGGCCAATTCCATCGCGCCGCGCGGCACCAACCGCTGGCCGCCCAGCGCCGAACTGCTGATCTACCCGATCATGAAGACGGTGCGCCTGCCCTCGGCGGCGAACAAGCCGGAGTCCGAGCTCAATGCGCTGGACGTGGAAGAGGTGGTGGACAGCTACCGGCTGGCCTACTACGTTAAGCTGCGCATGGCGGAAGACGGCAAGCCAGTCTATTACGACACCGTCGTCGATGCCAAGACCGGCGCCATCATCGCGCAGTGGCAGGCGCTGAAGACGGTGGTCGGCACCGGCAACAGCCAGTACAACGGCGTGGTGCCAATCAATACCTCGCTGGCCGGCAGCAGCTACCAGATGCTGGACGACTCGCGCGGCATCGGCGGAAAATTCGGCGGCATGGCGATCACCAACGCCAACCACAGCTCGGCCAACAATCCCAATCCCGGCAGCATCTACACCAACAGCAGCAACACCTGGGGCGACGGCAAGCAGTATATCAACGGAGGCAGCACCACCGACGCCAACGGCCAGACCGCCGCCGTCAACGCGCTGTGGGGCTTGATGAACACCTACGACGCCAACAAGAACGCGCTGGGCTGGCATTCGCTGGACGGTAACAACACCGCCACCTATATCGCCGCCCACGTCGATACCCAGTACGACAACGCCTTCTACGACGACAGCTGCAAGTGCATGTACATCGGCGACGGCAACAGCTTCTACAGCCTGGGCTCCATCGACGTGATCGGCCACGAGATGTCGCACGGCGTTACCGCGTCGACCTCGGACCTGACCTACTCCGGCGAATCGGGCGGCTTGAACGAATCGAACTCCGACATCGGCGGCGAAATGGTGGAAGCCTACGCGCGCGCCGGCGGCACCGGCGCCGTGATACCGGCCACCGGCAACGATTGGATGATGGGCAAGGAGATCAGCAAATCCGGCCAGCCGCTGCGCTGGATGTACAAGCCGAGCAAGGATGGCCAAAGTCCCGATGCATGGAGCAGCACCATCAAATACCTGGATGTGCACTATTCCAGCGGACCGAATAACCGCATGTACTACTTCCTGGCGCAGGGTTCCAGCAGCGATCCGGCGTCCGACTACTACAGCAAATACCTGGTGAAGAGCCCCGCCGCGATGACGGGCGTGGGCAACGACAAGGCTTACCGGATCTGGTTCAAGGCCAACACCACCAAGTTCACTTCGTCGACCAACTACGCCGACGCGCGCGCCAAGGTGCTGGCCTCCGCGCAGGAGTTGTATGGCGCCGGATCGAAAGAGGCCATCGCCGTGCAGCGCGCCTACGCGGCAATCAACGTCGGCGCCGATGTCGACGAGGGAACGGCCGGCGGCGGCGATGTCTCGATCACCACGCAGCCGGCCAGCGTGACCGTGGCGCCCGGCGCGACTGCATCGTTCAGCGTGGGCGCCAGCGGTGGCACGCAGCCCTATTCCTACAAGTGGTATCGCAACGGCGCCGAGATCGCCGGCGCGACGGCGGCCAGCTACTCGTTGACGGCGCAGATCGCCGACAACGGCGCGATGTTCAATGCGGTGGTCAGCGACGCGGCATCGCCACCCAAGAGCGCCACCTCGGCCAAGGCGACGCTGACCGTCACCGCCGGCGGTGGCGGTACCGAGCGCGTGACCAACGGCGGCTTCGAAAACGGCACCACCGGATGGCACGGCAGCACCGGCGTGATCGGCAGCTTCGCCGACCAGCCGGCGTACGAAGGCACGCGCTACGCCTGGTTGGGCGGCAACGGCTTCTTCGCGATCGAAACGCTGACCCAGTCCGTGACGATACCGTCGAACGCCACGTCGGCGATGCTGAGCTTCGCACTGCATATCGACACCGATGAAACCAAACCCACGGTGTACGACCGGCTGACCGTCACCGTGAGGAGCAGCACCGGCTCCGTGCTGCGCACACTGGCCACCTGGTCCAACCTCGACGCCGCCGACGGCTACCAGATCCGCAGCTACGATCTGTCAGCCTTCAAGGGACGTACGGTGACGCTGGCCTTCGTCATGCGCGAGGACAACGGCAAGCAGACCTCCTTCGTACTCGACAAGGTCAGCCTGATAACGCAGTAATCAACGCAGGCTGACGAACACCGGGTTCGAATAGAACCACAGGCTGCGGTAGTTACGGTCGTTGATGTCGTTGAAGCGCGCCGTGTTGTCGGTGGTGCCGGTGCGCTGGTCCGCCAGCGGTTCGCCGTCCTGGGTCAGGCCGGCGACATCGACGCCAAGGTTGGTGCCGCGCAGGCGGTAGTACTGGTTCTTGCTGGCGGTGGTCTCGTAGCTGATGCTGAAGTAGCCGTCCGCATCGACCTTCCAGTCCGCGCTGGTGAAGCGCTTCACCACGCGGGTGCTGGCGTTGGTGGCCACGCTGTAGGCGGCGCTGCCCGGCGTGGCCTTGGCGCCCACGTCGCCGACGATCAGGTCGACGTGATCGACCACCGGCCTGACGTTGGCGGCCGTGCCGCTGTCGACCGGCTTCTCGTAGTTGTTTTTGGCCGGCGACTTGAAGCGGATCGTGATCGTCACCTTGTCGCCGCTGACCACCTTCAGTTCCCCGCCCATCTCCTTGCGGTCATCCTTGCTGGCCAGGTTGAAGTCCAGCGCGTTGATCAAGTCTCCGTAGGTCGAGAACATTTTCCCTGAGCGCAGGCCCTGCAGCAGGTCCTTGGCGGCTGGCTTGCCCTGGGCGCTGTTGAAGACGTAGTTCTTCGCATACTCGCCGGGGAAGTAACCGCTGCTGTTGCCGCCGACGATTTTGAAGTGGGTGTCCGAATCGGTCAGGTTCCAGATGCGGCGGCCCTCGCCAAGCAGCGCATCCCAGGTCCCGCCGACCTTGGCGACGATGTAGTCCACGCCGCCGTAGGCGCGCAGCGGCGCGTTCTCCAGCGTGTAGGCGGCCGTATAGCCGCCGCGGTCCGGTTCCATCTGGTTGCCGACCATGCCCTCGATGGCGAACACGATGTTCGGCGCGATGTCGTTGAAACGGCGGAAGTCGTCGATGGTGTAGCTACCCTTGTTGCGCGACGGGTGATTGACCACGGCGTAGCTGGTGTCCGGGTAGTTGTCCTTCAGCCAGCTGATGGCCTTCAGTGCGTCGTCGGCGGTGGCGTTGTAGCGGGTGGTTCCGTACTTGGTCTTCCACGCTGCGACATCGGCCGCGTCGAACAATGCCGCATCGCGGGTGGTGAACAGGTACTCGAATTCCTTCATGCCCTTGGTGCTGGACGCCAGCTTGTCGCTGCCCTCGAACAGGCCGATGCCGATGTGGTCGTGGGTCGGCATGTCCCACTCGAAGCCGGAGAAGATCAACTTGTCGGCGTAGGTGCCGGCCGCCTGCAAGGCCTGCACGCGCGGGATCTCGTAGCGCTCCACGCCGGTCGACAGCGGAATCGCCGCCGGCAGCGAAGCGCCCTTCTCGTCGCGCGACGACAGGCGCAGGTGGTTACTGATCGCCATCCAGTCCAGGCCATAGGTGGTGAAGGCCTTGCCCAGCACCTTGTCCAGCGTCTGGCTCACATCGGTGTCGGGCGACTGCGTGGTGTGGGTGTGCAGGTCGCCGGCGATCCAGCGGCCGCTCTGAATCGGCGGCACGACGACGGCGGCAGGTTGGTCGCCACCGCAGGCGACGGCGGTCAACAGGATGGCAATGGCGGTAGGGATCAGCAATTGGCGGGGACGAAAATGGGAGGCAAGCGACATGATAAGTGAGTCCTGAAGTGGGTGCGGAATTCGGCACACTAGCATTGGCGTATTACCTGCCTGTGACTTGGCGGCAGTGGCAAAACTGTTATGATCGTCGGCTGGCGCAGACAAAGATCCGCGCGGTCACGCAAATCAATTCAGGGATTATAAAAATGACTATTGGCGGAAAAACCATAGAAGAGGCCTTGGCCTCGCTGTCCGACATGACCGCAGGCGCGGTCCCCATCGGCAAGGATGAACACCTCCAGCGCCTGGCGCGCGCGCAGGCTTACATGCGCGACCAGGGCATCGCGGCGATCTATGTCAACGCCGGCTCCAACATGACCTACTTCACCGGCACCAAGTGGCACGCCAGCGAGCGCATGGTTGGCGCCATCCTGCCGGCCAGCGGCGCGGTGGAGTACATCGCGCCCGCTTTCGAAGAGAGCACGCTGAAGGACTTCATGAAGGTCGAGGGCAACGTCAATACCTGGCATGAGCATGAGAGCCCGTACCAGCTGTTCATCGATACACTCAAGCGCATGGGCATCGCGCCGGCCGCTGCGGGCGGCGTCGCGCCGCGCGTCGGCATCTGCGAAAGCGCGGCTTTCTTCATCTACGACGGCATCCGTCCGCTGGCCGATGGCTACGCGTTGGAAAACGCCAGCAAGGTCACGGCGCACTGCCGCACCCGCAAGTCCGCCAACGAGATCGCGCTGATGCAGCGCGCCAAGGACATGACGCTGGCCGTGCACGTGGCCACCGCCAGCATGCTGCGCGAGGGGATCACCACGGTCGAAGTGGAGGAGTTCATCAACCGCGCGCACCGCAAGGTCGGCGCCTCCGGTTCCTACTTCGTGATCGTGCTGTTCGGCGAGGCGACCGCCTATCCGCACGGTGTGAGTTATGTGCAAACGTTGCAACCGGGCGACACTGTGCTGATCGATACAGGCTGCAAACTGCACAACTACATCTCCGACATCACGCGCACCTATGTGTACGGCGAGATCAGCGAGCGTCAACGTTCGGTGTGGAACAGCGAGAAGGCGGCGCAGCTGGCGGCCTTCAATGCGGCGCAGCTGGGCGTGCCGTGCGAGCAGGTGGACATGGCCGCGCGCCGTTCGCTGGAGGCGGACGGTTTTGGTCCCGGCTACAAGCTGCCAGGCCTGCCGCACCGCACCGGCCACGGCATCGGCCTCGATATCCACGAGTGGCCGTATCTGGTCGGCGGCGACAAGACGCCGCTGGACGTGGGCATGTGCTTCTCGAACGAGCCGATGATCTGCATCCCCGGCGAATTCGGCGTGCGCCACGAGGACCATTTCTACATGACCGAGAACGGCCCGAAGTGGTTCACCGAACCGGCGCACAGCATCGACGATCCGTTCGGCCTGCACGCTTGATCCTTCGCAAGCAAGGTAATACTATGTTTGACGGCTGCTTTTCAGCGGCCTAGTCTTACATGGTATTACTTTGATTGGAGGAATCGTGGAAACAGAAGCCACCATACGCCGCCAGGGAAATTCCATCGGAGTGGCTCTGCCGCCGGCCATATTGCGTCTCATGGGTTTTGCGGTAGGCCAGACGGTATCGCTACAGGCAACTCCCGACGGCTTGCTCATCAAGGCAAAGCGCTCACGCCTGACAGCTGCGGAACTCAACGCCCAATGTAATCCCAAAGCGCCTATGCCGGACGATCTTCAAGCGTGGGAAAACATGCCGCCTGTGGGCTCCGAACGATGAAACGCCGCAGTCCCCGACAGGGCGATATTTACCTCATATCGATGGATCCCACGGTCGGCACGGAGATCCATGGCATGCGACCGGCACTGGTGCTATCCAACGCCGAGTCCAACAAGCAAGGGCGTGCGCTGATGGCGCCCATTACGCAAGGGGCAAACCTCGACCGGGTTCGGGGCTGGGCAACCACGTTGATGGGAACCGGCACCCGAACCCAAGGCGCAGCGATCATCAATCAGGCCCGTTTTCTCGACTATGTGGCGCGCAAGGCAAAGTTTGTCGAAGGGACGCCAAACGAGGTCTCGGACGACGCCATGGCAAGACTGTTAGCAGCATTGAGCACCGAAGCGGAAAATTGAGCCCGCGCGGGCCGCGACTACGCCTGAATGCGTTTCAGTATTCGATAAAAGCGCAGCGGGAAGGTAACGGGCATCTCGCCGTTTTCGGCGCGCCCCAGCACGACCGTGCCGGCGATCCAGGGGAATTTGTGTTTTTTGTTGTTGAACACTTGCCCCTGCGCCGTTTCTTCGCCTGCCTCATAGCCGAGTTGCGCGATGCGGCCCAGGAAGGCGGCGCGGCCATCGGCCAGCACCCAGCCGCGCGCCGGTATATTCTCGATGGCCTGCCCCAGCGTAAAGCCGATCACTCCCAACAGCACGATACGCACCGCGCCAAGCACGCTCCAGCCGTTCGGAAGTTGTACCGCCACGCTGACGACCAGCATGACTACAGCCAGCAATAGCCAGCCGCGCGGGTAGCGCCAGGGGGCGAAATCGAAGGAACGCTTGGTGATGGTGGACGCCATGTTGGTGTACGCAGTAGCAAAGAGAACAGCATTCTGCGCCGCCGCGCCGGGAAAATCCAGTCCCCGGCGCGGCTGTTACCTTAGGCGCGTTTCATCACCAAGGTCAGGATGTCGTAGCTGGCCACCAGCTCGTCGTTCTGGTTGGTCACCTGCACATCCCACGCGACCACGCCCTGGCCCACGCCTTTGTCGTCGGTGCGGTTGCGGTCCACTTTGCGCTTGCAGGTCAGGCGCGCGCGGATGGTGTCGCCGATCGCCACCGGCGTGATGAAGCGCAGGTTGTCCAGGCCGTAGTTGGCCAGCACCGGACCAGGCGCCGGCGAGACGAACAAGCCGGCAGCGGCCGACAGCACGAAGTAGCCGTGCGCGATGCGCTTGCCGAACTGCGTGTCCTTGGCGGCGATGTCGTCGAAGTGCATGTAGAAGTAGTCACCGGAGACGCCGCCGAAGTTGACGATGTCCGCTTCGGTCACGGTGCGGCGGTGCGTCAGCAGCGAGTCGCCCATCTTCAGGTCTTCGAAGTAGCGGCGGAACGGATGGACTTCGCTCTCCTGCACTTTGGCGCCGCGCACGTATTCACCGGTGACGGCGGCCAGCATGGTCGGCGAGCCTTGCACCGCGGCGCGTTGCAGGAAGTGGCGCACGGCGCGGATGCCGCCCAGCTCTTCACCACCACCCGCGCGGCCAGGACCGCCGTGCTTCAGTTGCGGCAGCGGCGAGCCGTGGCCGGTCGAATCGACCGACGCTTCACGTTCCAGTATCAGCACGCGGCCATGCGAGGCGGCGGCCATCGGCACGGCGTAGGCGGCGGTGGCCGGGTCCTTGGTCACCAGCGTGGAGACCAGCGAACCCTTGCCGCGCGCAGCCAGCGCCAGCGCTTCGTCGATGCCGTTATAGCTGATGATGGTGCTGACCGGACCGAAGGCTTCGATATCGTGCACCGCATCGTTGCGCATGCCGTCGCGGCACAGCAGCAGCGTCGGCGAGAAGAAGGAGCCGTTGGCGACGCCGTCGCCGACCAGCTTGAAACCGTCGCGTTCACTGAACAGCACTTCGTTGCCGCGCGCGAGCAGCTCGACCCGCTCCGCCACATCGCGCTGCTGGTCCTTGGATGCCAGGGCGCCCATGCGCACACCTTCCACCGAAGGGTCGCCGATGCTGACTTTGGCCAGACGCTCGCGCAGGCGCGTGCCGACGGCGTCCACCATATTTTCCGGCACGATGATGCGGCGGATGGCGGTACATTTCTGGCCGGCCTTGCCGGTCATCTCGCGCGCCACCTCCTTGACGAACAGGTCGAACTCGACGTCGTCCGGCGTGACGTCCGGCGCCAGGATGGCGCAGTTGAGCGAATCCGCTTCGGCGGTGAACGGCACCGAGTTGGCGATCAGGTTGCGGTTGGTGCGCAGCTTGGCGGCGGTATCGGCCGAGCCGGTGAAGGTGACGACGTCGGCGCCGCCCAGGCGATCCAGCAGGTCGCCGGTGCTGCCGATGACCAGTTGCAGCGCGCCTTCCGGCAGCAGGCCGGAATCGTTCATCATGCGCACCAGCGCCTCGGTAAGGTAGCTGGTGGCGGAGGCAGGCTTGCCGATGCACGGCATGGCGGCCAGAAAGCTGGGCGCGAATTTCTCCAGCAGGCCCCAGATCGGGAAGTTGAAGGCGTTGATGTGCACCGCCAGGCCGCCACGAGGCACCAGGATGTGGGTGCCGGAGAAGCCGCCGTTCTTACCCAGCGCCATGGCCGGACCTTCGTGCAGCACATTCGACGACGGCAGCTCGCGGCTGCCCATGCTGGCGTAGGCGAACAGCGTGCCGGTGCCGCCTTCGATGTCGACCCAGCTGTCGGCGCGGGTGGCGCCGGTCAGGTGCGAGATCGCGTACAGTTCTTCCTTGCGGCTGGCCAGGTACAGCGCCAATGCCTTCAGGCGCGCGGCGCGCTGCTGGAAGTCCATCTTCATCAGCGCCGGCACGCCGGTCTTGCGGGCGTAGGTGACGGCTTCGTCGAAGTCGATCTTCTCGGCGTGGGTGTGGTAGATCAGCGCGTTGTTCAAGGCGCTGTGCAGCGGCGCAGAGGCTTCGGCGCCTATCCATCGGCCGCCGATCCAGCTTTGCAGGGTTGATGCCATGTTTATCTCTCCGTTGATTATGCTTGGGCGTTCTTATGCAGGTGCAGCGGCAGTGAGCTTTCCCACTCGACGCGCTTGCGGTCCGGTTCCACTTCGGTCAGCGCTTCCACTTCGCGCATGGTGTTCATGGAGCGCACCGCCAGTTCCTGATACTGGCCGGTGCCCTCGGTCTTCCATTTGATCTCGTCGTCGCGCAGTTCGCGCACCACCTTGGCCGGCGTGCCGACCACCAGGCTACGCGGCGGAACCTGCATGCCGGCGCGGACGAAACTCATCGCGGCGACGATGCTGTCGGCGCCGATGACGGCATTGTCCATCACAACGCTGTTCATCCCGACCAGCGCGTTGCGGCCGATGCGGCAGCCGTGCAGCACGGCGCCGTGGCCGATATGGCCGTCGCGCTCGACCACCGTATCGGCACCGGGGAAGCCGTGCATGACGCAGGTGTCCTGCAGGTTGGCGCCCTCTTCCAGGATCAGGCGGCCGAAGTCGCCGCGCAGCGCGGCCAACGGACCGACGTAGCAGCGCGGGCCGACGATGACGTCGCCGATCAGCACCGCGCTGGGATGCACGTAGGCGGTCGGATGGACCACCGGCGTGACGCCATTGATTTCGTAGACTTTGACCATGTCGGCGCTCCTGCGCTTTACACGCGTTCGATGACGAGGGCGATCCCCTGCCCGACGCCGATGCACATGGTGCACAACGCGTAGCGGCCGCCGGTGCGTTCCAGCTGGTTCAGCGCCGCCAGCACCAGCCGCGCGCCGGATGCGCCCAGCGGATGGCCGATGGCGATGGCGCCGCCGTTCGGGTTGACGTGCGCCGCGTCGTCGGCGAGGCCGAGGTCCCGCGTGACGGCCAGTCCCTGCGCGGCAAAGGCTTCATTCAATTCGATCACGTCCATCTGCTCGATGGTCAGGCCAACCTGCGCCAGCACCTTCTTCGATGCCGGCGACGGGCCGAAGCCCATGATGCGCGGCGCCAGGCCGGCGGTCGCCATGCCCAGCACGCGGGCGCGCTTGCGCAGGCCGTACTGCTCGGCGGCGGCGGCCGATGCCAGCAAAATTGCGCAGGCGCCGTCGTTGACGCCCGATGCATTACCGGCTGTGACGCTGCCATCCGGCTTGACCACGCCCTTCAACTTGGCCAGCATCTCGACCGTGGTGTCCGGACGCGGATGCTCGTCGGTGTCGACGATCTTCGGATCACCTTTTTTCTGTGGCAGCGTGACCGGCACGATTTCGTCCTTGAACACGCCGGCCGCGTGGGCGGCGGCCCAGCGCTGCTGGCTGCGCACCGCAAACGCATCCTGGTCGGCGCGGCTGATGCCGAATTCCTGGGCGACGTTTTCGGCCGTCTCCGGCATGCTGTCGATGCCGTACTTGGCCTTCATCAGCGGATTGACGAAACGCCAGCCAATGGTGGTGTCCTCGATCTTGGCGGCGCGTGAGAATGCGCTGTCGGCCTTGCCCATGACGAAGGGCGCGCGCGTCATGCTTTCGACGCCGCCGGCGATCACCAGCTGCGCTTCACCGGCCTTGATCGAGCGCGCGGCGATGCCGACAGCGTCCAGGCTGGAGCCGCACAGGCGGTTGATGGTGTTGGCCGGTACGTCAACCGGCAAGCCGGCCAGCAGCGCAGCCATGCGGCCGACGTTGCGGTTGTCCTCACCGGCGCCGTTGGCGCAGCCGTAGTAGACGTCATCGACCTTGGACCAGTCGACGCCGGGATTGCGGGCGATCAGCGCGGCGATGGGCAGCGCGGCCAGGTCGTCGGCGCGCACGCCGCCGAGGGCGCCGCCGTAGCGGCCGAATGGGGTGCGGATGGCGTCACAGATGAAAGCGTCGTTCACGGAATCTCCTTAAGTTTTTGGGCGCTGGTCGACCACGCGGCGGGCCTTGCCCGTCAGCGTACGTTCGATGCCGTTGGGGGCCAGCAGGCGCACCTTGGTGGTGACGCCGACATAGGTCTTGATGTGGTGCTCAAGCTCGCGCGCCAGCGCTTCGGTCTCGCTGTCGGCAACGCCCGGCCGCAGCTCGGCCAGCACGTCCAGTTTGTCGAGGTGGCCGTCGCGGCTGATCACCAGCTGGTATTGCGGCGCCAGCTTGGGCATCTTGAGTATCAGTTCCTCGATCTGCGAAGGGAACACGTTCACGCCGCGGATGATCAGCATGTCGTCCGAGCGGCCAGTGATCTTGCCGATGCGGCGCATCGTCCGCGAGGTGGCCGGCAACAGCCGCGTGAGATCGCGCGTGCGGTAGCGGATGATGGGCAGCGCTTCCTTGCTCAGCGAGGTGAATACCAGCTCGCCCTCTTCGCCATCCGGCAGCACTTCGCCGGTTTCGGGGTCGATGATCTCCGGGTAGAAATGGTCTTCCCAGATGACCGGGCCGTCCTTGCTCTCGATGCACTCGCTGGCGACGCCGGGGCCCATCACTTCGGACAGGCCGTAGATGTCCACCGCGTCGATGCCGGCGCGCTGTTCGATCTCGCGGCGCATGGCGTCGGTCCACGGCTCGGCGCCGAAGATGCCGACCTTGAGCGAGCTGGCGGCAGCATCCAGGCCCTGGCGCTGGAACTCCTCGATGATGTTCAACATGTACGACGGCGTGACCATGATGATGGACGGCTTGAAGTCCTGGATCAGTTGCACCTGCTTTTCGGTCTGGCCGCCGGACATCGGGATCACCGTGCAGCCCAGTCGTTCGGCGCCGTAGTGCGCACCGAGGCCGCCGGTGAACAGGCCGTAGCCGTAGGAGATATGCACCATGTCGCCGCGACGGCCACCGGCGGCGCGGATCGAGCGTGCCACCACATTGGCCCAGGTGTCGATGTCGTTCTGCGTGTAGCCGACCACGGTCGGCTTGCCGGTGGTGCCGCTGGAGGCGTGCACCCGCACCACCTGGTCCTGCGGCACGGCGAACATGCCGAACGGGTAGTTGTCGCGCAGCTCCTTCTTGCCGGTGAAGGGAAACTTGGCCAGGTCGGCCAGCGTGTGCAGGTCATCGGGATGGACACCGGCGGCGTCGAACGCGGCGCGGTAGTGGGCGACGTTGTCGTAGGCGTGCTTGAGCGACCACTTCATGCGTTGCAGTTGCAGCGCTTGCAGTTCGTCCTTGCTGGCGCGTTCGATCGGTTCCAGATCGGACGGCGCGGGTATGCGTTGAACCATCGGTGTCTCCTCTTTACTCGGCGTGCTGCGGCACAGGAACGATATGTCCGCTGACGCGGTGCGATTTCCCCCGGAACAGCGCGACGGTGCGGCCGTCCTGGTTGGTCACCTTGACGTCGTAGACGCCGCTCTTGCCGGCCAAAGCCTGCTCGGTCGCGTCGGCGGTCAGCACGTCGTGCAGGCGCGCGGGCGCGAGGTAGTCGATGGTGCAGCCGGCGCCCACGGTGGTCAGATTATGGCTATTGCAGGCGAAGGCAAACGCGCTGTCGGCCAGCGTGAAAATGAAGCCGCCGTGGCAGCTGCCATGGCCGTTCAACATGTCGGCGCGCACCGGCATCGACATGCGGGCGTAACCGGGAGCGATGGCGTCGATCTTCATGCCCAGGCCCTGCGAGGCGGGGTCGCTTTCGAACATGGCGGCGCCGACGGCTTGCGCCAGCGCCTGCGCTTCCTCGGCGTTGAGCGAGGACGCGGTGACCAGAGTCGCGGTCTTAGTCATGGAAGCGCCCTCCTGCTGCCTGCTTGCGGCGCAGCAGCGGCGACACGCGATAGCGGTCCTCGCCATAGCCTGCGGCCAGGTTGGACAGCACGGCGACGATCTGGCCGCTGCCTATCGCATCTGCCCAGGCCAGCGGGCCGCGTGGATAGTTGACGCCCTTCTGCATGGCGATGTCCGCAGCTTGCGCGTTGCAGACGCCCTGGTTGACCGCGTCCGCCGCCTCGTTGGCCAGCATGGCGACGGTGCGCATGACGGCCAGGCCGGGCACGTCGTCCAGCCGCGTGACGGTGAAGCCGGCCGCCTGGAACAGGCCAACCACGGCGTTGAAGGCCGCAGGCGAGCATTGATCCGAGCAACTGACGGCGATGCGCTTGGCGGTGGCATAGTCCAGCGCCAGGTCGAACAGCACCGTGTCCGGATGATGGCTGTCGTGCGCGCGCTGGGTGGCGCTGCGGCCGTCGGTCAGGTAGACGGCGGCGCCGTTGCAGTGGAACGCCGGCGCGTCGTCGGTGCCGGCGGCGTGGCTGCGCGCTTCCGGCGTCTTGCGGTGCGAGATGTTGATGCCGGAGGCGCGCAGGCGCGCCGCCAGCGCGTCGCAAACCGCGCCGCCGACCGCATGCGACGGGCCGACCGCCGCACCCGGCTCGATGGTGTAGCTGACGAATTCCGGCTTCGGCTGCGCGGCTTCCGCCTGCGGCTGTGCCATCGCGGGGGCGGCGTCGCCGTAGTGGTAGAAGCCCCGGCCCGATTTACGGCCGAGGAAACCCGCATTGACCATCTCCTGCTGCAGCACCGACGGCGTAAAGCGCGGATCGTTGAAGTAGGCGCCGAACACCGATTGCGTGACCGAGAAATTGACGTCATGGCCAATCAAGTCCATCAGCTCGAAGGGCCCCATGCGGAAGCCGCCGCAGTCGCGCATGACGGCGTCGATGGTGGCGGCGTCGGCGGCCTGCTCGTTGAGCAGGCGCCAGCCCTCGGCGTAGAACGGCCGTGCCACGCGGTTGACGATGAAGCCCGGTGTGGACTTCGCGTGCACCGGCTGTTTGCCCCATGCGGCGGCGGTGTCGTACACGGTTTGCGCGACGGCGGCGTCGGTGGCCAGGCCGCTGATCACTTCGACCAGCGCCATCAGGGGTACCGGATTAAAGAAGTGCATGCCGACCAGCCGCGCCGGCAGGCGCAGCTTGGCGGCGATGGCGGTGACCGAGATCGAAGAGGTGTTGGTGGCGAGGATGCAGTCGTCGGCGACGATGGCTTCCAGCTCCGCGAACAGGCCGCGCTTGACGTCGAGGTTCTCGACGATGGCTTCGACCACCAGCGCGGCGTCGGCGATATCGTTCAGTGTGACGGCCGCCTGCACGCGGGCGATGGCGGCGGCGCCGTCGACGGCGCTCATGCGCTCCTTGGCCACCAGCTTGTTCAGCGCGGCGGCGATGTCGGACATGGCCTTGGCCACCGCTTCCGGCCGGGTGTCGAACAGTTTGACGGTGTAGCCGGCGACGGCGGCCACCTGCGCGATGCCGGCGCCCATGGCGCCGCTGCCGATGACGGCGACCGCGCGGTCGGTGTGGAGAGCTGCCATCTTATTTCCCCTTGAATTGCGGTGCGCGCTTTTCCATGAAGGCGGCGACGCCTTCGCGGTAGTCGTCGCTGCGACCCAGTTCACTCATCATTTCGCATTCCAGCGCCAGCTGCTGTTGCAGCGAATTGTGCGGGCTGCAATGCAAGGCTTGTTTGGTGAAGGCCAGACCCTTGGTCGGCGCGGTGGCGAAGTGGCGCGCCATGGCCTGCGTTTCGGCGGCCAGTTCGTCGTCCGGCACGGCCTTCCAGATCAATCCCCAGGACTCGGCCTTTTCGGCGCTGAGTTTATCGCCCAGCATGGCCAGGCCCATGGCGCGCGCGCTGCCGATCAGGCGTGGCAGGAAGTAGGTGCCGCCGGTGTCGGGGATCAGGCCAAGCTTGCAGAACACTTCGACGAAGGACGCGGATTTTGCGGCCAGCACGATGTCGCAGGCCAGCGCGATGTTGGCGCCGGCGCCGGCGGCCACGCCGTTGACGGCGCAGATCACCGGCATCGGCAAGGCGCGCAGCGCCAGCACCAGCGGGGCGTAGTTCTTTTCCACCGAGTCGCCCAGGTCGACCGGACGGGCGCCCGGCTCCACCGACCGGTCCGACAAATCCTGGCCGGCGCAGAAACCGCGGCCGGCGCCGGTCAGCACCATCACGCGCACGGCCTTGTCGTGGCTGATCTTGTGCATGGCGTGGCGCACTTCCTCGTGCATGGCCTGGGTGAAGCTGTTGAGCTTATCGGGTCGGTTCAGCGTCAGCGTGGCGACGCCGTCGGTGATGTCGAAGAGGATGTTCTCGTAGTTCATGGCGTCTCCGGTGGGATGTTTTATTCGGCCTGGTCGAAGTCGATGACGACTTTGTCGGTGATGGGGAAGCTCTGGCAGCTCAGCACATAGCCGCGCGCGATTTCGTAGTCTTCCAGCGCGTAGTTGACGTCCATGTCGACTTTACCTTCGAGCAGCTTGCAGCGGCAGGTCGAGCACACGCCGCCCTTGCAGGAGTAGCGCATGTCGATGCCGGCCTTGAGGCCCGCGTCGAGCAGCGATTCCTTGTCCTGGTCCATGGTGAAGCTGGTGGCGTTGCCGTCCAGGATGACCGTGACTTCGGTTTCATGGCGGCCCGCTTGCGGATCGACCGCGCGCGGCTTGTGCTGGTGCTTGGGAATGCTGGCGGCGAACAGCTCGATCTTGATCTGCGACTTCGGCATGCCTGCTTCCTGCAGGGCTTCCGAAACGCCGAGCATCATGTCTTCCGGGCCGCAGATGAAGGCGACGTCGATGTCCTCCACCCACACCCAGTGTTTGAGGAATTGCGCGGCCTTCTCCTTGGTGATGCGGCCGTTGAACAATTCGATGTCCTGCTGTTCGCGGCTCATCACGTAGGCCAGCTTGAGGCGCTCCATGTAGGTGTCCTTCAGGTCGGACAGTTCGTCCTTGAAGATCACCGACGACGAGGCGCGATTGCCGTAGAAGAGCGTGAAGCGGCTGTGCGGTTCGGCCGCCAGCGTGGTCTTGATGATCGACAGGATGGGCGTGATGCCGCTGCCGGCGGCGAAGGCCAGGTAGTGCTTGTGGTTGGCGGCGTCCAGCGGCACGTTGAAGTGGCCCATCGGCGGCATCACGTCGAGCGTGATGCCGGGCTTGATGGTGTCGTTGGCCCAGCTGGAGAACAGACCGCCCTGGGTGCGCTTGATGGCCACGCGCAGCGCGCCCTCCTGCACGGCGGAGCAGATCGAGTACGAGCGGCGCACGTCCTCGTCGCCGATCTGGGCGCGCAGCGTCAGGTGCTGGCCTTGCTGAAACTTGAAGCTGTCTTGCAGCTCGGGCGGCACGGCGAAGGTGACGGCGATGGTGTCGCGCGTTTCATTGCGCACTTGCGAGACGGTCAGCGGGTGGAATTTGCTCATGATCTTTTTAGTGGCACTTGAAGTAGTCGAAGGGCTCGCGGCAGTCCAGGCATTTGTACAAGGCCTTGCAGGGCGTGGAGCCGAACTGGCTGGTGATTTCGGTGTGGTGCGAGCCGCAGTTGGGACAGGCCACCGTCAGGCGCGGCTGCGCGCGGCGCGAGATGGCGGCCAGCGCACCCGCTGCGCCGGCGCCCGCGCGCAGGCCGCTGATGTCGATCACTTGCTGCGCCGGCGGAGCGATGCCGTAGCCTTGCAGCTTGGCCTTGCCCGCTTCGCTCATCCAGTCGGTGGTCCAGGCGGGCGACAGCTGGTTTTGCAGGCGCACGTCTTGCAGGCCGTGTGCGTGCAGCGCCTCGGTGATGGCGTCGGCGATCACCTGCATCGCAGGGCAGCCGGAATAGGTCGGCGTGATGGTGATGGTACAGGCGCCATCGGCGGCCAGCTGCACGTCGCGCACGATGCCCAGGTCGACGATCGAGATGACCGGGATTTCGGGGTCGGAGACCTCGCCCAGCCAGGCCCAGACCTGGGCGGCGGCGGGAGCGTTGATGGCGGCGGCGATCATGGCGAGTTCTTACCAGGTGGCGCCGGGATAGGCGCGCTGCAGGAACTGCATCTCGGCCAGGATGTAGCCCAGGTGCTCGCTGTGGCGACCTTGCTTGCCGCCGCTTTGCATCCAGGCGTCGGCCGGCGGCATGGTCAGCGTGGCTTCGGCCAGGATCTCGGCCACGTGCGCCAGCCATTGCGCGCGCAGGTCGGCGGCGGCTGGGGCCACGCCTTCTGCCACCATCGATTCATCGATGGCGTCGTAGGCGAACACCTCGCCGCTGTACATCCACAGTTCATTCACGGCCGCTTGCGTCTTGGCGTGGCTGACGTCCGTGCCGTCGCCCAGGCGCACGATCAAGTCACCGCTGCGGCGCAGGTGGTAAGTCACTTCCTTCAGCGATTTCTCGGCGATGGCGGCGATGCGCGTGTCGCTGCTGCGCGTCAGGCCGACGATCAGGAAGTAGTGCCAGGCGTCGAAGAAGAACTGGCGCACCATGGTGTCGGCGTAGTTGCCGTTCGGCTGCTCCAGCAGCAGGCAGTTCTTGAAGTCGTGGGCGTCGCGGTGGTAGGCCAGCTTGTCTTCGTCGCGGCCGGCGCCTTCCAGCTCGCCGGCGTACTCGTACCACAGGCGGGTCTGGCCCAGCAGGTCCAGCGCGACGTTGGTCAGCGCCATGTCCTCTTCCAGCGCCGGGCCCTTGCCGCACAGCTGCGACAGTTGCTGGCTCAGGATCAGGGCGTTGTCACCCAATCGCAGTAAATAATTTACCTTGTTTTGCACAGGGTTTTCCATGACAGCCTCGCTTACAGGTTTTTGACTTCTTCCGGCATCGGGAAGAAGGTCGGGTGGCGATACACCTTGCTGTTGGACGGTTCGAACAGCGCGCCCTTGTCGCCAGGGCTGCTGGCGACGATGTCGGCCGCGCGCACCACCCAGATGCTGACGCCTTCATTGCGGCGAGTGTAGACGTCGCGCGCGTTGTTGACCGCCATTTCGGCGTCCGGCGCGTGCAGGCTGCCGACGTGTTTGTGCGCCAGCCCGTGCTGGCTGCGGATGAATACTTCCCACAGTGGCCATTCTTTGCTCATCTTGATCTCCTTATGCTGCCTTGGCGGTGGCGTGTTTGTCGGCGTGTGCGACCAGGGCTTCGCGGAACCAGGCGCCGTCGTCCCAGGCCTTGACGCGGGTGCGCAGGCGCTCGCGGTTGCACGGGCCGTTGCCCTTCAGGACGTTGTGGAACTCGCTCCAGTCGATGGCGCCGAATTCGTAGTGGCCGGTGTCGGCGTTGAATTTCAAATCCGGGTCGGGCACGGTCAGGCCCAGGTATTCGGCTTGCGGCACGGTCTGGTCGACCATGCGCTGGCGCAGTTCGTCGTTGGAGAACAGCTTGATGCGCCATTGCGCCGACTGCGCGCTGTTGACCGATTCCGCGTCGGACGGGCCGAACATCATCAGCGACGGCCACCACCAGCGGTTGAGCGCATCCTGCGCCATCGCCTTCTGTTCCGGCGTGCCTTTGGCCAGCGCCATCATGATGTCGTAGCCCTGGCGCGCGTGGAAGGATTCCTCCTTGCAGACGCGGATCATGGCGCGCGCATACGGGCCGTAGGAGCAGCGGCACAGCGGGATCTGGTTGATGATGGCCGAGCCATCCACCAGCCAGCCGATCGCGCCCATGTCGGCCCACGACAGGGTCGGGTAGTTGAAGATGCTGGAATACTTGGCCTTGCCGCTGTGCAGGGCGGCCAGCAGCTCGTCGCGCGACACGCCCAGCGTCTCGGCGGCGCTGTACAGGTACAGGCCGTGGCCGGCCTCGTCCTGGATCTTGGCCAGCAGGATGGATTTGCGTTTCAGCGTGGGCGCGCGGGTCACCCAGTTGCCCTCGGGCAGCTGGCCGACGATTTCCGAGTGCGCGTGCTGGGAAATTTGCCGGATCAGGGTCTTGCGGTAGGCGTCCGGCATCCAGTCCTTGGCCTCGATCTTGACGCCGTCGTCGATGCGGGCCTGGAAGGCGCGCTCGTCGGCGGCCATGTCGTCCGCCGTGCGGACCGTGCTCAGGCCCGTCTCCACCATTTGTGCATACATCGCTGTCTCCTCATCGCTGATCATTCAATAATACGATACATATTTTTCTTTGACTACGTTTTTTTTGAATCAGATCAAATATCAGTATCCCATCGGCAACGACGGTGAAATAAATGCTGCGCCGATGGTCAGGCAAAGTAAACTCTTGTTTGTGTGTATAGAAAGAGATGTCTGCCCATGAATTGCAACGACTGGATAACCGGATTTTTGGCCAGCGACCCGCCGCGCTCGAAATCGCTGGTGGTGACCATCTTCGGCGACGCCATCGTGCCGCACGGCGGCATGGTGTGGCTGGGCAGCCTGATCGAGCTGCTGGCGCCGTTCGGCGTCAACGACCGGCTGCTGCGCACCTCGGTGTTCCGGCTGGCGCAGGAAGGCTGGCTGGGGGCGCAGCGCGACGGCCGCCGCAGCTCGTACGCGATCACGCCGCCGGCGATGACACGCTTCGTGCACGCCTACCGCCGCATTTACGCGCCGCTGAATGTGCACTGGGACGGCAGCTGGACCCTGATCCTCAACGGCGACGGCGCGCTCAACGCGGCCGAGCGCAGCGCGGTGCGCAAGGAGTTGCTGTGGGAAGGCTATAGCGTGATCGCTCCCGGCATCATGGGCCATCCGGCGGCCGACGGTCCGGCGCTCGACGAGCTGCTCAAGCGGCTGGGGGTGGAAGGCAAGCTGTTCGTGGTGCAGGGCAAGTCCATGCGCCAGGTCAGCGGCCGGCCGCTGAGCGACCTGGTGGCCAACGGTTGGGACCTGAGCGGCGTGGCGCAGGGTTACGAGCAATTTATCGCGCAGTTCGAGCCGCTGTTGGCGGCGGTACAGGCGGCCGAAGCGGAAGGCGGATTGCCGCCGCAGCAAGCCTACGTGGTGCGCACGCTGCTGATCCACGCCTACCGCCGGGTGCAGCTGCACGATCCGCAACTGCCGGTCGAGCTGTTGCCGACGCCGTGGCCGGGCGCGCTGGCCTACGAGCTGACGCGGGCCATCTACCTGGCCGTCTACGCGGCGGCCGAGCAGCACATCGACGCCACGCTGCGCCGCGAGGACAGCGAGGCCCCCGCCGCCGAGCCGGCCTTCTTCGACCGCTTCGGCGGTCTGGCTTAACGGCGGGCCGGCGTCACCGCGGCGAGCAGCGGAAACGCGGCCGGGTCGCGCAGCGAGTCGACCGACAGGTCGACGTCCAGCGCCGGCCAGTACAGGTGATCGACGCTGGGGCGCTGCACGTCGTCCAGTTGCGCCAGCGTGGCGCCGGCGAACCACGGGAAGTCCGCGTAGGCCGCGTATAATTTTTCATTGCCCAGATCGACCCAGAAGCCGTGCGGCGAGATGTCGAGGATGCGGACTTCGCCGGCCCGCTCAGTGGATGACTCAGTGGATGAAATAGGTACGCCAGACATTTTGCATCTCCAGTTGGTGCGCGGCGACAAACCGCGCAGCCGTTTGCAACTGCTGCGCCGACAGGCCGGTATGCCATGCCAGCGCGACCTCCGGCTCCAGCCAGAATTTCGCCGTGCCGTCCAGGTGAGACACGTGCACGTGCATCCGGGTTTCCTCGCGCGAGAAAAAGAAGTAACGGAAGCCGGCTTGGCGGAACAGCGTGGGGGTCATGGAGATTGTACTCCTGCAGCAGCTACCTCAGTCTGGCGAAGCCGGCGGCATAAGGGAGCCGCGCCGGCGTTTGAGCGCCGGCGGCGCGCGGCGCAGCAACGCCCAGCCCGCCCAGCCGATCAACAGCAACGCCGACGTGGCCGGTTCGGGAACGGGGATGGTACTGCCAAACCCATGGTCAAACTCGCGGAACACTTGCCCGCCGGTGACCGAGACATCCTCGCCAGGCGGATCGAGAAATCCTAGTTGTTGCTCTTGCGCGGCGGTCAGGAACTGATGCGCGCCGCTGCCGGTCCCCTCCAGGCCCGGCGCGCCGGCGATGTAGAAGAACAGGTCGTTGGAGGGGTCCGATTTCAGGAAGAAGCGGATCAGGTAGACGTGAGGCACCGGGAAGTCGCTGCCGTACTCGGCCTGGGCATTGCTATTGTCATAGGTGCGCCCGTCCAGTGAGCCCGGCGAGGTGACGATGTTCAAGAAATCGATATGTCCGGCGTCGAAGGTGAAGGCGCCGTTGGCCGCCGCCCCATCCTTGAAGACGGCGTTATGCAGGAAATAGATGACGCCGGCGTGGGCCGGCGTGGCGCCCCATAACGTCAGCGCCAGCAAGACGCACCGCACGATGCGCTGGTACAGGATATTCATAAGTTGCCTCCAGGGTTAAGTTGAACTTCCCTTGGGCAGACGCAGAAAATATGCCCGCCATGGCCGCGACGCGGTTTGCCTGTCACATCAAACACTTAGCGCATGGGCCGGGCGCGCGTCGGCCCGCGTTGTAAAAGTTACCGGCAGTGCCCGACACGACCCTGTATCATGTCGCCACTGCGCCACAAGCGCAAACAAACTTCTTACATAGAATTTACCGGGATTCAGCCATGTCTATCAAAATCAGCCAGCAATTCGACGCCGGCGCCATCGAGGTCCTGCGTGCCGACGATCCGGCCGCCATCGACCTGAACATCCGCAAGGATTCGCACGCCGACATCACCCAATGGTTTTATTTCCGCGTGCAGGGCGCGCAAGCCACGCCGCTGGCGCTGCGCTTCCTGAACGCCGGCACCGCCGCCTACCCTGACGGCTGGAAAGACTACCAGGCCGTCGCCAGCTACGACCGCGACAACTGGTTCCGCGTGCCGACCACCTATGACGGCACGGTGATGACCATCAACCACACGCCGGAATACGACAGCGTCTACTACGCCTATTTCGAACCGTACTCGTGGGAGCGCCACCTGTCGCTGCTGGACAACGCGCAACTGTCGCCGCTGGTCAAGCTGGTCGACCTGGGCAACACCATCGACGGCCGCGACCTGAACATGCTGGTGATCGGCGATCCGGAAGCGGAGCAAAAGGTCTGGGTCATCGCCCGCCAGCATCCGGGCGAGACGATGGCCGAGTGGTTTGTCGAAGGCATGGTCGAGGCGCTGCTGGACCCGGCCAACCCGTTCGGCCGCCAGTGCCTGAAGGAAGCCGTGTTCTACGTGGTGCCGAACATGAATCCGGACGGCTCGGTGCGCGGCAACCTGCGCACCAACGCGGCCGGCGCCAACCTGAACCGCGAGTGGCTGAACCCGACCATGGAACGCAGCCCGGAAGTGTTCCTGGTCAAGAACAAGATGCTGGAAATCGGCTGCGACCTGTGCCTGGACATCCACGGCGACGAAGGCCTGCCTTACGTGTTCGTGGCGGGCAGCGAATCGCTGCCGACCTTCACGCCGGACCAGGAAGAAGCGCAACAATACTTCATCGACAATTTCCTGATCGCCAGCCCGGACTTCCAGGACGAGTACGGCTACGGCGAAACGCCGTACACCGACGAAACCCTGACCATGGGCTCGCCGCACATCACTCACGCCTTCGGCTGCCTGTCGCTGACGCTGGAGATGCCGTTCAAGGACAACGCCAACGATCCGGATCCGGAAACCGGCTGGAACGGCGCCCGCAGCGCCGAACTGGGCAAGTCGGTGTTGCAGCCGGTGCTGCAATCGCTGCTGGCCCAGCAGTAAGCTGAGCCCTTCCCTGCGGTGCGACAAAGTCGCCGCCGCAGGGAAAAATACACTGGACCTCATCGGCGCACCCGCGCGCCGCGACTGGAGGTTCAGCATGAATACCCTGACTTGGAAACGCCGCGCGCTGTTGCTGATCGTGCTGATGCTGTGCGCCTGCACCACGCCCTACCGTCCGCCGCAGCTGCTGGACGCGGGCACCACCTTCCCCGGCCTGATCGACCTGGCCGCCGGCACCCAAGGCAAGAGCGCCGACGTGCTGCTGGTGCACGGCATCTGCACCCATGACGCCAGCTGGGCCGGCGTGGTGGTGGGCCAGCTGATGCAGTCGCTCACGGCAGCGAGCAGTTCGTCGTCCGCCCACGCCGCCGCCGGCGGACCGCAGGTCCAGATCGTCTCGTCCAACGTCCAGACGCCCGCCGGCCGCCTGCGTTTCGACGCCCTGATCTGGTCGCCGCTGACCACCGCCCTCAAGCGCCAGCTGTGCTATGACCAGACCGGCAAGTCGTCCATCTGCGAAGGCGGAGCGCCGTTCACGTCCACCCGCGCCCGTCTCAACGCGCGCTTCAAGGATGGCTTGATCGACGATTGCCTGCCCGACGCGCTGGTCTACCAGGGCGTGGCGCGCGACGACATCCAGCGCCGCATGCGCGATGCGATCCTGCAAGTGCTGGACGCCGGCGACGCCGCGTCCGAGGTACCGCTGGTGGTGATTTCGCATAGCATGGGCAGCAAGATCCTGTTCGATACCCTGCTGCGCATGACGGAGGAAGCGCCCGGCTCGCGCGCGGCGCTGGTGGCGCAAAAGGCGGTGGATCGCCTGCGCTTGCTGGTGATGGCGGCCAACCAGATACCCTTGCTGTCGCTGGCCGACCAGCAGATAGCCACGGCGCCGCTGGCCCCGGCCGCGCCCGACAGTCTGCAACGGCTGTTGCAAAAGCGGCTGGCGGTGCAAGGGGCGGCCACCGACCGGCGCCTGACGCTGGTGGCGTTCACCGATCCCAACGACCTGCTGTCGTACACGCTGCAATCGGAAAAATATGCGCGCCAGGGCGTGACGGTCTACAACATCCTGGTCTCCAACGCGAGCACCTACTTCGGCCTGCTGGAGCGCCCCGACTACGCCCACCTGAACTACCTGACCAACCCCGACGTCGGCCGCCTGGTCGCCTGCGGGCTGCCGTCCAGCGCGCACTGCAAGCGGGAGTAAAGTTGAAATGACCAGCGATCAGCCGCCGGCCACCACCATGTTTTCGATCAGGATGGAGCCGGTCTGCTTGGTGCCGCGCACCAGCACGTCCGCGCCGACGGCGACGATCTGCGCCAGCATGTCCTTCATATTGCCGGCGATGGTGATCTCCTCCACCGGATACTGGATCACGCCGTTCTCGACCCAATAGCCCGACGCGCCGCGCGAGTAATCGCCCGTCACGTAGTTGGTGCCCTGGCCCATCAGCTCGGTCACCAGCAGGCCGGTGCCCATCTTGCGCAGCATGGCGGCGAAGTCGTCGCCCTTCTTCGTCAGCGACGAGGTCAGCGACAGGTTGTGCGAGCCGCCGGCGTTGCCGGTGGTCTTCATGCCCAGCTTGCGCGCCGAATAGGTCGACAGGAAATAGCCCTGCACCACGCCATCCTTGACCACGTCGCGCTTGACGGTGCGCACGCCTTCCTCATCGAACGGCGCCGAGCCGACGCCGCCGACCACATGCGGGTCTTCCTTGATCTGGATATGTTTCGGCAGCACCTGCTTGCCCAGCGAGTCGAGCAGGAAGCTGGACTTGCGGTACAGCGCACCGCCCGAGGTCGCCTGCACGAAGGCGCCCAGCAGGCCGGCCGCCAGCGGCGCCTCGAACAGCACCGGGCAGGTGCGGGTGTCGATGGTGCGCGCGTTCAGGCGCGCCAGCGCGCGCTCGGCGGCGTAACGGCCGATCGCTTCCGGCGCCGACATCTGCTTGGCGTCGCGCACCGAGGTGTACCAGTCGTCGCGCTGCATCTTCGAGCCCTTGCCGGCGATCATCGCCACCGACAGCGTGTGGCGCGAGTACGGATAGCCGCCGATGAAGCCGCGCGAGTTGGCCGCCACGAAGTGCGACTGCTGCACGTGCACCCCGGCGCCTTCCGAATTGGTCACGCGCGGATCGACTTCGAAGCCGGCCGCCTCGGCGCGCTGCGCCAGCGCCACCGCGTCGGCGGTCGAGATATCCCACGGATAGAACAGCTTCAGGTCGCGCGGCGCCATTTCCAGCTGGTCGGCGTCGGCCAGGCCGGCGCAGTCGTCGTCCGAGGTGAAGCGGGCGATGTTGTAGGCCGCCTCCACCGTCGCCTTCAGCGCGGCTTGCGAAAAGTCCGAGGTGCTGGCGTTGCCGCGGCGCTGGCCGATGAACACCGTCACCCCCATGCCCTTGTCCTTGTTTTGCTCGATGGTCTCGATTTTGCTCTTGCGTACCGACACCGACAAGCCGCTGCCTTCGCTGATTTCGACGGCGCAATCGGTGCCGCCCTGCTCCTTGGCGAACGCCAGCACATCGCGTGCGAGCTGCTTCAACTGGTCCTGGGTGTGGGTAAAATGGGTATCGCTCATGGGCTGTAATCTTCGGGTGGCCGCGGTGGGTAGGAGAAGCCCGTTACCGAGTCTCTCCCCCCTTAGAACCGTGCGTGCGACTTTCACCGCACACGGCTCAAGCATAACTAAAAAGCTTCTATACAGAAGCCGGCTTAACAACTTTCAAACCAAGGCTATGAACCTTAGCATGGCATGTGGGATGCAGCAACACTCGATTTCCTAAGGCATCGGAGCCGCCATCCATACGGTATTTTATATGGTGATCGTGCCATCCGGTGTCCATGTCCATCTCCTGCATGCAATAAGCGCACATGCCACGTTGATCGGCGAACAGTTTAGCCCATTCTCTTTGATAACGCATTCTATGTAGCATGCGCTCTTGTCGAAGGGCTTCGCCGTACTCCTCCCAACTGGGATCATAGGGGTTATAGGCGCCTTTGACCTTCTTGTGGCGCACTATCGGCGTATCTGCGAGATTAATCAGCTCCACCAGCCCTTTTGATCCGGTCTTGCTAAGGTAATTCACAGCAAACACCCAACTCCGGTCGCCTACTGCGCGCCAATACTTCCGGTAGCGCCATTCGGCATTCTTTGTGGGATGTCGGCGTTTCGCCCATCGTCTGAGACGCCAGTTAATGAGCGAGTCCATGCGGCTGAACGTTTGCTTGGCAACGACCGGACTGTGATACTCAGCCCAGCCGCGCAGCACCGGATTCAACACTCGGATCAGGTCCTCCTGTCGATAACCTAGACCGTCGCCAACGATATTCCTCAGCTTTTCGTAGAACGCTTTCACGTTCTTCCTACTGGGCTTGATCAGCAGCGTTCCCGAGTACTTCCGGAAATTCCACCCAAGGAAATCGAATCCCTGATCAATATGGATAATACGAGTCTTGGCCGCCGAGAATCGCAATCCGCGTTCCGCGAGAAACGCTTCTACCCATGGCTTGACTTCATTTTCGAGCAGCTCTTTTGAAGCTCCCGTCACGACAAAGTCATCTGCATACCGTATTACCCCCACTTTCAGTTTTCGGGTTTGGTTCACTCCCATCCTTGCTTCCAGATGCGAGATCAGACCACCTTCCAAACCGTTGAGCGTCCAGTTTGCCAATGCGGGACTAATGATGCCGCCCTGCGGCGTTCCCGTGATGGTGGCCGATAACTGCCCCCGGTAAACCACACCGGACTTCAACCACCTGTGCAGGATCGACTTGTCCGTACAGACATGATCGATCATCCATTGATGATTGATGTTGTCGAAGAAGCCTTCAATATCCGCATCCAATACCCATTGGGCCGAGGCTTTCTGGGACATCTTGACGAATATCTGCGACATCGCATCGGCGGTACAGCGGTTTTTCCTGAACCCGTAAGAGTTCGGATCGCTGACCGTTTCCAGCACGGGATCAAGCGCAAGCAGGTAAAGCGCCTGCATGGCCCGATCCCGCATGGTCGGGATGCCCAGGGGACGTTCCTTCCCATTTGACTTGGGAATAAAGACCCGCCTTAAAGGCAGGGGTCTATACCGATGCTTCTTCAACATGGCAATGGCCGTGAATTTCTGCTGGGGTGTGCTCCACAACTGGCGATCCACTCCAGCAGTACGTTTGCCTTGGTTTTCAGTCACTCGTTTGACTGCCAGTGCTTTCTCACTAAACGAATGAGTCAGCATCCGTTGCAAGGCCTTCACCCTGCGCCAGTTGCCTTCTTGTGCCGCCTTCGCTAAACGGAACTGTATGACCCTCACGTTCCCTTGAACCCGGCTCCAGTCTATCGATAGCCAGTCCGCTGGAAAGTGCGAGGACGCAGGACTCATCGAACTACCATCAGTCTCTTTCATGCTGAACCTCGTATAGTGAACCCATTCGAGGACGCACGCCTCCCCCGAAGGGAAGCTGGCCCCTTCAGGGTGGTTGAGAAAAACTACTTGAGTCGATATAGTCGCCTGGCGACTGTTACACCAGATGGAAGTGGGCCCCCTTTCAGGTCAGGGCAAATTCTGAACCCCTATCTGATCCATTACAGACCAGCATTCGCTTTCTCCATCCTCCCATACCCGCTCCTTCGACAGCGCTCCTTGCGGATAGCCTGCCTCCCTTGCGATGTTCAGCAAGATTAGGCGAAGAATCGGGCTTACCACGTTCCCTGCAATTCCGACGCATTCCAACCGCAACGCGCCTAACCGTTTAGGGTCGATCTATCCCCCGGCGACAAGCTGACGACGTGCACTTAGTTTTAACAAGGACATCCTGTCGCGCACCATTTTTGGTTTAGGCCAACAGCAGCTTGGGCCTATCGATAATTACGAGGGTTCAGACGATCGTTCATATGCATTACCCTTGCGGCATTCACCTAGCCTCTTAACCGCCTTGCTGCTGGCAGTATCTACCGCTCCATTCACATGAAGACGGCACCGCAGACGCGGGAGTCCATTGTTCCCAAGGCTTCACACCCTGCCGTTACCGGCAACGCATGCTTGGGTAGATGACGGATGGTCGTACATCCGGTCATGGCATCGTGAACGATGTAGAGTTCTACGTCGCATGACAAGGCATCACAGAGCTTTGCACTCTGCGCGACTACACAATTGGAAACAGGTCAGTGTTGACCAACGCTGATTTCGTCGGATAAGAGGAAATCTACAATCAATCGGTAGAATTTTACGATTGACGCTCATGCGCCACACTTTCCTCACCTTGTGAGTGAAATCCAGGGCGAGCGATGGCAAACTACGAAATTCCATGTAGTTTCATCATCTGATCCGGATCTGTATCGGTAAAGTGTCTGTACAATGGCAGTAGCTGCCACCCTGCTGCTAAGTCATTGATAAGCCAATGATTTTTAGCCGCATTCCAAAAGGCTTGGATATCTAACGGGGCCTAGCTCCCCCCAGAGCGACTCGATGTCGCACTAAAACAGGTATCATAGCAGTCGTTTACAGTTTACAGGTGCGGCCACGTGCCGAACCGAAAGTTAATATTATGGTAAATCCCAACCGCGGAGCCGTCGGCTTCAGCTCCACCGAATTCGAACAAGAATACGAACGCCCGTCCAAAACCGAGCTTAAACGCCAGTCCGACGCCCTGCAGAAGATGGGCGAAACCCTGGTCGAAGCCCCGCGCGACCGCGTCAAGCGCGTGCCGATGCCGGAGGACGTGCTCGATGCCATCCTGGCCTGCCAGCAGATCACCAACCACGAGGGCCGCCGCCGCCAGATGCAGTACGTCGGCAAGAAGATGCGCACCCTCGACGAGGCCGAAGTGGCCGTGATCCAGCAAACCATCGACAGCTGGAAAGGCGCCTCCAAATCGGAGACGGCCGCCATGCACGCGCTGGAACGCCGCCGCGACAAGCTGCTGGTCGACGACAAGGCGCTGACCGTGCTGCTGGAAGAGAACCCGGAACTGGACGTGCAGCACCTGCGCACCCTGATCCGCAACGCCCGCAAGGAACAGGCCGAGAACAAGCCGCCGAAAGCCTACCGCGAAATCTTCCAGATCCTCAAGCAGATCGAGTCCAAGAAGGGCAAGGCCGCCGCCGAGACCGACGACGAAGACAGCGAGTCCGATGACGAGTAATGCAGACCCCCTGGTGATCGGCCTGGTGTCGGTCTCCGACCGCGCCAGCGGCGGGGTCTACCAGGACCTGGGCCTGCCGGCCCTGCAAGACTGGCTGGCGCGCGCCCTGACCACTCCCTACCGTGTTGAAACCCGCCTGATCGCCGACGAACGCGCGCAGATCGAAGCCACGCTGACCGAACTGGTCGACGTCGCCCGCTGCCACCTGGTGCTGACCACCGGCGGCACCGGCCCGGCGCGGCGCGATGTCACGCCCGAAGCGACTTTATCCATCGGCACCAGGGAAATGCCCGGCTTCGGTGAGCAAATGCGCCAGATCAGCCTGCACTTCGTGCCGACCGCGATCCTGTCGCGCCAGACCGCCGTGATCCGCGAAACCGCCGACCATGCCGCGCTGGTGCTGAACCTGCCCGGCCAGCCCAAGGCCATCGCCGAAACGCTGGGCGGCCTGAAGGACGCCGCCGGCGCCGTGCTGGTGGGCGGCATCTTCGCCGCCGTGCCCTACTGCGTCGACCTGATCGGCGGTCCCTACATGGAAACCGACCCGGCCGTGTGCAAGGCCTTCCGCCCCAAATCCGCGCTACGCCCCCAACCCTGAGGACGCCCATGAGCACCCTGCTGCAAACCATCGAAAAAGAAACCGGCGCCAACCCGAGCGTGGCCATCATCTGGATGCACGGCCTGGGCGCCGACGCCAACGACTTCGTGCCCATGCTGCACGAGCTCGACCTGCGCGGCCTGCCGGCCATCCGCTTCATCTTCCCCAACGCCGACACCATGCCGGTGACCATCAACAACGGCTACGTGATGCGCGCCTGGTACGACATCGTCGCCAGCGACCTGGGCCGCCAGGAAGACGAAGCCGGCCTGCGCGCCTCGCAAGCCAAGGTCGAGGCGCTGATCGAACGTGAAAAAGCGCGCGGCATCCCGGCCGAGCGCATCATCCTGGCCGGCTTCTCGCAGGGCTGCGCGATGACCTTGCAAACCGGCATGCGCCTGCAGGAAAAGCTGGCCGGCCTGATGTGTTTGTCGGGCTACGTGCCGATCGCCGCCAAGGCCGCCGCCGAGCACACCGCCGCCAGCCTGGCCACGCCGATCTTCATGGTGCACGGCCGCATGGACCCGGTGATCCCGGTGGCCCGCGCCGAACAGTCGCGCGACCTGCTCAAGCAACTGGGCTACAGCGTCGAATGGCACGACTACGCGATGCAGCACTCGCTGTGCCAGGAAGAAGTGGACCACATCAGCGCCTGGCTGAAAAAAGTCCTGGCCTAAGCCAGCGCCGCCGCCACCAGCTGTTCCAGTTCCGGCTGCGCGCGGTCGGAATTGGCCAGCTGGATCACCGACATGCGCAACTGCGGCAGGCGCAGCACCAGCGTATTGAAGCCCCACAGGCAGCCGCCATGGAACACCACGTCGTGTTCCTGGCGCCGCCCCCACTCCAGCCCGAAACGGTAGTCCGGCACCGTACCATCGGCCAGCGGCGACGGCTGCAGCATCGCCTGCAGCAAGCTGTCCGGCTGCGCCCACTGCCGGTGCCATGCGCGCTCCCACAACACCAGTTCCCGCGTGCTGGCGTAAACGCCGCCGTCGCCCACCGTATTGGCATTGCCCAGGTGCTGCTTGTAGCCGCCCGGCCGTTGCGCATCGGCTTCGTAGCTGCTGACCCGGTGCGGCAGCACGTTCTGGCGGTCGTCGTCAAAGCCCATGCGGGTGATCCCGAGCGGCAGCAGCAGCGTCTCGCGCAGAAAGCGCGCGGCCGGCATGCCGCTCAGGCGCTCGACCAGCGCCGCCAGCAGGATGTAATTGCTGTTGCTGTAGCGGTGCCCGGCGCCGCCGTCGACCGTGTCCATGCGGGCGATGACGCGCAGGATGTCCGCGTTGTTGAAATAGTCCGCCTCGTGCCGGTGCGGCTGGCAGCGCAGGAACTGGAAGTAATCAGGAATGCCGCTGCTGTGATTGAGCAGGCTGCGCAGGGCGAACGGCTGCTCGAAGCCGGCCAGCTCCGGCAGCAGCGCGCACACGTCGTCATCCAGCCCCACCTTCCCGGCGCGCACCAGCGCCAGCACCGCCGCCGCCGTGAACTGCTTGGACTCCGACGCCAGGTAATACGCCGATTGCGCCGACAACGGCACCGCCAGCTCCAGCGACGCCAGGCCGTGATGCAGCTCGAACGCCACCTCGCCGTCGCGCAGCACCACCGCGCTGAAGCCCGGCCCGTCGGCGGGCAAGCTCGCTTGCAGCCGCAAAAAATGTGCGCTCAGTTGTTTCATGCTGCTCCATTCCGCTTGATCGTCAATCCGGCAGCGGCGCGGCCGGTGACGCCGGCACCGCCGTCTGCGCCGCGTTCATCACCATCGCCAGGAAGGTGTAGTAGCCGTTGATGCCCATCAGGTCGACCACCCCGTGTTCGCCGAAGGCCGCCAGCGCCGCCGCGTAGGTCGCGTCGTCGACCCGCTGCCGCTGGTGCAACTGGATGCAGAAATCATGCACCAGCGCCTCGTCGGCCGCCATGCCGTCAGGCCGCCGGCGCGCCGCCACTGCCGTAATCACCTCGTCCGAAATGCCGCACTGGCGCGCGATCGGCTCGTGGATCGCCCACTCCACCTGCTGGCTCCACTGGCGCGCCGTCACCAGGATCGCCAGCTCCGTCAGCCGCGTGCCGATCGCGCTGCGGTAGCGCAGGTACTCGCCCATGCGCTGCGCCGCCGCCATCAGCTCCGGGCTGCGGATCAGCGGCACGAACGGCCCGTACAAGGCCCCGCGCGGCCCGTCGATCACGGCCTGCGCCGCCACCTGCTGGGCCGCGCTTAGTTTTTCGAATCCGATCGGAGGAAGTCGGTCGTTCATGGAGATCTCTTCAATGTTGTTGTGCTTCGATGATATCCCAGCCCAGGTTGATGCCGAAATTTAAATAATTATTTTTTAGCAAGCATCAGGTTATCATTGTGACCCGCATTGCTACGGCCGCCCGCATCTGAGCGGTGGTCGGGAACGCCGATGCGGCATCACACTGAAAGACACCCATGACTTACTTCCCTTTCATCCGCAGGGCGGACCGGATATTGCCTATCTGCGCGTTCGCGCTGCCGCTGGCACTGCCCCTGTCGGCGCAGGCTTCGATCAGCCTGAGCGCAAAGAGCAACGACACCACCACGGTGACTTATCAAGTGACCTACAGCGGCTCGCCCACCACGCGTCAACTGTTCCTGGACATCGACCACAATGCCGCCACCGGCTACCCGACAGGCGGCATCGGCGGGGATTTTCAAGTCAACGACAGCGTGCTGTCCCGTTACACCGGACAGCCAAGCAACCCCTGGCAGTGGAGTCAAGTGGGAAAGGTCAGCTATAGCAATCAGGACAATCCGGATGGCACGCACACCGCGACCTGGGTGATTGCGCGCTCGGTACTGGGGGCGCCTGCCTCGCTGAATATCGTGGCTCGGGTGGTGTATAACCCCACGACAGTGGCGCCAACGGCGGCGGTCACGCACACCATGAACAACAACAACCCCGTGCTGGCGCGCGATCCGCTCAAACAGCCATTTGCCAGCAGCAGTATCTGGAACCGCTCGATAGGCACCGGCGCGGTCTATGTCCCTGCCAATTTGCCGGGCAATCCGGGAACCACCACCAATACGTCGGTACCGTCGGTAGACAATGAAATGATCGTGCTGCGGCCCACGGCGCCGCTGCAAGCGGTGCGTTACAGCGCCGCCGCATGGACCGGCCGGGATCGGTGTACCGCCGACAGCACCTGGCCTAGCTGGATACCCGGCGGGCTGGTGACGACGGTGCCGATGCCCGACAACTTTGTCGTTCCCAACAGCGGTGGCAATAACACCGCCACTTTCCTGATGCAAGACAACCGTACCGTGGTCCAGGCACAACCCATGGCGCGCTGTGTCGCTGGCGACTATGCTACCGCCAGCGTCGCCGTGGATCCCGTGGACCTGTACGGGCCAGGCATCATAGGAGCTCACGGGGGTTCCGGCCTGTCCTCTTTCGGCGGATCGATCCGGGTCGGCGAACTGACTCCCCACAGCACCCAAGGGCCGCGCCATGCGCTCAAACTCAACCTGGACGCCAAACAGTTCCTGTTCCGTTGCGGTCAAACCACTGCGAGCGATTGCTATCGCTGGCCAGCCACCAAAGCCGATAGCTATGCCATGGAGAAGTATGGCACGCTGGGCCCGGGAACCAACCTCGCCATGCGCATGGGCGCCTTGCTGGCGATTCCGACTTCGGTGAATATCGACACCCTGGGTTTGAGCGACCTGGGCCATCAGATCGCCTGGACACTGCAGAACTATGGCGTCTATATTGTCGACGACACGGGCGGCCCGGGATATGACTTGTCCGTTCAGAGCGGCCCGGACGGTTCAGTGCTGGAACAGGTGCAAAACGACTTCAAAACTCCGTTCAGGGTCACTGCGGCAAACAACACCCCGTGGTCGAACGATTTCCAGAAGCTGATGACGCTGCTGCAGGTGGTCGACAACAACACCAGCGTCGCCGGTCCAGCCGGCGGCGGCGTCCCACTGCAAGCGCCGCTGCCTGATTTGCCAGCGTTGTAAAGCGCAAATTATTCGCTCATGGCGAGGCATAGATCAACAGGCCGCGAACCGATCGCGGCTATCGTCTGCTCTTCGTCACCCTGACCGAAAGGACGCCATGAGCCACATCATCCACCGCAACCTGCGCCGCGCGCCGCCGCTGGCCGTCAGCGCCGCCGGCCTGACCGTGCGCGACAGCCAGGGCCGCAGCTACATCGACGCCAGCGGCGGCGCCGCCGTCTCCTCGCTGGGCCACGCCCATCCCGACGTGCTGGCCGCCATGCACGCCCAGATCGACCGCAACGCCTACGCCCACACCGCCTTCTTCAGCTGCGACGCCGCCGAGGAACTGGCGGCCCGGCTGGCCAACGACGCTCCCGGCGACCTCGATCACGTCTACCTGGTGTCGGGCGGCTCGGAAGCGATGGAGACCGCCCTCAAGCTGGCGCGCCAGTTCTGGGTCGAAGCGGGCCAGCCGCAGCGCGGCATGTTCATCGCTCGCCGCCAGAGCTACCACGGCAACACGCTGGGCGCGCTGGCCATCGGCGGCAACGAGTGGCGCCGCCGCCCGTTCGAATCGATGCTGATGGCGGTGCCGCGCGTCGCCCCCTGCTATGAATACCGCGACCGCGCCGACGGCCAGAGCACCGAAGAGTACACCGCCGCCCTGCTGGCCGAAGTGGAGGCGACCATCCTGGAGCACGGCCCGCAGCACATCATCGGCTTCGTGGCCGAGACGGTGGTCGGCGCCACTTCCGGCGCCGTGCCGCCCACGCCCGGCTACTTCCGCGGCGTGCGCAAGCTGTGCGACAAGTACGGCATCCTGCTGATCCTCGATGAAGTCATGTGCGGCATGGGCCGCACCGGCACGCTGTACGCGTTTGAACAGGAAGGCGTGCTGCCGGACCTGGTGGTGCTGGGCAAAGGCCTGGGCGCCGGCTACCAGCCGATCGGCGCGGTGCTGGCGCGCCAGCACGTGGTGAAGCGGCTGCGCGAGGGCAGCGGCGCCTTCCAGCACGGCCACACCTACATGGGCCACCCGGTGGCCGCCGCCGCCGCGCTGGCGGTGCAGAAGGTGATACAGAGGGATTGTCTGCTGGGCGCCGTCACGGTGCGCGGCGCCGCCTTCCGCCGCATGCTGCGCGAGGCCTTCGGCAACCATCCGCACGTGGGCGACATCCGCGGCCGCGGCATGCTGCTGGCATTGGAACTGGTGCGGGACCGCGACAGCAAGGAACCCTTCGATCCGGCCTGCCAGCTGCACGCGGCGGTCAAGGAGCAGGCCATGGCGCGGGGATTGATGGTGTATCCGATGGGTGGCACCATCGACGGCCGGCGCGGCGACCATATCCTGCTGGCGCCGCCGTTCATCGCCACCGAGGCCGAGCTGGCGGAGATCACCAGCCGGCTGGCCGACGCCCTGGCGCGGGCGCTGGCCAGCGCCACCTGAACCCCACCACCGAAGAGGGGTCAGACCCCGTACGGGGTCTGACCCCGCGACTGGCCGCAGTGCGGGGTTAGCGCGCGGTCCAGGCGACGACGTCCTGCTGCTGCTCGCCCAGGCCGGCGATACCCAGCCGCAGGACGTCGCCTTTCTTGAGGAAACGCTGCGGCTTACGGCCCTGGCCCACGCCCGGCGGCGTGCCGGTGGCGATCACGTCGCCCGGCTCCAGCGTCATGAACTTCGACAGGTAGCTGACGATCTGCGCCACCGAGAAGATCATGGTGTCGGTGCAGCCGGTTTGCATGCGCTTGCCGTTCAGTTCCAGGTACAGGTCCAGCTTCTGCACGTCGTAGATGTCTTCCTGCGTCACCAGCCACGGGCCGACCGGGCCGAAGGTGTCGCAGCCCTTGCCCTTGTCCCATTGCGGGCCGCGCTCCAGCTGGAACGAACGCTCCGACAGGTCGTTGACCACGCAATAACCGGCCACGTACTTCAGTGCATCCTCTTCGCTGACGTACTGCGCGCGCGTGCCGATCACCACGCCCAGCTCCACTTCCCAGTCGGTCTTCTTCGAGCCTTGCGGCAGCATGACGGGATCGTCCGGGCCGGACAGGCAGGAAATCGCCTTCATGAAGACGATCGGCTCCTTCGGGATCGGCATGCCCGCTTCGGCCGCGTGGTCCGAATAATTGAGCCCGATGCCGATGAATTTGCCGACGCGCGCCACCGGCACGCCGTAGCGCGGATTGCCGCGCACCAGCGGCAGCGAAGCTTGCGGGATCTTTTCCAGCTTGCGCAGCGCCTTCGGCGCCAGCTGCGCCGCGTCGATGTCGGCGATCACGCCGGACAGGTCGCGCAGCTTGCCTTCGTCATCGATCAGGCCTGGTTTCTCTTTGCCGGGACGGCCGTAACGAACGAGTCTCATGGGGGTTCCTAGGTTAAAAACAGGGGCAATGTCTATGCCGATGCCCGCCATTCTAACCGTAGCGCCCCTGCCTCAGCCATTTGTTGGCGATGATCTTGGTGCCGCTGACCACCGGCGCGCCGCCGTGCAGGGTCTGCTTGTCCGGCTGGTGGTTGACGTCCGTGTTGAGGAACCACAGCGCGTTGCCCTTCTTCGGATAGACCTCCAGCCCCAGGCCGGGGAACACCGTGCCGCCGCCCTGCTCCACGTCGCTCAGGTACAGGATGAAGGTGGCCAGCCGCTGGCCGCCGCGCGCCAGGTGGCTGCGATGGCCGCTGCTGTCCGGGTCCAGCCAGTCGTAGTGCGGCCGGTATTCCTGCGTCACGCCGTACTTCTGAAGCTGGAACGGCTCGCTGCACTCGGGCGGCCAGTGCGCCAGCGCCGCCAGCCGCTGCTCGATGCGCTCGGCCACCTCGGCCTCGCCGCGCTGGATGAAGGCCATCTCGCTGGTGCGGCCCTCGTGCACCACGCTGGCGCCGTCGGCCTCGCCGGTCACGGTGGAGCGGGTGTAGCGCGTGCCGCAGTGGGCGATGATGGCGTCGCATTCCTCGTCGCTGAGCACATTCCCTAGCAGGATGATCTGCGGCTGCTTCAGCACGAACAGCACCTCCACCTCCCGGTCCGGCGCGGCGACCAGGTTGCGTTCCAGGTCGATGTAGGGCATCTGCTGCGGCGCCACGAACACGCTCGCCACCGGCGCCGGCGCGTGGTCGGCCGCCGCGCGCAGCGCCAGCGCCTCGTCGATGGCGGCGCGCGCCACCGCCATGCTGTGCTGGCCGGAGGCCACCATGCTGTTGGCCATGTCCAGCGGATTGCAGGCGCGCGCCAGGTTTTCCATGATCCATTCCTGCCATGCGGCCGGCAGTGAGACAAAGACAGTAGGTGCAGTAGTCATCGTGCGATCGGAGGGCTGGTTGCCGGGCTGCCGGATTGGTGGTCGATTTTACCGGATTGCGCGCCCGCACCCCAGCGCCGGCGCGCGAATAACAACAGTCCGCGCAGTTGCAACAACACCAGCACTCCGAACGCCACCTGGTAGGCCTGCGCCGGATAGTGATGCAAAAAGTCCGGCCGCCAGCAGCCGACCACCAGCCCGAAGCCCGCCTGCACCGCGAACGCGCCCAGGAAGATCAACAGGTTCAGGCAGGTGGCGCCGCGCCCCGTCAGCGTGGCCGGCAGGCTTTGCGCGACGATCGCATACTCGATGCCGGTCACCGTGCCCACCAGCGTAAAGACCACCGACAGCAGCTGGTAGCTGGGCGCCCAGTTGCACACAAAGCCCAGCTGCACCGCGATGAACAGCGCCACCCCGGCCGCCGCCACGCTGATCGGCGCCACGCCGCGCCGCCCGGCCCACTCGGTGATCATGCCGACCGCGATGGCGCCGAAGATCACCGCCGCCATGCCCAGGTACAGCAGGTAGGCCACCGCCGCCTCGGAGTAGCCGGCGACGTCGCTCAGCCAGCGGCTGATCCACAAGCCCTGGATGCCGAAGAACACCATGTGCGGCACCAGCACCAGCTGCGCCACCTCGCGGAAGGCCGGATGCCTGAGCACCTCGCGCAGCACCGCCAGGCCGGCCGGCTTGGCCGCCGCCGACGACGACGTGGCGGCAAGCGGCGGCGCGGCCGGCGCCACCAGCCGTATCAGCAGCGCCAGCGCGGCGGCGGCGGCGGCCAGGCCGACGAACAGGCCGCGCCAGTCGGTGTAGTGCAGCGCCAGCCGCACCGGCAAGGTGGCCGACGCCGCGCCCAGCCCGCCGGCCGCGATCAGGTAGCCCTGCACCGACGGCAGCCGCGCCGGCGCCACCCAGGTCGACACCGCCTTCACCGCCGACATGAAGCAGCCGCCCAATCCCAGCCCGATCAGCGCGCGCGCCGCCAGCAGCTGGGAGAAATCGCGGCCGCCGGAGAAGGCCAGCGCGCCCAGCGCCGCCAGCAGCAGCATCGGCGGCTGCACCCGCGCCGGGCCCCAGCGGTCCAGCGCCATGCCGACCGGCAGCTGCGCCAGCGCGAACGCCAGGAAGAAGGCGCTGGTCAGCAGGCCGAGCTGGGCCGGGCTCAGCGCCAGCGCCGCCATCAGCTGCGGCGCCAGCGTGGCGTTGACGGTGCGGATCAGGCTCGACAGATAGTGGCCCAGCGCGAACGGCAGGAACACCAGCACGAACACCGCGCGGCCGGACATGGCGCCGCCTACGCCGGACCGTGCGCGCCGCAGCCGGCCGCGCTGGCGACCGCCGCGCTCCCACCAGCACTGCGCTGCGCCTCGTCCTGGCGCGCAGTGATCAGCGGGATCACCTTGCGCTGGCCCGGCGGCTCGGCGCCGTATTCGCTGCGGCTGCCGCCCTCCTCCTCGAAGAAGAACTTGTCCTTGCCGAAGGCCGGCTTCAGCTCGTCCATCCAGGTCGCCTTCGGGTCGAATTTGGCGTAGAACGGCTTGCGCACCCAGTCGGCATTGCGGGCCTGCAGGAACTGCAGGGCGAACACCTTCTCGCCGCCGATGTTGGCGATGCCGTCGATCACCACCTTGCCGGGGAAGGCGCTCATCGACGGCCCGCGCACCGTGCGCGACAGCCCCGACACCATCTGGTAGGCCTGCTGGAAGATCTCGTGCGCGCGCGCCAGCGGCAGCTGGAAATACTCGCGCGGCCCGGTGTCGCGCTCGACGAACATATAGTAGGGGATGGCCCCCAGCCGCACGCCGGTCTGCCACAGCTCGGCCCAGCTGTGTGGGTCTTCGTTGATGTGGCGGATCAGCGGCCCCTGCATGCGCAGGGTGGCGCCGGTGCCGACGATGCGCTTGACCGCCTGCTGGGCGATCTCCGGACGCAGCTCCACCGCGTGGTTGTAGTGGCCCATGATGGCCATGTTCTTGCCGCTGCCGACCACCCGCTCGAACAGGCGCAGCAGGTCGTCGGCGTCGCGGTCGGTGACGAAGCGCTGCGGCCAGTACGCCACCGACTTGGTGCCGATGCGGATGTTCTGGATATGCGCCAGGTCCGGCGCCAGCAGCGGTTCGATATACGCCTCCAGCGAGCGGGTGTTCATGATCAGCGGATCGCCGCCGGTGATCAGCACGTCGGTCACCTCGGGATGCAGGCGCAGGTAGTCGGCCAGCTGGTGCGATTCCTTGGCGTCGAACTTCATGTCGTCCATGCCGACGAACTGCGGCCAGCGGAAGCAGAAGGTGCAGTAGGCGTGGCAGGTCTGGCCGGCGCTGGGGAAGAACAGCACCGTCTCCTTGTACTTGTGCTGCAGGCCCTTGAGCGGGGCGTCGTTCACGCGCGGCACGTTGTGCGTCATCTGCCCGGCCGGATGGGGGTTCATGCGCAGGCGGATGCGCCGCACCAGCTCGGTCAGCGCCTGCTGGTTGGCGCGGCCCAGCACCAGCTCGCGCAGCTGCGCGTAGTCGTCCGGCGCCAGCATGTCGCGGTGCGGGAAGGTCAGGCGGAAGATCGGATCGTCCGGGATGTTGCTCCAGTCGATCAGGTGGTCCAGCACGTACTCGTTGGTGCGGAACGGCAGCACGTGCGACACCACCTGCACCGCCTCCTGCAAATCGGGAGTCAGCCACTCCCATTGGCGGGAATGGGGGATGGTCTGGCGGATGAAGGGCTTGAACTTGGGCGCCTGGGCGGCGGCGCTGTTCCAGGAGGCTATCGGAGTCGAGATCATCGCAGGTTCCTATCGCAATAAAAGGGGGGCGGAAACTGCATGCTAGGCCGCCCGCCGGAATTGCGATTGCCGTAAATCAACTGACGCATGGAAATATATTTTTCCTTGACGGGGGACGCGTGCAAAATTTCCACACGGCCAGACTTTGCGGCATCGCAATTCCCGCCCTGCGCGCCGGCGTAAAGTTCATGGGGGCAAGCCTCCCCGCCCCCACCACCACAAGGAACCGCCATGAAACAGACCGCCATGCTGGCCGCGATTGCCGCGATTGTCGTCGCTCTGCCGCACGCCCCGGCCTTCGCCGCCGAGCCCACCGAAAAAGACGCCGTCGCCATCGTCGAGAAGGGCGCCGCCTTCCTCAAGGCCCACGGCAAGGACGAATTGATCAAGAAAGTGGCGGCCAAGGACCCCGACTTCGTGCAGGGTTCGCTGTACGTCGACCTGCGCGACCTCAACAGCGGCATCGTGCTGGCGCACCCGTTCAATCCCTCCATCGTCGGCAAGGACCTGACCGACGTGCCCGACGCCAGCGGCAAGAAATACCGCCGCGAGATCATCGAGCTGGCCGCCAAGAAAGGCCACGGCTGGGTCGACTACCAGTACAAGAATCCCGGCAGCGGCAAGATCGAACCCAAGACCACCTACATCCTGCGCGTCGGCGACATCGTGCTGGAAGCGGGCATCTACAAAAAATAGCGGCGGGAGAGCACCATGCTGAGCAAACTGCGTATCGGTCCCAAACTGCTGCTGGCGCCCGGCCTGGTGCTGTTGCTGCTGATCGTCACGGCGGCCGCCGCCTACTACGGCATGGTGCGCCAGAACGCCTCGCTGGAAAACCTGGTGCAGGTGCGCGCGGCCCGCCTCAAGACCGCCGCCGACGTCACCGGCGAAACCCGCTACGCCCACGCCCACATCTACCAGCTGCTGGCCTGGGTCAACGGCAGTTTTTCCCAGACCCGGCTGGACGCGCTGGCCAGGCAGATCACGGCCGGCCACGCCGCCATCGAGACCCGGCTGCGCCAGCTGGACGCGCTGGCGGCGGCCGACCACAACGCCGCCGAACGCAAGATCGTCGAGCAGACGCTGCAATCGCTGGCGGCCTACCGCAAGGCCGTGCGCGACACCATGGAGATGGCCAGCATCGACCAGAGCATCGCCACCAACGCCATGGCCCACGGCGAAAAGCAATTCCTGCTGCTCAACGAACAGCTGGCGCAGCTGTCGGCGCTGGAAAAAAACCTCAGCGAACAGGCCTACGCGCGCGCCCGCGCCGAGTTCCATACCCTCGGCACCAGCATGGCAGTGCTGGTGCTGCTGTCGATCGCGCTGTCGCTGGGAGTGACGATGGCGGTGCGCGGCGCCATGCTGCGCGACATCCGCGCCATCGCCGACGTGGTGGTGGCGCTGGCCGCCGGCCGCCTGGTGGCCGGGCGCGGCGACAACCGCGGCCGCGACGAGATCGCCGACACCGCCCGCATGCTGGACCACACCATGCACAAGCTGACGCAGACGCTGGGCGCCATCATGGCGGCGGTGCAGGCGATCGACTGCGCCTCCCACGAAATCGCCAGTGGCAACCTCGACCTGTCGAGCCGCACCGAGATGCAGGCCGGCTCGCTGGAGGAAACCGCCAGCGCCATGGCCAGCCTGACCAAGGCGGTGCAGGACAACGCCGCCGGCGCCCGGCAAGCCTGCCAGCTGGCGGCCGGCGCCGCCGACCTGGCCCAGCACGGCGGCGCCGCGGTGCGCCAGGCGGTGCAGACCATGGCCTCGATCCGCGCCAGCTCGCGCCAGATCGTCGACATCATCGGCGTGATCGACAGCATCTCCTTCCAGACCAACATCCTGGCGCTGAACGCCGCCGTCGAGGCGGCGCGCGCCGGCGAGCAGGGCCGCGGCTTCGCCGTGGTGGCCAGCGAGGTGCGCACGCTGGCGCACCGCTCGGCCGCCGCCGCCAGGGAAATCAAGGCGCTGATCGCGACCTCGGTGGCCACCATCGACAGCGGCAGCGCCTCGGTGCACCAGGCCGGCGAACGGATGGAAGCCATCGTCGAGTCGGTGCAGCAGGTCAACGAGGTGATCGCCCGCATCAGCCAGGCCAGCGCCGAGCAGGCCCAGGGCATCGCCGAGGTCAACCAGGCGGTCGGTCAGATGGACGACGTGACGCAGCAGAACGCCGCGCTGGTCGAGCAGGCCGCCGCCGCCGCCGCCAGCCTGCAGGAGCAGGCGGTGCAGCTGTCGCAGGCGGTGTCGGTGTTCAAGGTGGAGCCGCCGTCAGCGCATGGGCTTGCTCAAAAAGCGCGAGCCGGCCAGGCCGAAGCGCCACGGCAGCTCCACCGCCTTGCTAATGCCGATGCGCGGGCCGGCTAGCACCTCGGGCGCGGCCGGATCGGGCGCCAGCAGCACGAACGGCGCCGCGTCCAGCGCCAGGTTGTTGTGCGCGCGCGTGACGCCCAGCGCCTGGCACAGCCGCCCCGGCCCGGCGCACAGCAGCCGTTCGTCGTCCAGCCCGCGCCGTTCGCGCATCTGCGCCAGCCCCGCCAGCGGCTCCAGCGCGCGGATCAGCACGCCGGCGCCGTGGCCCTCCTCGCGGCAGACAAAATTCAGGCACCAGTGCAAGCCGTGCGAGCGGTACACATAGCTGCGCCCCGGCGGCCCGAACATGGAAAAGTTGCGCGGCGTCGGGCCGTTGAAACTGTGCGCGGCCGGCTCGCTGCGGTCGTAGGCCTCGGCCTCGACGATGCGCCCGCCGACGCCGTCCACCAGCAAAGTGACGCCGATCAACTGCCGCGCCACCTCGGCCGAGGGCGCGCTGAAATCGATACCTGCCAAATGTTTGTCCATGGTCATATTCTAAATGCCAATCTGGCCCGCCTAGACACAAATCACATAACAAATCATTATCAAATCGCCGCACTTAACAGAAATTAGCGACAAAATATGGCGACCCCGGCAGAAATTCAGGATAAATTCACGCCCGCCGCGCGCGCTTGCGGCGATAATCGGGTTAAGCATGCCCAGCATGAGTGAGCGCTCCTGGTTTATAGTGCTGTATTGCATCGCCCCATCCCGTACTCCTGAAGAACACAATGACGACAGTTGCAGCCCCAGCCATGCCAGTTGAAAACGCGGTGGAAGAAGCGCTGATGCGCTCCATCCGTATTCCGCCACGGCCCAGCCTGCTCGTCGACCTGCAACGCGAGCTGGCCCAGCCCGACCCGTCGCCGCGCCGCATCGCCCGCATCATCGGCAACGACGTCGGCATGTCCGGCGCCCTGCTCAAGCTGGCCAACTCGCCGTTCTTCGGCGCCGCGCGCAAGGCCAAGTCGGTCGAGCAGGGCATCAATTTCCTCGGCATCAACCAGTGCGCGGCGCTGCTGACCGGGTTGCTGGCGCGCCAGGCCATCGACGGCAAGGAAGCCGACCTGAACGCGTTCTGGGAAATCTCGGCGCGCCGCGCCCAGGCCGTGGTGTTCTTCTCGCGCAAGCTGCGCATCGCCCCGCCCGACATCGCCCACACCTTCGGCCTGTTCTGCGACATCGGCGTGCCGCTGCTGATGAACCGCTTCGCCGACTACGCCGACACCTACGCCGACGCCTGCGACGACGCCGAACAAGCCTTCACCGTCATCGAGGACAGCCGCTACAGCACCAACCACGCCGCCATCGGCTGCCTGCTGGCGCGCAACTGGGGGCTGTCGCCGGACGTCTCCTGGGCCATCCTGCTGCACCACGACTACCGCGTGCTGGACGACCCGGCCACCGACGACGCCGTGCGCTCGCTGGTGGCGCTGGCGCTGCTGGCGGAAAAGGGCATCGCCCGCTTCCACGGCAGCAACCTGTCCTATGAGTGGGAAAAAGGCGGCGACCAGGCCTGCCGCCACCTCGGCCTGTCCGAGGACGAAACCGCCGACCTGCTGGACGAACTGCACGAAGCCTTCCACACCGAACGATAAGCGAACCATCCGAAATATGCCCAAGAATAAGCGCCCCGTACCGCGCAAATCCGCGAACTCCCCGGAACTGAAAGACGAACAGCAAACCACCGAATTGTGCGCCCTGGCGCTGGACCTGGCGGACGGCGAGTTCAACCACGACATCGTGGCCGACAGCACCCGCGCCGAACTGGCGCAGAAAGCGCTGGACTTCCAGCGCCTGCTGCGCAAGCTGCTCAACCAGAGCAAGGACGAGGTGCTGTACGGCGCCATCGAGCTGGCGCGCGACGAATCGCGCGACGGCTACCGCTACCTGCGCAACGCCGTCGAGGAAGGCGCCGCCAGCCTGATGCTGCGCCGCGAAGGCGCGCCCGAGATGGAGATCGACGCCTTCGCCATTCCGGTGTTCGTCCACAGCCAGGGCGGCCTCGATCCGGCCTTTGATTTCCAGGACGCCGCCGCCTACGAAGCCCTGCTCGACAGCTTCACCGACGCCGGCCTGGAAAGCCCGAACGCCAGGGTGGTGCTGGTCAGCCACGGCTACGACCTCGACGAATTCGAACGCGTCAGCTACGGCCAGCTGCACACCATGGTGCGCGAGGCGGCGCAGTCGCTGACCGAGAAAAAGATCGCCGCCGCCCCGGCGCTCGAGCGCAGCATGGCGGCCGGCTGGTCGGCCACCGGCTTCGGCGCCGACGACACCGCCGTCGAGCTGCGCTTCCTGCTCGGCTTTGCCATGAAACGCGCCGACGACGCCTTCTACCAGGTGCCGGCCGGCGAAAAGGCGGCCGATGCCTATTTCGCCAAGCGCGCCGAGCGCTACCAGAAATGGACCGAACAGCACGCGCCGCTGGTGGCGCGCTGCCTGGGCCGCGGCCGCGGTGATGGCGCGCTGCGCCTGAACTTCCTGTACCAGGACCTGTTCTTCGGCGCGCGCGAACAGGGCCAGTCCGAATACGCGATGCTGCAGCTGCTGTCCGCGCTCAACCAGGCCATCGCCGGCCGCGCGCCGGCCGAACTGAACGCCGTCATCGCGCCGTCCGACGTCGACGACGAGATGGTGCTGCGGGTCCAGCTGCGCGACGGCGAGGCCGTGCTGGCCAGCGGCGACAAGCCGCTCGACCTCGGCGCCGACCTGGAACTGGAGGTCGACGACCTGCGCGACGCCCTGGCCAGCATCGGCGTCGCCGCGGTGCAGGTGGCGCTGCGTTTCGACGCCGATGGACAGCCGGTGGAGCCGCGCCCGCTGGCTTAAGCCGGCCGCAAATTCCCGTTTGACATCGCCCCGGGAGCCGAGGATACTTTCCTCAAGCGGAACACAGAGTCCGCTGCCTGGTGCGGCGCCGGCTTGTGCTCCGCAGCAAAGGGAGACTCGTCATGAAAGCATGGGCCCTGACCTTGTGCGCCGCGCTGCTGTGCGGTTGCGCCGGGCCGTCGCTGACGCAGCGCGCGGCCGCGCCGATGGTATTCCACGATCAACTGTTCCAGCCGCCGGCCAAGCCGGTCGACACCGCCCACGTGTTCGCCGTCAGCCCCGCCATGCGCAGCTACCTGAGCCGCGAAATCGGCCACAGCCTGTCGCGCAAGGATCCGCGCCGCGAGCTGTTCGACGCCCTGTACCGCAAGGACAAGCTGCAACTCGAATACGATTCGGCCATCACCCGCGACGCCGCCCAGACCTTCGAGGCGCGCGCCGGCAACTGCCTGTCGCTGGCCATCATGACGGCCGCGCTGGCGCGCGAGCTCAACCTCGTGGTGCAGTTCCAGCAGGTCGAGGTCGAGGAAAGCTGGAGCCGCGCCGGCAACCTGTATTTCGCCAGCAACCACGTCAACCTGTCGCTGGGCCGGCCGCGCCTGAGCCAGGGCGATGTCTACAGCGTCGACCTGTCGAACGCGCTGACGGTGGACTTCATCCCCATCCCGCCCAAGGCGCGCGAAAACGCCAGGCCGCTGGAAGAGCAGACCATCATCGCCATGTACCTGAACAACCGCGCCGCCGAGCTGCTCTCGCAGGGCAAGCTGGACGACGCCTACTGGTCGGCCCGCAAGGCGGTCGAGCAAGACCCGAACTTCCTGCACGCCTACAACACGCTGGCGGTGGTGTACCAGCACCACGGCAACCTGCCCGAGGCCGAGCAGGCGCTGCGCTACGCGCTGTCGCAGGCGCCCGACAACACCATCTTCCTGTCCAACCTGGTGCAGTCGCTGGCGGCCCAGCCCGGCCAGGACAAACAGGCCGAGGCGGCCCGGCTGCGCATCCGCCTGACCCAGCTGGAACCCGACCCGCCCTTCCATTTCTTCAACCTGGGCCAGGCCGCCATGGAGGCCGGCGACTACCGCCGCGCACGCGACCTGTTCGCGCGCGAAGTGGAGCGGGTGCCGGACTACCACGAGTTCCACTTCTGGCTGGCGCTGGCCAATTACCAGCTGGGCAATCTGCGCGAAGCCGACGCCCACATGGCCAAGGCGCTGGCCAACAGCACCACGCGCGGCGACCACGACCTGTATTCGGCCAAGCTGGACCGCATCCGCGCGTATGAGGCGCACTCGGCGGGCAAATAGGCGGGCGCGATGGTATTCTGGCCTGGGCGCGGCCGTGCGCGCGTCCGATGCTTGACACATAGTTGCAAACACGCAACAATTGTAAAATGTGTAAATCAAGCTGTGCTTACCCCAAGGATACCGCCATGCTGAGACCCAGGTCCGTCTACCTCCTGCCGCTGTTGCTGGCCGCCCTGCTGACCGGATGCGGCGGCGGTGGTGGCGGTGGCGGCGGCGCCGATCCCTCCACCCCGGCCGTCTCGCCCGCCCTCAGCTTCAACCCCGACACTGTCCGCGCCAGCATCAACGCCGGCACTTCGACCACCCTCAACATCATCGCCACCGTGGCCAGGCCGGCCGACTTCGCCAATGCCGGCAGCGTGCTCGCCAGCGTGGTCGACAGCAACGGCGTGCTGCTGCCCAACGCCCAGCTGATACGCGACAGCGACACCCAGTACCACGCCGTGCTGCAAACGGCGCCGTCGCTGGCGGCCGGCACCTACACCGGCACCTTCACCGTGCGCCTGTGCCGCGACAGCGGCTGCGCCGCACAATTCCCCGGCTCGCCGATGCTGCTGCCCTACAACCTGCAGGTGGTGCCGGTCGGCCAGCTGGCCTTCAGCGCCACGCCGGCCGTCGCGCTCAGCGGCACCGCCCACGTCGGCGCGGCCGCCCCGGCCGCGATCAACGTCGCCATCAGCAGCGAAGGACGCAGCTGGACCGCCAGCAGCGGCGCCGCCTGGCTCAAGCCGGGCGCCGCTGCCGGCAGCGGCAGCGGCACGCTCAGCGTCGCCTTCGACGCCAGCGGCCTGGCCGTGGGCGACTACAGCACCACGCTGACCATCAGCGCCAGCGACGGCCAGAGCGCCGTCCTGCCGGCCACGCTGTCGGTCCAGCCCAGCGGCCTGGTCACCGCCGGCAGCGTCACCTTCAACGCCATCAACGGCGCCCCGGTGCCGAACCAGGTGATCGCGCTCGACACCGACGACCAGCGCAGCGCCAGCTGGAGCGCCGTGGCCAACGGCGCCTGGCTGCGCATCTCGCCCACCAGCGGCACCACGCCGGCCACCGCGGTGCTGACGGTCGATCCCACCGTCGGCACGCTGGCCAGCGCCAGCTACAGCGGCAGCGTGGCGCTGAGCGCCACCGGCCAGGCCAGCCGCAACCTGCCGGTCACGCTCAACCTGAGCCCGGCCACCCTGAGCACATCGCTCAACAGCATCACCCTGGGCGGCGGCTACGGCCGCGATTTCAGCGCCAGCCCGAGCCTGGCGCTGAGCCTGAACACCGTCACCAATTCCTGGCCCTGGTCGTTCGGCGCGCTGCCCGCCTGGGCCGACGCCAGCGTCCTCGGCGGCAGCGTCAACCAAGCCGCCAGCACCATCGCCTTCAACGCCCTGCCGGCCAACGCCAGCGTCGGCGTCACTTCGACGCTGGTCAACGCCACCGCCCGCGTCAACGGCGACCGGGTGGTGGCGCCGGTGCTGCTGACCATCAACAAGGACCAGCACAAGCTGCTGCCGTCGGAAACCGGGGTCGCCTTCAGCGCCACGCCGGCCTGGACCAGGCTGACCCGCACCCTGACCGTGCGCGACAACTACGGCACCTTCGGCGGCATGAGCGCCTCCTCCAGCCAGGGCTGGCTGGTGGCCGGCGTCAGCGGCAACAAGCTGATCCTCACGGCCGACCCGACCACGCTGGGCGCGAACACGCTGAGCATCGCCACCGTCACGCTGACCCCGTTCGACGCCGACGCCAGCGCGCCCGAGCCGATCCGCATCGCCCTGTGGAAGGGCACGCGCACGCCGCAGGCCAACGTCAGCACCGTGCTGACCTACGCCAACGTGATCACCGATCCGATCCGGCCTTATGCCTATGTGCACAACGGCGGCGCCTACATCGACGTCTACAACCTCTACAGCGGACAAAAAACCGCCACCATCGCCGGCCTGGGCGCCAGCCTGGGCGACATGGCCACCAGCGCCAACGGCGACTATCTGTACCTGTTGAACCTGAGCAGCCACTCGCTGGTCACCATCGACCTCAACACCCAGACGGTGCTGTCGCAGGTCGCGGTCGACGCCGACCAGGCCACCCGCCTCAAGGTGATCCGGCCGAACGGCGTGGAAATGCTGGTGCTCAGCAACGGCGCCGCCTACCTGACCGCCAGCAACGCCCGTCTCAGCCTGCCGCTCAGCGGCGGCGGCACGCTGGCCGCCAGCGGCGACGGCAACCGGCTGCTGCTGCAAGCCGAGAATGCCGCCGTGGTGGGGATCACCACGCTGAACGTCGACTATGCCGCGCTCAACGGCGGCACGCTGTACCCGGCCAAGGTGCCGGCCGCCAGCCACGCCAACACCGGCACGCTGGGCCAGGACATCGCCGTCAGCCAGGACGGCACGCGCATCTACACCGCCAGCAGCTCGCCCAAGCTGTGCAGCATACTCAATCCGGGCGACCTGGGGGTGCTGGGCTACCTGGCGGCCGGCGACGGCACGCCCAACAACATCGAGCTGGGCAGCGACGGCCGCATCTATTGCGGCGCCGCCGTCAAGGCGGCCGTCAACGACGTGTGGATGTACGACGCCACCGGCAAGCTGCTGAACCAGTACAAGCTGGTCGGCAGCGGCAAGCTGCTGCTGCCGCGCCAGCTGGCGGTGTCCGGCGACGGCTTGCTGTTGATCGGCATCACCGACGATGGCGTGGCCACCATCGTCCCGGTGGGGCCGTAAGGCTTCAGTAGCCGGTGCTGCGGCCGGCGATGACCGGCAGGTCGTCGTCGCTGGTCATGGCCCAGATCAGGCGGGCGATGGTTTCGGAGGCGATCACCGTGTGGTGATTACCCTGCGCCATCAGCTTTTCGCGGATCTCGCGCCGCACGGCGGGGATGCCGGTCAGGTCGAACAGGATGTCGACGCCGCTGCCCATGGCGACGATCTGGTCCAGCGTCACCACCGCCAGGCCGGCGTCGAGCGCCAGCTGGCGGCCCGGCGTGTCGCCGCTTTCGGCCACCCCCACCAACTGCACGCCGCGCTCGCGGCGGCCCAGCATATTACGCAGGAAGGCCGAGCCGATACGGCCCAGTCCGATGATGGCGATTTTCTGATTATCCATGTTGTCCCCAGCTAAGTTGAACTGCGATGCATACCCCTGTCAAAACTGTGTTAAAAAGAAAGTGTATTTCAAACAAGCATAACCACGCTCCACCGACAAGGCAAGCTGCATGGAACGCAACGACCTGCTGGACCACATTTTTTGGCACACCCTGACCGGCGCCCACGCGCGCCACGCCGACGGCAGCGGCGGCGCGCGCCGCTACACCCAGGGCTTCTCCCCCATCGTCGCCTTTGCCGATCCGGCCCGGCCGGACTTCGCCGCGCTGGCGGCGGTGTGCGCGCCGGGCGAACCGTTTTACTGCGACAGCTGGAACGGCGCCGCCCCGCCCGGCTGGAAGATAGACGCCGAGAGCACCATGTTCCGCATGGTCTGGAGCGGCGCCATGCCGGCCGCCGATCCGGCGCCGCAGGCGCGGCCGCTGGGCCCGCAGCACGCGGCGCAGGCGCTGGAGCTGGCCCTGCTGTGCAAGCCGGGTCCGTTCGGCATCCGCACCATCGAGCTGGGCGACTACTTCGGCTACTTCGACGGCGGGCGCCTGATGGCCATGGCCGGCGAACGCCTGCGCGCGCCGGGGCTGTGCGAAATCAGCGGCGTCTGCACCCATCCCGACTACCAGGGCAGGGGCTTGGCAAAACAACTGATACTCAAGCTGGTGCGCCGCCACCTGCTGCGCGGCGACACTTCTTTTTTGCACGTCATGCGCAGCAATGACGCGCACCAACTCTACCTGCGCATGGGCTTCGAGGATTACCTGGAGTCGGTGGTGCGGGTGATCTCCCGCGAGGACACATAAGATGCAGGCATTGATCATCATCGACATGCAACAAGGCATGGCCAGCCCCGCCGCCGGCGCGCGCAACAACCCCGACGCCGAGCGCAACATCGCCGCCCTGCTGGACGCCTGGCGCGCCGCCGGCCCCCCCGTGGTCCACGTGCGCCACATGTCGCGCACGCCGGGATCGCCGTTCTGGCCGGGCCAGCCGGGCGCCGAATTCCAGCCGCGCCTGGCGCCGCTGGCGCACGAACACGTGGTGGAAAAGAATGTGCCGGACTGCTTCGTCAACAGCGGGCTGGAGCGCTGGTTGCGGGTGCGCGGCATCGACAGTCTGGTGCTGGCCGGCGTCAGCACCAACAACTCGGTGGAGTCCAGCGCCCGCAGCGCCGGCAACCTCGGCTTCGCCACCAGCGTGGTGGCCGACGCCTGCTACGCCTACGCCCAAACCGACTACGCGGGCGCTCCCCGCAGCGCGGACGATGTACACTACATGGCGTTGTCCAATCTCGATGGCGAATACGCCGCCATCGTCGACACCGCCACCTTGCTGGCCACATTGAGGGATTGATCGTCATGCGCATCGCCATCGTCTCCGACATCCACGGCAACCTGGCCGCGCTGGAAGCGGTGGTGGCCGACATCCGCCGCCAGGGCGTGGACGCGGTGGTCAACCTCGGCGACAGCCTGTCCGGCCCGCTGCTGCCGCTGGAGACCGCGCGTTTCCTGATGCTGCAGGACTGGACCCACCTGGCCGGCAACCACGAGCGGCAGATCCTCGAACTGCATCCCGGCTCCGGCGCGTCCGACGCCTATGCCCGCGCGCAACTGACGGCGCCGGAACTGGCGTGGATCGCCACGCTGCCGTCCGCCCTGCAATACAACGAGGACGTGTTCCTGTGCCACGGCACGCCGACCAGCGACCTCACCGGCCTGCTGGAAACGGCCGACCGCCACGCCGGCGCGGCCGACATCGAACAGCGCCTCGGCCAGGTCGACGCCAGCCTGGTCGCCTGCGGCCACACGCACGTGCCGCGCAGCGTGCGCAGCGCGCGCGGCCAGTTGCTCGTCAATCCCGGCAGCGTCGGCCAGCCGGCCTATGCCGACGACCACCCGTATCCCCACGCCATCGAATCCGGCTCGCCCGACGCCCGCTACGCCATCGTCGAGCGCCGCCAGCAGCAGTGGCAGGCGCAACTGTTCAGCATCCCCTACGACCACGGCAGCATGGCCGAACTGGCCTGCGCCAACGGCCGCGAAGACTGGGCGGTCGCGCTGATGACCGGTTATGTCTCGGCTACGGAATAAGGCTAAGCCAGGCTGTTCTATTACCTTTCTGCGGCGTCGATCGCCACTGGCTTGCGCCAGCGGCCCCACTCCGTCCGCTCGAAGAAGTGCCCCTTCGGCCAAAGTATGTTGATGCGCTGGCCGTGATACTGCACTTCTTCAGCCGACATGCCGCCCGCTTGCGCCCATCTTCTCCAAAAGGACACAGCGATCGACCACCAGAACCATGCGGCCGCGAAGCCGCCGCCCAATGCCAGAAATTGAGGAATGGGCGGTTCCACGGAAAACCAAGTCTGCATGACGAATATCGGCCCGACCATCAAAGGCAGTATCGGCCCATTCACCAGCGCCACGCCGACAAAGGCTGTGAGGCTCGCCGGCCGCGAACCAGGAGCGGGCAGGATATAACGGAATTGCTCGGAATCGGCTGCCAACGCGTTCCGCTCAGCCTTGGACAATTGCATGAATTGACGTCGCAATCGGCGTCGCTGCACTGCGAGTGCCAGGGACAAAAGCAGCGAGTAGGCAACGACGACGGCCAGGCAGGTCAGCTGGAAATCACTGCCGAGCAAACTCGCAGGCCATGTCGCGATGGCAGCCAAGATAACGAACAATAAAAGAAAAAGACAAACACTCAACTTGGTCATGCTTTCCCCCTTTAGACAAGGATATGCGGAGCTGTCCGACGAAAGCTCGACGGCGATCAAACCGGCGACCATGTCCTCGCATTGTCAGCTACCATTCCGCTTAACCGGCACCTTGGCTTCGAAAGGAGAAATAAATTGGAAACGGCACTTGGAGGCGAGTTAATCGGAACGCTCAAAGATCGGTTCGCGAAGAACATGCGTCGTCACACAGGAATCGACTGGAGTTCCGTGCAGGCGAAGTTGGAGGCCAATCTTGGAAAGCTCCTGCCACTCGCTGAAATGGAACGCACCGGCGGAGAACCGGATGTCATTACTTATGACGCAATAAACGATGCGTTCATTTTCTGTGATTGTTCACCCGAAAGCCCAACGGGCCGACGCAGCACGTGCTACGACAAAGAGGCGCGCGATTCACGCAAGGAAAATAAACCCGGCACAAGCGCTATCGAAATGGCGTCCACTATCGGTGTCGAGTTACTCACGGAGCAGCAATATCGAGCGTTGCAGAAATTGGGAGAGTTCGACAGGAAAACGTCGAGCTGGGTGCAAACACCCGCCAAGATAAGGCATCTTGGCGGCGCGCTATTCTGCGATCGTCGTTATGACCATGTTTTCCTGTATCACAATGGCGCTGAATCGTACTATGCGGCAAGAGGCTTTCGCGGTCGGCTCAGCGTCTGAATTCAGGAGTGCAATAGCTCACGCCATAATTCCAGTTTCGCTTGCAACGACAAACTGGCATGGGCGGGCGAGGTTGATGGCAAAACCAGCGTCCGGTCACCATGGGCGGCGGGCTTGCGGATGGCGGAATCCAGACTGCCTTCGCGCTCGCAGGCGCCCAGCACATCCCACAGGCCGAAGCCGTGCGCCAGCAGACGCGCGGTAAAACCACCCAAGAAGTTCAAGTATGCGGGACGTATTTGGGCCTTTGACCACAAGCACCGGCACATCTCAGACCAGGGCCTGCCGTATGAATTCAAGGATGCGCAGCAACTGATCAACGATTTCTTCGCAGACGTTGACCGGGTATTGCAGGAGGTAAGAAAGCGATGAAACCGATTGTGATTGGCATTATGCCGCAAGAACGCATACGTCAGCGTGTGCTGGCGATCGCTCGTGGCAGCTATAAACCGAAGCCGGGTGAACCTAAAGTCTGGTTCACCTCGATGAAATCACTGGCCGAGGTACTAAGTGACGACAACCGCGCATTGTTGCACGTTATTTTGGAAACGAAGCCGGCATCCATTGCGGCATTGGCGGAGCTCACCGGCCGCAAACCAAGCAACCTGTCGCGCACACTAAAGACAATGTCCAACTACGGCATCGTGGAACTGAGGCGTGAGCGGAATCAGGTACGTCCCGTGGCCAAAGCCACCGAATTTCGTATCTTCGCTCATTGAATCGCGACAGACTAGACAGATTACAGTAGCATTTTCCAGTGCTCTAGTTTTTGTGCAAGTGTGAGTGATGCATGTGCCGGAGAAGTCGATGGCAGCACCAGCGTGCGATAGCCCTCGGCGGCGAACTGGCGGGCGAACTGGCCGGAGGTCTGGCCATTGAAGCCGACCGTTTCCAGCAACGGGCATAACTCCCGCAGCCGGGCGAAATCATTGGCGGCGGGCTTGCGGATGGCGGAATCCAGACTGCCTTCGCGCTCACAGGCGCCCAGCACATCCCACAGGCCGAAGCCGTGCGCCAGCAGACGCGGCAGGCGTTCGTCGTACGGCAACTGGGCCAGCGGCTCTCCCGTCAGCGCCGACAGAATCGGCCACAGCAGATTGCGCGGATGCGCATAGTACTGCTGCGCCGCCAGCGAGGCGGCGCCGGGAAAACTGCCCAGCACCAGGATGCGGGTGCGCGCGTCGAGCACCGGCGCGAGGCCGGTCAGCGCGGGAGGGAGGGGATCTGTCGCATAGCTCATGGCCGCATTGTACCCAAGCGTTGCCACGCCGCGTTTCAGGTGTAGAATTTACCGACAGCACGACCGTACTATAAAAACAAAGGAGACACCCATGTCGCAACCCCGCACCATCGATACGCTGCTGGCCCAGTACAGCGAAAGCCACCTCAATCCCATCAACGAAGTGATCCACTTCGTCTGCGTGCCCATCATCGTGTTCACGCTGCTGGGCTTGCTGTGGGCCGTGCATCCGCTACTGGCGGTCGCGGTCACGCTGGCCTCGCTGGCCTACTACTTCAAGCTGTCGAAGCCGTTCGCGGTGGGCATGCTGCTGATGACCACGCTGATGCTGGCCCTGCTGGCCGCCCTGCCCGACCGCGCCGTCCTGCCGCTGTCGCTGGCGATCTTCGTGCTGGCGTGGATAGGACAGTTCATCGGCCACAAGATCGAAGGCAAGAAGCCGTCGTTTTTCGACGACCTGCGCTTCCTGCTGATCGGACCGCTGTTTGTGCTGGGATTTTTGTACCGCCGGATGAAGCTGGCGTATTAATGAAAACCGGCGAAGGCGAAGAGGGTCTGGGCAGCGCTCTGCATCTCCTCGTCGGCCAGCAACAGCACCAGCGCGGTACTGACCGCGACATAGCCCAGCAAGCCGACGACCTTGATTTGCAGCGCGGTACTCATGCCGCTCTCCCTTGATTGATGTGTCTTTCCATCATACTTGCATTTTCAACAAAATGCTCAAAATTTACGCAACGATACAAACAAATTCGGCGACCTGTTGCGCCGCAACAAAATCATAGCCGCTAGGCAAGGAATCGCCCGGGCGGCTATACTCGTCCGATGTCCTCTCCACTCCTGTTCATCATTGCCTGCCTGATCTGGGGCTCCACTTTCTTCGCCATCACGCTGCAATTGGGCGAGGTCGCACCCGCCGTATCGGTGGTCTACCGCTTCGCGCTGTCGGCGGCGGTGCTGTTCGCCTGGTGCCTGGCGCGCGGCGACAAGCTGATCATGCCTTGGCGCACCCAGCGCTGGATGTTCCTGCAAGGCTGCGCCACCTTCGGCCTGAGCTACATCTGCACCTACACCTCCGAGCAATATTTGGTCTCCGGCCTGGTCGCCGTGCTGTTCGCGCTGATGGTGTTCTGGAACCCCATCCTCAACCGCATGGCCTTCGGCACCCCGCTCAGCTGGCGCACCTGGAGCGCCGGCGCGGTCGCCATCTGCGGCGTCACGCTGCTGTTCTTCCAGTCCATCGTGGGCGCCTGGAGCGAGATCCTGTCCGGCGGCAATGGGCACTTTCTGCTCGGCCTGGCACTGGCGCTGACCGCCACCATCGCCAGCTCGGTTGGCAACGTGGTCGTGATCAAGGTGCGCGAGCAATCGTCCAACGTGCTGCTGACGATGGCCTGGTCGATGCTGTGGGGCAGCCTGCTGGTGGCGCTGTGGGTGCTGGCCAGCGGCCAGTCCTTCACCATGCCGGCCGGCCTGCCCTACTGGGGCGGGCTGCTGTACCTGTCGCTGTTCGGCTCGGTGATCGCCTTTGCCGCCTACTTCACGCTGATCCACCGCATCGGCTCGCACAAGGCCGTGTACATCGGCGTGGTCACGCCGGTCATTTCCGTGCTGCTGTCGATCCAGCTGGAGCATTTCCGCCCCGGCCCGCTGCAATGGGCCGGCATGATATTGTGCCTGTCCAGCGTCGCCTGGGCGCTGCAGTCCGATTCCCCCTCCACCACAGAAAGCATAGTCGAAGCCTGATGAGCACTTCCAACCTGACCATACGCCCGGCCCAGCCGGCAGACGTCGCCGCCATTTTCGGCATGATTTACGAATTGGCCGTGTTTGAAAAACTGGAACACATGGTCGTCGCCAACGAAGCCATGCTGCACGACAGCCTGTTCTGCGACAAGCCGGTCTGCGAAGCGCTGGTCGGCGAGACCGACGGCGTAGTCGTCACCTTCGCGTTGTTCTTCCACAACTTCTCCACCTTCCTGTGCAAGAAGGGCCTGTACCTAGAAGATTTGTACGTCAAGCAAAGCGCGCGCGGCAAGGGCTACGGCAAGCAGATGCTGGTGGCGCTGGCGCAGCTGGCGGTGGAACGCGACTGCGGCCGCTTCGAATGGTCGGTGCTGGACTGGAACAGCAACGCCATCAAGCTGTACGAAAGCATGGGCGCCTCGCTGCTGCCGGAGTGGCGCATCTGCCGCGTCACCGGCGAGGCGCTGACGCAGATGTCTCAAGGGGCTTGATCTAGCGCAAAGCAGGGAGCGGTTATGCTTGCAGAATGAATGTCAAACCTATCGCAGGAGACAGTCATGCCCAAATTACCGCCCCTGGCCACCACCGTCTACAAAGCCTGGCTGCGCGCCCGGCTGGAACGCCACACGCAGGCGCTCGAAGCCATCGCCGCCCAGCGCGAGAACGATTTCCTCGCAGAGCGCCTGCTGCACAAGGAAATGGTGCTGCTGCGCTCCAAGCTACACTCGCTGTGAAGGCGCGCGGCTGGCCAGCCGTTCCAGCAGCTCGAACGCGGCCTGCGTCAACAGCGCCAGCAGCGCCGCCGGAATCGCCCCGGCCAGCAGCATGGCGTTATCGTTCAGCGCCAGGCCGATGGTGATGCGTTCGCCGTAGCCGCCGGCGCCGATGAAGGCGGCGATGGTCGCCGTCCCCACGCTCATCACCGCCGCCGTTTTCACGCCGGCCAGGATCACCGGCAAGGCCAGCGGCAGCTCGACATGCAGCAGCCGCTGCATCGGCCGCAGGCCCAGCGCCTGCGCCGCCAGCCGCAAGCCGGCCGGCACCTGCAACAAGCCGGTGCAGGTGTTGCGTACGATGGGCAGCAGCGCATACACCACCAGCGCCACCAGCGCCGGCGCCGTGCCTATCATGCCCAGCAAGGGTATCAGCAGCGCCAGCAAGGCCAGCGAGGGCACCGTTTGCAGCACGCCCGTCAAGCCCAGCACCACCTGCCGCAGGCGCGGCAACGCCGCCGCCAGCACGCCCAGCGGAATGCCGACCACGCACGCCAGCAGCACCGCCACCAACACCAGCGTCACATGCTGGCGCGTCAGCGGCCACAGGTTCTTGTCGAAGATCTTGGCCAGCAGGCCGTCACGTACCTGGATCGGCGCCGCCTGCACCACCTTGCCGGCATCGGCGGACGGCGCGCCTGCGGCCAGCGGCTTGTGCGCGGCCAGCCAGTCGCGCGCCACGCTGGCGAAATTCTGGCCGTCGATTTCGGCGGCGGCGTTCATCGCGATCATGTCGGCCGCGCTGATGCGCCCCTCCAGCTGCGTGATCGCCTTCCACGCAGCCGGAAAGCGTTGGGCCGCATCGAGCCGGTACAGCAGCACCGCGTCGTAGCGCGGGAAGTAGGCGCGGTCGTCCTCCAGCACACGCAGGCCGTACTGGCGGATCTTGGCGTCGGTGGAGTAGATGTCGATCACGTCGACCTGGCGCTGCATCAAGGCCTCGTAGGCGATGCCGTGGTCCAGGCCTTCCGGCTGCTGAGGCAGGCCGTAGCGCTTGGCCAGGCCCGGCCAGCCATCGGCGCGGCCGATGAATTCATGCGACAGGCCGAAGCGCAAGCGCGGCTGCGCGGCCAGCTCGCTGAGTTTCGTCAGCCCGTCCGGCCCGCCGCGCATCGCCAGCGCGTAGGTGTTGTTGAAGCCCAGCGGCGCCGCAACGCCCAGCCCCATCGGGGCCAGCTCGCGGCGGATCTGCTCCAGCGGCGCGGCCTGCGCATGCTTGAGGATTTCCAGGTCGATGGTGCCGAGGTACTCGGGATAGACGTCGATGCGGCCGGCCTGCAAGGCAGCCAGCACGATGGCGGTGTTGCCCAGGCCTTGCAGGTGCTCGACCTTGACGTTTGGCGCCGCCTGCGCCGCGGTCTGCGCCAGCACCTCGCCAAGAATATAGGATTCGGTGAAGCGCTTCGAACCCACGTGCAGCGTATCGGCCGGCGCGGCGCACGCCACGCCAGCCCACAACAGGGCCAGGCAAACTAGCAATCGTCCTTGCACACGCTCTCCGGAATGATGGTCAATCCGGAGAGCTTACCATCAAGCGCCCGCGCGCAACATGGCCGCCTTCAAGGCCTGGCTCAGCGTTTCATACGACTCCGACAGATGGGCCTTGGCCTCGCGGCTCATTGGCTTCGCCATCGCGCCGCGGATATCGCGTTGCAGCGCCAGCGCGTTCTCCCGTTGCAGGCTGCGCGCATCGGCCGGCGTGATCGGCGAAGAGCGCAGCAGGATCGCGGTCAGCCGCTTCAGATGCTCGCGTTGCAGATTGCGGCGCATGCCGTTGATGTCCTTGCCGGTTTTCAGCTCGCTCCATACCGCGTCCTGCACGGTGGTGTACAACTCGTCGAGGCTGAGGGCCTGCTTGCGGTCGTCCAGCTTTTCCTGCGAATCGAGCAGACGCACCGCCACCAGGTCGGACATCAGCTGGTCCAGCGCGCCGGACTGCAAGGCCAGCACACGTCCGCTGACCGATACGTCGGCCCGTCCACGCGGTTCAAAATGGTCCGATCCCAGGCGACTGATCATCGCCGGCGAGAACTGGAAGCTGTCCGACTTGAACAGGCTGGTGGTCAGCATCTGCAAGGCGGCCCGCTGGCGCGGCAGCGGCACCGGCGTGAAGGTGGCGCGGCCGGTACCGGCGTGGTCGCGCAGATAGGTCACGCCGCCCACGTACTTGACCACCACCGGCATGGTGCGTGCAAACTGCTGGAAGCCGTAGTCGAAACTGCGGCGCAGCGTGTCGTAGCTCTCGCCCGGTTTCAGCGTGCGGCTTTGCAGGCGGTCCCACAGCTCGCGCGAGATCGTCAGGCGGCGCTGGAAGTAAGCCAGCGGATCGCTGCCCAGGTCGAACACATTGACGTCGGGATCGGAATTGAAACCGCCCGCATCCTGGTCGGTGCCGAAGGCCAGCAGCGGCTCGTTCGAGCGCGCGGCGATCTTCGCCAGTTCTTCCTTCTCCTGCGCCGGCTCGATCGGCTTGTAGGCGTATTCGATGGCCCAGTAATCGTAAGGCCCCAGCGTCGACGCCACGTACTCGCCCTGCTTCTCGCCCTTGAGCGACAGGTTGAACGGCGTGTAGTCCATCACCGATCCGGCCAGGCCGTTCTTTTTGGTGAACTCCGGGTCCTGCAACTGCTTGATGCTGTAGATGGTCGACGAGCGGAAGTTGTGCCGCAAGCCCAGCGTGTGCCCGATCTCGTGCATCACCACCGAGCGCACGTAGGCTTGCGCCACCGCGTCCGCCTCCGGGCTGCCCATTTCCAGTTCGCCGCGCGCCTCCAGCAGGCCCATGGCGAAGCCCATCTCGGACGCCGATTCCAGCATGTAGTCGCAGCGCGCTTCCTGCCCCGGCGTCGCCAGCGCATCCTGCAGCGGCATGCTGTCCTCGCCGATCATGCGGCGTGCGCCGCGTGCGAAAATGTCGGACATGCCGATGTCCGCATCGAGGATCTCGCCGCTGCGCGGATCGACCTGACGCGGCCCGACGGCGAAGCCGACATCGCTGCCGACGAACCAGCGCACCGACGCATGCCGCGCGTCCATCGTGTCGAAGCGGTCCTTCTCGCCCTGCTGTTTGACGACGATGGCGTTCTTGAAGCCGATGCGTTCAAACGCCTCGTTCCAGGCCAGGATGCCCTGCTTGACCGATTCGCGATACTTCTCCGGGATGTTCGCGTCGAGCCAATAGACGATGGGCTGCCTGGGTTCCGACAGCGCCTGCGCCGGATCCTGCTTCTCCAGGCGCCAGCGCTCGATCAGGTGCACGGCCGTCGTCGGCGTCACGTCGTCGGAGTAGTCGTGCATGGTGGTGACGAAGTGGCCGATGCGATCGTCCGCAGCACGGCCATGCATGGGCTGCGCCGGCAGCGGCATGAAGCTGTAGTAGAAACCGAGGAACATGCTGCGAGGGTCCGGCAGCGTGGTCGGCGGACTGGCGACCGGCACCGGCGTGGCCGGCATCACCAGCGGCGGCGCCGCGATGCGCGGCACGAAGAAGTGGGCGTTGACCTGGAAGCCGGTCATGGACTCGTCGGAACGGATGGTCTGGAAGCTGCTGTTGCGCGCGTCCATCGCATACGGCATGCGGAAGGCCGCTTCCAGCCGCGTCGTAAAGCTCGGGATGTCGCCGAACAGCAGGATGTTCGCCTCGACCAGGATCGCGTGGCTCTGCGGATGCGGCCCGCTGGCCACCGGCGCGATCGCCAGCAGGCTGTCCGAGAACGCCTGCGACACCGCCAGCGCCTGCGGCGTGCCGGCCTTGGCGCCGTAGTCGGTATTCTTGGCGATCATCTGCACCAGGTTGCCGATGCGGTGGAACACCACCACCTGGCTCAGGCCCATCTGGCTGCCGTAGATACCGCGCTCGCCTATCCCGTTCGGCATGTTCACGGTCATGAAGATCGGACGGTCGAACTGGTCGGGCCGCAGCTCGATCCAGACTTTTTCCTCTTTCTGGTACAGGTTCAGGAAGCCCTGCACGTGGGCGGCGCCGCGCACCACCTCGGCGTACGGTTTGGGCGCGGCGGCGGCCGCCACTGCGGCAGCCAGGTTGGCGGCCGGCGGCACGGGCGCGCTGGCGGCGACAGGGGCTTCTGGTGCGTGGGGAACGGGAGTAGGCGGCACCGGCTCCTGGGCCAGCGCCTGCGCGCCGAGCGTCAGCAAGACGGCGGCGCGAAGAGAGTTCAAGGCAAACATGGATATCCTGTTACGTTAGAAGAGGCATCCCGGTACTGTAACCGAAACAATAACTAACGAAACAGAATTTCCCGAGGCCGCCCTCTAAACCTGCGGCGAACGCAACACGCCCGCATTGACCACGCCCCGGCAGGGATTGAGGCCGATGGCGTAGGACAGGTCGGCCGGGCGGGCGATGCGCCACAGCGCGAAGTCGGCGCGCTTGCCCACTTCCAGGCTGCCGATCTGCTGTTCGTGGCCGAGCGCGCGGGCCGCGTGCACGGTGCAGCCGGCCAGCGCCTCCAGCGGCGTCAAACGCCACAGGCTGCAGACCATATTCATCGCCAGCAGCAGGGACGTCATCGGCGAGGTGCCGGGATTGCAGTCGGTGGCCACGGCCATCGCCACGCCGGCGGCACGCATGGCGGCCACCGGCGGCGGCGTGGTGTCGCGCAGGAAGTAGTAGGCGCCGGGCAGCAGCACCGCCACCGTGCCGGCGGCGGCCATCGCCGCGATGCCGGCCTCGGTCAGGTGTTCGAGGTGGTCGGCGGACAAGCCGTGGTAGCGCGCCACCAGCTCGGCGCCGCGCTGGTCGGACAGCTGCTCCGCATGCAGTTTGACCGGCAGGCCCTGTGCGCGCGCCGCCTGGAACACGCGCTCCGTCTGCTCATGCGAGAAGCCGATGCGTTCGCAGAAGGCGTCCACCGCGTCGACCAGGCCTTCGGCGGCCAGCGGCGCGATCATCGCGCACACTTCGGTGATGTAGTCGTCGGCGCGGCCGGCGAACTCCGGCGGCAAGGCGTGCGCGCCGAGGAAGGTGGCGGCGACGCCGACCGGCAGCTCGCGGCCGATGCGGCGCGCCACGCGCAGCATATTGGCTTCCGATTCCAGCGTCAGGCCGTAGCCGGATTTGATTTCCAGCGTGGTCACGCCCTCGGCCAGCAGGCTGCACACGCGCGGCAGGCTTTGCTCCAGCAGCTCGTCCTCCGACGCGGCGCGGGTGGCGCGCACGGTGGACATGATGCCGCCGCCGGCGCGGGCGATGTCCTCGTAGGTGGCGCCGTTGAGGCGCGCCTCGAATTCATCGCTGCGGTTGCCGGCGTGGACGATGTGGGTGTGGCAGTCGATCAGGCCCGGCGTCAGCCAGCAGCCGCCGCCATCGTGCGCGGTGGTGGCCAGGACACCCGGCGGCATCTCAGCCTGAGGGCCCAGCCAGACGATCTTGCCATCCTTGACGGCGATGGCCGCATCGCGGATTTCACCGTAGCCATCGGCCATCGTGGCCAGGTGCACGTTCGTAAACAACACATCCCACATGCTTGGTACCTTCTTTAATTGTTGATGATGTCGACCACGAACACCGTTGCGCGCTGGGCTTCCATCGACCATTCTTCTTCGGCCTCCAGCACCAGCAGGTCGTAGCGCACCATGGCGATGCGTTCCCGGGCGCTGCTCACCGTCAGGCTTTCGCCGTCGGCCAGGAACAGCAGCGTGGTGCCGCTGCGGCGCTTGAGCTGCTCGGCGCCGCTGACCTCGCACGACTCCAGCCGGTGGCGGCAGCGGCCGCGGCGCGTCATCACGTTGAAGTCGGTGGTCAGGCTGCCGGTGACGGTGACGTGCACCGCCGCCTCGCCGTCGAATTCGATCAGCGGCTCGCTGGGACTGAGCACGAAGCGCTCGTCGCCGAAGTCCAGCAGCACACCGTCGCCGTCGACCAGCGCCAGCGAACGGTCGATGCCGGGGAAAGAGGAAAACGGCCCGCTCTGCGAGATGGTCGCCAGGCTGACGCGCCAGTCGAATGCATCGAAGCCGGCGCCGGCGGGCGAGACGGCGATTTCCGTCGTGCTGCCACCGCCATTCTTCCACGGCGCGGGCCGCAGGCTTGCATACTGGATTAGCTGGGTCATCGGAACTCCCTCAGTTCGGCCAAGGTCTGCTTGAAGCGCGCAGCGATCGCCTGCTGCGCAACGTGCTGCTGATTGCGTACTACCCACTGGCCGCCGACCATGACGTCCTTGACCAGATTGTCATTACCGCAGAAGACGAAGCTGCCGAGTACCTCGTCCAGCGCCAATCCATACAGATTCGGGTGCTGATCATGCAGCACGATCATATCGGCGCGGCGGCCCGGCGCCAACGCGCCCACCTGCCGTCCGCTGGCCTGCGCGCCGCCGAGCAAGGCGCCCTGCCACAGGAAGTCGCCGACATTGCGCTGCTCCGCCGACACCGCGATATTGCGGCGCTGGTGTTGCAGGCGCTGGCCGTATTCCAGCCAGCGCAGCTCTTCAACCGCGCTTTGCGAAATATGGCTGTCGCTGCCGATGCCGAACCGTCCGCCCGCCGCCAGGAACTCCTCCAGCGGGAACAGGCCGTCGCCCAGGTTGGCCTCCGTGGTCGGGCACAGGCCCGCCACGGCGCCGCTCTGCGCTATGTTGTCCACCTCGTCGCGCATCAAGTGCGTCGCGTGGATCAGGCACCAGCGTTGATCGACTTCCACCTGGTCCAGCAGCCACTGCACGGGGCGGCGTCCGCTCCAGTCCAGCGACTGCTGCACTTCCTGCTTCTGTTCCGCGATGTGGATATGCACCGGACGGTCGTCCGGCAGCGTCACCAGCACGTCGTTAATCTGCGCCACCGAGGCCGCGCGCAGCGAATGCGGCGCCACGCCCACTTCGGTCTGCCCGTCGCGCAGAGGCTCCAGCGCCTCGATCACCCGCAGCACATCGTGCGGATCGGTCTTGAAGCGCTGTTGCTCGGGCTTCAAGGCGCTTTCGCCGAAGCCGGAATAACTATACAACACTGGCAGCATGGTGATGCCGATTCCCGCCAAACGTGCGGCGGCGATGACGCGCTCGGCCGTTTCCGCAGGGCGCGGGTACATGGCGCCGTCCGGCGCGCGCTGCACGTAGTGGAATTCGCACATCGACGTGTAGCCGTGGCGCAGGCACTCCGAAAACAGCTGGGCCGCGATGGCCTCAATGTGCTCGGGCGTGATGTTGCGCGCGAAGCGGTACATCAGGTCGCGCCAGGTCCAGAAGCTGTCCTTGGTCTCTCCCGCCTTTTCCGTGCGTCCGCCCAGCGCCCGCTGGAAGCTGTGCGAATGCAGGTTGATCATGCCCGGCAAGGCGTATTCCACCACCGGCGCAATCAGCTGCGCGCCGGACGGCGCAACCACGCCGGCATCGACGCGCACGATGGTGCCGCCCGCGTCCCACTCGACCAGCACATCCTTGCGCCAGCCCTCCGGCAGCAGCGCGTTGCGCGCGAACAGCCGGTTCATGCGCGCCCCCAATCGGCGGCGGCCTGCGTCATTTGCCGCAACACGCCTTGCACTTGTCCTGCGAGGTCTTCGCGATAACCATACGGCGCATTCTCATCCATGTAAGTCGACTGGCACATCTCCAGCTGGATCGCGTGCACATGGTTGGCCGGCTGGCCATAGTGACGGGTGATGTGCCCGCCCTTGAAGCGGCCGTTGACGGCCACGCTGAACTGCTGCTGCGCCAGCGCGCGCGCCACGATGGCGTCGCTCAGGCCCGGCGCGCAGCTCTTGCTGTCGGCCGTGCCGAAGTTCAGGTCCGGCAGCTTGCCCTCGAAGAAGCGCGGCACCACCGACGCGATCGAATGCGCGTCCCACAGCACCACGCGGCCGTGCAGCGCCAGCAACCGGTCCAGCTCCGCGCGCAATTGATCGTGATACGGTTTCCAATAGGCGGCCAGGCGGCGTTGCACCTCGGCCTCGCCCGGCGTATGGCCTTCGCGGTACAGCGGCTCGCGATGGAAGGTATCGACCGGGCACAGGCCGGTCGTATCCTGGCCCGGATACAAGTTGGTGTTTTCCGGCGGCCGGTTCAGATCGATGACGTAGCGCGACCAGCGCGCCGACAGCGTCGACGCCCCCATCTCGCCGAGGAACTCGTACAGGCGCACCAGGTGCCAGTCCGTATCCTGCTTGTCGACGGCGGCCGGCGTCATCGCCGCCGCCACGTCATCGGGAATATCGGTACCCACGTGCGGCATGGACACCAGCAAGGGAATACTGCCTGCTTTGAACTGATAGTCCATGACGCCTCCTCTTATGGGTGCAAGGACGTGAACAGGCCTTTGCACGACGCGCTCAACTCGCCGCGCATGACCATGCCCTTGGCCGCTTCGATGTCCGGCGCGAAGAAGCGGTCGGCGTCGAAGAACGGCACCTTCTGGCGCAGCTGCGCATGCACGTGCTCCAGATGCGGCGAGGTTTTCAGCGGACGATGGAAGTCGATGCCCTGCGCCGCAGCCAGCAGCTCGATGCCGATGATGACAGCGGTATTGTGCGCCATGTCGTCCAGGCGGCGCGCCGCGTAGGTAGCCATGCTGACGTGGTCTTCCTGGTTGGCCGAGGTCGGGATCGAATCGACGCTGCCCGGATGGGCCAGCGACTTGTTCTCCGACGCCAGCGCGGCGGCGGTCACGTGGGCGATCATGAAGCCCGAGTTCACGCCCGGATCGCGCACCAGGAACGGCGGCAGGCCGGACAAGGTGGCGTCGATCAGCAGCGCGATGCGGCGTTCGGAGATCGCGCCGATTTCGGCGATCGCCAGCGCCAGCGTGTCGGCGGCGAAGGCCACCGGCTCGGCGTGGAAGTTACCGCCCGAGACCACCACCGACAGCTCGCCGTCCTTGAACAGCAGCGGATTGTCGGTGACGGCGTTGGCTTCGATCAGCAGCGTGCGGGCGGCGTTGTTGATGATGTCCCAGCAGGCGCCCATCACCTGCGGCTGGCAGCGCAGGCAGTACGGGTCTTGCACGCGCTCGTCGCCGACCAGGTGCGAGGCGCGGATCGCGCTGTTGCTCACCAGTTGACGGTAGATCGAGGCGGCGGCGATCTGGCCCGGCTGGCCGCGCACTTCGTGCACGCGGGCGTCGAACGGCGAATCGGAGCCCTTGGCCGCATCCAGCGACAGCGCGCCGGACACCATGCCCGCTTCCAGCAGGCGCTCGGCCATGAACAGGCCATGCAGCGCCAGCGCGGTCGACACCTGGGTGCCGTTGATCAGCGCCAGGCCTTCCTTCGCGGCCAGCACCACCGGCGCGATGTTGGCGGCTTTCAGCGCGTCGGCGGCCGGCATGATTTCACCGTTGACGCGCACGTCGCCCACGCCCAGCATCGCCAGCGTCATATGCGACAGCGGCGCCAGGTCGCCCGAGGCGCCGACCGAACCCTTGGCGGGAATGGCCGGCATGATGCCGGCGTTGTACAACGCGATCAGCGTGTCGATGATCAGCGGACGCACGCCGGAGTAGCCGCGCGCCAGGCTGCCGATCTTCATCAGCAGGATCAAACGGCAGACCGCGTCCGACAGCAGCTCGCCGGTGCCGACCGAGTGCGACAGGATCAGGTTGCGTTGCAGCTGTTCCAGTTTCTCGTCCGGGATGCGGGTCTTGGCCAGCAGGCCGAAACCGGTGTTGATGCCGTAGGCGGCGTCACCCTTGGCGACGATGGCGCGCACGGCGGCGGCCGATGCTTCGATAACGGGATAGGCTTCGGCGGCCAGCGACAGCGGACCGGCGGCGCTCCATACGGCGCGCAGTTCGGTCAGGGTCATCGCGCCCGGTTTCAGGGTCAGTGCATTTGGTTTCATAGAGGTTCTCAAATTATTTAATCATTGGCAGGTTCAAGCCGTTGCGCTTGGCGCAGGCGACCGCCGTCTCGTATCCCGCATCGGCGTGACGCATCACACCCGAACCGCTGTCGTTGACCAGCACGCGCGCCAGGCGCTTGGCGGCGGCGTCGGTGCCGTCGGCCACGATCACCACGCCGGAGTGCTGCGAATAGCCCATGCCCACGCCGCCGCCGTGGTGCAGCGACACCCAGGTCGCGCCGCCGGCGGTGTTGAGCAGCGCGTTCAGCAGCGGCCAGTCGGAGACGGCGTCGGTGCCGTCCTTCATGCTTTCGGTTTCGCGGTTAGGGCTGGCGACGGAGCCGGTGTCCAGGTGGTCGCGGCCGATGACGATCGGCGCTTTCAGCTCGCCGTTGCGCACCATCTCGTTGAAGGCCAGGCCGGCGATGTGACGCTCGCCCAGTCCCAGCCAGCAGATGCGCGCCGGCAGGCCCTGGAAGGCGATGCGTTCGCGCGCCATGTCCAGCCAGCGGTGTACATTGGCGTGGTGCGGGAACAGTTCCTTGATCTTGGCGTCGGTCTTGTAGATGTCCTCCGGGTCGCCGGACAGCGCCACCCAGCGGAACGGACCGCGGCCTTCGCAGAACTGCGGACGGATATAGGCCGGCACGAAGCCCGGGAAATCGAAGGCGTTCTTGACGCCGTGGTCGAACGCCACCTGGCGGATGTTGTTGCCGTAGTCGACGACCTTGGCGCCCAGCGTCTGGAAGTCCAGCATCGCCTGCACGTGCACGGCGCAACCGGCAGTGGCGGCGGCTTTCAGTTCTTCGTGGCGCGCGGCGTCGTGCTGCGCAGTCTTCCACTGGTCCACCGACCAGCCTTGCGGCAGGTAGCCGTTGATCAGGTCATGCGCGGAGGTCTGGTCGGTGACGATGTCAGGTACGACGCCACCGGCCTTGGCGCGGCGCACCAGTTCCGGCAGCACGTCGGCCGCGTTGCCCAGCAGGCCGATGGAGATGGCGTCGCCATTGGCCTTGTGCAGTTTGATCATCTCCAGTGCCTCGTCGATGCTGGCGGCCTGCTTGTCGAGGTAGCGGGTGCGCAGGCGGAAGTCGATGCTGCTCTGCTGGCACTCGACGGTCAGCGACACGGCGCCGGCCATGGTCGCGGCCAGCGGCTGCGCTCCGCCCATGCCGCCCAGGCCCGCGGTCAATACCCAGCGGCCTTTGAGGTCGCCGCCGAAATGCTGGCGGCCCGCTTCGGCGAAGGTCTCGAAGGTGCCCTGCACGATGCCCTGGGTGCCGATGTAGATCCACGAGCCGGCCGTCATCTGGCCGTACATGAACAGGCCTTTGCGGTCCAGCTCATTGAAGTGTTCCCAGTTGGCCCACTTCGGCACCAGGTTGGAGTTCGCGATCAGCACGCGCGGCGCGTCCTCGTGGGTCTGGAACACGCCGACCGGCTTGCCGGACTGGATCAGCAGGGTCTGATTGTCTTCCAGCTCGCGCAGCGAGGCCAGGATCTGGTCGTAGCATTCCCAGTTGCGGGCCGCGCGGCCGATGCCGCCGTAGACCACCAGGTGCTTGGGATTTTCCGCCACTTCCTTGTCCAGATTATTCTGGATCATGCGGTAGGCCGCCTCGGCGCCCCAGTTTTTACAGGTGCGTTCCGGTCCGCGTGGGGCGCGGATTTCGCGGCTGGCGTCAAAACGTGGATCGCTGTCTAAATGGGTCGTCATGGTGGCTCCTGCTCCTGAGTGGGTGGGACCGGCCACGCGCGCAACAACGCACGCACGGCCAGCGCATCCTCAAAGGATAAGTTGTATATACAACCAAGTCAATCAGTTTTTAAGCGCTTCGAACGGAACAAATAATTCCTGAGCTTGTCAAATATGCCATCAGTACTTGATATCTTGCCAGCATTCGCCGGCACATGCTCACATGGAGCCTCAATATGGTTGCCCTGCCGATCAACCTACAGAATCTGTTGCGCCATCGCACAGTGGAGAGCGAGCGCATTGAATATAAAACTGCCTGGAACCCTGATGCGATTATCCGCACCCTCTGCGCCTTCGCCAACGACTTCGAAAACCTCGGAGGCGGCTACATCATCATCGGCCAGGACTGCGATGCCAATGGCCGGCCGATAGCGCCGCCACTCGGGCTGGCAGAGAGTCAGATCGATAAGATCCAGCGGGAATTGCTGGCCGCATGCCAGCAGATACGGCCGCCCTACTTCCCGAGTCTGGCCGTCTGCGATGTGGATGACCGCAAGCTGATCGTGCTGCATGCTCCGGGCGGCATGCACCGCCCATACAAGGCGCCAGCTTCGGTATCGTCCAGGCACAAAAGCTGGCATTACTACATCCGGCGTTACAGCAGCACCGTTGAAGCAAGGGGCGAATGCGAGCAGGAGCTGTTGAACCTGACCGCCAACGTACCGTTCGACGACCGGATCGCACAACAGGCAAAGTTAAGCGACCTCTCCAAGCCCTTGATGCAGGCCTATCTTCAGGAAGTGGGCAGTGTGCTGGCCGAGTATGCGGATAAGCTCTCAATCGAAGACCTGGGCCGACAAATGAACGTGGTAGACGGCCCAAGCGAATGTCCCTGGCCCAAGAACGTCGGCCTGATGTTCTTTAGCGAGGCACCAGACCGGTTTTTTCCGTACACGCAAATCGACGTGGTCTGGTTCCAGGATGGCCCAGGCGGAGACCACTTTGACGAAAAAATATTCAAAGGCCCCTTGGCGCGAATTACCCGCGAGGCCTTGGGCTACATTGAGCGCAATTACCTGCACCAGACTGTCCTGAAGCATCCTGATCGTGCCGAAGCAACTCGCGTATGGAATTTCCCCTACGCGGCCATAGAAGAAGCGGTAGTCAATGCGGTCTATCACCGCTCGTATCAGGACCGGGAGCCGATAGAAGTGCGCATCATGCGTGATGAAATACTGGTACTAAGCTATCCGGGTCCGGACCGGTCGATCAAACTGGCAGACTGGATAACCGGACATGCGGCGTGCCACCGCTACCGAAACAGACGCATCGGAGAATTCCTGAAGGAACTTGGCCTGACCGAAGGGCGCTCTACAGGCGTCCCCAAAATCTTGAAGGCCATGGCAGCTAACGGCTCGCCACCACCGCAGTTTGATACCGACGACGATCGCAGCGGGTGCCTGGTCAGGCTGCCAGTTCACCACTTGGCTCAATGGCCCGACCAGTCCAGCCTGGGTCTTACCCCGGAAGTCGCCCCCCAAGTCGCCCCCCAAGTCGCCCCCCAAGTCCTAAGCCTAGTCAAATTACTGGTAGAAGAATCGGCGCGTCAGCAGCTCCAGCAGGCGCTGGGATTGAAGGATGTCAAACACTTCCGCAGGGCATATCTGCTGCCAGCAATGGAGGCCGGCTTAGTGCAAATGACCCACCCAGACGCGCCTCGCAGCAGCAGCCAGCGATATCGCCTGACCCCGGCGGGCCAGCAATGGCTGAAACAGAATACCGACACTTAATCCGGCCGCTTATCCCGCTTGTACACCCGCTTGCCACCCATCCAGGTCTGCAGCACCTGGGTCTTGCCGATCTGCTCGGCCGGCACCTTGAACAGGTCGCGGTCGATCAGGATGAAATCGGCCCACTTGCCCGGCTCCAGCGTGCCGATGACGTTTTCCTGGTGCGCCGCGTAGGCCGCGTCCAAGGTGAAGCAGCGGAACGCTTCGGTCAGCGTCATGGCCTGGTTCTTGTACCAGCCGCCGGCCGGCACGCCGGCGTTGTTCTGGCGCGTGACCGCCGCATGCAAGCCCTCGAACGGATTCGGCGACTCCACCGGGAAGTCCGAGCCGCAGGCGATGCGCGAGCCCTGGTCGAGGAAGGTGCGCCAAGCATACGCGCCCTTGATGCGCTCGTGCCCCACGCGCTGCTCGGCCATGTTCTGGTCCGAGGTCGCATGCGTCGGCTGCATCGACGGGATGATGCCCAGCGCCTTGAAGCGCGGGATGTCCTCCAGCGCCACCACCTGCGCATGCTCGATGCGGTGGCGCAGTTCGACGTTGTTATATTTCGGGATCAGCTGCGCGTAGGCGTCGAGGATCTGGCGGTTGCCGGCGTCGCCGATGGCGTGCACGTTGACCTGATAGCCGGCCTTCATGGCCTTGTTCATCTTGGCCAGCATCTCGGCGTTCGGATAGAACAGCAGCCCCTTGGTCGACGGCATGTCGGAGTATGGCGCCAGCAAGGCCGCGCCGCGACTGCCCAGCGCACCGTCCGAGTACAGCTTGACGGCGGCCAGCGCGTACACGTCGTTGCCATAGGATTTGAGCGGCCCTTCCTTGGACAGCTCGTCGAAATCGGCCGTGGTGTCGCCGATCATCGCGTACACGCGCGTGGTCAGCTTGCCGTGGTCGGCGTAGTCGCGATACAGGTCGTCCTGCACCACCTTGATGCCGGCGTCGTGCACGCTGGTCAGGCCGGCCTTGGCCAGCGCGGCCAGCGCGTTGTCCAGCATGGCGCGCGCTTCGTTGGGCGTGGGCAGCGGCACCACTTTGGCGACCAGCTCCATCGCCGCGTCCACCAGCACGCCGCTCGGCTTGCCGGAGGCGTCGCGCTCGATCTTGCCGCCCTTCGGATCCGGTGTATCCCGGGTGACGCCGGCCATTTCCAGCGCCTTGGTGTTGACCCAGATGGCGTGGCCGTCGACCCGGTGCAGCAGCACCGGACGGTCGCCCACCACCGCATCGAGCTCGGCGGCGGTCGGGAAGCGGCCCAGCTTCCACACCTCCTGGTTCCAGCCGAAGCCCACCACCCAGGCGTTCTTCGGGTGTGAGCGGCCGAACTCCGCCACCGCGCGCACCGCCCCGCCCAGCGAGGTGGCGCTGAACAGCTCCACGCCGGAGGCGATTTCGCCCAGCTCGAACACGTGGCCGTGGGCGTCGATCAGGCCTGGCAGCAGGGTCTTGCCCTGCGCGTCGATGTGCTCCGCCTTCGGCAGCCGGATCGCCGTCTCGCGCTCGTTGCCCACCGCGACGATGCGGCCCAGGTCATCGAAGGCTAGCGAACTGAATCGCTGCAAGGCGCCGGCGGCATTGAGTGTATAGCCGTTGGCGTGGTCGATGATGGTGTCGGCCCGCGCCAGCGGCAGGACGGTGGACAGGGCCAGGCTGACGGCGGCGGCCAGCGGGGCGGACGAAAACAGGGTTGTGCGCATCGAAACTCTCCATTCGGAAGCAAGAACAGAGTGTAGCGCACAACCCGCCGAACGCAACGTCTAGAACAAGCCTTGCAGCGACACCGACAACAGCCGCGAGTCGCCGAAGAACGGATAGCTGTAGTGCGACTTGTCCTTGCTGACGTCGTACTGCACCTTGAGCGCCGTGTTCTTGCGGAAATCCCAGCGCAGCGACAGGTACTGCGTGTTGCGCGCTTCGATAGGCTCGTTGATGGTGGTGTAGCGCGAGAAGGTGTACATCGGCGTCCACGCCTCGTACTGGTAGCCGACGGCGATCAGCGCGTACTTGTAGACGTTGTTGAGCCCTTTGCCGGCGTCGACCTGCTCGTAGCGATCCAGCTCGGACTTGACCAGCCAGTTCTTGTAGTCGACGTTGGCCGACAGCCCGGCGATGCGGGTGCTCTGGCCGTCGACGAAGAACACCTTGCCCGCCGGGCTGTCCTGCCAGGTGGTGTCCTTGTAGTGCATCAGCATGGCGCGCACGTCGAATACGCCGTTGTTGGCCGACACGTAGCCGCCCACCATGCTCTTCCACGATTCATGGGTCGGCGTGGCGTAGTAGATCTGCGTGTCGTAGGTGTCGTTGTGCTGGGTGTAGCCGCCGGCCCACATGTGGAAGGTGGCGGCCCAGTCGGATTGGCCGAGCTGCGTGCGGTAGCTGACGTTGCCGCCCTGGTAGGCGTAGATCGGCCAGCCGTAGACGTCCGGCGCCGGCCGCACCCACGGGTAGGCGTAGCCGATGTACAGGTAATCGCTGTAGTAATACAGCGGAATGCGGAACTGGCCGGCCTGGAAAGTCCAGGCGGAATCGGCGGACGGCTGCCAGGTCAGGTAGGCCCAGTCCAGCGTCGGCGTCAGGCCGTGGCCGGGGTTGTGCGCGCGCACCAGCACCTGCGCCGTGGCCGACAGCGTCGGCGAGAACTCCTTCTTCAGCTGGAAGCCGACCGACGACTCCTGGTTGAATTGCCAGCCCTCGCTGCGTTCGTAGACCGCCGCGTATTCCCAGTTCTGCACCGTGCAGGGGCATTTCCATTGCATGTAGTCCCACGGCGTGCCGCTGCCCTGGGCTTTGCCGCTCAGCACGCGGGCGCCGGTCAGGTTGTAGAAACCGGTCAGCTTGAGCGTGCCGTCATCGGTCAGGTCGGTGGCGCCGGCCAGGCCGGCCAGCGCGGCCAGTGCCATCGCTATCAGTGTTTTTTTCATCGAGCAGACTCCAGTAAAGGGAAGGACACGCCAGTTCAAGGAACGATCGCCACGACCTTGACCGTGTCGTCCACCGCCGATTTTTCGATGTAGCCGATGGCGTTGACGTTGTCGGCCACCGCTTTCTTGACTTCGGCACTGCTCTTGTATTCCTTGGGAGGCTTGCCCTTGGCGGTGAAGACGATCTTGGACCAGATGGCTTCGACCTGGGCCGGCGACTTCTCCAGCACCTTTTTACAGAACTCGGCGCGCAGCGGCGAATTTTCCGCCTGTTCCACCGGCGTGAACTGCACCGAGCCGCCCAGGAAGAACTGCGCCGCCTGGGACGGGAACATGCGGGTGGCCGGGTTTTGCGGATTCACGATGATGGCCAGTTCGGCCTGCGCCGACAACGAGGCGCCGCCCAACAGCGCCGTCGCAAGCAGCAGCGCCAGGCGCCGCCGCGGAAAGAGCGAATGCAGATCCATATCACCTCTCTGAAAGTACACGAGGAAACTATCGCAGTGCGAATTCATTTTAGTCCCAGCTTTTTTGCATTACAGTAATTTTTGTCGGATAAAGGTTTTTTAAACCTCGAAGTGTTTCGATTGAACAACGCGTTAGCTGGCGGCTGCGGCCGTGCAAGCCGGTTACAATGCAGTCTTTGCCGCCCGATAAGCACCTCTCGTGTCCAGCCGCCTACTCTATTTACGCCTGCTCAAGCAGTTCTCCCCCTACGCCTGGATCGGCGTCGTTACCCTGTTCGCGGTCGGCCTGGCCGCCGCCACCGACGTCATGCTGATTCAACAACTGCAAAACGTCGTCGACGCGTTGGCCCCCAGCCACACCTTGGCCGCCGTCCGTCCGGCGGCCGGCCTGTTGGCCGAAGTGCAGGGTTGGCTCAAGCATTTGCTGCCGCACGACCCGGTCAACGCGGCGCTGTGGTCGATACCGGCGGTGATCTTCGGGCTGGCCGTGATGCGCATGGTTTCCAGCTTCGCCGGCGAATACGGCGCCGCGTGGCTGAGCAGCCGGGTGCAGGCCAATCTGCGCGAGCTGATGTTCGCCCGCATCATGCGCCTGCCGAACGGCTTTTTCGACCAATCCTCCACCGGCACCACGCTGTCGCGCGTGGCCTTCGACGCCGCCCAGGTGGCGCAGGCCGGCCTGACCGTGGTCAACGTGGCGGTGCGCGATTCGGTCGCCACCATCGGCTACCTGGCCACGCTGTTCATCGTCGACTGGCAACTGGCCCTGTTCTGCCTTGGCCTGCTGCCGCTGGTGGCCATCATCGTCACCTTCGCCGGGCGCCGCATGCGCCACCTGAGCAAGAGCGCGCAGGCGGCCATGGGCTACCTGACCAATGTGCTCGACGAGAGCATCAGCGGCCAGCGCGTGGTGAAGATCTTCGGCGGCCAGAAGTACGAGCAGGCCCGCTTCGACGGCGTGGTCAAGCTCAATCGCCAGCTGGCCGTCAAGCACGCGGCGACGTCGGCGCTCAACTCCGGCATCATCATGCTGCTGATCGGGATCACGCTGTCGTCGGTGATCTACTTCGCGCTGCTGCGCGCGCAGGCCGGCGCGCTGACGCCGGGCGCCTTCGTGGCCTTCATGTCGTCGCTGATGGCGATGCAGTCGCCGATCAAGAACCTGACCAAGATTAACGAACCGATGCAGCGCGGCCTGGCCGCCGCCGAATCCGTGTTCGGCCTGATCGACACCGAGGCCGAGGCCGACACCGGCACCAAAACGGTGGAGCGCGCCATCGGCCGCCTGGCGCTGGAGGAAGTCAGCTTCCACTACGGCGCCGACGCCGACGCCAAACCGGCGCTGGACCGGGTGTCGCTCGACATCGCCGCCGGCGAGACGGTGGCCCTGGTGGGCAGCTCGGGCAGCGGCAAGACCACGCTGGCCGCGCTGCTGCCGCGCTTCTACGAAGTGAGCGCCGGCAGCATCAAGCTCGATGGCGTCGACCTGCGCGACTACACCATGGCTTCGCTGCGCCAGCAGATCGCGCTGGTCAGCCAGGACGTGGTGCTGTTCAACGACACGCTGGCGGCCAACATCGCCTACGGCGATCCCGAGCCGTCGCTGCAGCGCATCGAGGCGGCCGCCCGCGCCGCCCATGCGCACGAATTCATCGAACGCCAGCCCAACGGCTACCAGACCTCGGTCGGCGAGAACGGCCTGCGGCTGTCGGGCGGCCAGCGCCAGCGCCTGGCGATCGCCCGCGCGCTGTACAAGAACGCGCCGATCCTGATCCTGGACGAGGCCACCAGCGCGCTCGATACGGAGTCCGAACGCCTGGTGCAGGCGGCATTGGAAGTGCTGATGCGGGGCCGCACCACGGTGGTCATCGCGCACCGCCTGTCGACCATCGAAAACGCCGACCGCATCGTGGTGCTGGACGGCGGCCGCATCGCCGAAGTGGGCAGCCACGAGGCGCTGCTGGCGCAGCACGGCATCTACGCCCGTCTGTACCAGACGCAGAAAAGCGTTCAGGTCGCGTCGTGAAAAATCAGTCCCAGCGTATGTCTCGCGGTGGGGCCTGACGACGCGGCGCGGATCCGGCTCACGCCATGCCGCATGGCGACCCGGTAGACGCCGCGCGCGCCCTGCGCCGGCCGGTGGTTGACCGGGAAGATCACCATGTCGCCGCGCTTGAGCGGCACCACCTCCACCCGCGACTGCATGCGCGGGCGCTGCTCGGTCAGCACGAACTCCCCTCCTTCGAAGTCCTTGCCCGGTTGGCTCAGCAAGATCGCCGCCTGCAGTGGGAACACGTGCTCGCCGTACAGGTCCTGGTGCAGGCAGTTGTAGTCGCCGGCGCCGTATTGCAGCATCAGCGGCGTCGGACGCTGCTGGCCGGCGGCGTGGCAGCGCGCCAGGAAGTCCGCGTGGTCGGGCGGGAAGCGCGCCTCCATGTCCATCAGCTCGTGCCAGCGGTTGGCGATGTCGGCCAGCGGGCCATACAGCGACTGCCGCAGCGCCGAGATCATCGACGGCAGCGGATAGCGGAAGTACTGGTACTCGCCGCTGCCGAAGCCGTGCTGCGCCATCACCACCCGGCTGCGGAACAGCGCCGCTTGCCGGTACTGCGCCGCCATGGCGACGCATTCGTCGGCGCCCAGCATGCCGGGCACGATGGCGTAGCCGTGCGCGTTCAGCTCATCGGCGATGGCCTGCCAGTCCAGCCCCGCCACGTGCACCGCGATGCCGGCCGCCGCGCCGACCGCCTTGCGGGCGTTGGCCAGCGCCAGCGCGTTGGCCGCGGCTTGGGCGGCTGCGTCGGCGTCGCCGCCCGCCGGGATGGCGCTGCCCGCCGGCGCCGCAGCCGGTGCGGACGGCGGCGCCACGCTCACCGGCAGCTGCTTGCGCGGCTTGCGCTCGGCCGCGCCGCCGCCGAAATCGAACTCACTGTTTTGCATTTCACCTTTCATTTGCCCGCCTCCCGGTCCAGCAGCGCGGCCTTGCGGTCCACGCCCCAGCGGTAGCCGGAGAGCGCACCGTCGTTGCGCACCACGCGGTGACACGGTATCGCCACCGCCAGCGCGTTCGCCGCGCAGGCCCCGGCCACCGCCCGCGCGCCCTTGGGCGAGCCGACCAGCGCCGCCAGTTCCGCATAGCTGACCGTGCGCCCGGCCGGGATCTCGCGCAGCACCTGCCACACGCGCTGCTGGAAGGCGGTGCCGCGCACATCGAGCGGCAGGTCGAGGCCGATCTCCGGCCGCTCCACCATGCCGACCACGCGCGACACCACCTGTTCGTATTCCGGCTCGGCGCCGATCAGCTCCGCCTTCGGGAAGCGGTCCTGCAGATCGCGCACCAGCACATCGGGATCGTCGTCGATCAGGATCGCGCAGATGCCCTGCTCCGTGCTGGCCACCAGGATCGCGCCCAGCGAACAGGCGCCGATGGCGAAGCGGATCTGCGCGCCGCGTCCGCCGTTGCGGAAGGCGGTCGGCGTCATGCCCAGCACCGACGGCGACTGCGCATAGAACCGCCCGCTGGAGTTGTAGCCGGCCGCGTACATCGCGTCGGTCACCGTGGCCTGCTGCGCCAGCCCGTCCTGCATGCGGCGCGCCCGCTGGGCGTTGGCGTAGGCCTTGGGCGTAATCCCCGTCACCGCCTTGAACATGCGGTGGAAATGGAAGCGGCTCACGCCCACCGCCGTCGCCAGGCTGTCCAGGTCCGGCGCGCTCTCGGCGTCGGCGGCGGCGGCGTCGATCAGGCGGCAGGCCTGCGCCACGATGGCGGCCTGGCGCTCGGCAAGCGGCGGCTGGTCCGGCTTGCAGCGCAGGCAGGGACGAAAGCCCGCCTGCTCGGCCGCCTCGCGGCTGTCGTGGAAGGCCACGTTCTTGCGCAGCGCCGGCCGCGCCCCGCACGACGGCTTGCAGTACACGCCGGTGCTGCGCACCGAATACCAGAACTCGCCGTCGGCGCCGGCGTCGCGCTGCCGCACGGCGGCCCAGCGCAGCTCATCGCCCTGGTAGGCGGTGCGCGTCACTTCTTTGTTTGCTGTCTTGCCCATCTCAGACTCCATGATCGGATAAGGAATGCAGCCATCCTATCCAGCGCCGCGCCGCGACGCACTCCGGCTCTTGCTTTTGAATTGTAGATTGTACGTCGGGCCGGCAGCCGATGCTAAAATGCCCACTTGCCGCCAGCCTGGCGCGCCCTCGGAGAAACCGTTTGGACGACGAACAAGCCCTGCAAGACAGTACCCCCATATTCCAGCGCATCAAGGACTACCTGGTGGCGCAGATCGCCGCCGGCACCTGGAAGGAAGGCGACGTGATCCCGTCCGAGCAGGCGCTGGTCAAGCAGTTCGGCGTGTCGCGCATGACCGTCAACCGCGCCGTGCGCGAGCTCACCGCCGACCAGATCCTGACCCGCCGCCAGGGCTCCGGCACCTATGTCGCCCAGCAGAAGTACCAGGCCACGCTGCTGGAGATCAAATCCATCGCCGACGAGATCCGCGCCCGCGGCCACGCCCACCGCAGCAGCCTGCAGCAGCTGGAGCGGGTCAAGGCCAGCGAATTGATGGCCAAGCAGTTCGAGCTGCCGGCCGGCCATCCGCTGTTCCATTCGGTGATCGTGCACTTCGAGAACGGCGTGCCGATCCAGGTCGAGGACCGCTGGGCCAATCCGCTGTGCGCGCCGGACTACATGGAGCAGGACTACGCCGCCATCACGCCCAACGAATACCTGATGAAGGCGGCCCCGCTGCAGGGCGCCAGCTACAGCATCGAAGCGCTGGCCGCCCCGCGCGACATCGCCGAGATGCTGGCCATCGACACCAAACAAGCCTGCCTGGTGCTCAAGCGCCAGACCCGTTCCAACGGCCAGGTCGCCTCGATCGCCACCATGTGGCACCCCGGCCACCGCTACCAGTTCGCCGGCAGCTTCGCGCAATAAGGCATTGCTTACAACTTAGTCGACTAAAGCCCAACCTTCGATGCTATAGTTGCCCGGCCATAGCGAAATAAGTAATGCCTTGCGGATTGAAAGGGAAGCTCTTGTCGCACCGCCGTCCCAGGTCCGGCCGGACCCTCTTCTGGCGCCGTCTGCCACGCAGCCTGACGGCCGCCGCGCTCGTGCTGGCCTGCGGCCTCGATGGCGCGCAGGCGGCGGAAAAGGTCAGCATCCAGCTCAAATGGACGCACCAGTTCCAGTTCGCCGGCTACTACGCGGCGCAGGACCAGGGCTACTACCGCGACGTCGGCCTCGACGTCACGCTGCTCGAGGCGCGCCCCGGCAACGATCCGACCCAGTCCGTGCTCGACGGCCGCGCCCAGTACGGCGTCGGCAACACCTCGCTGCTGGTGGCGCGCGGACGCGGCCAGCCGGTGGTGGCGCTGGCCTCGATCTTCCAGCACTCGGCCAGCGCGCTGCTGGTGCGGCACGGCGCCGAGGGCCAGCCGCGCCCCTGGCCCGGCAGCCGCGTGATGCTGGCGCCGAACAACGAGGAATTGATCGTCTTCCTGAAAAAGCAGCGCGTGCGCCTCGACAGCCTGGTCCAGGCGCCGCACAGCTACAACATCGAAGACCTGCTCGAAGGCCGGACCGACGCCATGTCGATCTACGTCACCGAGGCGCCGTACCTGCTCGAACGCGCCAGCGTCGGCTACGAAATCCTGTCGCCGCGCATGCTGGGCGACGATTTTTACGGCGACACGCTCTACACCACCGAAAGCGAACTGCGCGAACATCCGCTGCGCGCCCAGGCGCTGCGCGACGCCACGCTGCGCGGCTGGCGCTACGCGATGGCGCATCCGGGCGAGATCGCCGACCTGATACGGGCCCGCTATCCCGAGCGCCACAGCCGCGAGCACCTGATGTACGAGGCCCAGCACATCGCGCCGCTGCTGGAGCAGGGCTTGATCGAACTCGGTTACAGCAACCCCGAACGCTGGCAAGCCATCGCCCGCGCCTACATCGAGCAGGGCATGCTGCCGGCCGACTTCAAGCTGGACGGCTTCCTGTACCAACCGCAGGCCAGCGACCGCCTGCTGCGCTACACCGGCGCGCTGGCGGCGACGCTGCTGCTGCTGTTGACGGCGGCCGGCCTGTGGCGCCTGCGGCGGCAGGCGGCGGCGCTGCGGACGGCGCGCGCGGAACTGGGCGACGCCGAACGCATCGCCAGCTTCGCGCTCGAGAGCACCGGCGAAGGCATGTGGGAATGGCGGCTCGACACCGGCGTGCTGGTGCTGTCGCCGCGCTACGGCGCGCTGCTGGGCTACGGCGCCGGCGAATTCACGCCGACGCTGGAACAGTGGCTGGTCCACGTGCACCCGGACGACCAAGCGCGCGTCGAGCGCACCATCCAGGACTGCCTGGTCAGCACCTCGGAACTGAACAACCAGATCTTCAGCGAACACCGCATGCGCACCAAGGACGGCGGCTGGATCTGGGTGCTGGCGCGCGGCATGATCGTCGAGCGCGACGCCGCCGGCCGGCCGCTGCGCGCCACCGGCACCATGGCCGACATCAGCGAGCGCGCCGCCGCCGAGGAGGCGCGCATGTGCGCCGTGGTCGACGCCACGCCGGGCGCCATGCTGATCGCCGACAAGAGCGGCCGGGTGCGCTACGCCAATCCGGCCTGCGCCCGCAGCTTCGGCTACGCCGGCACGATGGCCGGGCGCTCGGTCGAGCAGCTGGCGCCGGAGGCCATGCGCAGCAACGGCCGCACGCGCGAGCTGTTCTCGCGCCCCAACCTGCCGGGCCGGGTGCTGAGCGCGATCCGCGCCGACGGCGGCAGCTTCCCGGCGATGGTGCACATCGCGCCGGTGATGCTGGCCGGGCAGGAGCTGGTGGTGATGGCGCTGCGCGACATGACCCAGCGCCAGCGCGCCGAGGAAGCGCTGCACGCCAGCTCCGAGCGCTACCGCCTGATCGTGCAGACCGCCGCCGAGGGCATCTGGATGACCGGCGCCGACGACCGCACCAGCTTCGTCAACCCCACCATGGCGCGCATGCTGGACTACGACGTCGAACAGATGCTGGGCCGCGCCATGACCGACTTCATGGACGACGACGGCCACGCGCTGCTCAAGCAGCACCTGCAGCGGCGCCTGGCCGGCGAAGCCTGCCAGGGCGACGTCTGCTTCCTGCGGCGCGACGGCAGCGTGGTGTGGTGTTTGCTGTCGACCACCGTCATCAACTCCGACGCCGGCCACTACGCCGGCACGCTGGCGATGCTGACCGATATCACCGAACGGCGCCGCGCCGACAGCGCGCTGCGCAGCTCCAGCCAGCGGCTGGCGTCGATCTTCAACGCCGTCACCAACGGCCTGGTGATGATCAACGGCGACGGCTATATCCTGGAAAGCAACGCCGCCGCCGCGCAGATGCTGGCGCACTCGCTGGCGCACACGCTGGAGGTCGACGGCGGCCGCCTGTGGCGCGGCGTGCGCGAGGACGGCTCGCCGTTCGACGTCGCCAGCCATCCGGTGCAGCAGGCCATCGTCACCGGCGTCTCGGTGCGCGACGTGGTGATGGGCGTGAGCCAGGCCAACGGCGAGGTGCACTGGCTATCGGTCAACGCCGAGCCGATACGCGACGAACGCGGCATGGTGCCGCTGGTGGTGGCCAGCCTGACCGACATCACCGACCGCAAGCGCGGCGAAGACCAGTTGCGCGAACTGAACGAACACCTCGAGGAGCGGGTGGCGATCCGCACCGATGAACTGAACCAGGCCCGCATGCTGGCCGAGGAAGCCAGCCAGACCAAGGGCCAGTTCCTGGCCAATATGAGCCACGAGATCCGCACGCCGATGAACGGCGTGATCGGCATGGCCTACCTGGCGCTGAAGACCGACCTCGATCCGCGCCAGCGCGACTACCTGGAAAAGATCCGCTTCGCCGGCGAGCACCTGCTGGGCATCATCGACGACATCCTCGACATCTCCAAGATCGAGGCGGGCAAGCTGGAGATCGAGCAAGTCGACTTCGCGCTCGACCACGTGATCCAGACCCTGACCACGGTGGTGGCGCCGAAGGCGGCCAGCCGCGACCTGGAGCTGGTGTTCGACCTCGACCCCACGCTGCCCAAGGTGCTGCGCGGCGATCCGCTGCGCCTGGGCCAGGTGCTGATCAACTACACCAACAACGCCATCAAGTTCAGCGAGAAGGGCCGGATCGAGGTGCGGGTGCGCCAGGTGGTGGGCGACGCCAACGGCTGCCTGCTGCGCTTCGAAGTGAGCGACTGCGGCATCGGCCTGTCGGAAGCCGAGATCGACAAGCTGTTCCAGTCGTTCCAGCAGGCCGACACCTCGACCACGCGCGAATACGGCGGCACCGGCCTCGGCCTGGCTATCTGCAAGCAGCTGGCGCAGCTGATGGGCGGCGACGTCGGCGTGCGCAGCCGGCCCGGCCTGGGCAGCACCTTCTGGTTCACCGCGCGATTGGGTATCAGCAGCGCCACGGTGCCGGCGCTGATCGACCGCGTCAAGGACGCCGCCGCCGAGCTGCTGGCCTCCTCGCGCAGCGCGGCGGTGATGGCGGCGCTGAAGAACGCCCGCATCCTGCTGGTCGAGGACAACACCTTCAACCAGCAGATCGCGCTGGAGATGCTGGAGGAAGTCGGCTCCTCGGTGTGCCTGGCGGCCAACGGCATGGAGGCGCTGGAGCTGCTGCGCCAGACCGTGTTCGACTGCGTGCTGATGGACGTGCAGATGCCGCTGATGGACGGCCTGGAGACCACGCGCCGCATCCGCGCCGACCCCAGCCTGGCCGACATGCGGGTGCTGGCGATGACCGCCACCGCCACCAACGAAGACCGGGTGCGCTGCATCGAGGCCGGCATGGACGACTTCATCTCCAAGCCGATCCAGCCGGCGCTGATGTACCAGACCATCGCCAACTGGCTGCCCGAACGCAGCGACGACGCCCCGCGCGCGGCGCCGGCGCTGGCCGCGCGGCCGCTGTTCAAGACCACGCTGGGCGGCGACCCGGCGGTGATCGACCTGTCGATCCTGGCCAAGCTGCTGGGCTATCATCCGCACAAGGTGCGCAAGTTCGCCTTCAAGTTCCTGCAGAACACCCAGGAAGGCCTGGGCCAGATGGAGCGGGCGCTGCAACGGGGCGACCTGGCGCGGGTGCGCGAGCTGGGCCACCGCCTGAAGTCGCCCGCGCGCACCGTCGGCGCGCTGGGCATGGGCGAGCTGATGCTGGAGATCGAGCAGCTGCCGGCCGACGCCCCGCCCGAGCGGGCGGCGCAGCGCGCGCAGGCCATCCTGACGCAGCTGTGGCCGCTGCTGGAACAGATCACCGAACAAATCATGACCAACACCACTTTCGCCGACGATAACTAGGTAGGGCAACACATCATGCGGGTATTGCTGCTGGATGACGACAAGTTCATGCTGGAGGTGCTGGCCGACATGATCGCCGGCCTCGGTGCGCACGAGGTGCTGTGCGAGACCGACGGCCGCCGCGCGCTGGTGGAGCTGCGCCTGCGCCCGCCGGAGTTGCTGATTTGCGACTTGAGCATGCCGGTGATGGACGGCATCGACTTCCTGCGCCTGGCCGCGGCGCAGCAATACCGCGGCTGCGTGGTGCTGTTGTCGGGCGTGGACGGCGCCGTGCTGAAGACCGCGGCCCGCCTGGCCGAGGCGCAGGGACTGGCCATGCTGGACGCCTGCGCCAAGCCGCTGGCGAGCGACACGCTGGCCGCGCTGATGGCCCGCGCCGCCAGCCGCTGCCCGGCCCGGCCCGGGCCGGTGCTTGACAACAATGGCAAATAGTTTAGATGGTTTTGACAATCTGCCGCACATTTCTAAAAAATGGGTTATTATTTACGCCATCCCCGCCTGCCGACCTTGTTGCCATCCCTTCCAAGACATTGAATTCGCGCAATTGGCCACCATCTGCTGCCTGTAACCGGCAACGTTGACGGCGATTGCAGACAACATGGCATAATCCCCAGGCGTTATTGACCCCAACAGACCTCGATAGAGGAATATATGAGCGAAAATATCAAACACATCACCGACAGTTCTTTTGACGCCGACGTCCTGAAATCCGACCGCCCGGTGCTGGTCGACTTCTGGGCCGAGTGGTGCGGTCCTTGCAAGAGCATCGCCCCGATCCTGGAAGAAGTGGCCAAGGAATACGACGGCAAGATCCTGATCGCCAAGATGGACGTCGACGCCAACCAGGCAGTGCCTGCCAAGTTCGGCATCCGCGGCATCCCGACCCTGATCCTGTTCAAGAACGGCGTCGCCGCCGCTCAAAAGGTTGGCGCCATGGCAAAAGGCCAGTTGACCTCTTTCATCGACAGCAATATCTAAGTAAGATAGTATTAGGCTGCAAAAAACGGCGCCGCGCCCGCGACGCCGTTTAATAACTTAGAGACAACCACGCAGTTCCCTCCCCTACCTTTACTTTCCCGTCACGGGACACTCAACACATATGCATCTATCTGAATTAAAGGCCCTACACGTCTCGGCATTGCTGGAGATGGCCATCGGTCTTGATATCGACAACGCGGCGCGTCTGCGCAAACAGGAACTGATGTTTGCGATCCTGAAAAAGCGCGCGAAATCCGGTGAACAGATCTTCGGCGACGGCGCCCTGGAAGTGCTGCCGGACGGCTTCGGCTTCCTGCGCTCGCCCGACGCCAGCTACATGGCGTCCACCGACGACATCTACATTTCCCCATCGCAGATCCGCCGCTTCAACCTGCACACCGGCGATTCGATCGAGGGCGAAGTGCGTACCCCCAAAGATGGCGAGCGCTACTTCGCGCTGGTCAAGGTCGACAAGGTCAACGGCGAATCGCCGGAAGCCTCGAAGCACCGCATATTGTTTGAGAACCTGACGCCGCTGCACCCGAACGAGCCGCTGCGCCTGGAACGTGACATCAACGGCACCGAAAACATCACCGGCCGCATCATCGACCTGATCGCGCCGATCGGCAAGGGCCAGCGCGGCCTGCTGGTGGCGTCGCCCAAATCGGGCAAGTCGGTGATCCTGCAGCACATCGCGCATGCGATCACCGCCAACCATCCCGACTGCACGCTGATCGTGCTGCTGATCGACGAACGTCCGGAAGAAGTGACCGAGATGCAACGCTCGGTGCGCGGCGAAGTGGTCGCCTCGACCTTCGACGAACCGGCCACCCGCCACGTGCAGGTCGCCGAGATGGTGCTGGAAAAAGCCAAGCGCCTGGTCGAAATGAAGAAGGACGTGATCATCCTGCTGGATTCGATCACCCGCCTGGCGCGCGCCTACAACACCGTGATCCCTGCCTCCGGCAAGGTGCTGACCGGCGGTGTGGACGCCAACGCGCTGCAACGTCCCAAGCGCTTCTTCGGCGCCGCCCGCAACATCGAGGAAGGCGGCTCGCTGACCATCATCGCCACCGCGCTGATCGAAACCGGTTCGCGCATGGACGACGTGATCTACGAAGAATTCAAGGGTACCGGCAATATGGAGGTGCACCTGGAGCGCCGCCTGGCCGAGAAGCGCGTATACCCGGCGATCAACCTGAACAAATCGGGCACCCGCCGCGAAGAACTGCTGATCAAGCCGGACCAGCTGCAGAAGATCTGGATCCTGCGCAAGCTGCTGTACTCGATGGACGAGATCGAAGCGATGGAGTTCATCCTCGACAAGATGAAGGCCACCAAGAACAACGGTGAGTTCTTCGACATGATGAGGCGTGGTGGTTAATTAACCCCGCAGCAATCATGCAAAACAGGCAACCAGCACGGTTGCCTGTTTGCGTTAACGCCGGTATAATCGCCGATCGCATTAACTTTAACTCTGGCAAGTGAGCGGCAATCGGGTCAAGAAGCGGGACCGACCGACGAAGTGCTGTTTGGCTACCTAACTAACCGAAGGCTTCAAAATGAAACCAGAAATCCATCCAGAATACCGCGAAGTTGTGTTCCACGACCTGTCGTGCGACTTCAAATTCGTCACCCGTTCGACCATCCAGACCCGCGAAAAGATCGAGCACAACGGTAAAGAATACCCGCTGATCAAGATCGAGGTTTCGGCTGAATCGCACCCGTTCTACACCGGCAAGCACAAAATCGTCGACACCGCTGGCCGCGTTGAGAAATTCCGCCAGAAATTCGGCGCAGTTGGCTCGAAGACCCAAGTCGCACAAGGCTGATTTTCGCCGCGATGAACAAAAAAGCAGCCTCTGGCTGCTTTTTTTGTTTGTTCGAGCGTTTTCCTTCATACTCCCGTTCACCTCTCACTTGCACACCGATCGATGAAGCCTGTCCGTCTTCCCGCCGCCGCTACCCTGGCACTGCCGCGCTGGGCGCTGTTCGCCCTGGGCCTGCTGTACATCCTGCCTGGCCTGATCGGCCGCGACCCGTGGAAGAACGACGACGCCGCCAGCTTCGGCATCATGTGGACCATGGCCCACGGCACTTGGCAGGACTGGCTGTGGCCCAACATCGCCGGTCTGTCGATGCCGGACGAAGGCCCGCTGGCGTTCTGGCTGGGCGCGCTCGGCATCAAGTTGTTTGGCTGGCTGCTGGGCGAGGTGCTGGCGGCCCGCGTCGGCACCGTCGGCGTGTTCCTGCTGGGCGTGCTGTCGCTGTGGTACGCCACCTTTAATTTAGGGCGCCGCCAGGACGCGCAGCCGCTGCGCCTGGCCTTCGGCGGCCAGCCCGAACCGGACGACTTCGGCCGCACCCTGGCCGACGCCGCCGTGCTGCTCTACCTCGGCTGCCTGGGCCTGCTGCTGCACAGCCACGAGACCACCTCGGAGGCGCTGCAAGTGTCGCTGGTGGCGCTGCTGCTGTACCGCACCGTGCGCTACGTGGAAGGCCCGTCGCTGCGCAACGCCGCCCTCAGCGGCCTGGCGGTCGGCCTGCTGACCTTGACGCGCGGCTGGGTCACGCCGGTGTTCCTCATGCTGGCCCTGTTCGCCTGCACCCGCTTCCTCGACCAGCCGGCCATCCGCGCGATGCGCGACCTCGGCGCCACCATCGCCGTCGGCGGCGCCGTCGCCGCGCTGTGGCTGCTGCCGGCGCAACTGCTGCAACCCTACCACCAGCTGCCGCTGAACGCCTGGCTGGCCTGGAACCTCAACCTGTTCGACCTGCCGAGCGCGCTGTCGCTCAAATTCTTCCTGCGCGTCGGCGTCTGGTTCTTCTGGCCGGCGTGGCCGTTCGCCGGCTGGGCCGTGTGGGCCTGGCGCCGCCAGCGCCGCGCGCTGCACATCGTGGTGCCGCTGGCCTTCGTCACCATGGGCGCGCTGCTGACCTTGTTCAACGGCCAGCCCGAGCAGGGACAACTGCTGGTGCTGCTGCCGCCGCTGGCCATCATGGCCGCGTTCGGCCTGCTGACGATGAAGCGCGGCGCCATCAACGCCATCGACTGGTTCTCGGTGATGGCGCTGACCTTGTGCGCGGCCGTGATCTGGCTGTTCTGGATCGCCAAGCTGACCGGCTGGCCGGCCAAGGCCGCCAAGAACGCGCTCAAGCTGGTGCCGGGCTTCCATCCCGAGCTGGGCTGGATCGCGCTGCTGGTGGCGCTGGCCGCCACCGCCGGCTGGTTCGCGCTGGTGCACTGGCGCATCTCGCGCCAGCCGGCCGTGCTGTGGCGCGCCGTGGTGCTGTCGTCCGGCGGCCTGATCCTGATCTGGATTTTGCTGATGACCTTGTTCCTGCCGGACGTCAATTACAGCAAGAGCTACGCCAGCGTGGCGCACCAGATCGCCGACAAGCTGCCGGCCGGCGCGCGCTGCATCGAAACCAATGTCGGCCCGGCCCAGCGCGCCTCGTTCGCGTACTACGCCCAGCTGCCGTTTGCCGGCGTCGAAGGCGGCCACTGCGACCTGCTGCTGCTGCAAGACAGCATCAAGCTGCGCGACGAGCGCGAGATCCCGGCGCGCTACCGCGACCAGCAATGGCGCCTGCTGTGGGAAGGCCGGCGTCCGGCCGACCGCGACGAGCGTTTCCGTTTGTACCGCCGCGCCGACTAGGATCATCGGCGGGCGGGCGCGTTGCCGCCCGCTGCGCATTGCTGCTATGCTTGAATCAAGAAAGCGGCCAGCCTATGCGAATTATTCTCCTGTCATTATTACTTGCGGCGGCCGGCGGCGCCGGCGCCGCGTCGTTGACGCTGGTGACCGAGCACGCGCCGCCCGCCAGCATGCAGGGACAGGAAGGCGTGACCGGCCGCGAGACCGACAAGGTGCGCGAAATGATGGCCCGCACCGGCACCGTCTACACCGTCGAGCTGCTGCCGTGGAAACGCGCCTTCTTGATGGCGCAACAACAGCCGGGCACCTGCGTGTACTCGACCTCGCGCACCGAAGAGCGCGAAAAACTGTTCAAATGGATAGGACCGACCGACGAGGCCGAATGGGTGCTGTGGGGGCGCGCCGATCACGAGTTCCCGCTGAAGACGCTGGAGGATGCGCGCCATCTGCGCATCGGCACCTACATCGGCGATGCGCGCGACGAGTATCTGCGCAGCCGCGGTTTTCATGTCGAGCCGGTCAGCAACGACCTGGCCAACCCGCAGAAGGTGCTGCTCAAACGCATAGATCTGTGGGCCGTAGGCATGCGCAATGGCAGCCCTGGGCCGAACCAGTACGACTGGGCAAACAAGGTGGTGCCGCTGCTGGTGTTCAACCGGGTCAAGGTTTATCTGGCCTGTAACCCCTCAGTGCCGGATGAACTGGTCGCCCAGCTCAACGCGGCACTGGCTGAGATGCGGCGCGACGGCACCATGACGCGCCTGGAACGGAAGTACGAACACTGGACCCTGCCCAAATAAAACCCGCCATCAGCGCTTGGCCATGACGATGGTGTTGGCCGGCAGCTGGGCCGTCATCGGCAGGCGCTCGTAGTTGCTGACGGTGAGGGAATCGCCCTGGTCGTCGAACACCATGCGCGAACCGTTGCGGGTGATGAATTCCGCCGGACCCACCGCAAAGATCTCCACCCGCGCCTGGCCCTTGATCTCAGTGTAGAAGCGGCCGACCTGGCGCGTGAAGCGCATGGTGTCGCCGTTGCTGAGCTGGTAGGAGGACTGATAGTCGAGGAACTGCTGCGGCTCCATATGGTAGCGCGCCGCGCTGATCTTCACGCTTTCGCTGGCGACCTCGGCGGAGGCGGAGGCCGGCGCGGCGGAAGCGGCGGCGGCGATGGACAAAGCGGCGGCTACAGCCAGGCTCAACAGAGTGGTTTTCATGGTCTTGCTCCAGTCAATTTTTAGGGTGGGCGGCTTGCCCGATATGCCAGCTTGCCGGGCTTAACGGCGGGCCATGACGATGGTGTCGCCGGTGGCCTGGGCCAGCGGCAGGCGGCCGAAGTTGGCCACACCGACGCTCTCGGCCTCATCGCTGAATTCAAAGCGGGTGCCGGCGTTGCTGACGAACTGGTCCTTGGCGATCGGGAAGATTTCCACCCGGTCGCCCTTGTCGAGCTGGGCGTAGAAGTGGGCCTGGCGCTGGCTGAATTTCAGGATCTGGCCGTTGGTCAACTGATACGAATTTTTGTAGTCGGCGAAGTCTTCCTGCATCATGTGAAAACGGCCGTGGCCGCCTTTGATCTGCACGCTGGTGTCGTCCGCGTGGGCGGCTGGCATGGCGGCGAAGGCAAGAGCGGCGACGACGCCGAAGAGAGTGGTTTTCATGGTGTGCTCCGTAAGATTATTGAGTCGTTAAAACTGCCGGGGAGCCACCGCTGCATTTTTCGGATCAGCGGTAGACAGGTGCAGATTAACAAAGACTTCGCGCAAGATCAGGCGTATGCGACGAGCGGTAAATCCGCGTGCGCCAAGCGTAAAAAAACGCGATGAACGGCGGCCGCGCCGGCGCTGTTGCAAGCCGCGCCTTTCTTTCTGCTGAGTTGATACAAACTTCCACAGTCCAGCTATATTGGGGGCAACACACGGCAGCGCCCCGCCTCGCGCGCCGGCCACCGCAGCCTCGGCTGCCGCGCCCCATCCTTGCGCTCCAGCCCGATATCAGCCGCACCGCCTTAGCCCGGATAGCATTCATGAATACTTGGTACAAATTGCAAGCCGCCCTGCGCAACAACTATGTGCGCGCGGGGCTGGCCCTGTTGGCCGTCGCCGTGGCGATCTTGTTCAGCTGGCGCGCCGACGTGCCGCAAGATCCGCAGCCGGTGCTGCGCTCGCAGGACATCGCGCAAATCACCGCGCTGCCGGGCCAGCGCCAGCGGCTGGAATACCTGCTGGTGGCGGCGCCGCTGTCGGATGCGCCGCGCTATGTGTTCAAGCTGCGCGGCGATCCGCTGCTGTATGTGGTCAAAGTGCCGGCCACCACGCACCTGAGCCTGGAGCGCGAAGTGCTGCTGCGGCACAACCTGCCGTATGCCATCGCGCGCGACGACTACCTGGCCTCGCACCGCGCGGTGCTGCAGGATGAGGACGACAGCAAACTGGCGCGCGCCGGCGGCTGGCTGCGGCGCCACGCGGTCGATCTGCTGCTGCTCGGCCTGGTGCTGTTCGTGCTGCGCAACGGCCTGCCCGGCAGCGGCGTGGCGGCCGCCGTGCTGACCCCGGACCAGCTGAGCGGCAGCATGGACGACCTGATCGGCATGGAGGATATTAAGCAGGAAGTGTTACACCTTGAAGACATGATCCGCAACCGCGCGGTGTATCGCGAGCACGATATCGACAAGCCCTTCAATGTCATGCTGACCGGACCGGCCGGCACCGGCAAGACCAAGCTGGCCGGCTACCTGGCCAAGCGCCTGAACGTGCCGCTGATCCAGGCCTCGGCTTCGGCGCTGGAGTCCGGCTACATCGGCGGTGGCGCCAAGGCCTTGCATACTTTACATCGCAAGGCTTGCGCGCGCGGCAGCTGCATCATCTTCCTCGACGAAGCCCAGGGCTTGTTCATGCCGCGCGGACGCGGCGACAAGAAATGGGAGGACGACACCGCCAACACGCTGCTGGGCCTGCTTGACGGCGTGCGCAGCGACCAGGGCGCGGGCGTGATCTGGGTGGTCGCCTCCAACTTCGACGACGCCAGCTCGGCGATGGACGAAGCGATGCTGCGCCGCTTCTCGGTCAAGATCAATTTCCGCCTGCCCAACAAGGCCGAGCGCGGCGCACTGCTGCGCGCCTTCCTGGCGCGCAAGGCCGACGGCTGCGTGGCCTGGGACCGGCTCGACCTCGACCAGGTGGCCGAGATCACCGCCAATCTCAGTCCGGCGCTGCTGCAGACCGTGGTGGACCGCGCCAGCATGATCGCCATCCAGGAACAGGCGGCCATCGACACCGGACTGATGTTCCGCGCCTTCGAGCGCGCCACCATCGGCCTGACCGACCGCGCCACCAGCGCCGAAAAGACGCGCCAGCGCGAACGCGTGGCGCTGCACGAGCTGGGCCACTTCTTCATGCAGATCGACCCGTGGCTGCGCCAGGGCTTGACGCTGGCGCAGGTCAAGGAGCGCTCGCCGCTGCTCAAGATCAGCACCGAGTCGGTGTCCAAGCTGGGCGCGCTGGGCTATGTGCTGTCGGCCTCGGACGACGTCGCCCTGCGCACGCTCGAAGAGCTGGAGCGCGACGTGATCCAGCTGTACGGCGGCGTCGCCGCCGAGGAACTGTTCTACGGCGCGCGCGGCATTTCGGTCGGCAGCCAGAACGACATCCAGAAAGCCACGTCCATGCTGGACATGATGGTCAACCAGCTGTCGATGTATTCGCGCTCCAAGCTGGACTACAGCCAGTTTAAGCACCGGGAGCGCGAGCTCGACCAGGTGCAGGCCAAGGCCGACGAGCTGTACACCTACACGCTGCAGGCGATCGCCGACTATCGCGGCGCGATCAGCGAGCTGAAGGAGGTGCTGATGGACCAGTACGTGCTGTCCAAGGACGCCATCTTCGCGCTGCTGGAGCAGCAGCGCGACCGGCAACCGGCCGCCGCCAACCTTGCACAAATATAAAAATTCCGCGCCATGGCTTGCGGCCCGCAGGCAAATCAGTGATAATGCGGGTCGCGTTGCCGGGATGGCGGAATAGGTAGACGCACGGGACTCAAAATCCCGCGCCGCAAGGCGTGCCGGTTCGATTCCGGCTCCCGGCACCAACAGTTACACTCAAAGCAACTCGCAGTATCTCAGAACCCGCCCATCTCCCTATGACGGCGGGTTTTTTATTGGCTCAGCCTGTCGCTTGACAAATCGCATACATTCTTAAATTTGACGGTATGTCGCCCGGTACTTTTGCTAGAGTACCGAGAAATACCGTCACACGACGGGAGGCGGCGATGGCGCTCACGGACACTTTCATAAAGGCCCTGAAGCTCACCAAAGGGACCACGGACAAGTACACGGACGGGGAAGGCATGTATCTCCTCGTCAATTCAGCCGGTAAATACTGGCGCATGGATTATCGGTTTCTCGACCGACGCAAGACGCTGGCCCTCGGCGTCTATCCCCACACCACCCTGGCCAAGGCCCGGCAGAAACGCGCCGACGCCAAGGTTCAACTCGCAGAGGGCATCGACCCGGGCGCCGTCAAACGCCTCGAAAAGCTGCAGCGCTCCGAAATCGCCAATCAAACGTTTGAGTCCGTCGCCCGCACCTGGCTGAAAAAGACCAAGGCCAGCCGCGCAGACAGCACCCAGGAAAAAATCACCGGCTGGTTGGAAGGCAACGCATTTCCCTACATCGGGCGACTCCCCATCTCTGCAATCAAGCCGCGTGACGTACTTCTGACCGTTCAACGTATGGAAGCGCGCGGCGCAGTCGAGTCCGCACATCGCGTGCGACAAGTCTGCGGTCAGGTATTTCGGTTCGCCGTCGCCAGCGGCTTCATAGAGCGCGATGTCACCGCAGACCTTAAAGGAGCCCTCGCCACGCCCAGGAAGGGCAACTATGCGGCCATCACAGAGCCCAAGGAAGTAGCGGGCCTCATGCGCTCGATATATGGCTACAACGGCCATCCCTACGCCGCAGCGGCCCTCAAGTTAGCCGCGCTGCTGTTTGTGCGTCCAGGAGAACTGCGGGCGGCCGAATGGACCGAATTTGATTTTGATACGGCCCTATGGCGCATCCCAGGCTCGAAGATGAAGATGAAAGTGGACCATATCGTCCCCCTGTCCACACAGGCGCAAACAATACTCCAAGAGCTCGAACCCATGACCGGCCATGGGACGTTCGTTTTCCCCAGCATCCGCACCGACGATCGCTGCATGAGCGAAAACACCGTCAATGCCGCATTGCGCAGTATGGGGTACACAAAAGAAGTCATGACAGGCCACGGCTTCCGGGCGATGGCACGAACCATTCTCGATGAAGTGCTTGGTGAGCGCGTCGATCTCATCGAACACCAACTGGCGCACGCGGTCATTGACCCCAACGGGCGAGCCTATAACCGCACTGCTCACCTGCCTGCCAGAAAACAAATGATGCAGCGCTGGGCTAATTACTTGGATGATCTTCGGGATGCGACTCTGGAAAAGCAGAGATAACGGTTTTCCGGGACCGAACTTCCCACAATGCTTTAAAGTCATGACGCCTCGGCGGCATACGATTCAATTGAATCACTCTTGCTCGAAATGAACTTCTGAGGTGTAATGCGGGGTCAAATCATAGCAAATCAACAACCCCGCCCCATGTTAGATATCCTCACTAGTTTTACTCAAGAAACCCGTCTGCTACGCCTGAGCACACCGCTGGGGGCGGACGCGCTGGTGGTCGAATGCCTGCGCGGCGAAGAAGGCGTCAGCCAGTGCTACGCACTGCATGTGACAGTTCTGTCGAGTAGTGCCGATATTCCGCTGAAGTCGCTGCTGGGCCAGCCGGCGTTGCTTGAACTCGATACCGCGCTGGTCGGCGGGCCGCGCTATTTCCATGGCCATATCACCGACGTCGCCCTGCTGGGCGCCGACGGCGGCTTGGCGCGCTATGCGCTCACCATCGGCCCGTGGTACAGCTTCCTGCGCCATGGCCGCGACAGCCGCGTGTTCCAGGACAAGAACGTCCTCGACATCCTGTCGGCGCTATTTCAAAGCTGGGAGAGCGTGGGCAAGCTGGTGCCGGAATGGCGTTTCGACGTGCAGGACCCGGGCATCTATCCGGTGCGCTCGCTGACCTGTCAGTATCAGGAATCCAACCTCGATTTCGCCGAACGGCTGATGCGTGAAGAGGGCCTGTTCTATTACTTTGAACACAGCGGAGCGCCGGACAGCGAGAGCTTCGGCAGCCACGTCATGGTGATCGCCGACCATAACGGCAGCTTCCGGCCGAATGCGCAGCCGGTGGTGCGCTTCAGCCAGCCCGGTGCCGTGATGCGCGAAGACAGCATGGACCGCTGGCGTATCGAGGCCCGCTGGACGCCGGACACGCTGGAAGTGTCCAGCTGGGATTACCGCAGCAACAACACGCGTCCGGTCGGCGCGGCCGGCGCGGTGATCGGCGGGCAGTCGCACAGCAGCCGCGACACGCCGGGCGCCTACGCCTACCAGTCGCGCGAGCACGGCCAGCGCATCGCCGACCAGCAGTTGCAGGCGCTGGAGGTGACGCGCGAAACCCATGTTGGCGCGGGCACGGTGCGCACGCTGGCGCCCGGCACGACCTTCACGCTAACCGGCCAGGCCCAGCTCGACCTGGCGGCCGGCGACAGCGAGCGCACCTTTGTCGCCCTGCGCGTGCTGCATCTGGTGCACAACAACCTGAGCACGGACATCAAGCACCAGGTCAGCGGCCTGCTGGGGCTGAGCGCGCTGGCGCAGACCATCGCCAAGGAGCAGTCCGGCAGCCTGCACGCGGTGGGCCAGGACAAGGGCGAGCGTCCGCTGTACCGCAACCGCGTCGACGCCATCCGCAGCAGCGTGCCTTACCGCAGCAGCGATGTCGACGGCCATGGCCGCGTACTGCACCCCAAGCCCACCGTGCGCGGCCAGCAAACCGCCGTGGTGGTGGGACCGGCCGGCGCGGTCATCCACACCGACCGCGACCATCGCATCAAGGTGCAGTTCCACTGGCAGCGCGGCGGCCAGAGCCACAGTCGCCTGAACCATCCGGCGCCGGACGGCCACACCGGCGCGCCCGGCGACGACCAGGCCGGCACATGGGTGCGCATCGCCACCTCGCTGGCGGCGGTGGCCGGCGCCAACTGGGGGGCGGTGGCGGTGCCGCGCATCGGCAGCGAAGTGCTGATCGATTTCATCGACGGCAATATCGACCGGCCGGTGGTGATCGGCAGTGTCTACAACGGCAGGGGCCAGGACGACGCCCAGCACAATCAGGTCAGCCAGGGCGCCGGCGCGGCGACCGGCAATGCGCCGGCCTGGTTCCCCGGCGACGGCGGCGCGCATGCGCATCCGGCGGTGCTGTCGGGCATCAAGTCGCAGGCCATGGCCAGCAGCCAGGGCGGCAGCGGCGCCTACAGCCAGATGGTGTTCGACGATACGCCGGGCGAGCCGCGCGTGGCGTTGCAGCGGCATGCGGCGGCGTATCTGGGCACCGATGAATTGAATCTAGGCCACCTGCGTCATCAGACCGATAACCAGCGCCTGCAGACGGCAGGCTTCGGCGCCGAGCTGAAGACGGAACACAGCGCCGCGCTGCGCGCCGGCCAGGGCATGCTGCTGTCGACCGACGCCCGCAACGGCGGCAGCGGTCAGCAGTTGGACAGCCGCGAGGCGCGGGCGCAGATCGATGCAGCCCGGCAGTTGCAGCAGAGCGTGGCCGAAACGGCACAGAAGCATAACGTCAAGATGAAGGACAGCAAGGGCGCCGATGAACCCGCAGCGGAGAAGTTGCCGGCGATCGCGGCCATGGCCGATGCGGCCAAGGTCGTGGCCGGCGCGCAGGTGGGCGGTGGCGGCGATGCGGGTGGTGCCGGGCAGGTGACGGCGTACAGCGAGCCGCATCTGCAATTGTCCAGCCCCGCCGGCATCGCGGCCACCACGCCGGCCAGCGCGATCGTGCGCGCGGGCGGGACGTCGAGTATCAGCGCCGGGCAGGATGTGAACTTCGCGGCGCAGGGCAACAGCATGCATCTGGTGAAGGACGGCATCAGCCTGTTCACCTATGGCAAAGCCAGCAGCGCGGACAAGCCGAACCAGGAAACCGGCATTAAATTGCATGCGGCCAGCGGCAAGGTCAGCGTGCAGAGCCAGTCGGACGTTACCAAGGTTACGGTGGACAAGCTGATCACCGTGGCCAGCGTGAGCAAGAGCGTGACCGTGGCGGCCAAGGAGCATGTGATGCTGACGGCGCAGGGGGCGTTCCTCAAGCTGGAGGGCGGCAACATCATGATCCACGGGCCGGGGACGATGACGTTCAAGGCGTCGATGAAGGAGTTGACGGGCCCCTCGGGCGTGCGTCCGCAGTTGCCACGTTTACCAGTTCCGCAAGACTGGCCCGGTGTGCATAGCCAGCAGGTGAATATCGCCAATTTTATTGGCGTCGATACACTGACGACTGAGGCGCTCGCTCAGGTGCCTTATTCCGTCAGAGACGAGAGCGGTTCAAGAATCGCCAGCGGAGTCACCAGTCACGCCGGAGACACGCAACGTATTTTCACGAAAGAGCAGGAAATGATCGATTTATTTATAGGAGACGGCGATTGGCGCGTATTTGTGGATGTCAAGCATGCCGCCCCTCGCCCAGCTCAATTTGGAGATAGCACGCCTCCAACTGGAGAACCTGTATGAGTGAAGAAAACCCCGTTTTAATAGAGCCTGTCGATCAGCGGCCCCTGCCTGTGGCAGCCCCTGAAGACGCTGCAACTAATGTTCGTCCGATTGGTAGCGATACGCCCGTGCAATCGCGCCCGCCCGAGGCGAGCGAAGCCGCGCCCGGCAATATCCCGGATAAAGAACCTGAACTCGCCGAAGGCAGCACTCCGAAGACGGCAGCAAGCGTTGATTCATCCCCCTCTCCCGAGGAGGAAAAGCCGAATGCCGACGAAGATGGCACGGTCAGTTTGAACTTGGCGATTCTGGACTTCGCCGGAGAGCCTATATCGGGACTGAAATATCGAATAATTGTCGGCAAAGAGGCCTACAACGGCACGACCTGCAGCAAGGGCAACGCCACTCAGATATCGGGTCTGGAGCCGTATCAGCCGATCGAAATATTGGTGCGCAAGGCAAGCGGAGAATTTGTCTCGAAATACAAGGGCTACACGGAGTGCGCGGACATGAATATGTGCGCGGTTAGTCCCCATATCAAAGTCGCCTTGCAAACCGATCTACACGAAGGTGAGCCGGGGCCTGCTACCGAGATGCCCTCCGCGTCTGCCCCCGTAGCACCGGCCGCAGCGACGCCGGTGGCGCCGCCAGAAGTGAAGGCGCCGCCCGCTCCCCCGGTCATTGCGCCTGTTGCGCCGCCTGCTGGCCAAATTGCTGGCGGCGGCAAGCCTGCCAGTAAGGAACCGACATCCTGCCGGAATGAAGCCGGCCATCCGCATGCTTCGCTGAAGGAAAGAACGGCAGACTGGGCGAAACGCCATCAAATTCCAACGTTTGGCTTATGGAGCTGGGATGATTTCAAGTCCGGCGCCACCGGCTGCACAAAGCCTGCCGTCGGCCCGGCTGCTGCGCCCAGCCCGCCGGGCAGGCCGACGCCATCCACAGCGGCGCCGCAGTCCCCTAAAGCGGCGTTAAGCGCTCCGCCCAACGTCCGTAATGCAACGCAGGCACCTCCTGATGAAATCAAGAAGTTGGTGGATATCATGGAAGAGCAAACTACCTGGCAATGGAAGCAGATGTTTGAAACTGACAAATATACCTCTGCTGGAATCAAGGTCGCAATCCTTAATAAAACCTTTACTCCTCGATTGGGCAAGGAGGTTACTATATTCAACGGACGTTGCTATCCAGCTGTGAAGATTGGGCTGTGGCGGTCGGGATTGGTCACTGGGTACGGCGATGATATTCCTGCCAAGGGCGCGGGAAAATGGTTGCTGGCCCAGGGATTCAAGGATGTTACGAGTACGGTACCGGACGCTAGATGGGCTCTTCCTGGTGATATCGTGGTCTACCGCTACCCAGATGAGGTGGAAGAAAAGAATCGCAAAGCTGTTGAGACGGCTCAAAAAAAATACACTGCAGATAAAGCTGCTTATGATTTGCAAAAAGCTGCGTTTGCACAAGATATGAGCAAGTGGGAGGCTGAGGTTACCCGACATGCACAAGACCGCGCGGAAGCAAAAAGGAACAAGAAAAAATATGACGGAGGGGTTGAACCAAAGAAACCTAAATTAGGCCCGGAGCCCCGGCCTCCCAACGATGCCAATTACGGGCATATTGATGTTCGTACGTATGATGCCTACATCAGTGATGCAAAACAGTCGAGGCTTCCAGATGCCTCTCGCTTCGTAACGACTGGAATTTTCCGTAAAGTTGCCGATGCGTTGCCGGATTTGCGGCTGAGAGCGTTTCTTAAGGTGATTCGCGAGTTTGAATGCCACGAGGAGGCAGACGATGCGAAGAGATATTTCATGACTGCCACGCCGATCAACGGCGTACGGCGGTTTACGGATGTTGCCACGCACCCCTTTGAATTTGAGGCGAATAAACAGGGAACGCCAGCTGGTGCCTATCAGATTATTTTCAAGACATACAAAGGCTTCACGGCTTCGCGTTGGGGAATAGGAACAGGATTTTCCCCATTGCAACAGGATCGGATTGCTGTGGCATTGTTGGAAAATAGTCCCCAAGGGAACGCCTTAGCGCTGATTCGCAAAGGTGAAATAGCCAAAGCGGTATCATGTCTTACCCTGACTTGGTCTAGCTTGCCAGGTGGAAGCCAAACTCGTAAAGAAAAGCGTGGGGGCAGCTATTACACCTACACTATGAATGATTTAATTGCTCGATATGAAAGTTTTTTAAATGAACAAATTAGCCATTAATTTGACTGGCCGTTGTGAGCGAGTTTTCTTCTTGTTGATCGCGCTATCTGGCGCTGGCAGCGCCGTCGCGGAAACCCATCCTGAGATATCTGATGCGGTATGCAAAACCATCAAAAATGAGAAAGGCCCGAGTGCCTTCCTATTGGATGAGCATGGTGTTATTAGCAAAGGTCCTATCGATTTTGGGCGCTATCCATACAAGTACAGCCATCAGGATTTTTATACGATATGGACTAGCTATAAGTTAATTGTTACACCGGCTCGAATCAAAATCGAGTCGTGCCCTAACGGATGTTTGGAGCTTAAAAAAATTAAGTCGATATGCCCGATGTCGTCTACTTATCAAATTGGCTTCTCGTCGCTGGATAAACCTAGTAACGTTAATGATAAAACTTGGCTTCCATGGAAAGTAGATGTGACTTCGGGATTTCTAAACGTTGAAGATCCACAATCGTTATATCCGATTGATTTGAAGTACAATTTTGATAGACGTGTTCGCGGCGAAATTTATGATGCCGCCAAGTAAGTTTTAGGGATGTCTGTTGTCGCCTGCATGGAATTGATCAAAATGGCCGAAATTCGATGATCCATCGAGACATGAGGCGCGCGCCAAGCAAGCTGTATCCATACGATAATAGACCTATTAGAACCTATTAGACCGCCACAATGTTATTTTTAATGTGTTGATTTACAATTAAATGAAACTGAAATTTCATGGAATTTCTGCGCTGCCGTTTCTAATTGCAGCCTGGAGCAATGCGTATGCAGAGGCTGATGCGAAAAGTACGACCTGTCCTGTCAAAAACAAGGTAAGCGAACCGACCATTTATTTGATCGACAAGGATAGCAAGCTGGTGAAAGGGCCTGTGGATTTTGGAACTTTTGTAACCAAAGAAAATTTCGCTTCGGATTACCTGGTCAAGGACACCCAATATAGAGCAATATTATTTCCCGCCCGGCTGGAGATAGTCGGAGAGGAATGCAATATTTGCATAAGCGTAAAGAAAATCGCGCCGATCTGCCCCAATTCGTCTACCTTCAGCGTCGGGGTAGGTATGGTCTTCAAGGGTCTACCCGGTGCGGTTTCTCCATATAAGGTCGACGATCCATTTGAATTCCGGTTTGTGGATAAAAAAATGGGAGTAGATCCGCAGGTAAAGTTAGAATTCGACGCGCGTATCGTCGGTGTATTGGTTAAAAGTAAGTAACCAGTATTTGCTGACATAGCGCTCATACGGTTCTTTATCGTTGGTGTCATCGAGTCAGATGAGTGTTTCTGGCCACCGTGCTTGCCGCAGCAAGGACGGTTTGTAAAGGCCCCGGGACACCACTCCCGTGTAGGCGGTATGTTCACTGCTTGCCCGCGCCGCATGCGCGTATGGCGCCGCGATCCGCTCCTTGTAGAAGCCTGATCGCGGTGGGACCAGTTACCCAGGGTCCATGGGGTGCGCCTCGCACACGTTGTCGGCCCACGAGGGGCAAGATTGGCAAGCAGCGTTCTGCTGCGCTGATAGCGGTAGATCCGCTGTCACTGGCCGCCGTCACTGAGAAAACAGCGGCGCAGCCCATATAGCGCTTGGTTGCTAGCGCGTCGTCACTGGCAGCAGGCCGCCAGTAACGACGCGCGGTTTGCGCCGCAGACTATGGCGGCGCATAGGACATGCACGCGGCGGCAGATCGCCGCGTGAGGTGGGGACGGTGCGTGAATGCGCACGATGTGACGCGCATCGTCCTCGGGGGAAGGATGCGCAATATGGATGCAACCTATCCAGGCTGATCGCGGGTTCGCTCAAAGGCGAAGCCAATCTAGAAACGAATGTGGAGACTAAGGGCGCGTGACGAGCGCTACGCCTGGCGCGATGCCAGGTTGCGCGAAGGGCGATCCCTCGCGTCGAAAAGCATATTGTCCTCCACCTGGCATCGCGCCGGCACCACCGACATAAAATTTTCGCCGATTGATTTGTCGAACGCTGATGAAAAAAGACCCGCGATAAACGGCCTGATTTCGGTTGGCGCTTGCACAGACAACGGTGCATCGTATCGTTCAGCGATAACCACCACTGGAGGACCACATGAGAACGCTACGACAGTCTCCTCAAGCCGATCAGGATTTCAGCACGCTCCGTGCCCTCGAGTCCGAAGCACATCTGAAGCCCCCTCAGAAGCCGGTCTCAGCTAAACAAAGGGCGGACCGCACACCGATGCTCTACAAGATCACCAGCGTGATGGAACTGCTGGAAATTTCTCACGCGACGGTGTACCGAATGGTCGCGAGCGGCCAGCTGGACCTTGTAAAACTTAGTGCCCGGTCAAGCCGGATCACCTCGGCGAGCGTAGCGCGCATCCTTGCGCAAAAAGGCTCCAAGGACTAAGCTAATAGCACAAGGTTCTTGCATCAGAGGAACCAAACCGAGTGCGATTTGGCGCAAAACGGGATTTTTGACGGTAGTTTTGAGACTGTACTTTCAGACAGCCAGCAACCACAAGGCCTACTTTGCCGTGTGATTCCGGCTCCCGCACCATGAACTCGTATCAAATCGTCGCACCAAACATCAAAACCCGCATGCTTCCAAGCTTGGCGGGTTTTTTGTTGTCTGGCGCTGTCTCAGCCGATTTCGTCCCGTACCGCTGCAGTACTAAGTACGTACAAACGCAAACAATGGCCCGTAATCTCGGCGGTCGACTTGACGATGGTTCCCATGTGGAAATGGATGAGTCAGAACTAAACGCTGATGCAGGCATACTGCTTGCTCGCCAATTGGATCAGTGCTGAATTCGCGCCAGCATTTGATGTCTTCAAGCAGGTCGCGCAAATTGACACTGATCGCCTATAATCGATCAACCCTTCAAAAATTGATCGCTTATAGGCGATCATTCTTACCCTATTCGCCATGCCTAACGGCCTTGGTGCTCCCGACGCCCGATACGTCGCCCCTGATCGCGCCGATGAGCTTGCGAAACAACAGCCACTGGACCGCTTCGATGTAGTTTCCCGCTAAAACGGCATAAACCATATGCAAGATTATTCCATCTTCCATATTTCCATTATGCATATGCTATCGTCATTTCACGCAATCCCGCCTGCTGCGGATTGCGTGGCCCGGTGCGGCGGGGGGCCCGCCGGTATTCTTTCGATAGTTTGATGGAGGTGTAGAAATGGCTGTATCGTTTAAACCTGCTGTGATGTCCACCCTGTTGCTGGCCATGGCCTTGAGCGCGGGCGCCGCGTCGGCCAACGCGCTCAGCGAGAATTTCGACGGCGGCGTGCCGAGTGGCTGGACGGTCGTCAACAACAGCAATCCACAGGGCGACCTCAACTGGTTCCAGGGTAACCCAGCCGTGTTCGGTGCCCAGCAGGGCGCGCCCACTTCCTACATCGGCGCCGCCTGGACCAGCGGCAAGGACGTGTCGGCCATCAGCAATTGGCTGATACTGCCGACCTCGACCTACCACAACGGCGACACCCTGTCGTTCTACACCCGCACCGTCGAAAAATCGATCTTCCCGGACCGCCTGGAAGTGCGTTTCAGCAATGTCGGCGGCGTCAACGTCGGCGGCGCGGCCGACAGCGTCGGCTCGTTCAGCTCGCTGCTGCTGTCGGTCAATCCCGGCCAGGACGCCGGCGTTTATCCGGAAGCGTGGACCAAGTACAGCGTGACGCTGAACGGCTTGTCCGGCGCCACCAACGGCGCCTTCGCCTTCCATTATTCGCTGGATGACGGCGGCCCGAACGGCAACAGCTCCAACTTCATCGGCATCGACACCGTGTCGATCACCGCCGTGCCGGAACCGACCACCTACCTGATGCTGGGCGCCGGCCTGGGCCTGCTCGGCCTGGCACGCAAGCGCCAAGCCAAGGCCGCCTAAGGGAAGCCGCCCCCGCCGTACTTGTTGTAGTAATTCATATAAATCATATGCAAACTTGTTTTAATTTCCATAATTTAATTGTGCATATGTTATCGTTTGGTCATGCGACCTCATCTGTACAGGATTGCATGGCCCGGCGAGGCGGGGGCCTCGCCGGTATTCCCCTAGATAGTTTGATGGAGGTGTAGAAATGGCTGTTTCGTTTAAACCTGCTGTGATTTCCACCCTGTTCCTGGCCATGACCTTGAGCGTAGGCGCCGCATCGGCCGATGCGCTCACCGAAGGTTTCGACAGCGGCGTACCAACCGGCTGGACGGTCGTCAACAATAGTGTTCCGCTGGGCGTAAACAACTGGTTCCAGGGCAATCCATCCGTATTCACTTCGCAGCAAGGCGCGGCCAACTCCTACCTCGCAAGCAATTTCAACAGCGGCGGCGGCGTGTCCACCATCAGCGATTGGCTGATCCTGCCAACCTCGACCTACCACAACGGCGATACGCTGTCGTTCTATACCCGCGGCGTCACCGACTCGGCCTACCCAGACCGCCTGGAAGTGCGCTTCAGCAACGTCGGCGGCGCCAACGTCGGCCACTCGGCGTCCAGCGTCGGCACCTTCAGCTCGCTGCTGCTGTCCGTCAATCCCGACCTGGACGTCGGCGGCTATCCGGAGGAATGGACCAAGTACAGCGTGACCCTGAGCGGCCTGTCCGGCGCCACCAGCGGCGCTTTCGCCTTCCACTACTCGGTGACCAACGGCGGCCCGCTCGGCGACAACTCCGACTACATCGGCATCGACACCGTGTCGGTCACCGCCGTACCGGAACCGAGCACCTACCTGATGCTGGGCGCCGGCCTGGGCCTGGTCGGCCTGGCACGCAAGCGCAAGGCCAAGGCGGCTTAAGCGGCAAGCTGCGGTACGCCGGCGAGACGGGCGGCAATCGCCGCCTCCGCCTCGCCGGCCCGATCCGCTAGAATGGCGGCATGCCTCCCGCCAAACTTCCCAAATTCCCCGGCCCGCTGACCGCGCGCGGCGCCGTGCTGGCCATCCTGATTTCCGACGCCGACCAGACCGGCGCGCCGCCGCTGCAAGGCCGCACCTCGCTGGCCGCCATCGTCAAGACGCTCAAGCGCAAATACAACTGGCCGGTCGAGACCAGCAGCTTCCCGTCCAATACCGGCGACGGCCGCGCCAGCTGGGCCACCGTCTACAGCCTGCCGCCCGCCGTCATCGCCAAGGCACTCGCCAGCGGCGGCCGCGAATGGCTGGAACGCCGCAACGCCGCCCATGGCGCGCCGTAACATCTGCTTACTCTGGAAACACTTTCTGCGTCACCCGCTTTGCTCTCCGGCCCGTTATATGGACAAGCGCCACCGTGGCGCATTTCAGGAGAACAAAAATGACGACCACCCCAACCACCCGCATCCACCCAATGATCGCCGTAGCGGCCGTGTCGCTGACGCTGGTCAGCCTGGTCGGCGCCGCGTCGATCGCCGGCCTGCTGCCCAGCTCGCACGCCACCCCTGACACCGCCCCGCTGGTCGCCAACGCGGCCCCGCAAACCAGCGCACCACTGGTCGCGCAGGAAGCGCGCCGGCCCGTGGTGGAACACCGCACCGTGGTGCACCATGTGACCCCGCAGGTGCGCCGCGTCGACAGCAACGGCGACAGCGTCCAGGCGCCGGTGGCCCAGGCGCCCGCCCCGGCTCCGGCTCCGGTGGCACAGAACAGCCCGCTCGGCATGGGCATCGGCGCGGTGGTCGGCGGCTTGATCGGCAACCAGGTCGGCGGCGGCAAGGGCAAGACCGCGGCCACCATCGCCGGCGTGGTCGGCGGCGCCTACGTCGGCAACGAGATCGCCAAGAAGAACTAAGCCACGCCCACGCAGCACCACGGCCCGGCCCCGCACAGGGGACCGGGCCGTTTTGTTTGCGCCGGCGCAAAGCCGGAATTAGTTTCTCAGTGGAAAATATGACATAATGCTTGCCGCCCTACCGCCACACATACCGATCGTCATGACCACCGCCACCGACCCACACGAAGACTTGCGACATTTCTGGCACCAGCGTGTCAAGGCCAGCCGTTGGCTGATCGTCAAGACCTCGGCGCTGGGCGCGCTGGCGGCGATATGCGGCGTGCTGGGCCAGGGCTGGCTGGAGGACGCCAGTCCGCTGTTCCCCATCATCAGCCAGAACTACGGCGCCTGGCAGGCCGGCTATCTGCTGGCCCTGCTGCTGATCTTCCTGCTGTGGGCCGCCGCCATGCTGCAAAAGTTCAGCCTGCTACAAAACAGCAAGCAGGGGCGCGACATGCAGCAGCGCATCGACGAGCACAACGAGCGCATCGCCCAGCAAAAGCAGGAAGCCAAAGAGCGCCGCGAACTGGAACAGAAGGAAAGGGAAACCGCCTCCTCCTTCTTCAAGACCTCCGCCCGCAGCAGCAAGTTCGACTACTGATCGGCCGCAGGGCGCGCCGCCGGCGCCGCGCGCGGCAGCACCAACCGCAGGCTCACGCCGCCGCCAGGCGGACTCTCCAGTGAGACCGTGCCGCCCAGCATGCCGGTGGTCAGGTTGTAGACAATGTGCATACCCAGTCCCGAACCGCCCTGCCCCAGCTTGGTGGTAAAGAAGGGATCGAACACCCTGGCCAGATGCTCGGGCGCGATGCCGCGCCCATCGTCGCGGAACTCCAGCAGCACATGGTCGTCGCCCACCGGCTCGGTGCGCAGCGTCATATTGCCGTGTTCCATGCCCTCGAAGCCGTGGTTGACGGCGTTGCTGACGAAGTTGGTCAATACCTGGCCCAGCGCGCCGGGATAACTGTCCATCGCCATGCCGGGCGCCAGCCGCAGGTGCAGCCGATGGCGCTTGAGGTACATCGGTTCCAGCATCTGCGCCACTTCCTCGACCACCAGCGACAGGTCGAAGCGGCGCCGCGCATCGCCGGCCTGGTCGACCGCCACCTGCTTGAAGCTGGTCACCAGTGTCGCCGCGCGCAGCAGGTTGCGCACCAGGATTTCGCTGCCCTGCGCCAGCGCCGCGCCGGTCTGCTCCAGCACCGAGCGGCGCGGCCGCTCCTGCCTGAGCTCTTCGCCGATCTGCGCCGCATGGCCCTGCAGCGTGCTGGCCACCGTCACGCAGTTGCCGATCGGCGTGTTCAATTCGTGGGCGATGCCCGCCACCAGCGAGCCCAGCGCCGCCATTTTCTCGGCCCGGACCAGTTCCGTCTGCATGGCCTGCACCGTTTCCAGCGCCTGTTCCAATTTGAGCGTGCGCTGCCGCACGCGCGCCTCCAGCTCCACGTTCAGCTCGCGCAGCCTGGTCATGTGCAGCAGCAGGAAGTAGGTCAACGCCAGCACCAGCGCCATCAGCGCCGCGCTCAGCACCACCCGGTCGCGGCTGCGCTGGCGCCAGTCGGCCAGCACCGCGTCCTGCTCCCGGCCCAGCGCCACCACCAGCGGAAAGCCGCGCACCCGGCTGTACGACACCAGCCGCGGCTTGCCGTCGTCCAGCAGGTCGGTGGCGTCGAACGCGCCCTCGGCGGCGCCGCGCTGCAAGCCCTGCATGAAGGCGCTGGCTGAAACGTCGCGGTCTATCGCGCGTGCATCGAACGGCGAGCGCATGACGACGAAGCCCGAGGTGCTCACCAGTTGCACCACCGCGCGGCTGGAACTGGCGACGCGCTCGTAGGCGTTGCGGAAATAGTCGATCCCGATCTCGGTGCTGGCCAAGCCCAGGTGGCGTCCGCCGTGGTCATACAGGTTGCGCGCCATCGGCAGCACCCACAGGCCGTCGATGAAGCGCTGGAACGGCCGGCCGATCAGCACGCGTCGGTTGTCGGGGTGCAGCAGCAGCAGCGGGATGAAGGGGCGCTCCTCGGCGCTGAACACAAACGCCGGGAAGTCGCTGATGCTGGCCCAGCGCTTGCCGTCGCGGTTGACGAATTGCAGCGCGCCGGCGCTGCGGCTGCTGTTGAGGATCTCCTCGATCAGCGCCTTGACCTGGGCGTCGCCGGCCGCGCCGCCGTCGCCCAGCGTGGCGCAGGCGTCGGCCACCTGGGCCAGCCGCTCGGCGCCGGCCGCCATCTGCTGGCCCGCGTGCTCGACCAGCAGGCGCGCGGCCAGCAGACCGTTGTCGCGTTCGGCCGCCAGCGTGTTGCGCCGGTCCTGGGCGATGCCCAGCCAGGTCTGGCCGCCAATCACCGCCGCCGTCACCAGCGCGAACGCCGTCAACGTGGCGCGCGGCCCCGGCCAGTGCAGCAGCCGTCGCATGGTCAGCGCTGCCCGCCGGCGTCGACCCACTGCTTGGGCAGGCCACAGCCGAGGATCAGGTCGTCGACCCGCTCGACATAGCTGGTCTTCAGCTCCACCTGGCGGCCTGCCGCGCCGTTCGGCCAATGGTAGTCGACCCAGCCCCTGCCGCTCTTGCCGGCGCCGATCTCCAGCACCCGGCGCGTGATCGGCACGCCGTCGGCGTCGCTCATGTCGAGCAGGTTTTTGCCTATCAGCAGGGGAAACATCGGATGGGCCAGCAGCACGCCGCTGCCGTCGGCGCCGTAGACGAAGATGTACAGCTCGCCGTCGACGAACTGGCCGTCCGGGCGGCTGAATTCGGCCAGCGCGCGCTCGCGGCCGGCGCTACGGACGAAGGCGGCGGCACGCCGCACCAGCGCGACGGCCTCGTCGCGCGTGCGCACCTTGCGCGGCGCCGCCCCGGCAGTCGCCGGCCAGGCCAGCAACAGCGCCGCCCGCAGCAGCCGGCGACGCCCGTGCCTATCGATAGATGCCGGTGCCAAGACAGAGCTCCGCACCGGGCACCCGCTCGATATAGCCGGACTTGGGTTCCATTTCCTTGGTGATCGGATTGGGCCAGCGGTAGTTGACCCAGCCCTTGCCGTCCTTGCCGTAGCACAGCTTGACCAGCTCACGGATCAGGTACACGCCGTCTTGGTCGCGCATGTCCATCTTGTTGGTGCCGCGAATGCGCGCGTTCTTGCCATGGATCAGCTGGAAGCCCTTGTCGTCGACCGAGAACAGATACAGGTCGCCGGCCTTGTTGATGTCGCTCTTGCTGTTGAACGGACTGTCGGCATTGTTGAACTCCGCCGCCGCTTTGTCGAGACCGTTGTCCTTGATGTAGGCCTGGGCCTTCTTGATCAACGCCAGCGCGTCGGCCTCGGTACTCTTGTCGGCCGCCTGGGCCCCTGCGGCCAGCAATATTGCCATTGCGGCCAACAACATATTGCGATGGGAGGACAAATTCATGACGATCTCCTTTCAATCGGAAAGTAACGCTGAAATCATCATAGTCTTGGCCGCCCCGCATTGAATATAGCTGCAGCGAAATTTCTGCGGACGCTGTTGTAAAAACCGCGTCCGCAGCCCGGCGCCTACTCGTAGCGCAGGCAATCCACCGGCAGCAGCTTCGACGCCCGGCGCGCCGGATAGAAGCCGAAGAACACCCCCACCAGACTGGAGAAGCCGCACGCCACCACCACCGCCTGCACGGTGATGAACACGTCGAACTTGCCGGTCGAGGTGATCGCGGCCGCCGCCCCGGTGGCCAGCATAATGCCGAACACGCCGCCCACCAGGCAGATCACCACCGCCTCCGTCAGGAACTGCAGCAGCACGTCGCGCGGCTTGGCGCCGATCGCCATGCGGATGCCGATCTCGCGGGTGCGCTCGGTCACCGACACCAGCATGATGTTCATGATGCCGATGCCGCCGACGATCAGCGAAATCGCGCCGATCAGGCCCAGCAGCGCGGCCAGGCCGGCGCTGATCTTTTGCGCGGTCTCGGCGAACGAGGCCAGGTTGTCGATGCGGAAATCGTCCGGCTGCTCGAACTTGATGTGGTGCCGGTCGCGCAAGGTTTCGTTGATGTCGGCGATGGCGTCCTGCAGATTGCCGCCGGACTTGCCCTGCGCCACCACGTAATGCACATTGCCGGGGAATGGCAGCCGCACCAGGTTGGCCGCCGACGCCGTGATCGGCACCAGCACGTAGTCGGCCAGGTCGCCGCCGTCGACTTGCTTGCCCTCGCCGTACAGCACCCCCACCACCTGGAACGAAACGTTCTCGATGCGGATGTACTTGCCCAGCGGGTCGACCTTGTAGAAGAACTGGTCGGCGATCTTCTTGCCGATCACCACCATGCGCGAGACGGCGCGCACGTCGGCGTCGCTGAAGGCGCTGCCCTTGTCGATCTTCCAGCCGCGGATCTTGAACATCGCCGGGGTCACGCCGTGCACCGTCTTCGAGGCGTTCTCGTTGCCGACCGCCAGGTTGAAGCCGCCCTGCAGCACGCCGGCCGCGCCGGCCAGCGACGGCAGCGCGTTCAGCGCCGCCGCGTCGGCCATGGTCAGCGCCGGCGCCGCGCCGCTGCGCATGCGCTGCTGCTGCGCGCGGTCGCCGCCGGGCGAGACGAACAGCATGTTCGTGCCCAGCTGTTCCAGCTCCTTGGCGATGAAGCGCTTCATGCTGTCGCCCACCGCCAGCAGCAGCACCACCGAGGTGATGCCGATGATGATGCCCAGCATGGTCAGCAGCGTGCGCAGGCGGTTCGCCATCATCGAGCGAAACGCCTCTACCACTATCTGTAAAGGATTCATATGATTTACACGGTTATGGGTTCGTGGCTCTGCGACATCAGCCGCAAGCCTTCGGCGGCCGGGCCGTCGTACAGCACATGGCCGTCCTTGAGCCGCATCAGCCGCTTGCTGTAGGCCGCGATGTCGGGCTCGTGCGTGACCAGCAGGATGGTGATGCCGCGTTCCTCGTTGAGCTGCTGGAACGAGCGCATGATCTCCTCGCTGGTCTGGGTGTCGAGGTTGCCGGTCGGCTCGTCGGCCAGGATCAGCGGCGGGTCGCCCACCAGCGCGCGGGCGATCGCCACCCGTTGCTGCTGGCCGCCGGACAGCTGGTTCGGCGTGCGCTTCGCATAGTCCTTCAGGCCGACCCGCTCCAGCTCCACCAGCGCCTTGGCGTGCGCCTTGCCGCGCGAGACGCCGGCGTAGATCAGCGGCAGCGCCACGTTCTCCGCCACGCTCATGCGCTTGATCAGGTTAAAGCTCTGGAACACGAAGCCGATGGTGCGGTTGCGGATGGTGGCCAGCTCGGCGCGCGACAGGGTCAGCGTGTCGACGCCGTTGAGGTGGTAGCTGCCGCCGGTGGCCTGGTCGAGGCAGCCGAAGATATTCATCAGGGTCGACTTGCCCGAGCCGGACTGCCCCATCACCGCCAGGAAGTCGCCGCGCGGCACCGCCAGGTCGATGCCGAACAGCACCTGGGTCTCGACGTTGCCGGAAAAGTAGCTCTTGGTGACCTGGCGGATATCGATCAGCGGTTGCGGCGCGGTCACAGCTCACCCTGCTTCTCGTTGATGGCGCGGGTGATCACCTTGTCGCCCTTCTTCAGCTCGCCGCCGACGACCTCGGTGTAGCGGAAGTTCGACAGGCCGATCTTGATGTCCCTGGCCACCGGGTTGTTCTTGTCGTCCATGGTGTAGATCTTGAACGAGCGCGCCAGTTCGCTCTTGCTGCGGAAGGCGGCGTCGTCTTCCGGCGGCGCCTCGGCCACGGCGGCGGCGGAGGCGCTGGCGGATGCGCCGGCGGAGGCCGTCTTGGCGGCGGCCGCCTTGTCCTTCTTGGCCTGCTTCTCGACTTCCTCGTCGCTCAGGCGGAAGCGCAGCGCCGCGGTGGGAATGCGCAGCACCTGCTGGCGGTTGCCGACCAGCAGGCGCACCTGCGCCGTCATGCCCGGCTTGAGCAGCTCGTCCTGGTTGTCGACGTCCAGCACCACGTTGTAGGTGACCACGTTCTGCACCACGTTGGCGGCCAGCCGGAACTGGCGCATGCGGGCGTCGAATTCCTTGTCCGGATAGGCGTCGACCACGAAACGGGCCGCCTGGCCGTCCTTCAGCGCGCCGACGTCGGCTTCCGAGACGCTGGTGTCGATCTGCATCTTGGTCAGGTCGCGGGCGATCTGGAACAAAGTCGGCGTGGTGAACGAGGCCGCCACGGTCTGGCCCAGGTCCACCGTGCGCTTGATGATGACGCCGTCGATCGGCGAGCGGATCACGCTGTTGTCCAGGTCGGCCTGGGCGCGCGCCAGCTGTGCCTGCGCCAGCTGAATGTTGGCCTGCGCCACGTCGACCTCGCGCTTGGACTGGTCCAGCGCCAGCGGCGAGATGTAGCTCTGCGTCACCAGCGTCTGGTTGCGCTGGTGGGTGGCCTGCGCCAGCCGCAGGCTGGCCCGCGCCGACGCCAGCTGCGCCTCGACCTGGCGGATCTGGGCGTTGAAGATGGTCGGGTCCAGCTTGAGCAGCACCTGGCCTTTCTTCACATGGTCGTTGAAGTCCGCCTTCAGCTCGCTCACCGTGCCCGACACCTGCGAGCCGATGTTGATCAGCGCCACCGGGTTGATGGTGCCGGTGGCCGTCACCGTCTGCGTGATGTTGCCGGTGTCGGCGGCGGCCACGCGGAAGCGCGGCGCCTCGACCACCGGGGTCTTGCTTTTGGAATACCAGGCGGCGCTGGCGCCAGCGATAACCAGCAGGCCTATGGCCAGCACAATCTTCTTCTTGGTCAGAAAAGCCATCGTCTCGTGTGTCCCGTAGGTGAGATCCGTCGATATGCGGATCAGCCCGCCAAGTATATGGCGTTTTGCAAGGAATGCAACATGGCAAGGATTCGATAGCTCCGCCCACGCCGCCTCCGCCTTTGGGCGGAGCGCCCGCCCACCCGATCGCGGTATGTGCAAAGTTGCAGTCCGGGATTGCACGTATGGGCGTTCCCAGCGCGGCCATTCCTGCCTACCATGGGGCACATCATCACTCACCAAGGAAGCCCATCATGTCCAGCAAAGCACTCGATTCCTCCCGCCGTTCCGCCCTGGTCGGCAGCGCCGTCACCGCCGCGGCCGCGGTCGCCACCGCCCTGCCGCTGGCCGCCGTCAGCGGCAACAGCCAGGCCGCCGCCGGCGCCAAGGTGCAGAAAACCGCCAGCACCATCACCACCCGCGACGGCGTCGAAATCTACTACAAGGACTGGGGCCCGCGCGCCGGCCAGCCGGTGATCCTGAGCCACGGCTGGCCGCTCAACGCCGACAGCTGGGAGTCGGCAGCCTTCCACCTGGCCAACAACGGCTTCCGCGTCATCACCCACGACCGCCGCGGCCACGGTCGTTCGAGCCAGCCTTGGGACGGCAACGACATGGACCACTACGCCGACGACCTGGCGCAGCTGATCGAAGCGCTGGACCTGAAGAACATCATCCTGGCCGGCTTCTCCACC